>PAZC01000035.1 GCA_002716045.1 Opitutia bacterium
TCAAGAATGCGTGCTTTTTTACGATCACCTTCTGCAGGAAAACCGTAGTGTGCTCGAGTTGCTGGATTCCGACTACACTTTCGCCAACCGCCGCTTGGCCAAGTTTTACGGATGGAAAAACTTGGATCGCTTCGCTGGGGACAAGTTCCGCAAGGTCGCCTTTCAAAATAACCGCCGGGGAGGTTTGCTTGGCATGGGAGCCGTGCTCGCCTTCACTTCCCACCGACGCAAGACCAGCCCCGTGCTTCGCGGAGCTTGGGTGTTCGATACCTTGTTCGGTACACCGGTGCCACCTCCTCCGCCAGACATTCCCCCTCTCAGGCAAAAAAACAAGGAAGGCAAGGAACTCAGTGTCCTGCAGATGTTGGAGTTACATCGGGCCGATCCTACCTGCGCTACCTGCCACAACCTGATCGACCCCATTGGTTTCGGTCTCGAAAATTTCGATTTCCTCGGAAGGTGGCGAGAGAAGGACAAGGGAAAACCTCTCCACTTGAAGGGAACCCTTCCCACTGGGGAAAGCTTCGAGGGCCCCGCCGAACTGAGGAAGGTGCTGCTCCAAAGCAGTGACGTGTTCCTGCGCAACCTTGTCCGCAAAACCCTTGGCTATGCCTTGGGCCGAGGGCTGAGCGATGGCGACGAGGGCACGGTGGAACGCGTGGCCCGCAAATTGGAAGCTTCGGGATATGGGGCCCGCGATCTCGTCCGGGCAATCGTCTTGAGCGCTCCCTTTCGCAACAAGCAACGCGCGCCAGCCCTCCCGAAATGAATGTTTTTACCATGGGATTGGTGGCTTGCGTACATGTGCGTGAGAATATATTACTTTCTCCATTATCATGAGGCTTGCACTGACCAAACCACTTGATCGCCGCTCGATGCTCAAAGGTGTCGGGGCGGCCTTGGCGTTGCCTTGGATGGAGTCCATGACCCCAGCCATCGCAAAGGCGCCGACTCTTGCCCAGCCTCCCGTGCGTTCCGCTTTTGTTTTCATGCCCAATGGCGTCATACCCAAGGAATGGACCCCTGCCGGAAAAGAGGAGAATTTCGAAATAACTCCTATGCTCAAGCCATTGGAAGACAAGGGCTTGAGGAATGACTTTTTGCTTTTGGAAAACCTCTGGAACGAGCAGTCAGTTGGCCGCAACGGTCATTGGCCGAAGGTGCCTGCTTGGCTGTCCGGTGGATACGTCGAGCGCGGAGCAGGCAGCGGACTGGACACAGGTGGCACTTCCGTGGACCAAGTCATGGCCCGTGCGATCGGACACCGCACGGCGCTCCCTTCACTCGAGCTGGGAATCGACCAGCCACGCACCGGAATCGACAACATAGGCGGCGGCTTTCCCCGCCTCCTGGGATCTTACGTTTCCTGGCGCGACCCGCACACCCCCGTAACCAAGGAAATCGTCCCGCAATTGGCTTTCGACCGTCTTTTCCGCACACGCTCCATTCCGGTGGTCTCCGGGCGCGACCCCAAGGCGCCCGAGGTGCTGCAGGCCCTTCAGGCGGACGACGCCAGTGTGCTCGATCTCGTGCTGGACGACGCCAAGTCCCTGCGCCGAAGAATCAGTTCGACCGATCAAGCCAAGCTCGACGAATACTTGGATTCCGTGCGCGAAGTGGAGAAGCGCATCGACAATACCTTGCAGCCCCAAAAGCGTTGGATCAACGAAGGACGCCTCGACATGCCGCGACCCGGCCCGGGCATCCCCGAAAGCCACGCAGAGCATGTCAAGCTGATGATTGACGTCATGGTACTCGCCTTTTGGACGGATACCACGCGCATCGGCACTTTCATGATGGGCGATGCCCAATCGGCCGCCAGTTTCGATTTCCTCGAAGGCGTAGGGACAAAACATTTTCACGGCTTGTCCCATCACGCCGAAAAGGAAGAGCAAAAGGATCAGTACCGCCGCATCGGGCTCTGGCACGTCGAGCAAGTCGCCTACATGTTGCACAAGATGAAGTCACTCGACGAGGACGGGTCCTCCCTGCTGGACAATAGCATGGTGATGTTTGGTTCCTCCATCAAGGACGGGAACCGACACACCGAACGTGACTTGCCCATCATGCTGGCCGGCAGAGGCAAAGGCTCCTTGCGCCCAGGCCGCCGCGTGCGCGCTCTCAAGGATACCCCCATGTGCAACCTCTACCTCTCCATGCTCGACCGCATGGGCGTGCAGACCAAAAGCTTCGGCGACGGCACCGGACGGCTCAAGGGACTGAGCTGAGCGGGTTGGGCGCTACTCCCTTCCACCGACGTCCTGGCAGTGATTCCAGTGCGTGTTATGCTGCAAACCATCATTTTTTCCTCCTTGAATCAAAAATGTTGATTTGAGCAACGTAAACTTATCTAATTGATCTGCTTCACTTATCCCTCACCTTCATGAATCGTAACAGCATAGCGTGCAAGGCAGTTGCAGCAACCCTGCTACTCCTTGCCTGTGTCGCCCCGAACTCCGTCCATGCGGGTTACGTCTACTGGTATGAAAACGGCATTGCTGGAGCGAATGCCTTCATGCGCATGGATTTGGATGGAATTGGCAGCGCCGAAGTGGTGTACTCGTATGGTAACTCATCAACCGATCTTAAAGGTTTTGATGTGGATGCAAACTACCTTTACTTTGGGGAAGGTGCCATCGTCAAAAGAGTGGATCTTGATGGCACCAATGAAACCACAATTATAAATAGCTCCGACGTAGAGGGCGGAATCAAGGGCCTTGCAGTTGATGGGGGTGAGCTTTATTTCGTTGATGCTGATTACTTCAAGAAATGGGACGGCACCTCTGTGGCAACACTGGTGACGCTTCCTAGTGGAACTAATAGATCCATCGCCTTAAATTCGTCCTCCGCTTTTATTGGCACTGATCAAGCGGGTAGCAGAGACATTATTCAGTACAACAAAATCACGGGATCCACGGAAGTAATTTACAACCCCTCCTTGTCATATTCTTTAGAATACGATAGCATTGATGCCAGCGAAACTCATGTTTATACCTTGTCTTCCATTTTGCAAGAGTTTGAAATCTCCGGGTCATCGTCCACCACTTTGGATAGTTTGACTGGCCCCTCGGGAAAAAACAACGCCCTCGCTTATTATGAAGAAGGCGGTAATACTTATTTATATTACACCGACAGAGGCGGCAAAAAAATTAACTTAATTAAAAATGGGGGCACACCCACTTTGATTCACACGTCAACGGGCTTCGGGGGAAACGCTTCCGTTAAAGGCCTTGCTGTCTCCTCGTCTAATTCCGGAGCCCCCGAACCGGCCGAAACCTTTGCTTTTCTCGGTTTGCTGACCGCATGTTGCATAGGCTTTCGCCAGTGGCGCCAGGGCAGGGTTTCCGTCAAAGTGACAGAGAGATCTTGAGGCAGGGCGCTCGAGGGTTACCTCAAGCTAGATCTTGATTTTCAGCAATTCTCTTTCCACTTCTTCCAAGGCGTTCCGCTCCTCCTTGCTGGGGTAGTCTTCCGATGAAGGGCTTTTTTGTTTCAGGTCACGGATGCAGGCCCAGCGAAGACACTTTATACGGGCCCTGCGTTTCAATGGATATTCTTCCTTCGCGGGGAGCAGAATCTCCAAGGCCTTGGCCTGTTCCCCTTGCAGGTGGTACACTAGGCCAAGCAGTTCTCGAAAGTCTGGGTCATGAGAATACTTTGCCACCAATCTTTCCGCTTCGGCGCGGCATTCTTGCAAATGATCGCGGCTTACGAGGATTTTCGCCCGGGCGGCGGAGGCCAGCAGGTTGGGATTGTGGCGCAGGTAAGCCAACGATAGGTTTCCTGCGGTTTGTTCCGCGTCCGAGTTGCGCTCGGCTCGTCGATACAGGTCGATCAGGAGGGCGTCGGAACGAATTTGCAGCCACGGGTTTTGACGATATTTCAGAAGCAAGTCGATAGTCAGGCCCAGATCTCCCGTGGACAGGATTTCACTTTCGACGAGTGAGGACTTTTCAGGATCGACTTGGCGCAGGCTGTTTCTCAGACAGCGCTCGCCTTCCTCGATTTTGCCCAGTCTCCGCAAAATGCCTCCGCGCAAGGCGAGCTTTTCAATTTCGTCGAAGGTTGTTTCGCGCAAGTCGCTTGCCCAGTCGTTTTCCTTGAGGTATTTCAGATCACGGGTCTTACGCAGAAAATCCAGCTTGGCTTTGATGCTTTCGTAATCGGGATTTTCTTGGTTACGAGTAGTGAGCTTCTCGCTGTAAAAATCTCTTTTCTCTTTCTCCAGTTCGGGGAACGACAAGAGGGCTTGCAGGGCGGCCATGCCCACCTCGTCCTCCCGTTCCGCCCAAGCTTGTAGTCTGTCAAGTGCTTGGGTCCGTTGCTCGGGGGCTTTCCAAAGCGAACAAAGTCCTGCGTAGGCCACTGCTACATCGGGATCCTCCACCCCTTGTTCGACCAAGACCGATGCACGCACCAGGGCCGGGAGTCGACCGGATTTGCCCGCCAGTAGTTCCAGTTGGAGCAACCGCTTGAAATCTTCACTGGATGACAAACCCAGTTCCCGAGCCTTTCGGAGCCAACGCCCTGCACCCTCGATGTCGCCGCCTGCGATGAGGTCATCGGTCAATTGCAAAACCTCCTGCAACTTGGCATTCGGATGGCCAGCCAGTTTCCTTGCCAAGTTCGGGTAGTCATTTGCCTTCGCCTGGCGGCTCGCTTCGGTGACTAGGCGAAGAAACGATAAATTATCTGGATAGGCCAAATAGGCGGATCCCGCTTTCATCACGGCGGTTTGCAGCTCGCCTTCTTTTAGCAACTTCTCGGCTTCCGCGGCACGCCAAACGGCCATGCGGTAGCGGGCCTCCTTGGCCAAAAGCCAGCCACCTCCACCCAAGCTCGCGACAATTGCAAGCAGTGCCCCGTAGGTTACCCAGCGCCCGTGCCCGTTCCACCTTTTGCGAAACTCCCACAGGAAGAAGAACCAGCCAAACAAGAGATTAACACCCACCATGCGAAACTTGGCCAACCCTATCTTGAGGTTCGATGCACCAAGCTTTTTCCAGATGCGCTCCAGAAGGAATCGGAACTCGTACCACCAATTCATGTTCTATGGGAAATCATATTGATACTGGTTCTATTGGCTAATTAAATCTATTTAGCCTCTTAGCAGGAATAGTGACATTAAGTATTAACATTGATGCTATGACACTATTAAAGTGATATAACCTATTATGGTTTAAAGACTTCTTTTTCAGCATCTGTCCTGAACTGCCAAAATCGTTCTTCTTTCCCAAACCAAATAACTTGCCGTGGAAGACTCCAAGAAACAGAGCGAACTAAACCCTCCTGAACTTGATCATAACGACGAGGATTTTGAGTCACCCTCGCGCAAAGGATTTCTGGGTTGTCTTTGCATTCTGTTGGTACTTGTTTGCAGTGGGTGGTGGCTGTGGACCGGATGGCTTTCGAATTGGTTCTCGCAGCAAAGCGCGAAGGAGGCCGTTGATGCATACGAGTTGGGAGCTTTTGAGAAAGCAGGGGACAAGTTGGAGAAATTATTGACCTTGGTCCCTCGCGCGCCCGATACCTTGCGTGCCACGGGCAAACTTTTACAAGACAGCGATCCTTTCCGGGCTTTTTTGGCCATGAAGCACCTGAAGGATACGAGTGAGGCCGAGCCTGACGACTTACGACTTTATGCCCGCTTGGCTCAGGACGTACGCAAGGCGCACTTGGCTCGTGAGGTGGTAAATGACTTGTTGCAAAAGGAGCCTGAGAATCCGGACAGCCTCTTTCTCGTCGCCCGCGAACTTTCCCTTGCCTTCAGGAGAGACGCCGCCCTTGTCAAGATTAGAGAAATCCTTGCCGTTTCTCCAACCCATCGACCCAGCCGCCTCTTGCAGGCCCAACTCTTAACCTTTCAGCCCCAATTGTTAAATCGTATTCGCGGCAAGACCCAACTACTAGAGATCGCGAGCGAGGAGAAAGATAGACTTGGTTTGGAAGCTTTGCTGCTGCTTGCTGAAGGAGCTGAAGACCTGATCAACTCGGAGGAACGCGAAGGCGCGTGGCGTCAAGTGGAATTTCATCCACTGTCTACTCCTGCTCAACGCTTGCAAGCACTTGGCATTCGATTGGGCCAGAAACGTTTGAACAAAAAGGAGCTCGCTGGGGTTGTGATCCAATTTGAGGAGTGGCCCGTTGAGCTGTCTCAATGGTTGGCTGACCGTAACTACTTCGAGGAAGCGTTGAGGCTTTTCGACCTCGAAAAGGCACGGGCGAAGCCGAGTTTATTCAATGCTTGGTTTCGAGTGCTACTCAATCCTTCTGCATCATTAAGCGTAGGTGACAAAGGCTTGGCAGCTGACCTCTTGGTGGAAGCTGAAGCTCATCTTGACAAAACCACTTACCTTCTTTTCAAGGGGTTGGTGGCCTTTCGTCACGGTCCCCGTTCTAAAGCTGAAGCTTACTGCCAGCAGGCATTGGCTGCAGCTCAGCAAGAAATTGAGGGAAAACGTAACGTTGCTCTCGAAACAGTTGCCTTTCAGACTTTGGCGATGCGAATGCCTGCTCTTGCCCTAGAATCGACCCGATATCGTTTTGCAGAGGGTTTAGGAGATGAAGATTCCTACGGTGCCTGCCAAACATACTTCATTGCAAACCTCGCGAACAAGCGATCGAGAGATGCGTTGTCGGTGGCGGAGGGAATTGTTGAACGCTTTCCTTCCGAATGGGCGGCTCGCAACAACATGTTGTATTTACAGCTGGTTCTTCAGGTTAAGACTGAGGAGGCAATCAAGGGGGCGGAAGAATTGTCCGCGCAGGCTCTTCTCTTGCCCGGGTTTCGCACAACATTGGCCTTGGCGAGACTACGAGCGGGCAAGCCTAAGGAGGCGTTGGACGCAATCACCGTCAAAGGGGTCGCACCCATCTATAAACAGGATGCGGACAAAGCCATATTGGCAGCGGTTTTGCATGCAAACGGCATGCATGAAGCCGCGAGGGAATTGGCTGTGGGGGTGAACCGCGGGAATCTGCTACCCGAGGAAATAGCTTTGCTCGGAGAGTAATGGGATAGTTGGCTTATTAGTTTATTTGCCCTTCCCTTTGCTTGAAAGCTCCTGCATCATGTGGCATTCCTTGCCTTCATGGGTTCTACCTTTAAACGGATTCTTCTTGTTTGCGTTTGGATCAGGGGCTAACGGAAGGTCATGAAAAGAATTGTTTTCTGCTTCCTTCTATCGTTTGCCTTCCAGTTTTCCGTCTTCGGGAAGCCCAACCTGGTCTTCGTGCTCTGCGATGACCTCGGTTACGGTGACGTTCGTTGCCTCGCGCCGAAGACCTCGAAGATTCCGACGCCCCACGTCGACCGCTTGGCCAAGGAGGGAATGACCTTCACCGATGCCCACTCCGGATCCTCCGTCTGCACGCCCACGCGTTATGGTTTGTTGACCGGTCGCTACAGTTGGCGCACTCGGCTGCAGCAAGGCGTGGTACAAGGCTTCGCTCCCTGCCTGATCGCAAAGGACCGCCCCACGGTGGCGAGTTTTCTCAAGGAGCAAGGCTACCACACCGCGATCATTGGCAAATGGCACCTCGACTTCAAGTATCTCGATCCAAAAAGCGGCGACGAATATTCCAAAAAGAAATTCAAGAGCCCGCCGGTGGGAGCAAAGATTCCCGATGGTCCGCTGCATCGTGGCTTTGACCATTTTCGTGGCTTCCACCACGCCCGCAACATGGAGGCAGTGATCGAGGACGACGAGGTGATTGCCCACGATCCGCCGATCAATATGTTGCCCCGACTGACCCGTGAGTCGGTCAAGTACGTCGAGTCCCGCAAGGGCAAGGACGAGCCCTTCTTCCTCTACGTTCCGCTGGGCTCGCCCCACACCCCCATCTTGCCCACGCCCAAGTGGCAGGGAAAGAGCGGTCTCGGCAAGTACGGTGATTTCGTGATGGAAACGGATAACGTCGTGGGCGAGATTCGGAAGGCACTCAAGCGGATCGGCGAAGAGGAGAACACGCTCTTCATTTTCTCCAGCGACAATGGATGCTCCAAGGCGGCCGGTATCGGGAACTTGGCTCAACAGGGACACAAGGTGAGCGCCCACCTGCGTGGCTCCAAGGCCGACCTCTGGGACGGGGGGCACCGCATACCGTTCATCGTGAAGTGGCCCGTAAAGGTGAAGCCGGGGAGCCAGTCCGATCAGTTGATTTGCCTGACTGATTTCTTCGCCACCGTGTCCGAAATCGTGGGAGAGGAGTTTCCCGAGGGAAGCTGCGAGGACAGCGTGAGTTTCCTCCCCGCCTTGTCCGGCAAGAAGATCGTCTCGACCCGCAACGGAGGGATTCATCACTCCATAAGCGGACATTTCGCTTACCGCCAGGGGCCATGGAAGTTGCTCTTGGCCAAAGCATCCGGCGGCTGGTCCTCGCCCAACGAGAAAAAAGCGAAACCGGGGTCGCCGCCCGCCCAACTCTACGACATGGAGGCTGACGTCGGAGAACGAAAAAACCTCTATCTGGAGAAGCCCGAGGTGGCCAAGAAATTGCTCGCGCTCCTCAAGGCAGACATCAATCGCGGGCGCAGCACAAAGGGATCCGCCTCCAAGAATGACGTCGAAAAAATCGTCCTGTGGAAGAGCGGGTCGCCAAAAGCAAAATAATCCGGTTGTCTCTTGGTTGATCAAGAAATGCATAATGACTCGCCGCGAAGAATCCATTGAATCGGAACCGGCCGCCTCTTTATACAAGGCGCTCGGTGAAAAGCCCGCCCAAAAACAAACCACTGAGCCAGCTGGCACTGTCGCTGAATCTAACCGCATCGGGTTTTCGTTTTCCCGGAAACTGGGTGGCCGGTCATTCACTTGGATTGCGGGGGAGGTAGCTGACTTGGGGGGGAAGATGGCTGCTCTCCCTCCGCATAAGCAGAAATTCGTGGTGCATCATTTGGAGGAAGCTTTGGCGGAAAAAACCAAGAAATTCGGACTCAATGATTCGAGGACACAGGAATGGAAGGAATACTTGGCGATCGCCAGGAAGTCGTCCAAGAGGACGAGCAAAAAAAAGAAGCGTAACAAGAACAAGGGGATGAGGAAGAAGCGCTCCCGCGGCGATGACTCCCGCTCTTGACCGCCGAAATGCGGGTGGTAGGCTCGTTGAGATGAACTTGGACGATCCCGAGACCTTGGCAAAGGTCATCGTAGAGGCGACTGATGCCGAAAAACTTCAGCGGATAGGGGAAAAAGGCGAAGAGCTTTTGTATGTTCGAAATCACCATAGGCCTTATACGGGATGGTGCAAAACAACCTACGATGACGGGGCCCTCATGAGTTTGGCCCAATGCCGGGATGGCAAGATGGAGGGGCTCTCGGTGGGATGGAACAAGAAGGGGTGGAAGGAGGAGGAATCCACTCGGAAGGACGGCAAAATATTGAGTTACGTTACCTTCAAGCCTAACGGAGAGAAATGTCCCGAGACCAATATCATGAATGGGAATGGCTCTCTGGTTTTATACAATGACAACGGGACTGTTGCGGCTCGCGGTACCTGCACGGACGGCGAAGTCGAATTCGTTGCCAAACAAGCCGATAAGCCCAAAGCCGCGAGGAAAAAGGGTAAAGGGACGCATAAGAGGAAATCGGGAAGGAAATTCGTAAGCCCGACCTCTGGCGGTATGATGGTTAACTGCCTTCCTCCCTTCGCTTTTATCTGGGGCTTGGTTTATTGCCTGGAAAAGTATTGGGGAATGGATATGCAGGACCCGGACTCGAGTGTGGTCGTTATATTGTTAATTGCGTTTTGGGGGTTTGCCATTGGATGGATCTACTTGGTGGACTTCATTAAGAAGAAAGTGGCTCCCCGATGAAAGGAACCGATGATATGGAGCCATCCACGCAGCGCCGTTACGATATCGACGCCCTCCGGGTCATTGCCTTGGCGCTTTTGATCATCTACCATATCTTCGTGGCCTACCAGCCGTTCGCTAGCGCCATCCAGTTCATTCAATACGACCAACTGCTCACCGAATACTGGTTTGTCGCCGAACTGTTCAATATCTGGCGGATTCCCGTGCTCTTCTTGATCTCGGGGATCGCGGTCGGCTTCATTTTGCGACGCCGCACGGTCAAGGAGGTGCTTGCCGACCGCATGATGCGCTTGGTTCCACCGCTGGTTTTCGGGTCGCTTGTGTTTTGTCCCGCTTACGTTGCCCTGCAAGCGGTCTACCTTGGCAAAGCCCCCACCTTCGAGCCTACTCCAGGGCACCTTTGGTTTGTCTGGAACCTGGTCACCTATGCCATTCTCTTGCGGCCTCTCATCCTATACCTCAAGCGGCGACCTGATAATTTCATGGTGCGTGTCCTGCGGGCCACCTTCCCCTTTGGGTTGCTCATTGTTCTGCCTCTTCCGCTGATGCTGGAGACTGTCCTGTCGGAGCCTTGGGAATTCGCATTTTTCCCAGTGCGCTTTTGGTATGGTCTCCTCTGCTATGCGGTGGGCTTTTTGCTCGTCAGCGTGGGCGACAAGTTCTGGAGCTCCCTGACGCAGGTATGCCATATCGCATTACCTCTTGCCCTTTTGCTCTACCTCGGCCGATTGGGATACCTCGACTGGGAGGCTTTGCAGGCAAATCATTGGATCACTGCCTTCGAGTCCGGTATGTGGATGCTTGCGTTCCTCGGATACGGGGCACTTTTTCTCAACCGTCCCACCAAGGTATTCGGATACCTCAACAAGGCGGTTTTCCCCATCTACGTTATTCATATGGTGGTTCAGCAAGGAGTGGCCTTGGTGATTTTTCCATGGGGTCTGGCACCATCGGTCACCTTCTTTCTGCACGTTGCGTTCAGCCTGGCTCTTTGTTGCCTCTTGTACGAATTCGTGATCCGCCGGGCCCGCTGGCTCTATCCCGTGATGGGACTGAAGGCGGCCAAGGCGGCGATCGCCGAAGCGTCCCCGTCGAAAAAACTGAGCCGATTGGGCAGAGGCCTGACTTTATTCGTTCTTTCGCCTCTCGTAGTTGTCGCTCAACTTGGATTTCTTCTGGCCATTGCGGCCGGTCATTTCGTTGGGGAAATGAATCCCAATTCCGATCCATCCGACTCGCTTTGGTCGGCGGCAAAAAACAACGATGTCCGGAACCTTGCAAAATTTCTCGAGAAAGAGAAGGCGCCGCTTGACCAGCTCGAACCCTCAATCAAGTTGTCCGCGCTCCACTTGGCGGCTCTCAATGGCTCCACCGAGGCGGTTGAGGCACTGATCGAAGCCGGGGCAGAGGTAAACCTGCGAACCGAGGACCAATCCACTGCCTTGAGCCATGCAGCCCTTATGGGTCATTCCGAAGTCGTAGCGCTTTTGCTGAAGGGCCAGGCGGAGGTCAACCCCGTCAACGTCTACCAATCGACCCCGCTGGACAATACCTATGCTCCCTGGGAAATCGTGTTACACGTTTCAGGATTGCTGAAATTGAAAGTACAACGCGAAAAATGGGAAAAAGGGAGGGTCGAGGCCCGCAAGCTGCTTCTGCAAAAGGGAGGCAAGCACAGAAGGGAGCTGCCCTGAGTAAACTTACGTTTCCGTGGGGCAGGCTTTTTATCGGATTATTATCAAGCCGTCCTGATTATCGGGCTTGTACAATCCCAAGGCCTTGCCATCGGCATCGACCACCAACCAGTAATGGCCGGCGTAGGTGCCTTGCAGTACCTTCCCTCCGGGCTCGATTTCCTTGTATTGCACGCGGTCGCCGGAGGTATTTATCCAATAGACGGAGACCTTCGTCTTGCTTTGGTTTCGAAAGGTCAATCGTACGGCCAATCCATTGCCGCCCGATCGTATGTTTTTCTCCTTGGCCGTATCGATGAGAGCCAGTTTCTTCACTCCTGATTTCTTGCTGGCGGCCGCTGTCGTTTTGCGTCCCAAAATGGGGGCGGGCTCACCGCGGGCATTGGCTGCCTTCGCCTCCGCCACGGCTTGGGACATGGGGAAATAGTTTTTGCGCTTAATCCGATTGTTGGACAACCGTTCGAAGGACTTGGGCGGTGTCGCCTTTCCTTCCGGTGGCTTCACCGGCGTGTATTTTCGCAGCAGCGACCGGTGATGATCCAGCGTGGCCTGATGCTTGGGCAGGTAGGCCAAGTTGTCGTTTTCGCCCTGATCCTTGCGGTGGTCGTACAATTCCTCCAGCTTCGAGCCAGGATCGAGGACGTATCGCCAATGGTCCGTCCGTACACCGTGAATCCGCCGGTAGCTGGAAATGGCCGGCTGAACGCGTTTGCCAGATTTCGGGTCCTTCAACAAGGGAACCAAGGATTCGCCTTCCAACTGCTTGGGCAAGGCCATGCCCGCCAGTTCCGCCAGGGTGGGGTATATGTCCAGCGTGCTCACCGGACGGTCGCACACGCTCCCTGCCGTAGTCACGCCGGGGGCCACCACGAACATTGGAATCCGTGTCGACTCCTCCCAGCAGGTGAACTTTTCCCAGTTCTCTTTCTCACCTATGTGCATGCCGTGATCCGACCAGAGCNCCACGATGGTATCNTTGTCCCGGCCGCTTTGCTCCAACCCGTCCAGCAAACGGCCGACCATGGCATCGGCAAAGGTTATGCTGGCGAGGTAACCCCGCACAGCCTCTTTCCACTGGTCGTTTTGCTCGACCCATTGATGCCAACTCCGNCGTCCATGGTCCCAACTGTCGAGCAAGTCGTCTTTCTTGTGGGCAGGCAATTGCACCTTGTCCAGCGGATACATGTNGAAATATTTGGCTGGCACCTCCCACGGGATGTGGGGNCGGAAAATCCCCGCGGCGATAAAGAACGGTTTGTCGCGNTTCTTCTTCATTTCGCTTACTGCCCACTCTGCCACCTTGTAGTCGCTCATGCCGTCGTCGCCTTCCGCAACCGGCAACCAACCGAACAAATGGTTGCCCAGCGGGCGGCGCCCGAAGCAGTTGGCCTCATGGGCCTGCACGTCTTTGGTCGGAGGCCTTACTTGAAAGGGTATCGGTTGGTGGGGCTTCGGAAAATAGGAGTCCCAGGTAGCCGGATCATTTTCACTTCCGTTCCACCATTGCAGGGAGTGGTAGATCTTGCCGCCGCCGACCGCGGTATAGCCATTGTTCCGAAAATGCTGACTCAAGGTGACGACATCAGCCAATTTTTTGTTCTTTCTCCAATTCGGGCCGATTCCTTGGAACACGTTGGCGGTGATCCCCGAGGTGCTGGGCCGTACGCCGGTCATGACCGCGACACGCGAGGAATGACAAGCCGGCGACGCGGTATGGGCGTTGCGAAAGGCAACCCCCATTTTCGCCAAACGATCGAGGTGCGGGGTGATTGCTTGCGGGTGCCCGCCCAGTGGACCAATCCAGTCGTTCATGTCGTCGATCGCAATGAACAATACGTTGGGCTTTCCGGACGCCGGGTAATGCGCCGCTCCGAGTAACAAGCAAATAAACAACAACCTTTTGATCATGGCTATCATTTCACTGACATCACGCAGCCTATGCAATCAACTTTGCAGCGACTATTGATATGCTGCTGCTTCAATATCCTCGCCCTGAATGATTTCGGCGCTATTTTGGATTCATTCGCAAACTCAGGCTCAAATGCGCAGCTTATTCTCTGCCGCAATCATGAACATTGTCCTAATCCAAGCAAAACATCTATTAGCCTTGATGAGGTCAGCCTTTCTTTTATGAGATTCGTTCTTGGGCTAATCGGTTTCATCCTCGTGGTCGTGGTGAAGACCTTTGGCCAAGGCAATGCTTCGGCACCCAAACACGACCTTCCGCAAGCTGCCCTGACAGAATTTCGAGCGACTGTGGAACCTGTGCTGAAGCGGCTCTGCGTGGGTTGCCATGGANCGGAAAANCAAAAGGGAAAATTTCGCATCGATACCTTGGACCCGAATCTGTTGNAGGGGAGAGACGTCGACTGGTGGCTGGAGGTTTTCGATGTCTTGAGCAATGGCGAAATGCCCCCCGAGGATGCGGAAGCCCAACTCACTGATGAGGAGAAGGCGAGCATCGTCAATTGGTTGTCAGGCGAAATTCAGGTTGCCTCGCAGCTACGGCGAAGTGAACAGGGACACACTTCGTTTCGTCGGATGACGCGCTACGAGTACAAGTACGCGATGCAGGACCTGCTTGGGTTACCTCATGACTTTTCCCGGGACTTGCCGCCGGAGACTTCCTCGGAAGACGGCTTCAAGAACAGTTCGGAAATGCTCCAGATGACCGCGGTCCAGTTCGCCGAATACCGTGGCCAGGCGCGCCGGGCGCTNGAGTTGGCTACGGTCCGCGGCGAGCGACCTGCACCGGTGTATTACGGAATATCCATGCAAGCTGCCTCAGCTAAAGTCGATGCTGCCTATGCGGCTTTTGTTGAAAAGCAAAAAAAGCAGATNAAAAATGGTGTCACCACGCTCGAAGCCTTGAAGAAAAAAGCTGGCAAGTACTTGGGAAAACCAGGCAACGCGCACTTCAAGAATTTGATTACTGGCCACGCCGTTGGGGCACATTGGAGTTACGGTGGGGCGAAATATGCGTGGAAGCCATCGAGCGAGCGAGCAAAGGTGCCGCCCGTTTCAGCAGACGTTGCGGTGATCCCAGCCAATCAGAAATTCATCATCGACTTGGGGGACGGCCTACCTGACATNGGTAACATGCGCGTGCGCATTCGGGCCGCCCGCCTAAAGGATGAAAGCAAGCGCTTGCCGACCCTGCGTTTGTCTTTNGGAAACCAGCCNAGCAATGACTCGCGCCTCGTGGTCAAGGTGGGCGGGCCAGACCTGACCATCGATGCCCCGCCAGGAAAGCCGCGCTTCTATCAATGGAACGTGCCGCTCGCCGATACCCCGCGCAACGCCTTTCGAGGCATCTACAAACTNGGCCAAACCCCGAATCCCGGAGAGTTTCTGGANCTTCGCAACACCTCCAGTACACCGGTGTCGGTGGTGATTGACTACCTCGAGATCATTGCCCCGGCCTTGGATCAGTGGCCGCCTGCATCCCACACGCGGATTTTCCATGAGGGCAAGACATCGGATGAGCAAGCCTATGCTCGCGATCTGCTGTCTCGCTTCATGGAACGCGCTNGGCGGCGACCGGTGAGCGAGTCCGAGGTGAGCCAGAAACTGGCTCTGTTCACCAAGCTNCGGCCCCAGTGCGAAGATTTTCGGGAGGCGATGGTGGAAGTGTTGGCTTCGGTGTTGGCTTCGCCTAAGTTCTTGTACCTCGCGCGAGCTGGCAAGAAGGGCAAGGCTGCCTCGCGCCTTTCGGATTTTGAATTGGCTGCCAGGTTGTCATTTTTTCTCTGGAGCAGCCAGCCTGACGAGGAACTAATGGGCTTGGCCAAGGAAGGAAAGCTTTCGGATCCCAAGGTGTTGCAGGAGCAAACCAAACGTTTGCTCGCCGATCCCAAGGCGCAGCGGTTCGCCCGTCATTTNACGCGCCAATGGTTGGGGATGGATGAACTGGATTACCTGAAGTTCGATGCCAAGGCGTATGGAAAAGTGGATCCGGTGCTACTCGATGCGATGAAGCAGGAACCGGTTGCCCTCTTTGCCGAGATGCTTCGGCATAACCGGCCGGTGATGGATTTTCTTCACTCGGATTATGCCCTGGTGAACGACCGGCTTGCCCGGCATTACGGCCTGCCGGAGGTATTCGGGGACCACCTGCGCAAGGTCAAGCTGCCGCCGGAAAGGAAGCGCGGCGGCCTGCTCGGGCAAGCGGGCCTCTTGGCGATGAATTCCAACGGCAAGGACTCGAACCCGCTCAAGCGAGGTGTTTGGTTGCTGGAAAACCTGCTCAACGATCCACCCCCGCCGCCCCCTCCTGCAGTGCCNGAAATTGACTTGGCTGACCCGGAGATCCTCAAGCTCACGCTGAAGCAACGGATGGAGGATCACCGTGATGATCCGGCCTGCTATTCCTGCCACTCCAAGATCGATCCCTGGGGCATTGCGTTTGAGAACTTCGATGCCCTCGGCCAGTGGCGCGACAAGATCGATGGCCAACCGGTGGATGCCTCCAGCGTATTGTTCAACAAGGACGAATTGCGCGGCATGAATGGTCTCAAGGATTACCTGTTGGCCAACCGGCAGAACCAGTTTGCCCGGGCCATGNCGCACAAGCTGGCCGCCTATGCGCTGGGCCGGCCCTTGACTTTTGGNGACCGCTCGCAGGTCGACTCTATCTCCGCCGACCTCCGTAAGAAAGGTGACGGCCTGGCGGACCTTGTGTTTCTCATTGTAAAGAGCGATTTATTTCAGTTGAATTGATGGTGATGAAGGGAATTGCGCACATGAACGTGTCCTCACTGGATCGGCGAAAATTTCTCCGCGGAGCGGGGNTGGCCTTGGCCTTGCCTTGGCTGGAAACATTTGCAGACCCCGCCCGGGCAGCGGCCCAATCCGTGAATCGAAAGCGCTTGGCTTGCTTTTATCTGCCCGACGGCGTGCCCATGCCGCTGGAGAAGGATCCATCCTACAAGGACTGGAGCTGGTTTCCGCACGGCAAGGGGAAGGATTTCACTTTNACCAAATGCATGGAGACACTCGAGCCGCTGCGCCAGGAGATGACCGTGTTTTCCGGTTTGTCACACCCGGCGGTGCGCCACGTGCATGGTCACCGCAATGCCGACCAATTTCTTACCGGCGCCGACACCGGCGCCATGGATGACCAATATAAAAACAGCATTTCGCTCGATCAGGTCTTTGCCGCTCAGGTTGGCAAACACACCCGGCACGACTCCCTTGTAATGTCGACCGACGGCGGCACGGGNTCCCCGCGNGGAGCCCACACNATGTCCTACAATGCCCAAGGCCGGCCGATTCCCGCCGAGCACAAGCCGAAGCGCATATTCGACATGCTCTTCGTCAAGAGCGGCCCGNAAGCCGCCCGCCGCCTCGCCATGAGCAAAAGCGCCCTCGATGACCTGTTGGAGGATGCGAATTCATTGAATCGTTCCCTTTCCAGGCACGACCAGGAAACCCTTGCCGATTACCTCCAGTCCGTGCGCGACACCGAGTTGAAGGTGGAGAAAGCCAAGCGCTGGTTGAACATCCCCATGCCGACCGTGAAATCGGAGCTACTCAAGCTGGACGTCACGCCCGATGATTCGCGCAATTTCCTGCGCACCATGTACGAGCTTATTTACCTCGCGTTCAAGACCGACACCACGCGCACCGCAACTTACCAGTTGGGACGGGAAAACGGTGTGGGCGTAAGTGACTACCTCGCTCGGGCNGTGGGTTACAAGACTGCCCACAATCTTTCNCACGAAACCAAGAAGCCCGACGGCTACAAGAACTTCGGAATCTACTGCAGGTTCATCAACGAGGANCTCGGCCGTTTTGCCAGCCGGCTCAAGGCGACCCCCGAGCCCGGGGGCGAGGGTACCATGCTCGACAACACGGCGCTCCTTTTCGGATCGGCTTCCAGTGCCTTCCACCTTTCACGCAACTACCCGCTTATTCTAATGGGTGGGCGAAACATGGGATTCAAGCACGGCCGATATCTAAAATATGGCCAAGGCAACGATAAACATCAGGCCACTTCAGGCATCAGCTCCGACTCNGGTTGGCGGGCCGAGATGGANTACACCGAATTGCCGCTCTCCAA
Source organism: Opitutia bacterium (assembly GCA_002716045.1). Taxonomy (GTDB): domain Bacteria; phylum Verrucomicrobiota; class Verrucomicrobiia; order Opitutales; family Seribacteraceae; genus UBA2993. The sequence goes on from PAZC01000035.1 coordinate 17,570, forward strand.
CCTTTATCTCACCATGCTTCACAAGCTCGGTGTGGAAACCGATAGTTTCGGCGGCAGCGCGGAGACCTTGAGCGAGGTGTAGAAAATAGAGGGCCGGCAGCATGTGCAAGTTTCCGTTCTTGTTGCCTCTTTTGGTTTTTCCGCTTGGAGCCTCTGCGGATCCATCCAAGTACGAGCAGATCGTGCTCGCTGACAAGCCAGCGGCATGGTGGCGATTTAACGAAGCCGAGAAGGGGGCAGGAAAGATAGCTTCGGACAGGGTGGGGGACGCGGACGGCAAGTTTCGCGGCGCTGTCGAGACTGTTCCCGGCTTGCCAGGCACAGAGGGCCATGCGGTTCGCTTCAACGGCAAAGATGCCTATGTGCAAGCGCCATNCACGGAGGCTTTGCTCTCCAATGTTTTCTCGATCGAGTTTTGGTTTCGTTCGACGCAACCGTTCAAAGACAGGTTTTGGCCCGGAAGCGCCGCATTCGTGTCCACCGCCACCCCTGGACCCAACAGCGAGGACTGGACGATTGCCGCCGGCTCGCAACAGGGCCGTGACGAAGGCCGTATTCTCGGCAAGACAGGGCCTAAAGGAAGAAAGCAAAGCGACCTGGTGCTCGAGTCGAGGCTCGGTGATCCGCTCAACGACGGGCATTGGCACCACGTCGTATTCACGCGAACCGACAAGGGCGAGGCGAAGCTCTACGTCAACGGTGAGCTGCATGCCACCGACAATGACAGCGGTGGTAACGTTCTAAATGCCCGTCCGCTGAACATCGGCGGCGANGCGATCCACAAGGACGGCGCTTTTCTAGATGGAGACATGGACGAGGTCGCTCTATACACCCATGCGCTCAACGCAAAACGAGTCGCAGCTCATTACGCAGTCATTAAATCACATCTGCCAAAGCGAAAAGTCCGGAAAGCAGTGGCCACCAAACCGAGTGCTACCGAGAAAAAAAGTACCTCCGGGGGAGCACCCTTGCCTTTCCTCGATGAAGTGCCTGAACCGAAGGCCAGGATTGTGGAAAAAGCCGATTCCCACTGGGCCTTTCAGCCAATTAAAAAACCGGCCTTGCCCGAGGTGCAGCAAAAGTCTTGGGCGAAAAACTCCATCGATCTTTTCATCCTTCGCAAACTCGAAAAGGAAGGACGCGCTCCCGCCGAACCGGCCGATGTCCACGCTCTTCTGCGTCGGGCTCATTTCGACTTGTTGGGCTTACCTCCGGAGCCGGAAAGCATCGAGGCATTCTTGCAAGATCCCGATTGGTCCAGCTTGCTGAAGGAGCTACTGGCCTCCCCGCATTATGGTGAACGCTATGGGCGTCATTGGCTCGACGTTGCGCGGTATGCGGATAGTTCCGGGCGGGAGAGAGATTATTTTTTCCCTCATGCGGCACGCTATCGGGATTACGTCATCCGGTCGATGAACGAGGACAAGCCGTTCACCTCCTTCGTCAAGGAACAGGTCGCTGGAGATATCCTGTATCCCGAGGACAAGNCNTCCGACGAGCGGCGGCACGCGACGGGTTTTTACACCATTGGGGCCGTCTATCCGGTTTCACCCAACGCCATCAAGCGGCCGAAGCGTTTCGAATACGACCGCCTGACCGATGCCGCGGACCTTACGGGAGAAGCGTTCCTGGGGCTTTCCTTTGCCTGCGCCCGATGCCATGACCACAAGTACGACCCCATTACCCAGCGCGATTATTTTGCCTTCCAGTCCCTCTTCGCCTCCTCGATCTTCAAGGAAATGCCGGTCGGCAAGAGCCAAGCCAAAGAGCAGATCAAGGACTACCTGTTGGATCATTCGGCGGTGGCTGAACATGCCACCTTCTTCGAGCGAGGAGAATTGAGTGCGCCGGTGGGTCGGATGCGTCCCCGCTTGCCGGTTTATTTTTCCAAGGGGAAGGCACCTGTGGAAAAAGCCGGNGACCACNAAAAGAGGCGTCTGCAGGTGGCGAACTGGATAACCTCCGAGAAAAATCCCCTCACTGCCCGGGTCATCGCCAACCGGGTCTGGCAATGGCATTTCGGAGAACCTNTGGTTGCTACCCCGAACGATTTCGGGCTCGAGGGAGAACCCCCGANCCATCCCGAATTGCTGGATTACCTTGCTACTTACCTGATGGCAAAGGAATGGAGCCTNAAAAAGCTGCACTTTCATATCATGAGTTCATCCNCCTACCNCATGAGCAGCGCCCATGCCGNNCCCNTGATCGAGGGGGTGNTCGACAGGTTCCCGANNACCCGNATGCAGGCGGAGACNATCTGGGACAANATGTTGGCGGTGTCCGGCAAACTGAACAGGCAAACCTACGGCCGCTCCGTTTTCCCTCCGATCAACGACGACTTGGTGCAGTCAAAGAGAAATGCTTCTTGGCAAAAGGAAAAGAAGGAGAGCGATTGGATGCGTCGCGGTGTCTACGTAGCNGTCAAGAGAACCATTCACTTTCCCTTCTTCGACGTATTCAATGGGGCCAATTCCTCCGCCAGTGTAGGTCAACGCGAAAGCACCATCGTCTCACCCCAGGCCCTCACCATGATGAACGGCGAAATTCCCCGCAAACTGTCCGCTGCCTTTCATCAGCGGCTCGTCCGAGAGTGCGGAGACGACAAGGAGAAAATCATCGCTCTGGCGTGGTTGCTGGCCTATGGNCGGCCCGTGACCGAAAAAGAAAAGNAAGTGACTCTAGAGTTTCTTGGCGAGGTGGACATGGCAACTTGGTGCCATGCCCTCTTCAACAGCAACGAGTTCGTCTACCTCCAGTGATGCAATCTATCATGAACAGACGTGAGATGTTGAGGCGCTCGGGCTTGGGCTGCGGCCTCTTGGCCCTTCACGGGCTGATGGCTGNCTCCGCCCCAGNTGCAAGTCGACCACATTTTCCCGCCACCGCGAAGAACGTCATCTGGTTGTTCATGCATGGCGGACCGAGCCAGATGGATACCTTCGACCCCAAGCCTTTGCTGCAGGAATTGCATGGGAAACAGGCTCCGGATTCCTTTCACGACATCCAAACGTCCTTTACCCATATCGGAAAGCAGAAGCTGATGGGGAGTGAGTTCGCATTTTCCAAATGCGGCGCCTCCGGCATAGAGATAAGCGATGGTTTTCGGCACATGCAAAGACATGCCGACGACATCGCCGTGCTCCGCAGCTTGCATCACGAGGACTTCAACCACAACCCCGCCCTCTGGAAGATGAACTGTGGGCACAATAGGGCAGGGCGCCCTGCGCTTGGCAGCTGGCTCTCCTATGGCTTGGGCCGCGAAGCCGACAACCTGCCCGGATTCGTCGTCATGACCGACGGTGCCATGAAGGCGGGCGGCGGTGTTTGGGGGAATGCCTTCCTGCCCGCATCGCATCAGGGCACCAAGCTCAACATGGCGGGTCCGCCGGTGCCTAACTTGCAGCCTGCCATGACCAGTGAAAAGCAGCTCAAGATGCTGCACTACATGAAGCAGTTGGACGCTGGAACCAGCACCGAGCTGGAAGCCCGCATCAAGAGCTATGAACTGGCTTTCCGAATGCAAACCTCAGCTCCCGAGGCATTGGATCTTAACAAGGAATCAAGGGCCACCCGGGCGCTCTATGGAAACAACCGTTTTTCGCAGCAGTGCCTGATGGCTCGGCGTCTAGTGGAACGAGGCGTCCGCATGGTGCAGGTGTACAATGGCTGCGCCTCGGGAGATGAATGGGATACGCATCATAACAATTTCAACCGACACAAGAAGCTGATGCGCAACGTCGATCAGGGCTGCTCCGGTTTGTTGGCGGATTTGAAATCCCGCGGCATGCTGGAAGACACCCTCGTCATATGGAGCGGGGAGTTCGGCCGTACCCCGACCACTGAAAAAAGCAATGGCCGTGATCACAATCCCTATGGGTTTTGCGGATGGATGGCAGGCGGTGGCGTACAAGGCGGTCAAGTCATCGGGGCGACCGATGAAATCGGTTTCCGAGCCGCCGAGGACAAGGTGCACGTGCATGATTTTCACGCCACTGTCCTCAAGCTGATGGGACTCGACCACGAGGCATTAAGCGTCAACCAAAACGGCCTCGAGATGCGCCTGACCGATCTCCATGGCTACCATGACGTCTACGGCAAGTTAACCGGTCGAACGTCTTGATTGCTTTTTGGGTTCCCCCGACCCTTGACCGCGCTCCGGCTAAGTGGATCAGCTTGATCTGTTTTTGGATTCTTCTCTTGGTCGGGTTAGCTCTTCTTCCTGCGGCTGGGTTTCGTCGTTTGGTTCGCCGCATGTCCTGCAGCAAGTAAGGTTTTCGAGCGGATGCTTTTGCCCGGACAAGTATTTCAATCCCTCCCGCAGTTCTCGAATTTTGTTCAAGGGATTCAAGCGCTCAAGCAGGTTCCTCGGGCTGAGGTTGCCTTCTAAACCAAAGAGGGAAAGCAATATCGGATGCGGATTCTCACTAAAGGATCGTCCACATTCCGGACATGCGGTGAATCCCCTCTCATGGAACATTTTTTTGCGTTTTTCATAAATCCACCCGAAAAAGCGCTTGATGAATAGCGCGATAAAATAAATGCCCGCCATAGAGCCCAGTAAGAGAACACCTGCTACCAGAAAGCTCACAAGCATCACTCCGTCGCCAAAATGATAATCTAAAACTTCATTGGTTGCGACAATCACAGCCCTAAGTTCACAGACCGGAACGGAAATGTAAAACCTGCAATTTTCTTCGCTTATTTTGTTTAGTTCAATTGAAATGCTCCCGCCCTTGACCGTCTCCACTATGGCGGTAGGGTGAAGGTGATGAGTAAACCTCTTCACGGTTTCTTTGCTTTTCTGGTTGCCGCCTCCCTCGCCGCCGCCAAAGGGCCGGCTGTCCTCACCTTGGAAAACGTTCCGTACGCGAAAAAGATCTTGGCCGATGAGCCGGTTCGAAAAACCTTTTCGGCCGAACAGGCCGCCCGTTATCTGGATATAGCGTCCCTTAATTGGCAGAAGAACCGCAATTGCGCAACCTGCCACACCAACATGCCTTACCTCATGGCCCGTCCGGCCTTGAGCTCCGCCTTGGAGGATTCGGGAGAAGTCCGCGGGCTTTTCGAATCCTATTACCTTACCCGTTGGGAAAAAGGCAAGAAGGTGCCTCAAAAGCCTTATCGCCCTGTTGTGGTCGGTGCGGCGCTTGCGTTCAATGATGCCCAGACCACGGGTGTCTTGTCGGACACTACCCGCAAGACACTCGACCTTATGTGGACGACACAAGGCGAGAACGGAGCCTGGAACTGGGCCAAATGTGGTTGGGCCCCGATGGAAATCGACGACCATTACGGGGTGACGTTGGCGGCCTTGACGGCGGGGATTGCTCCGGGCAATTACGCCGAAACCGAAGCGGCCAAGGCTGGCTTGGCCAAGGTGAGGAAATACCTTGGTGAGCAACCTGCGCCTTCTCTCCATCACCGCATCATGATTGCTTGGGCTTCGATCCGGGTGAGCGGGCTGATGGAGAAGCCGGAAAGGGAAAAGACGCTTCAGGAAATGTTTTCGAAGCAGCTGGAGGACGGAGGATGGTCCACACCCGCATTCCTCGTCGACTGGAAGGCCTTCAGTCGCAAGGACGGCAAACCGCATGACCCGCTCACCTCGGATGCCTATGGAACGGGGCTTGCTCTAGTCTTTGCCCGAGAAATGGGCATTCCCGCCAAGGACCTGCGCTTGCGGAAGGGCGTTGCCTGGCTGAAAGGTAACCAGAGGGAAAGTGGCAAATGGTTTACCCGTTCCCCGTCCAAGGACAGCAAGAACTATTTCACAAATATCGGTTCCGCTTTCGCGGTGCTCGGCCTTCAGGCCTGCAAGGAGTTGCCGGGCTGGCCTTTTGGCATCAAATAGCGACCTGATGCATGAAGCGCCGCATACTGGCCACTGGCGTGAATAAACTGTCGCCTGCTTGCTTTTGCTTTGCCCTTCGGTTCGCCCTCCTAGATGGTGCGTCACAATGAATGGTATCCCCTTATCTCCACAAGATCTGGTTCATTGGTTTGAGAACTCCAGCGGCATGCATGCCACCCTTGCCCTTTGGCTGGTCCGTTTCATCGCCATCCTGCTCCTCGTCGCCTTGGCTTGGGTAGCCAACGCGTTAGCCAAGGGCATTGTCCTGAAACTTGTCCGGGCAACCGTTCGCAAGACCCAATTGACTTTGGGTAAAGCGCTCATCGAGGTTCGCTTCTTCCACCGGCTTTCGCATTTGGCTCCGGCCATCGTCGTGAAGTTGGCCGCAGGCTGGCTTTTCGCGGACTCTGAAACCTTGCTCGAACTGGCGGACGTGGCAGTTAACGTCTACCTCGTCGTAATCGGCCTTTTTGCGTTGGACGCTCTCTTCAATGCCGGACTCGTCATCTACAAAGGCTTTGAGATTTCCAAGCGCATTCCGATCAAGGGATACCTCCAAGCCGTCAAGATCATCATCAATACGGTGGGTGCCATCTTTGTTCTCTCCATACTCTTCGACAAGTCCCCGCTGTATTTCATCTCCGGCCTCGGAGCCCTTACCGCAGTCCTTCTGCTAATCTTCAAGGACGCCATTCTCGGGTTGGTTGCGGGGGTTCAGTTGACTGCCAACAACATGGTGCGTCAAGGCGACTGGATCGAAATGCCCAAATATGGCGCAGACGGCGACGTCATAGATGTCTCGCTCACTACCGTTAAGGTGCAGAACTGGGACAAGACAATCACATCGATTCCCGCCCATGCCCTTGTCACCGATGCGTTCAAGAACTGGCGTGGCATGAGCGAATCGGGCGGGCGGCGGATCAAGCGAAGCATAGCAATCGACATGCGTAGCATTCGCTTTGTGGACGAGGCATCGCTTGCCCGCTTCCGCAAGATCGAACTCCTGCGTGACTATCTGGAGGGAAAGGAGAAGGAAGTGGCCGCCCACAACGAAGCCATGAAGGTGGATGACTCCGAACTGATAAACGGCCGGCGCCTGACCAACGTGGGCACTTTTCGGTCCTACTGCGTCGCTTATTTGCGGGACAGCGAGCACATCCATCAGGAAGGCATGACCTTCCTCGTGCGCCAACTGGCCCCGACCGAAAAAGGCCTGCCAATCGAAATATACGTTTTCGTGAACGACGTCGCCTGGGTGAATTACGAAGGCATTCAGGCAGACATATTCGATCACCTGCTGGCTTCCCTCGAACGCTTTGATCTGCGAGCCTACCAATTGCCCTCAGGCGCCGACCTTGCATCTCTTGGCATGCGATGACCATTTCCACCCCGCGCCCTTGGTCGACATTGCTTCAGTTGTAGATTCGAGTTGATGGAAGAAGACGACGAGTTGGAAAAGAAAAAGGCCATTCGCTCCGCTTGGTTTTTCAATTCGGCTTTGAGCTGGAGCTACCTCGCCCTGCTTGTAGTCTTCATCGTGTTCCTGAAATATGGATGCCAGTTGGAACTCTGAATGCGATCAACCGATGGTTTTCAAGGCCATCTGAAACTATTGCCCTCATGCTTGACCGCGGATTCCGCAGGAGTAGGGTGGTGGCATGAAATGGCTTGCATCACCTAATCCGCCGGCAGAGTTTTGGCATAAGCTGACCAATAGCTTTCCCTCCACCTGGTCCGATACCAACTGGATGGACTGGGCATGGCTAGCCGTCTTTCTTTTTATTGGTGGGCCGCTGATAGCCGAGATATGGAAGGCCACGAAGAAAGGTCGCAAGCAGTTGATCGGGCTTCTCGCACTTGTTGTTTTCTTTGGCGTGGGATGGGCCTTTGTCGGCTATTTCACGCGCTAGAAACCATCCTCTTCCGGGGAGCTCAGCTTCTCGATGTCTTTCACTGTCGCCTGGGTCTCGGGATGGCGCGGTCCCAGTCTTCTGACCCGGATCTTCTTGGCTTTGTTCAGTGAGTCGAGGGCAGCTTCCTTGTTGCCTTTGGCGGCATGGATGGAGCCTATGACATGGTGGGTGGCCGCAAGGTCAAGGTGATCGGCCCCAAGGGCCTTTTGATCGATTGCGAGACATTTGAGGTAGCTCTCGATGGCCTCGTCATATTCTTTCTTGGCCACTTGGATGGCTCCTATGTTGTTGTGGGTGGTGGCGACGTCAGGATGTTCGGGACCGAGGACCTTGGTCTCGATGGCCAAGCATTTCCGATAGAATTCCATTGCCTTGTCGGGATCTCCTTTTCGCGAATGTATACTGCCCAAGTTGTTATAGATGGCGGCCACTGAAGGATGCTCGGGGTCAAGGGATTCCAAGGATATGGCAAGGGCCCGCTTGAAGTGAATGAGTGCCTTGTCGTAATCCTTCGTCGCGAGGCAGGCCGAGCCGATGTTGTTGTAAGAGGTTGCTACCTCGGGGTGTGTGGAACCGAGGATCGATAGCCTGATGGCGAGCGCCTTCTCGTGGTGTCCGATGGCTTCCTCCGGTTGGCCCAACTTGTCATAAGCGGCCCCTAGGTTGTTGTAGGCTGTGGCGAGATCGGGATGCTTGGGATCCAGGCTTTCCAGCCAGACAGCGAGAGCCGCCTCGTAGTTGGCGATTGCTTTCCCGTGCTCTCCCTTGCGGTCGTAGGCCACGCCGGTGCCATGGTAGGCGGCGGCGATACGTGGATCGTTGGGGTCGATGGTTTCCAACCATATGGCGAGAGCCTCCTCGTGATACTCGATGGCTCTATGGAACTGTCCTTTGCCGAGCAAGGCTGCACCGATGTTGTGATAAATGGTGGCTGTCTCGGGATGTTTGCTGCCCTTCTCATCCAATCGTATGTCGAGAGCCTTTTGATAGTTCTTGATTGCCTTGTCGAAGTCCCCCGCGCGCCGATGGACCTCACCCAATTGACCGTAAGCAAAACTTTTGTCGTCTTTGGTTTGGGCATGTTCGAGGATTTGATTGGCATACTCGATTGCCTTGCCGTTTTGTTGCAGCTGAAACGCGTTCTTGCATAATTCGCGTAGGAAGTTGACGCGTTGAGCCTCGTCCTTGGCCGAAAGATGCTCGAAGGAGGCATAGGCTTGTTTCATGACGGCCTGAGCCTCGCGGTATTTTCCCTTGCCCTCGAATTCCTTTGCTTGGTCGAAGAGTTGCTCGACTTTTTCGACCGAGGGACCTTGGCGAGAAGAGTTGCTTCGCGAAGGGCCGGTTTTTGCTTTATCGCCTGTTTTGGTGTTTGCGGACTTGTTGCCTTGGTCGCATCCGGTTGCCGCCAGGACCATGAAGCAGAGCAGAGGTAGGAATGGTTTCATCGGAACCTCTCGGCGAAGTCAGCTCATGGATTTGAGGGCTTTTTCTTGAAATTGGGGTAGGGGTGTTTCCCGAAGAAGTTTCCTGCCGGAAAATAGCGGGCGCAGGTGTAGTATTTGCCGCCTGGTCCGAGTGTGGTGGCCATTCCCACGCGCGTGGTTTCGAACCAGACCATTTGGGTGTAATGCCCGACACCCTTGAAGCCTTGGGCTCCAACCAGAGGCTCGCCGCGCTGCCTGTAGATCACTTTTTCTTCCTCGCCCCAACCAATTAGGGCGATCTTGATGGATTCGGCGCGCGAACTACCTCTCGCATAGGCAATGTTTTCGCCTTCGTCGTCATCCCCCTCGGAATGCTCGAAGAGGTTTTCGCGGGCCATGGTGTCGGCCCAAACTTGCGCATGGCGGGCTAGCTCAGGATCCCATTTCAAGTCAGGCAGTCCGACTTCACGACGCAAGCGGTTATGCTCATCCAGCACGAGTTTGATTTCTGCCTCGTTGTAGCCTGCTTTGTCTTTCCCTTTTTCTGCCTCGCCCGATTGGACTTCGCCTGGCTTTTCAATGGATGGATTGTCGTTGGATGATGGGCTTGCTTGGGCCAATTTTTTCGCAAGGGCCTGAGACTCCTCACTCAAGTCGGATAGTCTGTAAACATAGTTTTGACCCTTTAGGAACAAGGTTACGAATTTTGCGTTGGCCTCCACGAATTTCGCTTGGATGGTTTGACCCGACTTGTTCTTCCACTTTTGAACGTCCGCCTGTCCGAATGCGTGTGGCATCGGCAGTAAACTCGAGCAAAGGAGAATACCAAGGAGCAGTGTTCTCATGGGTAACTATTTTGAATTAACCGAAGGTAAAGTAAAATCCCGAGAGGGAGCGACTTAGTTGCCTTTTAATTTTTTCGGAGGGACGGCTTCCTTGTTGCGGAAGCCGTACATCGGCAACAGGCGGTAATACACTTCCAGGCTAAGTGTCGCAAGGGTGGTCGAGACGACTTTGCCTCCGGCGGATGCATGATCCGGGCTTGTGTCCCAGCTGCCGGCATCCGCACCTGTCCTGTTTTGTAAATTGGGTAGAGTGTCCTTGAGGCGTTCGTTCCAGTCCGCCCAGATCGGGCCTTGGTGTTGGTAGAGGGCCAAGGTGCCGTAATAGAGGTAGTATAATTCCGGGCGGCTAACGTTAAACGGTTTTATCTTTAGCGCTTGGGCGCTTTCGGACATCCGCGGGTCGCTTGGTGGCACGAGGTCAAGCTGGCGACAGAACATGCCGGTGGCGATCATCGCGACGTTGTTGTTTTGCGGTCCGGTATAACCATAGAGGCCGCCGTGCCTGCCGCCGCCGGCGTGGTCAAACCACCGCCGTGCATTTTCAAAGACTTCCTCGTCGACTTCAATGCCTGCCATGCGGGCGCTGTGGAGGGCCATGTATTGCCAACCGGTGACCGAGGTGTCGGCATCTCCGGGCCGGGGATTGTAGCGCCAACCACCCTTGGCCGGGGATTGAGACGAAACAATCAACTTGATGGCCTTTTCCGCTGGTTCCTTGAGAGTGGGGTCCTTGCTTATGCCGTAGGCTTCGCAAAGAGCGATTGCGGCTATGCCGTGGCAGTACATTCTGCCCTTGCCGCGAAGATCACCGTTTTCCTTTTGTTGAGCCACGAGCCACTTCAGGGCTCTCTGCACGTTGCCTTGGAATTTGCCGGGCTTTTTGTGGCTCACGCCCCAACCGTAGTAGCAAAGCAGGGCAAATCCTGCGCTGGCGGTGTCATAATCGCCTTTGCCGCCATGTTTCTTGGTGTCCCAGCGTCCATCGGCTTCCTGGTGGCGCGAAAGCCATTCGAGAGCCATTCCGATAGCCCGTTCGGTGGCATCGGACCCGCCAAGTTGCTCAATGACCTCGAGAGAAGGTTTTTCGCGTTGCTTGCGTAGGAGATCGGTCAAGGCCACGGGGTCCAAAGTTCCCTTGGGGGTCGAAAGTTCGCCTGGCAGAAAAGGGTCGGTTTCAGGATCTGTGCCGGGGAGATTGAGGCTTAAGTCCGCTATGGTCCCGGTTCCCTCGAGCGTGGGTGGTTGGCCTTCGGCTTCCAGTCCGGTGTGAGCCACCACGACGTCCCCGCCGGTGTCAGTCGTTTCGGCAGCGGCATCGCCGGGCTCGATTTGATTCGCTTCGGTGGCGGTTTCGTTTGCCTTGTTCGTTATTTCAGCAGTTTCGGCGGTTTTCTGGGTTTCCACTTGCGGCACCGCATCTGTNGGTCGAAAGAGATCAGCNAGCGGGTTGGCGATTTCCTCGGCCTTTTGCGGNTCCCCCGCGTCNCGTTCTTCGAGTTCTGGNGTTTCGANCTCGGGCAGGAANGTNTCCGGCAAGGCGGTGAGAAGNGGNGATATTTTGTCGGGCTTTGTGACGGGCTCCTCGGCGGTCTCGATGTTGGCTTTCGAAGGCCTTACGTCGCTGACCAAGGAAGTTTTGCTGGTACGCGTCACGATGGGGCTGGTCTTGGTCTGTTCCTGGGCCTCGAGCACGGGGATCTTGAAATCGCTTTCCAGTTGGTCGGCGACCAAGGCCACGGGAGTCTCGGAAATTTGAGCTTCCTCGGGCATGCTCTCGAGGGCGAGCTCTTCTTGGGCGAGGGCATCGATGCTGATTGCGATTTCAGGTGACTGCGGTTGGCCGCCGGCCTCGAATTCCTTTACGATGATCCAGTAAATGAAGAGTAGCAGGGCAAGGAGGTGGAGGGCAACCGATCCGGCCAAGCACTTGTGATAGAGGCTGGTGATGTCCTGCCAATGCTCGAGTATGTAAATGAGGGCGGCGAGGGCGAGCAGGGCGAGCAGAATCCACCAGATGATATTGCCCAGTAGGCTCATGAACTGATCCCAGCGGGAGTAGTCCATCATGCCGTACACTTCGCGTGAAGTGGAGCGGTAGAGGCGATAATCTTCCGAAGATTCCTCGGAGGAAACTTCGGCGTTTGGGTTGCGGCTGAACAAAAGGTCAAAGCCGTCCATGCGGATCGCAGGGTCGGTGACTTCTCCTTTGTCAAAGTAGAGGTCGACTTTTTCCGGGGCCAACTCCTTGCCGTTGACAACGCGGCTCAAATACAAGCTGAAACCTGAATCGTCGTCGCGGTCGCGGTCCGATGCGAGGAAAACGGAGTCGCCTCGAGCAGTCAGCGCCGCCTGCAAGTCATCGCCTTCGGAATTCAGGTCGCCAACTGGTTGGGGATTGGAGAAGCGGGGCATTGCAGTGTCAGTTTCTTCCGGTTCATCGGGAGCGGTCTGGTTGCTGTCCTCGATCAGTTTTGCTACCAGAATGTCCTTGTTTTTCCCGCCTTGGTCGGAGGAGAAGAACAGGCGCTTGCCGTCGGCGCTTAGGGCCGGGCCGAGCTCGTCCTTGGCCGTGTTGACGTCGTCGCCGAGAGGTTCGGCCACGCTCCAGCCTTCCGCGGTTTTCCGCGCAAAGTAGAGATCATACCCACCCTGTCCGTCCTCGCGATCAGAAGCAAAATAGAGGTGTTTGCCATCATGGGAGAAGGCGGGGCCACGGTCATTGGCCAAACTGTTCAAGGTCAGCATGGGCTGAGGCCGGGACCACATGCGCCCGTTCCACTGCGAGGCATACAAGTCGGTGCCGGTGACGTTGTTGTCTCGCCGCACCATGATCATGGTCGTGCCGTTGGGGGAGAAAGTCGCTTCCATGCGTTCGCCCGGTTGGTTGTCGGCATCCACCTTGTCCGGATCGGGCGTTCCCTTTTCAACTGCGCCGAAATAAACGGGTTGGTCGGGATCTTCCCACAATACGTAGCGGACTTTCTTTTCCTCTACCCCTACCTTCCTGTCTGCGTCATCGGTGTAGTATGCCCACACGTTTTCCCGCAGGTTGCTCCAAAGCACCCAGGAGATGGAGACAAAGGCCGCCAAGGCAGCCAAGGCGACAAGAATCCGGACGGCGCGCCGGTTTCCGCTGACTGGTTCTTGGTTTGGGTTTTCCATCAAAGTTTAGGTGTTTGGCTACCTGTTTTTATGCGGCCTTTTCCTGCTCGTCTTGAGGCGCAATGGGTTTCCGGAAGGCACGAAGGCAGAGATAGATGAGGAGCGCGCCGGACAGGACGAACCCGAATAACCAGCCTGCGTTCCTGCCAAACCAGGCGCCGTCCGGTGTCTGCGAATAATCGAAGCGTCGAACCACCCGCTTGCTCCTGGCATCGTAGAGTCCGTACTCGTTGCCATCGCGATCGGAGTTGAAGAGCAGGTGAAACCCTGCCATGCGAACGGCTGGGTGGGACTCGTTGTCCTTGCCATTGATTTCCTTGCCCAAGTTGACGGGGGGCCATGCCACGCCCTTGACCAAGCGCGACCTATAGATATCGGACCCGCCGAAACCATCTTCCCGGGTGGATGCAAAATAGAGAAAGTCCCCGTGATCCGTGATCACCGGCGCGGTGTCCTCGCCGGGGGAGCTGAGCAAAGGAAGATGCTTGGCCATGCGGAAGATCGGAATCTTGGGCAAGTCATCGCCTTCCAGGACGTTTGAGCTTGGTCCTGCCGAGTCGGGCTCGAAACCAAGCCCGTAAAGTGGAGTGTAGCGGTAATGGGCCTCCAGACAGAGGGCAACCAACGCCGTCTTGACGACTGTGCCCATGGAGTTGGAGTGCGAACCCTTCAAGTCCCATGACCCGTCCTCGGCCTGCGTCTTGATGAACTGGGCATGCATGTTGTCGAGCCATTTGCGCCAAGTCGGGCCTTGGTGTTGGTAGGCGGCCAAGGTGCCATAGTAGCCGTAGTAGATATCATTCAGGTCGAACCCGTTTTTGTTCAGGATGAGGGAGGACTCGAATGCCTTGGCTGCATTGGCGGAGGAGCCCAGCAGTTGGGCGCAGAAGAAGCCCACCGCGTTCATCGCTTTTGAACCACCGGTTCCTTGGGAGTCAGTGTAGCCATAGCCGCCGCCATGCTTGCCACCGCTGACGTGATCGAGAAATTCCTTTATGCCGTCCCTTGTCTTCTTGGGAATGGCAATGCCTGACATTTCGCCGCTGGCCAATGCCATCACCATCCAGCCGGTAACCGATAGGTCTCCCTTGTCCCCGGGTTTGTATCGCCAGCCACCTTCCTCGTGCTGGCTCTCTTGGATGAACTCGATGGCGCGGTAGGCGCCGGTTTCCAGTCTTTCCTCGAGTTCGTCGGAGATTTCGTCGCTCACGCCGGTGTCTTTGGTGACGCCATAGGCCTCCACCAAGGCGAGGGCCCCAATGCCATGGTCATACATGTTGCCCTTGGGCTTCTTTCCTCGCAGGTCGCCGTCGTTGGCGTCTTGCTCGTTGAGCAACCAGTCGAGTCCGCGGCGAACGTTTTCCCGGTATTTGCATGGAACGTCATGTCTTTCGCCACGCCCGTAAAAGGCGAGCAGGCTGAATGCGGTAGCCGCGACGTCATGGCCTCCCTGCCCGCCGCTTTTGGCAATGTCCCAGCGGCCGTCTTCTTCCTGAAGCGAGGCGAGCAGGGCCAGAGCCTTGTCGACCGCGGCCTCTGATTCTTGCGAGCCGCCGAGCTTGGCCATTACCTTGGTGTCGGCGAGAGCGCCTTCCCGCAAGGAATACAGTATGCTGAGTTGCCGTTCGCTGAATAGGCCGCGTATTTGTTCGACGTCAGCGGAAAAGATATCGAAATCCACCTTGCGGTCATCCACGTTTTCCAACACTTCGGCCTCGGCGGCTTTCTTGGCGTCGGCTTCGCTGATGTCAGTGGCTTGGTGCGGTTGGTTGGAGGCAAAGAAAAGGGTCATGCCGTCAGGCGTGATGGCGGGATCGATTTCATCGAAGGGAGTGTTCACCATCTTGGAGAGCGGAAGTGGCCAGGCATATTCCGCTCCGTCCCATTTCGAGATCCAGATGTCCGAGCCACCTTGACCGCCCGGGCGGTTGCTGGCGAAGACCAGGAGGTTGCCATCGCCGCTGAGGGCAGGGGAGTTTTCGTGGAATTTGCTGTTGAGAGCGCGCATTGGGCGGGGCTCGCCCCAACTGCTTCCGTCCCAGAGGCGAAGGAAAAGGTTGGTGTTGTTGCTATCCACGCTGTTGACGTAGACCATGCGGGCGCCGTCGGAGGAGATCACCGTCTGGTTGACGAAATTGTCGTCCGCAATTTCCCCGTCGACAGGCTTGGCATCCTCCCATAGCACGTAGCCGAGCTCGACGTCGCGGGCCACTTTCTTCACTCGAATGTCATCGGTGTAGGTATGCCACCGCCAAGGGCGCAGGTAAGACAAGCTCCAGACAAAGGCTCCCACCACGATGGCGAGCGCACCCCACGCATATACTTTGTAGCGTTGCCGTTGGGTCAGGCCGAAGATGATTCTTTCATCTTCTTCCTCCTCGGCGACTGGGTCTTCCTTTTTTGGCATGTTGGGCAAAAACGTTTATTGCTCGGTCTTGACTGCGATGTTGGCTCTTGGGACACCGACTTTGCGGCAAATGGATATAACGTTTGCGAGATAGAGGTGCTTGGCATCCTGGTCGCAGCGGATCAGTACCTTGAGGTCTGGTTTCTTGTCCACTTGCTCCTTGGTCCAGGCCGCGACCTGTTCTTCGGTGAACTGTTGATTCATCACCACGTAAGCCCCGCTTTTGCGAATGTTTATCTTGGCGAGGTTGCCGGTTGACTGGGTCAAGGATTGGTTTCTGGCATCCACCGGCAAGTTTACCAAGTGGTCGATTTCCTCTTCCTTGAAGGTGGTCGTGACAAGGAAGAAGATAATCAGAATGAACATGACGTCGATCATGCTGGAGATATTGATTATCTCCCCTTCGCTCGAAGAGCTTTTGCGTCTGCAGTTCATGACTTCTCGGCAGCCTTGGTGGTTGTCTTCTTGGCAGCTGGTTTCTTGGCGGCCGTTTTCTTTGCAGCCGGTTTTCTGGCGGCTGGCTTCTTTGCGGGACCTGCGGTCAGAGCGTGTTCGGCAATGAATGCGGTGCCAGATTCGTCGATGTGGTCAATTGCCCGGTCGGCCCGGGTGGAGAGCCACTGAAAGAGCAAGAGCACGGGGATCGCTATGGTCAGCCCGGCGGCTGTACTGATCAACGCTTGGTAGATGCCGTCAGCCAGCTCGGAGGTTTTGGCGGCTCCACCCGCATCGGCGGTTTTCTGGAAGGCGTCGATCATCCCGTAGACCGTTCCCAAAAGGCCCAGCAAAGGGCAAACTCCGGCGATAACCGAAAGCGGACGCACGCTGCGCTTGATCTTTTCCGCTTCTCGACTGCCTGCGTCCTCGATCGCTTTGCCAATGGCCTCATGCCCTTGGTCTCGCCACTGGACGCCGGCCTTGAAGACATGGGCGAAGGAGTCGGGGTGGCTATCGCAGAGCTCTTCCGCAGCTGCCCCCGTCTTGTCGCTTTTCCAGGCTTCGGCGAATTCGCTCATGAAGCCGGCCGGCAAGACACGGTCCTTGGTCAGCGATATGAAGCGCTCGATGGCCAGGGCCACTGCCAATATCGAGGCAAGGCCAAGGGGCCACATGACTGGGCCGCCTTTCTTGATAAGGGACCACATGGTATTGTCCGCCTCCGCCTGCTCGGTGACTCCTTGAGCCATTGCCATGGAGGTGAAGACCAAGGAAGCAAAGGCCACGAGGGAAAATAGCTTAAGCCAGCGCATGGATTGTATTTGGTTACGGTTCTTTAGTTTCATGGTGTTTGGATTGGACAGTTTAATTAGCCGGAACGCAATTGGTCAAGATATTGACGCGCCACCACGGCCGCCTTTTCCTTGCCATAGCGTGATATGACGTCCTTGAAGCGTTGGATTGCCTCGTCTCGTTTTTTCTGTGCCAGCAGAACGCGTCCGATTTCGAGTACGGACTTGGCCTGCCAACTGGGGTATTTCTTGTAATTGATCTCGATGTTCACGAATTCCGCGATCGCCTTTTCGTATTGTTGCATGTTGAAATGGCATTCGCCCGTCTGGAACCGGCCGCGCACCGTCCAGAGGTCGATTTTCTTCTGGTCGCCGAAAAGTTTTTTGTATTCGTCGATCGCTCCCTTGGAGTTGTTGTCGTTCTCCATCGCAAAGCCGAGCCCGAACTGGGCGTTACGCAACCACTTGCTGGTGGAGAAGCGTCCGATGAAGGTGCGATAGGTCTTCGTTGCTTCCTTGTGCTGACCTGTGATGGCCTGGGTTTCGCCCAGACGCATCATGACGGATTCAGCCAACGCATCGTCCATTTTCGAAATCTTGTTGGCCGCTGCAAAATGCTCTCGGGCCACCACCGCTTCCTTTAGTTTCAAGCGCGACTCGCCGGCTTGGAACAACATGGACGCCCGTAACTTTGAGCTGGGATAGTCGGTCAGTAGTTTCTCGAACATGGTGGCCGCTATCTCGTGGTCGCCTTTCTTGAAGTGGGCGCTTGCCAGTTGAGTTTCTATCTGTTCCTTGAGGGTTGCATCGGTCACCGTCTTGAGGGTTTCGGTGAGCTCGGCGATGACTTTTTCCTGGGCCCCTACGTCGAGGTTGAGCTCGGCCATTTCACTTTGTACCTTGACCGCCAGCGGGCTCTTGGGGTGGTCCGCGAGCAATTTCTCGTAGAGGGCGGTGGCTTCCTTGTCGCGCTTGCGGGCCCGTTCGGCCCACGCCCACTCGTAGAGGGCTTGATCAGCAAACTCGGACTTGGGATGGTTGTCGGTGACTAGCTTGAAATAATTGGCTGCCGACTTCCAGTCTTCTTCCTTGGCCGATGACAGTCCAGCATAGTAGATGACGAGAGCCAGTTTTTCGTGCTCCTTGAACTGGTTGAGCATTTGCGGAAAGTGCTTGGCGGCGGTCTCGAAGTCTTCCGCATTGATCAGGGCGATGCCGCGTTGGAGCGCGGCGTCGGCTCCGAGCGGGTCGCTGGCCGGCACCTTGGCGAAGTGTTCCGCCGCTTCCTCGTGTTTCTTCTCGGTGGTGTTGACCCAACCTAAATAGTAGCGCACGCGCGGGCGATGCACGGCTGCCGTGCTTTTGAAAGGCTCCTTGCTTTCCTTGTCTTTCTCGATGAAGCGCTCGAGGGCGGTGCGGGCTCGTTTCAAGTCGCCCGTTTGGTAGGCGAGGCGTCCTTGGTCGGAGAGTGCCAATGGCATGTGGGGCGTGACTTCCGGATAATGGTCGGTCAGTGTAAGGAGGTGTTCTAGGGCTTTCTCCCTTTGGTTGGAGCGGTCGTAAGCCACCGCCAACTGGATGAGTGCAGTGTCCAGGTTGGGGCCGGCATTCACCTTTTGTCTCTTGCCGTTTTTCAATATCACGCGTTCGTTCACGAAGTCTTCCAGTGGCTTGATTGACTCTTGCCATTTTTCCTGACGGAAGTAGCAGTCGCCCACCACGAAAGACAGCTGAATGAAAAGCCTGCCTTCCGGCTTCTTGGCCAACAACGGGCCGGCGCTGGCAAGGGCTTTGTCCCAGCGCTTGGCATTGTGATGCACCTGGGCAATGCGCATATTGGCGGCAAATACGTTGGGATGTTCCTTGTTGGCCTTGATGAACTCGGTGTAGGCGGTGGCCGCCTCGTCGCCTTTGTTGAGCAAAAACAAGTTTTCGCCCTTGAGGAAACGGGCATCACCGGCGAGCGCATGATCGGCGAACTTGGAGATGAAGTCATTGGTGGCGCTCAAGCTGTTGGTGTAGTCCTTTAGCTTGTGCAGACAAGTGGCTCGCTGGGCGATGACTTCGGCCATTTGCCCGAACTTGTTTCGCTTCTCGATATGGGCGAAGGCAGTCGCCGCCCGTTTCCATTCAGGTTCCTTGATGGCCATCAGGGCATTGGCGTAGTCGAACTCGATTTCATCAATGACAGGCGAATTGTTGAAGCGCTTGATCGATTCGCCGAGAATTTCCGCGGAGCGCTTGTAGTCATTGCGGCGGGAGTAGTTTCGGCCCCACCAGAGGGTGGCCTTGGCTGCGATCAAGTCATTGCCGACGGCCACTTCTGAAAACCGTTTGTCTGCGGCTCTGTAATCCTCCAGCTCGAGGAGACAGCGAGCCAAGTAGAACTTTGCCTCGTCGATATGGGCACCGGGCTGACCGGTGGCATTAGGATTTTTCTTTCTCCCTTTGTTCGGCTTCTTGTTCGGGTCGCCTGGCTTTGCCTGCTTGAGGTATGTCTCGAAGTCTTTTTGAGCCTCCTCGTATTTTTTCAGCAGGAAACGAGTCAGCCCCAACTGGTACAGGCACTCGTTGGCATCAATGCCGGTGAGGCCGGGGAGGGCCTCCGCAAATGCGGGTTCCGCCTTGTCGTATTCCTTAAGGATCACGTGGCACTCGCCTCTCAGGTAGGCGGCCAACGTTTTCCACGCGGGCGAGGTCTCCAGCTTGGCCACCTGTCCCAGCGCATCGGTAGCTTCCTTGGCCTTTTCCGTTTGATAGTAGGCGAAGCCGCGCTGGTAAAGTCCGCGGGCGGCTTGGTCTGGCTTGGGGCGAGAGGAGGCCAGCTTGGCGGTCCACTCGATCACCTTGTCCCATTCCGACTTGGCAAACGACACGTCGCAGATGGCGGCGAGGGCGGCGGTTTTGAAGGAGGCCGTCTTGACGTTGTTCAACTGTTCGGTGAAGAGCTTGCGGGCCTCGTCCTTTTTGCCGGTGTTCAAGAGGCATTGGCCTTGCAACATGATGAGGCGCTCGCGATCGATCGTCTTGTCCAGCTTCGGCTTGGACAACAAGGTGGCCAAGTAAGGCATCGCCTTGTCGTATTGCTTCATCGCGTAGAGGCTGAGAGCGAGGCCGCGGCGGGCGAGGTCGGCTTTGGGGTGGTTGCCATTCGCCTTCAGGAAGTCCTCGAACTGGGCGATGGCGACTGGGTAAAGCTTTCGATTATAGGCTGCGTTGGCAATGAAGTATTGTTCAAGCGCGGGATCGTCCTTGTCTTGGGCCTGAGCAGGAACCAACGGCGCAAGGGCCAGCAAGAGGCAAATGAATCCCTGTAAAGTTAACCGGCGCATAAACAAACGAGGCAAGGGCTCAATCCCTTTTTCCTTGCATGAAAGGTCGTACTACGGGGTGTGTCTGGCAGGGCTGCATGTTATTGCTTAATAATAGCAGGTTGCAGGTTGGAAAATATTAGCTACTACAACAAGCCCCAAATGCAAATTTTCTTCAGTTTCTATCCCTAGCCCTGACCTTGACCCTCGTCGATTTCGTTGCATTATGGCATTTGTGAAATTTGGTGGCATAACCTGCATTACGCGCCTTTTGGTGGCGTGGGCCTCGTTTTTTCCTCTTGCCTGTTTGCAGGCCGCTCCCCCGGAGACCTTGAACTACGCCGGGCGCATCCTGGTGGACGGCCAGGCCTTCGACGGAACCGGCCAATTCAAGTTCGCTCTCGTCAATGCGGACGGCAACGCCACCTACTGGAAAAACGCGGGGAGCGGGGCAGGGGAGCCCACAGCCGCAGTCACTTTGCAAGTCACCGCCGGCGTCTACACGGTACGCCTCGGCGATGTCTCCATCCCCAACATGGCGCCCCTTTCCGGTTCCCTCTTCCAGTCCCATGACGACGTCCACCTGCGGGTATGGTTCGATGACGGGTCGAATGGCTTGCAATTGCTTGCCCCCGACCGGGCGATCGCATCGGTCGCCTACGCCTTGAGCGCCAACCGCGCCCAAGTCGCCGAGTCGGTGGCCCCCAACGTCATCACCTCGGAGATGCTCTCCGTCGACTTGCGCAACCTGGTCGAGTCCAATGCCTCCATCGCCCCCGGTTCCATCACCGCCGGCATGCTTGCCCCCGGGTTGCTGGCCGATCTCAATGCCACCGCTCCTGCGGGCGATGGCAACGGCAGCGCCGTCGTAGCCCCCGCGGGCAGCCTGATCGCTGTGCAGTCCGGTCAGTCCGTTCCCACCGGGTATTCGCTTTACCAACAGGGTGCGCCCAAGGAATTGGTCTGGGAGGAAAAGGCACCCGTTTCGGTGGCGAGGTCTGCCTATGACGGCGTCGAGTCTCTCGATGGCAAGATCTACTTCGTGGGCGGCCACAATGGTTCCACCAAGAACATCGCCGAACGCTACGACCCCGCTTCGAACCAGTGGGAAACCTTGGCCCCGATGTCCCTGGCCCGAAAAGGTGTGGCGGCCGCTGTTCTCAATGGCAAGCTCTATGCGATCGGCGGGGAGGGGCATACCAGTGTGGAGATCTTTGATCCGCAGACAGGTCAATGGTCGGCGGGTCCCTCTTTGCCGAGCGAGGTGAATCACGGTACGGCGATTACAGTTGGGGGCAAAATTCTCTTGGTCGGTGGTCGTAATTCAGCCGACCAAAATATCAATCAAGTCCTCGAACTGGATCCCGCCACCAACCAATGGAGCCAGAAAGCGGCCATGCCGACCGTCCGTCATGGAACGAAACTGGTTTCTTTCAATGATAAGGTGTGGGCCATTGGCGGGCATAATGATGGAAACCAGCTCGATAAGGTCGAAATCTATGACTTAGCCACTGATTCCTGGACCTCGGGTACTTCGCTGACGACTTCACGGGCTTGGCCTTCCGCGTGGGTGGCGAACGGCAGGGTCTACGTGGCGGGCGGAAACAATGGCAGTTCTTACCTCAATTCGATCAAGTATTTCGATTCGTTTACCAACCAATGGACGGCTGCCGGCTCCCTGCCTGAAAACAAGTTCGTGGCCGACTCCGCCATCCTCGGAGGCAAGGTCTACGTCGTGGCGGGTAACAATGGTTCTAGTTACTCCAACAAAGTATTCGCGGCCGATCTGAACGCCTCCTTGGCCGCCGTGTTCGACCTCTATTTCCGCGACGGCAACGCCTCCGCGGGCGGGGCAGTCGTCGCCGGAGAAGTGGGTGACGGCTCGGTGACGCCCAATAAATTATCGCCCGATGTAGTGGCGGCCCTCAAGCCGGTCATTCTTCAGCAACCACAGAGCACGGGAGCGACGGGTGGTCTTTCAGCCACTTTCGTGACCCAGGCCACGGGTGGTAACTTGACCTACCAATGGCGTCAGGAAGGCTATGCCATCGCGGGGGCAAACGGCAATTTCCTCACCATCACCGACCTCAACGCCACGCTCCACGACGGCAACTACACGGTGACCGTGACCAACGCCTTCGGCTCCACCGAAAGCGCGGTTGCGACGCTGGAGGTCAACGGGAGCGTAACGCAAGGGCTTGTCGGTTGGTGGAAGTTCGACGAGACCTCAGGCACGGTCGCCACCGATTCAAGCGGCAATGGTAACCACGGCAACTTGCAAAACGGGCCGACTTGGGCACAGGGGAAGATCGGCGGCGCCTTGCAACTAGATGGTGTGAATGATTACGTTGAGGTGTCTTCTAGACAATGGGGATTTACCAATACGGGAACCGTTTCTCTTTGGTTCTTGAAGTCGGCGTCGTCGGCGATGACGATCTTTTCTCTTGGTCGCCCATCTTATAATGACGAAATCCTATTGAACAGCGATTCGGCCTCTTCGTTAATATTTTATCACCATCACTCTGGAGGTAATCACGCTCATCGTTACTCCCCTCACAATAATTCGGTTTGGAATCACTTTGTTGGAGTGCTTGAGGGTGGATTTACCTCCGAAAAAATCCATTTTTATTTGAACAGTCAGTCGGGAGGAACATATGACACTTCAGGTTCGCCGGCCATGCTTTCGGATACCAATTCCCGCAAGTTAAGAATAGGACTAAGGGTTTACGGCAGTGGGCACTTCAATGGTCTAATTGACGACGTCCGCATCTACGATCGGGCGTTGAGCGCGGCGGAGGTGACGGCCTTGTACGACTTGGGTTCGGGTGCATCTCCGACGACCGCCACGGGCGGCGGCGCCACCATCGTGGCGGATTCCGGGCCGGTCACCACCGAGAAACTGTCCGACGGTGCAGTCACCACGGAGAAACTGAGCGAAACGATATTGAAGTACCTCAAACCCGAGATCACGGCTCATCCGCAGGCGACCAACGTTTACTCGGACACCAATGCATCCTTCTCCGTATCCGCCGAGGGCAAGTACCTTACCTACCAGTGGAAGAAAGACGGGGCGGATTTAGTCGGTGAAAACAATGCCACCCTGACCATCACCGACGCCAACGCCCCCCTCCACGACGGCAACTACACGGTCACCGTGAGCAACGACTTTGGCAGCGTGGCGTCGCAGAATGCTAGTTTTTCCGTGGTCGACATCGGCTCCGTAGGCGGCTTGGTCGGTTGGTGGAAGTTCGATGAAACGAATAGTGCAATTGCTTATGATTCCAGTGGTAACCTTCGTAATGGTTCCTTGATCGGTTTCGACTCCAACACCACCCAATGGGTACAGGGCAAGATCGGCAGGGCCTTGAGCCTCGACGGAGTGAACGATTACGTAAACATCGACGGGTACAAGGGAATCCTCGGCTCTTCGCCCAGAACCACCGCTGCATGGGTCAAGACCGCCCTGGGCGATGCCGCGATTATTGCTTGGGGAGCCGTCAATACTGGCCAAAAGTGGACTTTCCGTATTCAAACCTCAAGTGGCTTGGTTGGTGCAACTCGACTCGAGATCAACGGTGGATTAATCGTGGGCAACGTGGCGGTGAACGACAACCAGTGGCACCACGTGGCTGCGGTCCTGCCCGCAGGCTCTGATAACTCCAACCAAGTCGTTTTATACGTCGACGGAGCAAACGCAGGTTCGAGTTATTCCACATCAAATACCATCAACACCGTTTCAGATCCGGACGTACTTATTGGTAAACGGATGTATGGAGGCAGCCACTTCTTCAATGGCCTCATCGACGACGTTCGCATCTACGACCGAGGCTTGAGCGCCGCCGAGGTGCAGGCCCTGTACCAGTTGGGCGGCAACTGAGGCTGTAGACCGAAGGCGGATAAGAGCAATCTCTCACAGAGGCACGGAGTCACGGAGGGAAGAACCAAATTCAACAATCCGCAATTCCAGCTTTTCTATCTCTGTGCCCCCGTGTCTCCGTGAGAAACCCATTTTGAATTCAGAACCGTCGTGAAAACTATCACTCAACTTCCCTGGGCCTTGTTTCTCGTCGGTTGCGCAGCGAGCTAGGGTTTGCTACGTGCCCAGCGGCCCCAGACGCGCAGGTACTCGGGAATGACTAGTTCGCCGTCGCCGTCGGTGTCGAGGGCCTGAAAGACCGCCTTGGCCAGCTTGGGGTCCTTGAGCTTGCCGCTGGCGAGGAATTCCTTGCGGGTCAAGCGACTGTCCTCGTTGGCATCCATTTGGAAGAAAATCTCCTTTGCCTCGTCCGTTATTATGCGGTTCATGACGTATTCCTCCTCGGACACGAAGCCGTCCTGGTTGGAATCGGATGCCCGGAAAATGCCTTGGCGGGCTTGGAGCGTCATGTACCTCCCGTTCTCGACGTATTCCTTTTTGGAATGGCGCTTGTCACGATCGACGTCGAGAAACCCGAACACCCGCCGGTAGTTGGCCCGTTGTTGTTCGGTGACGCCCGCGACGCCCTTGAAGGCAAAGAGCTTGAGAATGTGTTGCGGGGTATGCCCGGCGATCTCGATCTTCTCCACGCCCCGATCCTTTTTGGGTTTTCCTTGAGCGTGGGCAAACAGCAGGGCAGAGCAGCATAGCAAGAGGTGGCCGAGTGGTTTCTTCATGGCTTGTACGGTGCAGGTGTTGGCTTATTCGTCAATTTGGTTGTCCGGCGCTTGCTCTGTGTTTGCAGCATCCGCCATGGCCAGTCCGGCGATGCGGCCGCTGGTCCAGGCTGCCTGGAAATTGAATCCCCCGGTTATACCGTCGAAGTTCAGGCATTCGCCGGCGAAGAAGAGGTTCTTTGTTTTGCGGCTGGCCATGGCCCGAAAGTCAATTTCCCTGAGGCTTACTCCACCGCAGGTAACGAACTCCTCCTTGTTCATGGTCTTGCCTTGCACCTTGAATCGGGCGTCCACCAGTTCCTCGACCAATTTCGTTTCCTGTTTTCTGGAAATTTGGGCCCACTGGGTATGCTCCGGAATCTTGGCAGCGGCCACGATGCGTTCCCAGAGGCGGCGGGGCAGCTCATCGAAAATTTTCTTTTTTACGAGGGACTGTCCTTGGGTGGTCCTGCGCTTGCCAAACTCTTCGCCGACTTGTTGTGCCGATGCGTCGCCGAGCCAGTTGATCGCTACCTCGAATTGGTATTCACGGTCTTGCAGGGCGAGGGCCTCGACTGCGGAGAGCCGCAGGATGGCGGGGCCGCTGAACCCGCGGTGAGTGACCAGGAGGGGGCCGCGCTGGGCGGTGCCCTTGGGCAATGCGCGGACGCTTGTGTCTTGCACCGAGAGACCGGCCAATCCGTCGATGCGCTCATCCGAAACGTCGAAGGCGAAGAGGGAGGGAGCCAAGGGTTCTATGGTGTGCCCGAATCCCTCGATGGTGGATGCAAGGGGCGAGCCCTTGAGCGAACCGGTTGCCAGACAGAGGACGTTCGCCTGTTCGGTGGAGCCATCGCTGAGGTCCAGCGAAAAGAGGCCGTCGGCATCGACTTTTGCATGTTTGAGGCCGATTCCTTGGCGTACTTTTACTCCGGCTTGGCGGGCGGATTCGAGGAAGCAATCAATGATGGTTTGGGAATCATCGGTGTCCGGAAACATACGTCCGTCGGGCTCGGTCTTTAGCATGACGCCTCGTTCCGCGAACCACTGGATGGTATCCTTGGGTTGCCAGCGATGAAAGGCCGCCCGCAGTTCACGGNCNCCTCGGGGGTAGCGGGTGGACAGNTCTTCCGGCTCAAAGCAACTGTGCGTTACGTTACANCGNCCGCCGCCCGAAACCTTCACCTTGGCCNGACAATTTAATCCCCGCTCATAGATNGTNACGCCGATTCCCGGGTTTGTTTCCGCAGCGGTGATCGCGGCAAAGAATCCCGCCGCCCCGCCACCAATGATTGCAATTTGTTGGGGCTGCTTTCCTGAATCGGTCGAGAGCGTCATGTTACTTTCCTAGAGGTGCCTCATGGCACCCCAACAGACAACCTTTATTCTTGGACTGGCGGAGGGCAGCTGGAAAACCTAGTTGTCTTCCCGCCAAAAAAACCAAATCCTGTTTTCATGAAAACAACCCTGCTATCTCTTCTGGCCCTTTGCCTCGCGTCGATTTCGGTTCATCCAGAGGACAAAGGTCCGCTCGATCGCCTCAAGGAACTTTATGACGAGAAAGTGGAAGGGGGCAAAGCGCTCTCGGCCCGTTCCAAGGAGTGGATCAAGGGGGACATAGAGAACATGGGCGACTGGGAATACAAAATCGTTCCCTTCGGGGAAGTGGCTGCCGCCGAGCTGGAGAAGAAACTGAACCAACTGGGGTCCGAGCGCTGGCAATGCTTTTGGGTGGAGGCCAACGGCAAAAGCAAGACCTTTTACTTCAAGAGAACCAAGCTCAGCTACATCAACAAAATACCCGCGGCCGACTTGCTTCGCCTCCTCCGCGACTCCGAGGAATAAGACCTTGACGGGCGGGACTGCGCCATGAACGTCGATCGACTGATCCATCGCATCGAGAAAGCTCTCCGCGACGATGTGTCGAGCGAGGCCTTGACCGAGCTTGCCTCCGAGTACGCCCGCTATCGTTCCTTGGTCAAGGGACGCCTGGACAAGTGCATGGTGCTGCTGGGCTCGCAACAGGACTTCACTGCCCTCGAGGTGGCCGAGCAACCGCCCGCCCTGTTTCCCTTGCTGGAGAAACTTTCCTTTGCCAAGGAAGACGACTGGCAAGAGCTTTGTCTCACCCACGGCTTGGATTTCGGGCCTGACTGGGAGCAAGACCAGGTGGACCGGTTGGAGAAACTCTATGGCACGAAGATGTCGGAAGATTCGCCCGTGTTTCGGGAGTACCGCGACGCCGCCCGCAGCAGGGACGACGAACGCACCTTCCGCACCCTCAGGAAATTGCTCAAGGAGCACCCCGGCCATCCCGCTGCTCAGCGTCACTACCTCCAGCTCAGTCGCAAGATGCTCAGCGCCAAGATCGACCAGCTCGAAGCGCTGGCGGGAGAGGGCAGGGAGGACGAATTCCTCGCCCTCATGAAGGAGGTGGAAACCACCGACTGGATAGTCGCGCCCATGGGGGCAAAGTGGGAGAAGGCGCTCGCTTATCGCAAGTCATTGAGCTGGACCGGCGGGTTCAGCGGAGGCTTGTCGGCACCGACCCGCGGAATGGGCCAGGTGGGTCGCAACGCAGTAGGCTACCTGCGCAGCCTGGCCCTTTTGCCCAAGCTCCTTGTCTTGGCAGCGGCGGCGGGAACTGCCTGGCTGAAGGGCGGCTACCCTGCGGCATCGTTGGCTACCTTGGCTGTGTACTGGGCGTTCTTCGGCTTCAAGCGCAACGCAAGGTGAGGCATCGCTCGCGTCTCTCCCAATGCTTGACCACGGCGGCCCGAGCCCTAAAGTTTGAAATTCATGAAGGCGATTGACTGCAAGAGCGCAATCCTCGGGTGTTTGTTCGTTGCTGCCCTGAGCTTCAGTTCCTGCGGAGGAGGCGGGGACCCCGTTCAATTCAAGGACACCGCCCTGAAGTCAAAGATTTGCGAGGCATTGGGGAAGCCAGCTGGCGCTTTCCTCAACGGCGAGGACATGACCCTGCTGGAAAACCTCACTGCCGAGAATGCGGGCATCACCGACCTAACAGGCATCGAGCTCGCGACCAACTTGACCGAACTACGGTTGCCCGGCAACGAAATCGGCAACGTTTTTCTCCTCGGTCAATTGACCAAACTAACCCGCCTGAACCTAGCCGGAAACAAAATCTCCAACCTTACCTCGTTGGCCAATCTAACGAACCTGACCCGCCTCGACCTATCGGACAACCGAATCGTGGACGTGGCGCCACTCAAGAAACTGACTCGCCTGGTCGAGCTCAATCTATCGAAAAACGACATCGGCGAAGCCCGCAAGGCCATGCTCAAGAAGGCCCTGCCCAATTGTTCCATCAAGTACGATTCCGGCGATACCATTATCGCGCCAGCCCCCTGAACCTGTCCCGAACTTTTGCTCTCGGGCAATTGAATACAACTTGCCCTGGGCAGGATGAACTGGCATGATTTTTCGCGATTGGGGATGAAAACGTTATGACATCCAAGATATTTATTGGCGTCATTTGGGCGGCGACCGTGGGGTTGGCGTATTTCGTTGGTTTTCTGGGCCGTGATCCCAGTACCACGCTTGTTAGCTCTGGGGATGACTCCGAGTTGGGCACTGCCTATCGTTACCTCGACGGCGCATCCGGAACAGGACCTTCGGGCAACGGTCCGGACGGGGCTTCAGCCTTTGGCGGCGCCAAGGGGAGCGAGTTTGGCGAAGAGGGTGACAGCATTCATTCGGGAGAGCTTCGCGTCTCCGAGTACCTTCTGGAGCTTGCCCCCGAGGAGGAAGGCAAACCGGCCACCGCAGAGGAAATTCGCGAAGTCTTGGGCGCTGCTCTCACCAGTGACAACCTGGTCACCCGCAACCGGGCGATCGCCGACATGCTGTCCCGCTTGACCGCGGAAAACGCCGAGGTGGCGCTGCGGGTATTCGAGAACGCTCCGCGAGCATATCATACCGACAACAACTTTCGACTTTTCATGCATGCCTGGGGCAAAGTGGATGGCAAGGCCGCCCTCAAATACATCTACAAGAATCCTGATGCTCACGGTGTCGGCGGAGCGCATCTTTGGGCAATGTCCGGCTGGACCCAGTCCGATCCCCAGGCAGCCAAGGATTTCGTGGATTCCATGGAGCGGCCCGATCACGGCCTGTATCATGGCCTCGTTCGGGGATTGGGACGGGTGGACCTGAATGCAGCCAATGAATACGTGGCCGGATTGAAGACGGATGACCGCGAATTGAAGCGCAGGCTCGTGAGCGTCTTGGGCGAGTCCTACGTCGAGCAACTGGGAGTCAAGGGGGCCCTCGAATGGACTACCCAAACCGCTAACCAAATCCAATCCATGTCTTATCCGCAAAGTCAGGACCATGAATTTGCCAGCAGGGCCTTGGATGACGTCTTGAAGCGAGCGGTGAGCCAGAGCCCTTCCCTTGCCGCCGAATGGATCAGCGCCAACCCGGATCACCCCTACGTCAAGTCTTGGATGTTCGAGCATACCGCCGGCAGAATGGCGGACAAGGATCCTCAGGTGGCAGCCGAGTGGCTTTCTCAAAACCTCGATCACAAGCGCTTGGATGGCCGGGCGGTTGGCCGTGTGGCCAGCGAATGGGCCGAACGCGACCCCGCCGAGGCCGCGAGGTGGGCCGAGACTTTCCGTGATACCAAGCTCTTCAACAAGGAACTAACTTCGCGTTTGGCGGGTACTTGGGCGTCCCGTGATTCGGAGGCTGCCTTCAAGTGGGCCGATGGACTGAACACCGACCTGCGACGTTCCGCCTTGGGCAGCATAGTCGGGCGCATGCCGAGAGGCGAACTGGAAAAGACCGGCGAGTGGATTCGCAACGCTCCCGCCGAATCCGTCATGGATGGCGCCCGGGCGGCCTATGCTTCCCGCATAGCCAAGGAAAAGCCCAACGAGGCCTTGCAGCAGGCCCTGCTCATGACCGATGCGCTTGGGCGCGAAAGAGTCACTGTTCCGATCGTCCAACGAATGTACAAGCAAGACCCCAAGGCGTTCAACGAATGGCTGCCCAAGAGCGGCCTCAGTTTGCCCGCCCAGCAACGCATTATCCGTGGCAAGTAAATCCCTTTGGTTGCTGGCCCTTTGCGGCGCCTTTCATCTTCTTCGGGCAGAGGACGGGCAATCTGCATGGAACCAGTTTCGAGGGCCCAACGGCTCGGGTGTTGCGGCTGACAGTCGGCCGCCCGTGAAAATCGATCCCGAGGAAGTTGCCTGGAAACGTTCCTTGCCGCCGGGGCTGTCGTCTCCCGCTCTTTCGGACGGCCAAATCTTTTTGACCGGCCTAGATGAAGGGCGATTGGTCACGCTTTCCATGGACAAGGAAACCGGCAAGGTGCTGTGGCGTCGCCAAGCTCCCGCCGTGCCTTTGGAAAAAGTGCATGAGGCCAACGGCCATGCCACGCCCACGCCGTGGGTGGACGAGGATCGTGTATTCGTCTATTTTGGTTCCTACGGCTTGCTTTGCTACGACCACAAAGGAAAAGAGATTTGGAAGAAACCGATACCCTCCTGCAAAAGCCTTTATGGTTCCTCGACTTCACCGATCGGGCACGGGGACTTGCTTATTTTGGTGCTCGATGACGACAACAATTTACCGGGTAGCGGAGTCAGCCGGTCCAAGATTCTGTCAGTCCGCAAAAAGGATGGCGAAACGGCTTGGGAAACACCTCGTCCATTTCAGCGCAGCGGATGGTCCACCCCGATCATTTGGGCCCACGGCAAGAAAAAGGAATTGGTCGTTCTGGGCAACGGGCGGTTGTGCGGGTATGAGTTGCCGTCCGGCGACGAAAAATGGCACGTCACGGGTTTTTCGCGCGAAACCATTGCCAGGCCGGTGATAGGCAACGGCTTGGTATTTGCGTCCGCATCCAAGCGTGGCGGCGGCGCCGATCTCAATCCTGACCCCCAACCTTTTTGGGATGCCGTCATACGCTTTGACGCCAATGGTGACAAGAAACTGCAGCGCAACGAAATGACCGGTCATTTCACCTTTCCCTTTCGTCCGGAGCTTCCTTTGGGGCATTCCGGTTACGGCTTGCCTTTGCCTAAAGACAAGGGGCAGCGCGCAAGACGGCTTGACGGCATGTTTCGCTGGATGGACAAGAACCGCGACGGTTCCTGGTCGGAAAAGGAATTCCTTTCCAATCTCACGGTGGGCCAAGGCAAGCCCTTGATGGTGGCGGTGCGACCCGGAGGCGAGGGCAACCTCAACGACAGTCACTTGGCCTGGGAGCTGAACCGCAGCATACCGGAAATTCCCTCGCCCATCTTTCACCGCAACCGCATTTACTTGATTTGCAACGGGGGAGTGCTGGGCTGCGTGGACGCGACCAAGGGGAAGTTGATTTATCGCGAGCGACTCGGTGGCCTGGGCCAGTACAACGCCTCACCGGTAATTGCCAACGGGCACCTTTACCTTTGCTCCGAGGAAGGGCAGGTCACGGTGGCCAAGACAGGCGATGCCTTGGAGATCGTTCACCAAAAGGAAATCGGCGAGCGCATTTTCGTCACCCCGGCTCTCGATGCCGACACGATTTACCTGCGAGGCGAAAAGCACCTCTGGGCGTTTCGTGACAAGAAGTGAGGCCAGAGCCGTCTCAAGCGCTTTTTGCTCGATCAAGCAGTAGAGGGGCTTGCATCCCTGAATGAACAATTGCCCTCCAGCGAGGGCGTGCTGCCAATCACATTGACTGAATGCCAATCGACGAGAATTTAGATCTGCCAATAGGTTTTTTACAAGCACTTGACGATTGCTGATGATCCCATAAATTATCCCTAAATGAGCAGGAAAGTTTGGGTTCAGAAAAATGGCCAGTCGCTTGGACCTTATTCGGAAGAAGAAGTCAGGCAATATATTCAATCAAGACAACTTGATCCTCAGGATCTCGCTGCATGGGAAGGAGATGCAACTTGGAGTTCGCTAGCCAATCTAATTGCCTTACCGCCGCCGCCTGCTGCTCCACCACCAACGCAGCAACCTGCTCCTCAAAGGGTTTCAAGCAACCCTGTCTCAAAAAAGCAGGCATCGTCCGCAGGCAAGCCGATCGACCAAGGCGAGAAACAGCTTTTCAAGGCAAATCCCTCGATGTTCAGAAACAATCCGATTGGTTTCATTCTCAGCATTATTCTAGTTCCGGCCTTTGGCCTAGGCCTTGTCCTCCTCATTTACTGGTGGCTCAAGGTTAAGGGCATTTCGTTTACGGTCAGCAATGAACGAATCACTCTTCGTAAAGGCATCTTATCGAAACATATCAACGAAGTTTTTCTCAGTGATATTCGAAACGTGCAAATCAAGCAGAGTTTCTTCCAGCGTATTTTTGGTGTTGCCACCATTGCCATTTCTTCGGCCGGCCAAGCTGGCGTTGAAATTGACGTTGATGGCCTTCGGAATCCCCAGAAGATCAAAGGGATTATTGACCGCCATCGTAGAAATTAAATTCTTCTGTGCCAGGAGGCCAAATGCCCTTCGATCTTCCGGTTAGTCGCTTTTTGTCCGGCCAGTCGCAATCAGAAAGGGTTGAATCCCGTCTTCTTTTCTATTGGTCCGATTCGGGTTGCATGATGAGAATGATTGCTTTGCATCTATTGCAGTCTGAATTCCCTTCTCCCTTGATCTTCCCATGTCCCTACTCACTTCTGACCAAATCTCCGATTACGAGCGCGACGGATTCATCATAGTCCGAGGGCTCTTCTCATCCGAGGAAACCGGTTTGCTTGCTGAAACAGCCCGCAACGACAATGCCATGGACAAGTCCGCCTCGTCCATGGATGACGGCGAGGGCAACGCCGTGCGCCTTGCCCTTTGGAATCACCCGGGCGACGGGATATACGGAATGTTTGCCCGCTGCCGCAAGCTCGTGGACCGAGTCGAGGGCCTGCTGGATGACGAGGCCTACCACTACCACTCCAAGATGGTGCTCAAGGATGCCAAAGTGGGCGGAGCCTGGGCGTGGCATCAGGACTACGGGTATTGGTATCAGAACGGTGTACTCTTTCCCAACCTCTGCAGTGTGATGATCGCAGTGGACGCCGCCACCGAGGAGAACGGCTGCATGCAAGTACTGAAGGAGTCTCACAAGCTGGGACGAATTAACCATATCTTGTCCGGTGATCAAGCGGGTGCCGATCTGGAGCGGGTGGAGGAGGCGAAGAAGCGCCTCGAGTTGGTGCATGTCACGATGGGTCCCGGTGACGCCTTGTTCTTTCACTCCAATTTGCTGCATTGCTCGGCGGCGAACAATTCGGACCACCCGCGCTGGGCCATGATCTGTTGCTACAACGCGGCCTCCAATGATCCCTACAAGGAGTCCCACCACCCGCGCTACACCAAGCTGAAGAAAGTGGAGGACGAAAGAGTGTTGGAAGTGGGGCGCAATGACGCCCAGCGCTCGGGACTGGAGTTCGCTGACCTGAAGGCGGACGACGAAAGCGCCAGCAGTCTCGCCGAAACGGACCCTCAATAACCCCATAGCACTTATGAAACTTGGCATTATAAACAGCGCCTTCGACCAGGCCGGCGTGGACACCAAGACCGGCCTCGAACACATTGCCCGCATNGGTTTTGANTCGGTCGATATTTTCACNGAGGCNACGACCATNACGGAGGANGAGATNCANTTGATCGAGNCNACNTGCGCGGANAANNATTTNCCNATNGTCTCGGTGGTGGTGGTTTCCGCCGGACTGATTGATTTCAATGACCCGGTACGTGACTTTCACTTGGAGCGGGCCAAGAAATTCGTCGACTTGGCGGCCCGCTTCAAGGCCAACAATCTCTTGTTGGTGTTGGGCGAATACATTTGGCAACGCGAGGTGATTCCGCCGGAGCTTCAATGGCAATGGGGAGTCGAGAACACTCAGGCCATCGGCGATTACGCGGCCGAGAGCGGTATGGAAATTGCCCTCGAGCTCGAACCCTTTCGCCTCAGCTTGCTCAACAACGTAAAGGAGATGGTACGCTTCATCGATGACTGCGATCGGCCCAACGTGAAGGCCAACATCGACGTGAGCCACCTTGTCTTGGCCGACGTGTCACCGGCTGAAGTCGCTTCGCTCAAGGGCAAGGCCACGCACGTTCACATCAGCGACTGTGACGGCAAGGTGCACGGCGATCTGCCCCCGGGTCGCGGAGTGGTGAAGTTTTCGCCTTATTTGCAGGCGATAAAAGACCTTGGCTTCGATGGCTCCATTTCGCTGGAGTTGGAGTACTCGCCGGATCCTTCCAAGATCGTCGAGTGGGTGGAGGAAGCTTACCAGTCGACTGCGTCCATGATGGAGCAAGTCGGTCTGCGCGGCTGAGGCATTGCCATGTCGGAAGACGATGATTACGGGCTCAGTCCCGACAAGGTGGATAAAACCATTGATCCGCCTCCCGTCGATTACCTGCCCGGGAAGCCAAGTGGCTATAACCCAAAGATTGGCCTCATCGGCGCCGGCGGCATAAGCGAATTTCATCTCAAGAACTACCGGACTTGCGGCTACGACGTATCTGCAATCGCCAGTCGTACGCCCGCCAAGGCCGAGGCCAGGCGCGACGAGTTTTATCCCGACGCCGTGGTCTGCGAAGATTATCGGGAACTACTGGCCCGCGATGACGTCGAGGTGGTTGACGTCACCCCCCACCCGGCGGATCGCCTCCCCATTCTGACGGAGAGCTTGGAGGCAGGTAAGCATGTCCTCAGCCAAAAGCCCTTCGTGCTCGACTTGGCGGATGGCAAACGGCTCGTTTCCTTGGCGGACGAAAAAGGCCTCCGCATAGCAGTCAACCAAAACGGACGTTGGGCTCCTCACTTCAGCTACCTCCGCAACGCCATCGCGTCCGGCCTCATCGGGCGCGTCACATCGATCGATTTTTCCCTTCAATGGGACCAGACTTGGATCAAGGGAATCGAGGCATTCGAGAGCATCCACTATATGGTGCTTTTCGATTTCGCGGTGCATTGGTTCGACATTACCAGTTGCCTGATGGACGGCCAGGAACCGCAAAGCGTTTTCGCTTCCGCCGTCGGCTACTCCGAACAGGTCTATCGCCCGCCCGCTCTCGGGTCCGTCATCGTGGACTACGCGGAGGCCCAAGTGCGCATGGCATTCAACGCTCATACCAAGCTGGGCGAGGAAGACGTCACCACCGTGGTTGGCACAAAGGGCACCTTGCGGGCCCGAGGTCCCGGTCTCAACGACCAGTCACAAATCGAGGTGCGGCTGGAAGATGGCTCAGTTGACGTTCCGCTAGAAGGTTGCTGGTTCGACAATGGGTTTCAAGGCACCATGGGGGAACTGCTTTGCGCCATAGAGGAGGATCGTGAGCCGAGCCACTCCGCAGGCAATAACTTGCGTTCTCTCGAGCTCTGTTTCGCTGCTTTGCAAAGCGCCGAGACGGGCCAACCAGTCAAACCAGGTTCGGTGCGCTCACTACCAATCCGTGTCTAGTTTCTCAAGGCCTAGCCCGTTCAAGCGCTTGACCGTAGTTCGTGCATGAGTAGGTTATCCCCCATATATATGCGATGAAAGGGATTGAGAAAACATGGGTTTGCTTGGTCATGCAGACTCTCTGCATGGCATTTTTCGCATGTCCGATAGTTGCCGCGGATCGCGAAGCCTTGCTCCGGATTCAAAAGCGTTTGGAAGCCGCTGAAGCGAAGCTCAACAGCTTGGATGGAGCGAAGCCTCGCCCCGCGCCCGCAGCTTTGCCTTTCCCCAGGCTTGAAGCAATTCCTGCTCCTGCTCTCCAGCAGCAACAGCCTGCCTTCAATGATCCAAAGGCACTGGCCAAGGCACTGGACGCGGCGATTCCCAGCAACAAGTTGGTGCCGCGGGTACAAGGCGGCGCAACCTTGGCCTGCGAGCCTCGCTTGCGACTGCCTTACACCGGGTGGGCCAAGCAAATTGGCGACCACGGCCGAGTTCGTACCTTGCTTCACTTCAAGGATGGCAAACTGGACGGGCCCTTCACCCTTTGGCGTGACAACGGTTGGAAACTGGCCCAAGCGCATTACAAGAATGGCAAGCAGGATGGTTTGGCCATTTCGTGGCATGCCAACGGTAGAAAAAGCGAGGAACGCCACTATTTCGCGGATAAGTTGCTGACTGCCACCGCATGGAAGCCAAGCGGTGAGAAATGTCCCCAGACCAATGTATTCCAAGGAAATGGTGTAGTGGTGCATTACCATCCGGATGGCGCCAAGGAAGGTCGGGAAACCTTTCGGGGCGGTGTGCTGGTGGAATGAGGCCCCGGGCGTTCGCGTTCCAATCCCTGAATACACGCATTTGAGATGGACTGCGAGAGACTCAGTAAAGTGGTTGCCAGCATGGAGTCCCGCGGCGTTGACGTTTCCACGCTGCGCTCGATCGAGATCGAATTGGAGGTGAATGACCGCCCGCCCGGCTTTCTCGGCAAGTTCAGGCAAAAGGCGAAAGTCGTCTTTCGCTCCCAGTGGCAAAACTTGCGGGGCGAGGCGGGGGAAACCAACGAGGCCTTTGCCTTGTTGGCTCGTCGATTTAGGGAAAAGCAACCACTGCATCCAGCTGAAGCCGACAAGGTGAAGGCACAGCTGGTCGATCTGGTGAAGATCGTGCCGGCCGGCGTCTTGGCAGCGGTCAATGCCGCCATGCCGATCCCGGGTACCTCCGTTTTCACACCCCTGCTTCTTTCCAAGATGGGCTTGATGCCGAGTCGTTGGCGAGATGCCCATGTTCTGCGACAACTTCGCCTCGAAGCGAAGCGCTTGCGGGCCGCAGGCCACGGTGAGGAAGCCGATGAACTGGATGCCTTTCGGGAGGAAGTGGAAGTGGCGGCCGATGAGCGCGAGAAACTTTCACTCAATGCCGATCTCCTTACACAATGGGATGCCAATGCCAGCGGGAAATGGGAGGAGAACGAAAAGGAATCTTATCGTCAGGAGCTGGAACGGCTGCGCGGCCTGCTTTCATCGAAGGGGATGCGCAAAAGATGGTTCCTGCGACTGGGGCCCGAGACATGGGGGCCGGTTCGTATTAGCGCATTGCTCCCCGAGGCCGAGGAAATGGACGAGGACTTGTTGGTTTGCTACGACGGTCGCACGGGATGGGTTGACTTGCAGGACCTGCAGAGCGGGCAATCGCAGGTCTGAAGGAACGGATTACTCCGCGAGTAATTTTTCGATCGCTGCCTTCACTTGGTCCGGTTGGGTCCCCATTGGGCCCTTTTCTCCCTTGTAGATGACTTTGCCATCTTTTCCGATGAGGTATGCCCGGTTGGGCACACCGCCGTATTGCATGGCAACTGCATTGTCCAGGGAGTCGATCAGTATAGGCATGGTGATTTCCAGTTTTCCCTTGCAGGTCTTGGCGGCTCCTGAGCGTTCCTCGTAGGTCTTGTGCTGTTTGATCTCAATCCCACGGTGGGTGTTGGCAGGGCTTACCCTTCCGTCGCTGGCGTGGGCTTCCTTGACGTAGATGAAGAAAAAATGGCAGTCCTTCCTGTGCGCCTGGTAGACCTCTTCCATGCCTGTCAGTGAATGCCTGAAAGGTGGGCAGGTGTAGCTGCCGAAGGCCAATACGACGGGTTTTTTGGCATATTTCTTGGATAGCTTGATTTCCTTTTCCTTGCCGAGCAGCTTGAGGGTGAAGTCGGGGGCCGCTTGGTCAATCGCGGGACTATTGTCCGGACCGCGATCACGCCCGCCTCCGCCGCCCGGGCGTCCGCCGCGTCCACCTCGTCCGCCGGGCCGACGACCGCCAAATTGTTTCATGCGTTCCTTGATCGCCTCCATTTCCTTGGCGTCGACCTTGCCATCTCCATTGGCATCCATTCGCTTGAAGCGTTCCTGGTCTCCCTTGAATTCCTCTTTGGTCAAGATGCCGTCCTTGTCGGTATCGAAGTGCTGCAGCATTCTTTGCAATCGCTCGGCAGGCGCCATGTCGCGTGAGTTTCCGTGCTCTCCTCTTGCGGGCGGTCTTTGATCGGGCTCCTTGTCTTGTTGGGCTAAGCCGAGAACCGGCATAAGCAGACCGATCAAAAGACATGAGCATTGGGAAAGTTTGTTTTTCATGGGTTGATTCTCCTTTTTATCAAACAATTACCCTTCTTGATGCGTGCGTCAATCTTTGGTCTGGGTGCAAGCGCTTGACCGTTGGGCGTGGAGGAGGGTAGGGTTCGCCCATGAAGTGGTTGGCATTTCTTGCGGTCGTCATGTCGCTCGTTGGGTGCGGCAGTGATGAGGTGCCTCCGGAGCCGCTTGAGCCTGACTTGGAGGATCCTGCCACTCGGGCCAATATACTGGAGAAAGCCTTGGATCTCGCCAAGTTGGAGAGACGAGGCGAGCCGGGCGAGCAGTTATGGCATGCAGTTGACGGCAAGTCGCCCTACTCGGGTTGGGCCAAGAGCTTTTTCTCAAGTGGGCAGTTGAAGTCTCTTAACCAGTTGGGAGCTGGAAAGCTAGATGGCTTCTTGCTTCAATGGCATGAAAATGGCCAAAAGAAAAAGAAAGGACGCTTTCGGGCCAATGAGGAAGAGGGCAAATGGATCCTTTGGCACTCCAATGGCCAAATGCAACAGGAGGGCATGTACGAGGTGGGCAAACTAATGTCGGTTTCGGTTTGGTCGCCTAGTGGAGAGAAATGTCCCGTCAGCCAATTGGACAACGGCAGTGGAGTAGTAGTCTGGTATAGGCCAGATGGAAGGGAATCTTTTCGGTCCACCTACGAGAATGGTGTGGAGGTGGCCCGTTTGCCGACGGTTTCGTCGGATGACATGACCTTTTCGAAAAAGACCAACTTGTGGTATCATGACGTCGAGCGCGAACCCTTCAGCGGACGCTTGTCAGACCAATACGAGGACGGCGCTCCCAAAGGGGAGGTCCTCATGAGCGCGGGCAAGAAGCAGGGGCGTGAGCGCTACTGGCACCCGAATGGCCAGCTGCGCATGGAATCTCATTGGAGGAACGGCCAACTGCATGGATCTCTCACCGAGTGGGACGCGGAGGGCAAGGTCCTGCGCAAGGAATATTATGCGGCAGGCAAGAAGATAGCGAATCCCTAGTCGGGCGCTTGCATTGCGCCTGATATTGTTACTTGGGGAAGTAGATGCGGCTCATCTCGAGAAGGAGTTTCTCGAGGCGCTCGTAGTAGGCATCTTCCTTGATGGTGGCTTTCTTGGCCCGCAAACGGGCTAGCTCCAGTTCGAGAGTGTCGCGCTCGGCCCGTTGCTCGGGCGACAACTTGCGCTCGGCCTCGCTTGGGATGAGGTGCACTTGGTGGGCCCGGAGGCCATCGGGGAGCAGTCCTTCCTCGGCGCTTTTCTTGGTTACTTGGAGTCCGCGAAACCAATCGCTTTGGGTGCCTTTGCCGTCTGCATTGTCATCGAGCAGCGAATGCTCGGTGGCGAGGCGGCCCTCTTTTTCATAGAAGTCAGCGGTTCGGCGGGCTGCAATGAGCCATGCCTCCAGGAGCGATACCTGGTTGTCCTTGTCGAGGTCTGCGGAGGGGTCGGCTATGGCGGTGGCGAGGTAGCCGCCGAGGTAGCAGAAATTTTGCTCGTATCCACTGCGGGTAGCGGTCACCACAATTCGTTTCTTGCCACTGAGGGCAGCGAGGAAGGGGGCGCTGGAGGATGCGCAATTAATGAGTATGAGGGGACGCTCGAACTCCTTGAGCCAGCTAGCGCACTCGGTGGCTTCCAGGTCTGGGCCGATCAAGTTGAACTTGGCTCGTTTGCGGTCGAAGGTGCCGTGCCCGATCAAGACAAGCCAGAGGGGCCGCGGGGAATCCTTTGGCTCGGCTGCAAGGACTTTTCGGAGAGTCTCCTTGGCGTTCTTCTCATCGGATGAGCCGATTTGCCTGAAGGAGGCTTCCGCTTGCTCTGCGGCGCTTTTCCACTGCTCGCTCCACTGGTTGATCAATTTTCCGAAACGTTCGGAACCGGGTGCGCCCGAAACCACTATTACGGTGGGGCTTTCGGCTGCTGCCTGCAGCAGGGAGAGGCAGAAGATGGCAAGGGCGAGTCGCATCAAGGCAGTCCCTTTCTGCGCCGCAGAAACCATTCCGAGACAAAGCATGCGAGAGCGAGAATGAAAAGCGGGGCTTGGTGCCAGATCGGCAAATGGATCATCTCTGTCACTGGCGCGCTCAAGGAAGGCAACTCCTCGGTGAATTCATTCAGTTCGTCGAGTGTCAGTGTACGGCCACCCGTTTTGCTGGCCAAGTCCTCGAGCAAGGCGCGATTTGGGGTCAATGAGCGATACTCGGCGGCGGCGAAATCCGTGGTCCAGCCCGCTTCCCCTTTCCCCGTGATTTTTCCTTGTGCGTCACGAGCTTCGGCTTTCGCCAGATATACGCCGCTGGATCGGGGAATGAACTGGCTCGAATATACACCGGCTTTTTCATCAGTCGGCTCCGGGCTCAGTGGGATGTGATCATCCGAGCCAACGAGTTGTACCTGCAGACTGACCTTGGCGTTGTCCAAGGGCTGAAATTCGTCGTCACGCACGCTAACGGTCAGCGACCTGCCCAATCTTTCGTTGTCTTGTTGAGCGGAGAGTTCGATCCGTGCGGGCACGTCGGCTATCAGCCAACGAATCATTTGGCGCCACGCTTGACCCATGTCCTTGCGTTGCTCGGCTTCCCTTAGTCCCCATCGCCAAATGTCTCCGACCAGCATGGCAGCCACGCGTCCGCGCCCGAAGTTGTGGGTCACGAGGGCAGGGTAGGCAGTCTCTTTGCCTTCCATCTTCACGCTTGCCATGACCCTTGCCCCTGGCTTGCTGCCCCGCACATGATTGAGGGATGCGAAAGGTGGCATTTCCGCCAACCTTTTTTTCTCGGCTGCTTCGTTGTCGCGGAGGCGCGTCCAAGGCTGGAGCCAGCCGTCACGGGTAAGGTCCAGACGCAACTTGTCGAGGGCCAAGGTTTCGCCCGGCTTATCGAGGTAAACAGGTAACATGCCGCCTACGGAGGTGCGTCCGTATTTGCCTTGCCGGAAGGATTCCTGGCCTCCGAGCATGAGAAGTCCGCCGCCTCGTCTGCTGACGAATTCCTGCAACAAGGCATGTTGGCTGGACGTGAAGAAACTGGCCTCGAGGTCGTCGATAATCACTGCGGTGTATTCAAAAAGTTCCTCGGCAGTGGAAGGGAAACCGGTTTTCAGTTCATCGGCATCGCGAGTATTTAGGCGTATCAAGACAGGTTTGTCATATTCCTCCGTGTCTTGTTCCTTGTTCTCGAAACCGCGAAAGAGGGGATTGCTGCTTTCCCCGCTTCGCCCCTTGAAGGTAAACTTGGGTTCCTTCTTTGCGATTCGTATGAGGCCCACCAAGTTTACTTCCTCGTCCTCTTCCAATGCCCGCTTGAGGAACTTGAATTCCCAGTTTGCCCGACCTGACACGTAGAGCACACGGTAAGGCCCTTCGCCCCGGTCAATGACCACCGCCCTTGCATTGTTTGCATCGGTGGCTTCCTTTTCCCCCTCCGAGGCTTCGGCAAGCAAACGGTAAAAATGTATGCCGGGCGACTTGGGGCGCACCTGGAAACGAAAGGTCAGGGTGGCCTCTGCCTCGTCAGCGGGCAGGGCAAGTTCTTGTCCGGTGGCGGCCTTGGTCCCGTTGTCATCGAGCAACTCGAGCTTCACCTTGATCTCCTTGCCCTCGTAGCCAAGGGCCCGAACTTGGCACTCGATGGTTACTGGCGCATCCTCGAATGCAGTTTGAGTGACCGTTGTTTTTCCCAAGGCGATGTCACGTTCAGGGGCCGTTTCACCGATGACAACTGGATAGACAGGGGGCAGGCCGGTGAGGTCGGGCAGGCCTGCCTGCAAATCGGTGGCCACGCCATCGGTGAAGATCATTATGCCGGCCAATGGTTGCCCTTGGAACCGCCTTTCCAAGGTGCGCAAGGTATCGCCGAGGCACGAGGCTTGGCCTGCGAAAGGGAGTTCGTCGAAGTCGGTTAAGTTGGAGAGGCGGGTATCGAAGCGGTAGCGCTTCAGCTCGAAGTCATGGGCAAGCTTGGTTTGCCAGTTTTCGCTTGTCGTTCGAAGGGCGTCCTGAAGGTGAGTTGCCCGGGAGCGCGTGTCCCCCGCATCAGTTAGGTTCAGGCCTTCGCTTGTATCGGCGACCAAGGCGAGCAGGTTTCCGCCAGGCTTTACCCTTTCGGTGGTGGTCATGGGCTCGATCAGGCAGAGCAGCAGCAAGAGCACGCCGACTATTTTGAGCCCGATGCAAATTCTTCGAATTTTGCCATCTACCGGTGCCTTGTGATAAGCCCACAGTATGATGGCCAAGGTGATGACGAAGGTAGCTCCCAGAGGGAGCAACCATTCTTCTCCCGAGAAATATAGGGTATCGGTCATGGGAGTGGCGAGGGCTCTCTTCGGTGAGCGGGTTACTCTCCCTTGCCGAGTTTGAGGTAATAACGACGCACAAGTTCCTCGAATGCATCAGGGACAGGGTCGCGGTCGATTGGCACAAGTGCCTTGTCCGACTTTATCTTGGCCAATTCTTCGGCCAGTTGCTTTCGCAATTCATTGATTGGTTTGAGCATCTGCATTTCCACGAGGTCCCATTCCGGCTCCTTGCTGTGCCTGATGAACTCCCTTTGCATCTTGCTCAAGTCTTCCCGTATCTTGCTCACGCGCTCACTTACCTCGGGCAAGTCAACCGCTTCCTCAACGTCACGCAGCCGATCGGTCCATTTTCTGTTTTCGCCACCCGTAATGGGGTTGCGACCCCCGTTGTTTTCCGAACCGCCCTGCTGCAAGAAAGTTAATTGCCCCGATGGCTCCTGGCCTTCCCGTGACTGGCCGGGTTGTTGCCCGGGCTGCTGACCGGGTTGTTGTCCCGGTTGCTCTCCGGGCTGTTGCCCCGGTTGTTCTCCGGGTTGCTGCCCCGGTTGTTCTCCGGGTTGCTGCCCCGGTTGTTCTCCGGGTTGCTGCCCCTGCTGTTCTCCGGGCTGCTGCCCCTGCTGTTCTCCGGGCTGCTGCCCCTGCTGTTCTCCCGGTTGTTGACCTGGCTGCCCCGGTTGTTGACCTGGCTGCTGCCCCGGTTGTTCTCCCGGTTGCTCTCCGGGTTGTTCTCCCGGTTGCTCGCCGGGCTGCTGTCCCGGCTGTTCTCCTGTGATCTCACTTTCCTGTGGTTCGCCTGCGCTTTGTTGTCCCGTTTGTCCTTCCTCGCTGGCCTCGGCTTGTCCTGCTTCCTGTCCGGTGGCTTCGGCTCGTTCGTTCTGGAGCGCTTGTTCCAGTTGACGCAATTGGTTCTCGGCGAACTTGAGCGCCTCGGCCTCGTTGCCGAGCACACTTTCGGCGGCTTCCTCGACACCTTTCTTGAGATTGTCCAGTTTGCGCTGGGATTGGTCGCTGAGTGCCTTGGTGGCTTTCTTGACGTCTCCTTCGCGGAGGCGGTCGATGAATTCTTGCTTTTCCGGTTCGCCTTCCATGACTTGCTGGAGATTGCGCCGGAAAGACGAATCGTTGAGCGATTCTTCGGGGTCGCGCAGCAAGTTGGATGCAACGTCGAGAGTCTTCTCGGTTTGGTCCTGGTGCGCTTGGCGAAAGGACTTGTAGAGTTTTCGGTTGAGCAGTGGTTCGGCCAATTCGGATTGCTCGACGACATCCTTCATGTCCTTGAGCAGGTCCTCGAGCTTTTCCTTTTGCTGCTCGAGTTCGCCCGCGATCTCCTTTTCCGTTTCACTGTCCTCGAGGGAAAGCGGCTGATCCCTTTTTTCCTCTTGTGCAAGTTCCTCGCCGATTTCTTCCTGACGATTGGAGAGTTCGCGCGCGTCGCGTCTCATTTCGCGCATTTGCTCGGAGAATTGGCTGGATGTTTTTTCGCGCAATTCGTCACGCATTTCCTTCAAGTCTTTCTCTGCCCGGGTACCGGAAGCAATGGCTTGGGAGACTTGGCCTT
This sequence comes from Opitutia bacterium, assembly GCA_002716045.1. Classification (GTDB taxonomy): domain Bacteria; phylum Verrucomicrobiota; class Verrucomicrobiia; order Opitutales; family Seribacteraceae; genus UBA2993. The sequence continues at coordinate 61,227 of PAZC01000035.1, forward strand.
TCTCCAATTGTTCGGATGCCTCATTCATTTCCTGACGCGTTTGCTCGAGTTGTTTGCGTTGCTCCGCCATGTCGTTGCGGTTCTCCGGTTTCTCCATTCGCTGGTTGAGCTCGTCGAGGTCAGCCAGGTTTTGTCGCTGTTCGTCGCGGAGGCGCTTGAGTTGGCGCTCGATTTCTTCGCGCTCGGCGGGATCTTCCGCGGCCCGCAGGGCATTTTCGGCTTCCTTCAGTTTTTCATTCAAGTCCTCCTGTCGCTGGGCCAGTTCCTTGAGTCTGCTAAGCACCTGTAGTTGCTCGCGTTGCTTGGGGTCCTGCAATTGCTTGGCCTCGCTTTCGGTTTCATAGCGATCATCTTCATCCTTGAGCTCCAGTTGATCGAGTTGGCTTTGGGACCGCTCGCTTTGCTGCTGTTGTTGCCCGGACTTGGCTTTGCTGCGGCTGATCTCGAACTCGTGGGCCAATAAGCCGAGCAAGGCTTGGTAGGCAGCTTGTTCAGAGGCGAGGGCGGGAAGTAACTCGGTCGCGTCGTCTTCGGCATCCGTGAGATGAGCGACCGCTTTTTCCATCTGGTCTGCGGCTTGTTGCAGGAAATCCTTGGCCTCCCCGTCCTCGACTTCGGATAACAGTTCGGTCACTTGCTCGAAGGCGCTGTATTGGCTCTCGAGCACGACGGCAACATCCTTGGACAAGGTAGTTGGCTTGCGATGCAGTTTCCAGGTGGCGTTGATGATCTGCTTTTGCAACTTGATCAATTCCTCAGCCTTTTTGCTAAGGCCCTCGTTTGGTTCGCCTTCCTCACCTTCGCTTTCCATTCCTTGTCGAAAAATTTCTTCGAATGGCCTGATTTCTGCGAAGAACATGTCGCTGAAGGCACGCCTTGTTTCGCCGTCCGGGCCAGTGTCCTCGGCCCAAAAGAACCAACTCACGAGTTGGCCTGGATCGAGGCCGAGTTCCTCCAGGGCGAGCAAGTGGGCGGCGCGTGCCTTCAGTGGCTTGGCATCGGTGCCATACAGCTCGATTTCCTTCACTGCCCCACCGTTCAGGTTGTAGGACAAGCCGTGGCCAAGGAGACCGAAGTCATCTTCGGTTTCGGCGCCGAAAGTAACCTCCTCGATAGGGGACACTTGTTGGTCCCCGCGGGGACTGATGACTTTGATCTTCGGTGGCTTGTTTCGAAACACCACGATCTCTATGCGGTGTGATATTTGGTTGGATCGCCCATCTTCATCTCTCAATTCAAGTTTCCATTTGCGCGTCTTGGTGAGGGCAAGGGGAGGCAGTGTGGCGACTGGTTGCCCGGGACTGACTTCGAGGGCCATGGTTTCTTCCTCCTTCTCTGCTACGAGTCTGGCGGAGGCGACTGGTTTGTTGAGATGAAACTGGTAGGCGAGTTGGGTGCCTTCGACCACGGTCAGTCGCCGGGTGTCTTGTACCGATCGTTTGGGCAACTTGGTGTAGGCGGGATAGGTGAGGGTGGCATCTGCCTGAACGAGGGCGGGATACTCGAAGACATTGACCGAGAAGATTTCTGATTTCTGTCCGTCATGCTCGATCTGATAAGTGAAGGGACCATCCAGGTTGGGCAAGGTTCCCCCGAAGATCGGGTCCTGCAAAGTTTGGAACAGTGGAATGCGTCTAGAAGAACCATTCTTTGGTGTGACCAGGACAAATACCTTGTCCGGCGCCGCTTCGCTGAAATGGGTCAGCACAGGCAACCGACTGCCGCGCTCGATTTCGGCGTTGCCTGGATCCACTTTGTCTAACTGAGCCACTTTGGTCGGTGTCTCTGGGGTTTTCTCTGCGGGCGTGTTAGCTACTGGAACAGATGCTTCGCCTGACGGAATTTGCCACAGCAAGACAGAGGTGAGCAGGAGTATGCAGCAGGAGAAGGAGCGTAGTTGGTTGAGTTGGTTTTCAGGGGCGACATTGTCGAACTTTGTTTTCTTGAATCCCTCGACCGCCTTGTTGATGACGCGCAGTTGCAGGAAGTTGAATTCCTTGGTCACGGGATCTGGCTTTTGTTCCACCGCAGTTAGCAGCGCGGCGTGCAACTCGGGGTGTTTCTCCTCGATCTCGCGGGCCACTTGCCGGTAATCGACTTGGTGTTTGCGGCGTTCGATGAGCAGGATGGCCACCGTGCCCAATGCGAGGATCGCCAGTAGCCGCGTGGTGACAGTGTTCGCAGGGATGTCCGAGCCATTGGCGGAAAGGAGCAGGGCAATGGTTGCAGCCATTCCCACGAGCGCCCAGCACCATGCCAACAGGCGCCACTTTCGCCAAGAGCGCTGACGGTTGACGACGGGTTCAAGAAAAGGTTTCAAATTTGTCATGCGACTTCTCCCGCTTCATTGCTAGCGGCTGGACGACGCCAAGTACGTCCTCCCAGCCAAGTTTCAAAAAGGGCTAATAAAATGGCTCCAACAATTAGCCAGCGCCACCACTTTTGACGCTTCTCCAATTCTTCGTCGAGCATTGCTTGCTTGCGTTCCTCGGCGTTGGCGGCGTCTTCCGCGCTTTCGGCTCCAAGGGGTAATTTCAGGCCAGCGAGTCGTTCTTCGGGCAGGATGGACGTTTTGCTTTCAGCTGGAGGCAAGTTGACCGCAAAGGAGGTTTCGCGTGATCCTCTCAAAGTGTATATTCCAGGTTCTTCGGCATAGAAGACGTTGGTCTTCTCGGGTAATGAAATTTTTCCGCCGGGTCCCTTCAGTTCGGCCACTGTGTCTTCGCTGGAAGGCAGTGTTACGGGATGTCCAACGAGGTTGGCGGCCTTTATTTGGTCTGTCTCACGGCCGAGTTCCAACATGGAGTAAAGCAAGGGCACGAACTTGCTCGAGAGGGCGAGCTGGCTATCTGCCGGATGCCAGCCGGAGGTCAGTGCAAGCAGGTGGCCCCGGCCAATTGGCAAGTCGATCAAGGCGGGGTCGCCGGAGTCGAAGCGAGCCAGTACGCGGGAGCCTGGCAGGCGCCCCTCGTCCACTTTGCGATGCTTCCAGAAATGTATCTTGGTGAAATCACTGTATCGCGGCTCGTTGAAGGGGGCCAGAAGTGGATGCCCGAAGTCCATTTCGGCGAAGAGCGCATATTTCTCCACCTTGGCTTCCTTTGTTGCAAGCGGGCCGGACTCGGCCAGGGCAGCCAAAGTGGACCCCAACTTTTCATCTTGCAGCACAAGCAGGAGGGGATGACCGTTTTGACAAAACTCTCGGACTCGGGAAATGGCATTTTCCGGGAGTGCCTCGGTCACGATGAGGAGATGATCATCCGGATGGACCAATTGCCCGGTGAAAGCCTTGGGTGAATGCGAGAGAATACTTGCGCGCTGCGCTCGGGTGTCGCTGAAAGCTCGTTCCAAATAGTAGCGCATTCCCTCGACTTCATCCGCTTTTTCCGATCCCACGTAATGTATGCGAATTGGCTTTGGAATTTCCGGGACAAGGAACAGTTGATTGTCGAAGGATTCTCCGTCTCCCAGAAGGGCAAGCCGCCAGTTTTCACCGAGGGGGCGGGGAGGAGCTGTCATGGCGCGGCTTTGGCCGGCCGGTAAGTAGAGATGCGTTATGCCGGTTGCGTTGGCGTCGTTCGGCTGGACCCACGCCAGTTGAAACTTTTCCTGGGTGGCGTCCTCGCTGTTGACTACCCGCACGCGAAGTCGGCCGGATGCATTCTGGTCGCTTGCCCGTTCGGCTGCGAGGTGCAGTCCGGCATTGCCGATGGATTCGGGTTCAAGTGCCTCGATGGTAAATTGCAAGCCAGTGGGCCATTCGTGTCCTTGGAGCCCGTCCAGTCGGCTTCCTTCCTGTTGATCGGTCAAGACCACGATCTGCATGGCTTGGGTGGAATCACTTTGATCGAGCAGTTCGGAAGCGGTTAGGAGCGCATTTCCCAGATGGGTGCCTTCCCAACCGGGTTGGAGTCCCTCCAGGGCTTGTTGGGCAAAGGAGATTCGATTGGCCTCTGGGGTCTGGTGCCATTGCTCGAAGCGAAGCAGGGCCCTGGTTTTTTCCCCGAAGGAGTAAATGGCCAAGCTGCCGGTGGGCTTGGTTTCATCTATGATGGCCTTGGCCCTGGCCATGCATTGGTCCCATAAGCCGGTTCGCTGCATACTGGCGCTGACGTCGATCAGAATAGCGACGCGCTGACCCGAGTCGTTTGCCTGGTCAGGTGTCACGACCTGCTTGAAGAAGGGGCGGGCGAAGGCGAGAGCGAGCAAGGCAAGCAAGCCGGCCCGGGCAAGGAGGAGCAAAATGTCCTCGAGTCGGCTTTTGCGACTGACCCGTGGAGGTTCCGGGCGCAGGAACATAAGTGAACTGAAGGTGAAGCGTTCGCGGGTGTTGCGTCGTATGAGGTGAAAGAGAATGGGGCCGGCAATGGCGAGTCCACCGAGCAAAAACAATGGCGTGAGGAAGCTCATCGGTTAGCGTGTCGGCGGATTGCGCGAACGCCGTGCTGGCGTTGGCGAAGAAAGTCGGACAATACCTTCTGGAGGGGGAGGTCGGTGGTGACCGGCAGGTATTGAGCCCCCAGTTTGTGGCAGAGCGCGCGGATCACCTCGCCATGCTCCTGAAAGCGCTCGAGGTACCGTTTGCGGGCTGCTCCGGGATCGATGAAGGCATCCTTTTCGGTCTCGGCGTCATGGAAGAGGAGGGCCTCGTCGAAATCGAAATCCACTTCCGTTGGATCCAGGATCCGGAACACGATCACTTCATGGCCCGTGGCAGTGAGCTGGGCAACTCGGTTCTCGAGGTCATCCACTGGCGCCAGCAAGTCCGATATCAATACCATGAGCCCTCGCTTGTTGACCAGCTCGACGATGCGACGCAGTGGTTGGGTCAAATCGGTCGAGTTGCCCATGGTTGGCTTCTCGAGGGACAGCATCAATTGACGCAGATGACCCGGCCTGTTGCGGGCCGGGAGATAGTCGCGGATGTTTTCCTCGAAACTGAGCAAGCCCACGGCGTCACCTTGCTGAAAAAGAAAGTAGGCGAGGGTGGCGGCGAGGGTGTGGGCATAGTCGGCCTTTGTCCAGTCGAGCGAGCCAAACCCCATGGATCGGCTTTGGTCGAGCAAGAGGTGGCATCGGAGATTTGTCTCGTCCTCGAATTTCTTTATATAATAGCGGTCACTGCGCGCGAAGAGGCGCCAGTCGAGGTAGCGCGGGTCGTCGCCGGGAGTGTATTCCCGATATTCCGTGAACTCGGCTGAAAAGCCTTGATAGGGGCTACGATGTATGCCGCTCCAGAAGCCTTGGGCCACGATCCGGGCACGCAGTTCGAGACTGCGAATTTGCATCAACGCGCGGGTATCAATCAACTGGTCGCGTTGAGGCGATGAATGGATCAGGCTGGGCATGGATTCAATTGATTGTGGTGGAAACCGTTTCGAGCAGGTGCTCGATCACCTTTTCCGTGGTAATGCCTTCGGCCTCTGCCCGGTAATTCACCAATATGCGGTGACGAAGAACGGGGTGGGCGAGGGCTTGGATGTCTTCCACCGTGACGTGAGTGTTGCCCGTGATCAGCGCCCGGGCCTTGGCTCCGAGGACAAGATTTTGGGCTGCCCGAAGACCAGCTCCCCAGTTCACCCACTTGTCGACGTACTCGATCGACTCTTCTTGCAAAGGGCGACTGGCCGCTGCCAGACGCACGGCGTATCGACTGACGTCCTCGGCTACCGGTACTTTCCGTACGAGGCCGATGAATTTGGTCATGGTCTTGGCATTGAAGATAGGTTTGACGGGGGCGTTTGGTTCGGCGGTGGTTTGTTGGACCACGGCAACTTCCTCGTCCTCGGGCAGGTAGTCGATCACGACGTTGAACATGAAGCGATCGAGTTGCGCCTCGGGCAAGGGATAGGTCCCTTCCATCTCGATCGGGTTCTGGGTGGCCAGCACGAAGAAAGGCTCGGGCAGGGGATGTCTTTTGCCAGCTGCGGTCACTTGGTGTTCCTGCATCGCCTCGAGGAGGGCAGCCTGGGTCTTTGGCGGTGTGCGATTGATTTCATCGGCCAGCACCATGTTTGCGAAAACGGGGCCCGGAACAAAGGAGAGTTTCCGTCCCTTCCCGGTTTCGGTCAATACTTCCGTGCCAGTGATGTCTGCAGGCATCAGGTCGGGTGTGAACTGAACCCGCGAAAACTCCAGGGCGAGAATCTGGGAGATTGTCTTGACGAGCAATGTCTTGGCCAGTCCGGGGGCACCTGTTATGAGGCAATGCCCGCCCGCGAAGAGGGAGATCAGGAGTTGCTCGATGACTTTGTCCTGACCGACTATGGTCTTGGCCAGTTCGGTTCTTATCTTGGCATAGCCGTCGATTAATTGCTTTAGGGTTTTGGCTTCGGTTGCGTTGCTGGTTTTCATCAATGCGTCATCGCGTGGAATATTATGTTTATGCCCATAGGATAGGCTTTGGGTTCCGAGTAATTTCGAAAATAGTATTGATTCTCGCCCTCGCGTTCCCAGCCATCGCCGAGATCCGTGTTGTGGCAGATCATCACCATTATGCGCTCCTCGTCATCCTGTATTGCCCGGTAGTGCACTTCGCTGCCATCGTCGGGCCCAGGCCTCCATTCGAAGTCCATGCCGTTCAGGGCTTGATTGATGGATGGAAGCTGGGGCTTCTCCTTGAGGTCGAAAACGGAATGGAAGACTGGATGCTCGAGAGGAAGTTCCACTGCTTCCCGCTTGGGGAAGACACGCTTCATTTCGTAGGCGAAATTGTCATATTCGTCTCCGCCCCAGAAATCATCCACCAATAGAAAGCCACCGTTGAGCAGCCATTTTCGGAGAGCCTGCACTTCTTCTTCCGAAAACCAGAGGTCACCGGGTTCCGCCATGTAAGCAAAAGGATAATCGAATAGCTTGGGGTCGGTCAGTTCGAGCACCACTCCCTCGGGGTGCACCTTGAGCGAGGTCATTTCCTGGAGGCGGTAGGAAAAGTTCAGATCGGCGTCTGGATAATCGGTGGCCCACTTGCCGCCTCTCCCTCCATAGCTGCTATAGCGAATGCGCACAAAGGTGAAAACGTCGCGCGGCATCTCGTTGTCCAGTTGCCAGTCCGGCACGCCACGTCGATCGATGGACGGGGGCAGGGGGCCGCGCTGGGACCAACCCAAGGCTGCCACCAGGAGACTGGCTCCCGCAACCCAAGGAATCCATGGCTTGTCATTCAGGTTCTTCATTTTTCCAGTCCAGCAAAAGGCGATGGGCTTGACGGAACCGAGGAGCTTCTTCCAAGGCCATCAACAGGTGCCGCTTGGCCTCCGCTTGTTGCTTTTTCTTGAGCAGTTGGGCGAGATGAAAATGAGCTTCCGCTGGATCCTCGGGTTCTAGTTGCAACAGGGTGGCCCATGCTTCCATTGCCGGGATTGGCTGATTCTGTTTTTCCGCCGACAAGGCAAGGTGGCGATAAGGGACAGGCAAAAGTGGGTTCACCGCGAGGGCCCGTTCCGCATTTGTCCGCACCGCTTCCCAATCCTTCGCTTCTTCGCCCAGCTTGATGAGACGAAGGTAGACCTCGTAGGCATCGTTGCTTATCCAGGCCAAGGTCTCGAGGGTTTCGCGTTCCTGGTCAAATTCCTTTAGTTCGCGGTGGCATGAGGCGAGCAGGGCATAAGGATTGGCTTCGCCATCCGCTCGGTCCGGGCAGAGCCGGATAAGTGTTTTGCAGATTGGTTTGGCTTCTTCCCATTTGCCTGCCTTTACCAGGCGTTCCGCGTTTGCACTTAGCCGGTAGAAATTGGAGGTTTCGTCTTGTGTTTGCCCGGCCTCTTCCTCTTGGATTTCTGCGGGCAGTGGCTTCTCCCAGTCAAGCTCCGGGCCAAGCGACTTGGCGCGTTCCATGGCAAAGGACTCGAAGGCTTTGTCCAATTGCTCGATCGGCTCGACTACTTGGGCGAGGGCGGTGTTGATGGCCACGCCCTGGCGTAGTTTTTCAAGTATTTCGACGATCGCCTCGTGTCCGAAACGGTTCACGATATGTTCGATCACGAGCGAGGATTGGTAGTAGGCGAACTGGAGATGTTCACCCGACTTCGGCGACATGAAGGCTCCGCTCAATTGACTGACGGGCGTAAGCTCGCCTTCAAGAATCATTGCGCGGTAGCGCGGGTTGATGCGCTGGCCCCAGGTGGGGTTGGCTTCACGTTCCTCGTATACACTGATTCCCTCGCTCAGCCACCGTGGCATTTTATTCTTCGTCATGGAGAGCGTCACGGTGTGGGCAAACTCGTGCCACAGAACAGCTTCCCAGTTGGCTGGGCCAGGCATTTGCGTGGCCGGGCTGTTTGCCGTTATGACGCATCCAAAGCAGACTCCGAGGTAACCTGGATTCTCCGGCATGCCGAAGGTTCGCACGCCGAAATCCTTTTGCTTGTCGAAAATCTCAACCACCGTCGGTTTCCCCAACTCAAGTCCATATTTCTCGGTCAGGGTTTGGTGGGCGCGTTCCAGCAGGCGCATGGCTCGCGCTCCATACACGGCAGCCTCGTGGGGAGCCATCCTGAGTACGAACCGATCGTTCCTGATGGTTGTGAACTTGTCCAAGGTGTCCTTGAGCTTGACGAGATTGAAGGTGGCGACGTCATAGCCATCCGTTTCCCGCGCGGCCTCGGCCAGTTTCCAGCCTTCCTCTTCTTCGCCGAGACGCAACAGGTCTTGGGCAAGTTGTATGCGGGCGGGCAGAAAGTCGGGCTTGAAGGAGAGTGCCTTCCTTTGGTGTTGGGCGCCTTCCGCAAAGCGATATCTCTGGGATAGCTTGCGCCCAATCAGGTGATCGATCCTCGGGTTGCCCTTCCAGTGGGCAAGAGCTATGGCTCGAGCCTCCTGCTCCTCCTTTTTCTTTTCCTGCAGGTGGGCGATTATGCTGCGATAAGCCCATGCTTCCGGATGGCGCGGATTGATTGCCAACACCTTGGCCAGTTCTTCTTCAGCCGCAGCGTAGGCTTCCCGATCGATCAAGCTGTTGGCAAGCAGGAGCCGGGAAGGGGCGTGGTGGGGGTTGATTTCGAGAGCTGCCCCAAGATGGCTCAACATGACCCTTGTATCGGAAGGGGCGAAGGCACGGGCGGTCCCATAGTGCAAGTTGGCGTTTTGGGGATGCTTCCTGAGGGCCAATTGAAAAGTGCGCCCAGCCAACTCGTAATCGTTCTTGGCCAAGGCAAGCTCCCCTATAGCCAAGGGAATTTCGACGTATTCGGCATCTTCTTCCCGGGCCGCCTTGTATAAATTGTCCAGCACCAGCTTGGGGTCGGCCCCTAGCTTGAGAAAAGCGCGGCCCAAGGCCACGAGATCAGGGGCATTTCGGTAAGCCCAGGCCCGTGTGCCGGACAATTGGTTGATCTCCTCAAGCATGGCATCGGCCCGCTTGTTGTCACCGTTGAAACGAAATACCTGTTCCGCCTCCAGCCTCACCTTGACTCCCCGATTCACTTTGACGAGGGCAAACTCGGTCGCGGCCAGGGCCTCCTTGTATTTTCCTTGGGCCATGAGAGCTTGCAGGTGGAGTACATGGAGTTCGCCCTTCCATCCGTTCTCCTTGATTGCCTCCAAGACGTGACCCACGGTGGCGTTGTACTCCCCTTTGTCGAAGGCGGCGCGTGCCTCCTCCGCCGGCTCGGCTGCCGCGAAATGGGCTCCCATGAAAACTGCGAATGCGGTGATTTTGGGGCGTATTTTTTTTGTTTTCACCTCTTTAATTATGGGAAGAAGAAGGAGTCTCACGGGTTTATGCAAATTCAATTCTTAGTTACCACTTCCACTTCTTGGTCTAGCTTTAGCAGAAAAGCTTGTGCCGCAAGTTAGGAATCGAATGTTTCGGGAGGTTTTTGCTGGCCGCGTCCCGAGCCATTGATTTTTAGGGCAGCAAAGAGGAATCGACGATTTCGCCTTCTTGCCAAGATTGGGTTCCGGTGACTGTTCCCTTGCCGTTCCACCATATCCATTCACCGTGCATTTGCCCGTTCATGTATTTGTGGACCCATCGCATTTGTCCGTTGCGGTGCCACGATTCCCAAAGGCCGTCTTGTTGACCGTTCTTGTATCGGCCTTCCTCCTTCTTTGGGCCGTTCTCGTGCCACACGATCTCAAGACCGTTCTTCTTCCCTTGCTTCCAGTTGGTTTGGCGTTTCCAGCCAGTCGCGTACCAGAAGGTTTCGAGTCCGTCGAGTTTGCCTCCAAGGTAGCGACACTCCTGGCGTTTGTCGCCGTTTTCCCGCCAAGTTTTCCAGACACCGGCGCGCTTGCCGTCCTTGAGCGAGCCAGTTTCCTTTACCTTCCCGTTGGGCCATTTGGTTCGGCGTGAATCTTTGGAACCCATTCCTTTAACTTAACCCAAATCCATTTTTTGGCAAGGGCCGGCGGCGAGCAATGCCTCGATTGCCCGACTCTTTGCTTGAATCGTTCCTCGCGAAAGGCGATGCTTTGCATCCTCATGAAAATGCTGCCTTTCACCCTCTCTTTCCTTTTTGCCGCCCTCTCCTTGTTGAGTGCCAAACCTCCCAACATCGTCATCATCATGGGGGATGACATGGGGTTCTCCGACATCGGTTGCTACGGTGGCGAGATCCAGACTCCGACCTTGGACAAGTTGGCGGCCAACGGCCTGCGCTTCACCCAGTTTTACAATGCCGCTCGTTGTTGTCCCACCCGGGCGTCCTTGCTTTCCGGCATGTACCAGCATCAGGCGGGCATCGGCTTGATGACCGGCGACAGCAAACTGCCAGGCTACCGCGGCGAACTTGGACGCGACGTGGTGTCCATCGCGGAGGCTCTCGGGGCCGGTGGGTACCGCAATTACATGAGCGGAAAATGGCACGTTACCCGTCACGTTCGACCGCAGGGCCCCAAGGACAATTGGCCTTTGCAGCGAGGCTTTGACAAGTTCTATGGCACCATCATCGGAGCGGGAAGTTTTTTCGATCCCGCCACCTTGTGTCGCGGAAACACCTTCATCACCCCCGAGAACGACAAGGAATACCAGCCGGATATCTACTACTATACGGATGCCATCAGCGACAACGCGGTGACTTTTCTCAAGGAACATGCCGAGGAATCGCCCGACAAACCGGTTTTTCTCTACTTGCCATACACCACTGCTCATTGGCCCATGCACGCCTTGCCCAAGGATATCGCAAAATACAAGGGCAAGTACGATGGCGGTTACGATCCCGTCCGCGCCGCTCGTTTCAAGCGCGTCAAGGAGATGGGCCTCGTGAAGGACAGCGTGAAGTTGTCCAACAGGCCCGATGATTGGGAAAGAGCGTCCAACAAGGAGTGGGAAATCCGTAACATGGAGGTATACGCTGCCATGATCGACAACATGGACCAGGGCATTGGTCGGGTAGTGGCCGAATTCAAGCGCCAAGGCACTCTCGACAATACCCTGATTTTCTATCTGCAGGACAATGGAGCCTGCGCCGAGGGCTTCGGTCGCTACAAGTCGAAGCGACCCTATCGCACGGATTACAAGCCCTTGGGCAAGGACGGCTTTCAAACCAAGATTTGGCCGCCCATGCAAACCCGCGACGGTCGCCCCGTGCGCAACGGGCCAGACGTAATGGCCGGCCCGGCGGATTCTTTCACCGGGGTTTCGAGAGGTTGGGCAAACGTTTCCAACACGCCTTTTCGCGAGTACAAGCATTTCGCCCATGAGGGTGGTATTTCCACTCCACTGGTCGCTTATTGGCCCAAAGGCATCGATCCTTCCTTGCATGGCAAACTGGATCATCAGCCCGGGCACCTCATCGATCTGATGCCGACTTGTTTGGACGTGGCTGGCATTCCGCATCCCAAGGAGTTTGAAGGGCATAAAATTCAACCGCTGGAAGGCGTCAGTCTAAGCCCGGCCTTTCACGGCAAGAAGCTGGGGCGCAAGGATGCCCTCTATTTCGACCATCACCTAAACGGGGCAATCCGCGACGGCCAATGGAAACTGGTGCGCTACGGTGAAGCGGGTCGCGACGCGAAGGTGCGCCCTTGGGAACTTTTTGACATGGACAAGGATCGTTCGGAAACCAACAACCTTGCCAAGGAACTTCCCGAAAAGGTGAAGGAACTGGAGGCCAAGTGGGAGGAGTGGGCTGTCCGGGCCAAGGTCAAGCCGTGGCCTTGGAAACTGAAATAATTTTTTTCATGCCTTTTGATGTCTTGCTCAATAATCGTAGAGCTTTTCTAAAGTCTCTCGGCGCTGGGTTTGCCTCGGTCTCCCTGCAAGGAGCCAAGAAAAAGCAAAGCAATTGGGACGAGATAGCTCCCTTTTTCAGTCCCCCCAAGGCGTGGCGCGGCCAATTGGGGGAATACCGGTCCCCATTGCTTTTCAACGATGGATCCAAGGTGGAGACATCTGCTGACTGGGAGCGCCGCCGGGCGGAGATCAGGCGTGACTGGATGAACTTGATGGGGCCTTGGCCCAAGTTGCTTGACGACCACGACGCCCAAGTGCTGGAGGACAAGAAACGCGAGAATTTTCGGCAACTCAAGATACGCTTCAAGTGGACTCCGGTGCAATACACCACGGGATATTTGCTTATTCCGGAAGGGAAGGGGAGGAGGCCGGCCGCGATCAGCGTCTACTATGAACCGGAAACCGCCATTGGCCTAAGCAAGCACAAGGATCGAGACTTCGCCCTCCAGTTGGCCCGTCGTGGCTTCGTCACTCTTTCGCTGGGTACTTCCGCGACCAGTGGCAACCGCACCTACGCGAACTATTACCCCTCCATCGACAAGGCCGCCGTGCAGCCCTTGTCGATGCTTGGATGCGCCGCTGCCAACGCCTGGACTTTCCTTTCCCGCCGGCCTGAAGTCGATCCCGAGCGAATCGGTATTCTGGGGCATTCATATGGCGGCAAGTGGGCCATGTTCGCCTCCTGTCTCTTCGACAAGTTTGCCTGCGCCGCGTGGTCCGATCCAGGCATTGTGTTCGATATTCGCCCGAACGTTAACTACTGGGAACCTTGGTATCTCGGTTGGCATCCGCGTCCGTGGCGACAGCGTGGCGTCCCCACAAAGGAAAACCCAGCCCGCGGGCTTTACCCGCGGCTACTCAAGGAAGGTCGCGATCTCCACGAACTGCATGCCCTCATGGCGCCTCGGCCTTTCTTGGTCAGTGGAGGAGCGGAAGACACTCCTCGGCGTTGGGAAGCGCTCAACCACAGCCTTGAGGTTTGCGATCTTTTGGAAGCCAAGAATCGCGTCGCTATGACGAATCGTCCCCAACATTCCCCGAATGCCAGGAGCAACGCTCAAATCTACGCTTTCTTCGAGCATTTCCTGCGTTAGGCGCGCCCTTTGCCGGCGCCTTTTCGCGCACAAGCTCCCGCCGTGTCGCAGAAACGGGTAAGCGACTAGCTGCGGCCGAGCGCAGGTCGAAGCTTCCGGAAAATCACCAAACTATTTTTGCCCTTATGTTGCGCGTTTAACTATTTGCGCTAATATGTATTAGAGAAGTTTATGGCAATGATTGTCATTTGCCTTTGGTTTTTATCATTATGAAGGAGGGAAATAGAAAAGGTTGTGATATCGACACGCGGCCCATTCCGAAGTTTGACGGGAAGAATTCGGATGATCGATTGCGAAGGGCTTGTGACTGGGTGGCCTTGCACTGCCCCGGTCGCCAACTCACCTTGGAGGAGTTGGGGCAAATCATGGGAGTGACTCGTGAGCGAGTCCGCCAAATCGAGGCCCGTGCCCTGCGAAAGTTGCGTCATCCTTCGAGAATGCGCTTTCTTGGCGAGCTGAAGCGTTAGGCTAGGGCGCTTTATCCAGCATCTCGAGGTCCCTGGACCCTGTTTTCAGGATGCCGCCCCGAAGTATGCGCGCTCTCAAGCCGCCTCGTCCCTTGAGGAACTTTTCGGTGCCCGGAGCCACCGCTTGATCCATCCAGTAGCAAGGACTGCATTCCTGAACTCCCGAAAAACGAATCCCATCGATGACAAAGGATTGGCCGATCAGCTGATTGAGCTCGATGCCTGAAATCAATACGTTCCGTCGATAAACGTATGGCTCCACTGTTATTCCGAATTCCATTTGGACGGCATCGTGAACTGCATGGTCGAAGAAAGTAATTTGCCCCTTATAGTTTTCCTTGAAGCCAAAGTAGCGGTCTCCACGAATACCTTGGCCTGCCACGCATTCCGCTTGGGATGGCATCGATACGGGGTTTTCGCCTCTTGGCTTGCCATGATGGCCCACGAAATCGTGGTCCCCCGAAAGGTAGATGGCTAAGATTTCAACAGGAAACGTGGTCACCTTTGAATATGGTTTGAATTTTTGAACGTTACCAGTAGCGCGAATAATCTTATGTCAGTTAAATACCTTTCGGCTTTCCAAACGAGCTTTATCGGTTTTGTTGATAGTCATGTCGGAATCGGAACCATCTTCCCGCCAGGCGTTGCTTGCCTTGAATGGCTTGCGTCATATCGGGCCCGTTTCCCTACGACGCTTGATGAATGCCTTTGACGGAGACCCCCTCGCCGTTCTGCAGGGTTCACGGGCTGATTGGTTGGGAATCTCCGGTATAGGTCCGGAGATTGCGGACAGTTTGGAAAAATGGAGAGATTTTCCGCTTGAGCGCGAAGAGCGCAACTTGGGCGAACGAAAAGGCATTTTTCTCATCGGAAAAGATGCGGAATACCCAGATTTGCTTCATGAGGTCGCCGATCCTCCCATTGGCTTGTACCGCTTGGGGCAAATTCCGGCCAAGCCTTGCGTGGCAATCGTTGGAACTCGCAAACCCACTATGTACGGCATTGCCATGGCCCGCAAGCTCGCTGGTGATTTGGCCGGAGCGGGCCTATGTGTGGTAAGTGGCATGGCCCGCGGAATCGATACCGCGGCCCACGAAGGCGCCCTCGATGCCGGGGGCGAGACGATTGCAGTCTTTGGTTGTGGTCTGGACATAATTTATCCGCCGGAAAACCTCGATCTCTTCAAGAGGATTTGTTCACAAGGAGCTGTGCTTTCCGAATTTCCCTTTGGTAGGCGGGCGGATCGCCAGACTTTCCCCATGCGCAATCGCCTCGTCTCCGGGATGAGTGAGGGCGTGATTGTCGTGGAGTCCGCTGCTGCTGGCGGCTCCTTGATCACCGCCCGTTTTGCCGGAGAGCAGGGCAGGCAAGTATTTGCAGTGCCAGGTCGAGTGGATCAACCGAGCAGCGCGGGTTGTCATCAATTGTTGCGTGACGGGGCCGTCCTTGCCCGCTCGGCCATGGACGTTATCGAGGAATTAGCTGCCAGCATGCGATTTCCAGCCATTTCACCGCCAAGTCAAGAGGCGCCGGACTCTTCGTTGGTTGCCGAACTCACTCCCGTAGAAAGTCAGATATTCGAGTGTTTTAAGGGGGGCTCGATTCTGGGAACCGATGAGATCGCCGCCTTGACGAACCTCCCCGTTTCCTCCTTGGCTTCAAATCTTACCTCTCTGGAATTAAAAAAAATCATTATTCGAAGGGCGGATGGAGGCTTCGAGGCGATCTGATTTCCTTTGGTATTCTAGGCTGGTGAAAGTTCATGGAGCCTAATAGTCCAAAAGGGTATTGACTTGGTTTGCGCGCACGCTTTGATAGGCCGCTCGAATTCCCTTTCTTTTAATTATATTTAACCCACGCGCCTCGAGTGATTATTAACATGAAAACAAAATCATTGCTCTCGTTTCTTGCTGCTTGGACTCTTTTCCTTGCGCTTACTTTTTTTGCCGGACCTTCGGCTCCTGGCCTTTATGCTCAGGATGACGACGCCAATGAGGAAAAGGCCGACGAAGAAAACCCCGATGGCGAAAAAACCGATGGCGGCCAAAAAGGCCCGGCAGCGGCAGTCCCCGCTCCCTCAGTTGGCGCCGATCCGGGGATTCGCGGCGAAGCCGATGCCAGGATTTCTTTGTTTCGTACCGGTCAATATGGCAGTTTGACACAATTTAAGTCTGACTTCCCCACGGCTGCCGCTGCTTCCACGGCTGCCGCTAACGTCAGTTCACTCACTGCCCTCAACTTGGACCTCACTTCCATTAACAACGTGCTGTCCGCCGCTGGTAAGAATCTCACCGATGTCTTTGGGTCTGACTATTCTGGTGTGGGTGCAATTGTTTCGGCCGGAGGTTCCAAGCAGGCGGCCCTCGAATCCGCAATTACCACAGCCTTGGCTACGAACAACTCCAATGTGTCCAATTCCGGTTTCCGCCGTGGGATAGGAGATGCCTCCGCTGACGTTCAAAAGGATTACGCATTGATCCTAAGTGTGGTTGATTTCGCCAAGAGCGTTGCTGCTCCTGATGGCGAGTTTGTCTCCGAGGTTGGCTCTGCCTCTGGGGCTTGGGACAAAATCAGCCTGGAAGGGCTTGGCGCCACGATCCAAGGCATCGAGAAAGTGACTGTCGATGCCAGTGATGCAGGATTTGACCCTGATGCAGTCAGGGCAGATCTCGGCACGCAAATTACTGCTACCTCCGCCCTGATCGTTTCCGAGCTTATCGAATCAGCCCCAGTTACCGAAAAAAACGCTGCTGGTGAAATTGATTACTCCAATCACCTCAATGGGGCGGTTGCCCAAAAGTTGGTTATCGAGGAAGCAATTGCCGAGGGAAGCGCCAAATTAACCGATTTGGTTAAGCCGGCCAGCGAATCCGTTAGTATCTTGAAGACTGCCGTCGCGTCAGCCGAGGCCGTCTCTCACGTATCCAAGGAAATTGCCACCACCATTGCCGCTGACGTTGCAGCTGGTAACACTCCTACCAAAACTGCCTTTGATCCGAAAGTGGCAGGTAAGAAGGTGGCTGACGTTCTGTTCAAGAAAGCCGAGAAAGTCAAAGTGGCGGCCGCAGCCAACGTTGCAGCCGGTGAAACCTTTACCTTTGATAGCACTGTCTTCTCCCCCGCAGCCGGAGCCAAGGTGGCTGAAACCGTTTATGACGTCGCGGAAAACCTGGACGCGGCCACCGAACTTACCTTTGAGGCCACTGAGGCGCTCTACGACTTCGCTGCCGACTTCATCGCGGACGATGCTTCCATTAGCGCCACAGATGTCTCTGCCCTTACGCTCGATGCCTCCGTGCTGGAAACCATTTACGTTTTCGCTGATGACGTGGTGGCTGATGCTGGCGCCGGAGCCACTATCGCGGCCTTCGACCCGGAAGCTTTGGAAGCGGTCTATACTTTCGCCGAGGATTTCAAGGCCGATGCCATTGCTGCCGGCGGAACCTTTGATGCCTCCACCACGTTCGACGCAGGTAAACTGGAAGCTCTCGAGGTGATGTACGAGTTCGCCGAAGACGTTGCCGCTGATGCAGGCGCCAATTTCGACGCGGGATCAGCAGGAGCAGGCGGAGCTGACTATTTCAACCCCGAGGCGCTTGAGGCCATGTTCGACTTCGCCGAAGACATGCACAGCGACGCCATTGCCGGTGGTCAGGAGTTTGACGCTAGCACTGCTTTTGCCGATGCAGGTAAACTGGAAGCTCTCGAGGTGATGTACGAGTTCGCCGAGGACGTTGCCGCTGATGCGGGCGCTGGCTTCGAGGCCGACTTCAACCCCGAGGCGCTTGAGGCGATGTTCGACTTNGCCGAGGANATGCACAAGGACGCGGTTGCCGCAGGCGGCACCTTCGAGGCCGGCGCCATGTTTGCAGCCGATGCTGGCAAGCTGGAAGCTCTCGAGGTGATGTACGAGTTCGCCGAGGACGTTGCCGCTGACGCGGGCGCTGGCTTCGAGGCCGACTTCGATCCCGAAGCTTTGGAGGCAATGTTCGACTTTGCCGAGGATATGCACAAGGACGCGGTTGCCGCAGGCGGCACCTTCGAGGCCAGTGCCATGTTTGCAGCCGATGCAGGCAAGCTGGAAGCCCTTGAGGTGATCTACGAGTTCGCCGAGGACGTTGCCGCGGATGCAGGCGCAGGTTTCGAGGCAAACTTCGATCCCGAAGCTCTCGAGACGATCTTCGACTTCGCCGAGGACATGCACAAGGACGCGGTTGCCGCAGGAGGCACCTTCGAGGCATCCACTGCCTTCGACGCCAGCAAGCTGGAAGCTATCGAGGCGGTTTACGAATTCGCCGAGGATCTTTCCCTTGAGGGTGGTGACACCTTCGAGGCTGATTTTGACCCAGAAGCCTTGGAGGCACTCTATCTTTTTGCCGATGACCAAGTGAAAGCGGGCAAGGCNGGTGGTGATGCCTTCGATCCCGAGGCTCTCGAGGCTGTCTTCCACATAGCGGACGATGCTGTGGACGAGGCGGGCTTTGATCCAAACGTTGGTTTCGACTTGAAAGCCTTTGACGCTGTTTATGACTATGCCGACGCCGAGGCGGACAAGACAGGATTCGACGGTGGCGCTGGTTTCGACAAGCACGCCTTGGAAGCTCTTTATGAGTTTGCTGATCAAGCGGTCGATGATGCCGGCTATGATCCCAATGTCGGTTTCGATGCCAATGCCTTCGATGCCCTCTACGATATGGTCGACGCCCAAGCCGATCAGGCCGGCTTTGACCCCAATGTCGGTTTCGACGTCCGTGCTTTGGATGCTGTCTTTGAGATGGCCGATGCGCAAGCGGACGGAAAGGTTTTTGATCCAAACGCTATGCTAGGCATGTATGAAATGNTTGATGCCAAGGCCGATAGCGACACTATCTCCGTTGCAGCGATGGGTGCCTTGCTCGGCCAGTTCGAGGAGGATGCCCAACAGGCTGGGTTCGCCGGATTCGATTCCAATGACTTGTCTGACTTCGGTGACATGTTCGATTACGCTGCCAAGCAAGGTGATCCGACTCTGATTTCGGATGAGGATTTCGATCGCATGGAATCTTGGATGGATGACCAAAGGTCGGAATTGGCACCCGGTGGCGATATGCCTTCTTTCGAGCAAATGGAGGTCGTTTTCAACCAAATAGAGGATCTTGCCGAAGGCGGAAACTTTGATCCTGATGTCATGGACACTATCCTCGCATTGGCTCAATCCGGCGTTGGCATCTCACAAATGGACGCCCTCGATGCCATGCCGCAAAGCACCCGGGACGCCTTTAACAACTTCCAGACCTCCAACCCATCCGAAGCCGGTGACTTGATGGCGTCGAATCCTCCACTCACCAACACGGAGTTGTTGCTCATGCTGGGAATGGACCCGGCTCAGCGCACGCGCTTGTTGGCAGCTACCAGCACCGATGAAGCGGCTCTGTCCCCAACCACCCCTCCTTTGGGCGAAGTCTTGGACCAGTTGCGAGCCGATATGGAGGAGCGCGGACTTCCGATTGAAGCTTCCAATATAGACGGATCCTTCCTTGAGAAGTCGATCACCTTGGCCGAGGATGCCGGAGCCAATGCAAATGCTGAAATCTTTGAGAAAATCCATGACATTGCAGACGACCTTACAATGGATCCCAATCTCAATTTCGCCAACCCTTTGATCGAGGCCGGACAGTTGGCCAACAAGCTCCTTATCGGTGTTACCATCGGGCCGGACCAGTTCACCCATCCCGAGGGAATGGACCAGCAATACCAAGACCGCAGTCGCTTGCTGTCGAGCTCCTATAACATCCATGTCATTCGCCTCCTTGGCAAATATGCTTTTCCTCAACAAACAACCAACTTAGCGACCAAATTGACGGCCTTTTTGGAAGATAACACTGTTTTTTCCGGTACGGGACAAAACATCCAAAACGTACGGGATCTCTTCGATGACCAAAACAAGAACACCGAAGTTCTGGGTGCTCGCAATCTCGGTCTTGACGTTCCTTTTGGCAAGATTCCTCGCCAAGACCCGGACGATTACGGTGTGATCGGCGGCAAGAAAGTTGAAATCAAGGGAACGGGCAACCTGAACCTTAGCACTTATCTTCGAAAGACCCCCGATCTAGCTATTGCGGGCGTAGAGGAAGTTCGTGTTTGGACGTCCTTCACCGTTTCTGGCGGACAGAAGCCAGGCACCAATGCTGGTTTGGCCATTACCGCTCCGACCGTTATCATTGAAGAAGGTGATCTTAATGGAAAGAGAGGCATTGCTTTTGACGGTCTCTATCTTGCCATCGGCGCTGATAATGATCTTAACTTAAAATATGTTTCCTTGCAAAACGACAAGCATCTTGGATTGGCTTCCCTCGGTAACGTCACCTTGAACAACTGTTCTTTGCTGGGCGGGCACAGAGGCAAGGTCTATGTCTATGCGCAGGAAACTTTGACCGTTGATGGCGTTGATCTCTCGAGCGATCTTGCCGAGGTCTACATGGAGGCTAGGACGGTTAACTTGAGTAACATTAACTTTCCTCGTGATAGTGATGTTTTCCTTAAGTCGGAACTTGGTGCCATCGACGGCAAGTACCCGAACTTCGGAACAGTCGAGGCGGGTCGCGTAAATTTCATCAACAATGTGAAATATGACGGACAGTCAATTCATGACCGCGCTTCCTTTGATCAACACGGTGATCGTATCAAGGTTGGGATCATTAACTCGAACCCCTGATCCTTATCTTTCTTAACTTCTATTGTTTACGAAGATTCATCTCCATTGTTCCAACGACATGAAAAAACTCATTACTTCCATCCTTACACTGTCTCTTGCCTTTATGGCTAACGGACAGCAACCCACGCCGCTCGAGGAAAAGCTCGACGAGAGCGTGACTGGTCAACCGGCTACCGGTGAAGCCAGTGACGTCGGGGCTCAAACTCCCGTAGAGGTAGGCGGTGCTGTCAGTAGTTACGGCGGAGTCGACCTTCGGTACATGTACCGTGACAATGCGCTCTCCGTAAGCGAGCCTTTGGGCAATGCCATCAAGTCAGGCATCATCCAGCATACTTTCTATGTTGGGGCGATATTGCCCTCCAAGCCTTTTCTTGATGGTGCAGTTACTCCTTTCATTGGGGCCAGCAGGACAGACGTTCATCATGACAACAGCGATCTGGAGTCTTTTGACAATGCCGCCAACAGCGCCTACTTCCTGTTTCAATACCAATTGCCGGAGGGAGTTACTGTAAGGGCTGGTGTAGAATATGCAGGAAGCATCAATACAGAAGCTGACACCGAGGACTATCGCGATTATCACACAAATATATCAGTCCTGAAGTTTTTCCCCTTGGAAAATGGACACAGTGTGCTCGCTACCGTAAAGACCGGTCTTCACAGGACTAGGGTTGATGAAGTCGCTGGAACCACGGCTACTGCTGATCGGCTCAACAACTGGGAAAGCTCGGCAACTCTGCAGTATTCCTTTTCCCCCATCAAGGATGTGATGGCGCGCCCCTTCGCCAGCTTGTCCTACAAGCAATACCAAGAGGATCAAAACGATGGTCGTGACGATGTCACCACCACCTTTGGTATCTCAGGCTCTTACGACCTTAAGCCATGGTTGCAGGTCGTGGGTTCGGTGGTTAAAATGAATCGCGATTCTGATGGTCTCCAGACCGCAGGAAGCTTTTACAATCCCAATATGGCTAACGAATACAAAAATTGGGACGCTGGCATAGGAATCAATATATCACTATCCTTCTGAGGCCATTGGGCCCTAAATTAATTTTCATGAGAGCGGCGAGGGTCATTCAGACACTCGCCGCTCTTTTGTTTGCAGCCAATGGTTTTTCTGCGACCTCCTATGGTGACGATGAATTGCCAAAGTCCGAGGACTGGAGCTTTCGTGTTGCCCAAACGATAGACAAAGCCTTTCGCCAAGGATTGGCAGAGAAAGCGGGTACTCTTCTTGAAGTCAATGCCTCGGTGGAAGCCGGTAGTTTGGTTGCCACTAACGAGAAAGCGAAAATTGAATTGTCGTCGATACATGGGGAAACTCTTCGCCTCGGAAGCAAGACGGTAGTCGTTTTTCAGGCTGACAGGTTTTTTCGACTCAAAGCGGGAAGCGCTTTGTTACATTTGCCCGAGAACGCTTCGCCCATTTCGTTTTCTTCGCCCATTTGCCTAGTAGAGTTTTCTGGCTCCGGCGTACTTCTTTTGGAGGTGACCGGCAATGGCGGGTTCAAGGCAATCGGCTTGTCCGGAGAACCGAAGATACTTTTGAGCGATGGTTCTGAGCGTATCGTGAAACCGGGGAATTTGACCTTCCTGCTAGAGAATCCTGCGAAGTTCGGACCAATTCTTGACATCGACTTGCTCACTCTGATTTCAACCTCTAACTTGATCAGTGGCTTTGAAAAACCGCTTGCTTGCAACCAAGACCTTATCCGGTCCATGTTGCTTCAGCGCTCCCGCATTCGCCAACGGACGCGAGCCTTTGTAGGAGATGCCAAAGACAACCAAGGTTTTCAATTACTTAACATATCTGAAAAAAAGCCACCCCAAGACTAGCCCGACGTTAGGCCAAACCCCTTGGCTTGACCTTTCATGGTTTTGAGATTCAACTCCAAATTTTCCTAGATCATAACCCTTCCCCGATGAGTTACCATTGCGTCAACCCTGATTGCGCGAACCACTCCGCCAGCTTTCCTGAGGAAGCCGCAAGGAATTTGGAATTCAAATGCTTCCTGTGTTCCTCGGCGTTGGAAGAGCCTCCCATTGAAATTGATAAACTCATCAATTCCATCGAGACCTTGCCGGCCTCTCTTCAGATCATGCCCAAGTTGCAGATGCTGCTCAGCGATCTGAATTCAAGCATCTCCGATATCATAGGCTTGATCAAGACCGACGCTTCCTTGGTGACGCATATCGTCAAGGTCAGTAACAGCGCCTTTTATGCAGCCTCCACTCACTGTAGTACGATTGAGGAATCGATGAACCGCATAGGTTTTACCGAGGCATACAATATCATAGGCTACGTTGCAGCTAGTCATATCCTGCAAGGGGATCTCGAGATATACGACCAACAGGCTGCCGATCTTTGGGAGCATTCCGTTCGTTGCGCCACTAGCATGCAGATCCTAGGCCGTCAAATCAAGGCCGTGCAGTCCTACACTCTGCCTGCCAGCGGCATTGCTTATACGGTGGGTTTGCTTCATCCAATTGGTAAGATTCTAGTTAATCACTACCATGCCAACTATCCTGTCTCTGCCTTGAAAGGCCTGAAGGAACCCCTTACACCGACCTTGGAAAAAGATCTTTGGGGTTTCGATAATCGGGAAGCTGCCTCTCGCTTGTTGGAGANATGGCATTTCGACAACAACATCACCTTGCCCATTCTTCACCAAGACAATCCCGTGCAAACACCGGGAGATCGCCCGCTCGCTNGTTTGCTTGCCTTGGTGCGCGATGCAGTTTGCAACTTGCCGAAATCGACCCTGCGAAGGGATCCTCAGTCGTTGCGGGATCAATTTCAGCCCGACCCCATTCTTATGGAGATTGTGGGTATCAACAAAAAGGATTTTCTTGAAGGAATCGGTGACTCGGTTCGTGATTTCCAGAAATTGTCCAACAGCTTGACCGTTTGAGNGTTTCCTGATTCCCCTTCAAGGTTGCGAATCCTTGAGAATTGGAGTATCTTGTAGTCTGTTTACTTGCCTTGAGCGACTGATGAAAACATTGACAACAAAACATGAGCAAAGGTAATTTACATTGATTCTCGTCCCATTTTCGCAGGTTAAATACCGGAAATAATTTGTTTTGGACTTTCTCTTATTCTACGAACCTTCCTCCAGCCAATTTCTGCAGTGAATAATCTATGCGAACCCTCATCCGTACCGAAAATGGGAGCCAAGTCCCGAAAGCCTTCCAAACGTGCATTCACCTTGATCGAACTGTTGGTCGTAATAACCATTATTGGCATTCTNGCTGGAATTCTTATACCCAATCTCGGTGATTTGATATCTGGCGCCGAGAAGACCAAGACCCAAGCTACCTTCAAGGCATACTTAACTGCCCTCACTCAGTACAAGCAGACCTATAATTATTATCCGCCGTTTTTTGAAAACGAGGAACCGGTTGATTTGGCCACGGTTCTGAATAGGGACAAGTTCATCATGGCCCTAAGAGGCATGAAGTTGGTGAATGATAAATGGGAAGCATTGGAGGGAGGTGACGTTAAGTACAATCGCAAAGGTCGTCAGTTTCACCCTTTTTCCGAAGATGAATTCGATGACCAGGGATATCTCGTCGATGCTTGGGGAAATCGCTATATCAAGATAATCGTTGATTATGACAGAGACGGTTTCATTCAGTTGCCTGTGGATTCCGAGGTGCCTGAACTCGATGGCTCACGCATCAAGGAAAATATTATCATGTATGTCCTNGGCAAGGATGACCCCGAAGGAAATGGCGATGACGTCTTCAGTTGGACGACAGTCGATTGATGAATGAGATCGCGATGTACAGAGTCTCAATCGTTGCCGGTTCGTCGCGCTGGATTCACCCTGCTCGAGTTACTGATCGTTGTTGCAGTCATTGGAATTCTGCTCGGTTTTCTTGGCATCAACTTAACTGGTGACGGGGCCGCTGCAATGGGAGCTGCCCAACGCACTGTAGGCAGCCTTTTGCAGCAAACGCGTATGCAAGCCATCATGAATGGAGCCGAAGCCCGTTTGCTTATTTGCAATGACCCAGATGACAATGAGCGCTTCCAACGGTTTTTGCGAGTTGCTGTCTATAGGGAAGAGCCTTACACGGATGAAAATGACAACGGCAAACATGACTCTGACGAGCCTTTCAGCGATATCGATGGGGATGGTTCTCGCGGCGAGGCTTGGATTCCGGTTGATGAAGGAGTGACCTTGTCGGATGGAGTTTTGATTGTGCCTAGCCAAGCTGATTTCAATAACATGGCCAAGGTGGGTGGAGGGCAGACTTGGGATGCCGATGCCTACAGTGTTTGGGAGAACACCGAAGATTTTCGATTCGGTTCCGAGCCATCTCAATCTTACGCCTACCTTTCCTTTACCTCCCGCGGCACAACGGGAAGATATCTAATCGCTCTTTCAGTTGGTGAACCGCAACCCATGGAAAACGGATTTTCCTATATCTTTACAAATCCCAGTGATCTCGTGGGTTTGCGCACCCGCCCCTATGGGACCTACGTCAACCTATTCTCCGTTCATGATTTCTAGGCATAACAAGAAACGGTCTGAAGGTTTCACCCTCTTGGAGGTTATCATCGCCTTGGCGGTCTTTGGCTTCGTGGTCACAGGCTTGCTGGCTTTTCTACCATGGGCCATAGATGGCAAGGGCAACATAAAGGATTTCAACACTGCGTGCGCCATGCCCGATGCCATTCAAGTTGAATTGGAGCGGTTGGGATTCAATGCGGTGGAGGATGCCACTGACCCTGGGGGCGACGGCCTTTTTCTTGTTGTGCGCAGAGATGGAGTCAATGTCCAAGCCGANCTCGCGACCACTGANATCCCTCAGTCCGAGCGCTACTTTCTCATCCGTTGCCTGCAGTTCCCNTACGAGNAATCGTTTGGCTCATGATCCGTCAAACGGTTGGCTTGCCTTGCAGGTCGACGTCCAGTGGCCCTATAAGGTTCGAGGAGGCGAGAGTGAGGACGATTTCGTGGAAGTGGCTTCCAACTTGCGGGAGCATTTCGTCTATCCGGCGGCCATCACCCGTTAAAAGGTGAGCCTCAAGGCTTGGTTGGGCGCCACGCGCCCGCGCACTTTGGTTGCTTCCTTGCTACCCGTTGTCGTTGGAACCATGTATGCTTGGCGCCAAACGGGAGAAGTTTCTTGGGCTGCTTTTTCCCTTTGCCTACTGTTTGCCGGTTGCATGCAAGTCGGAGCCAATTTTGCCAACGATTATTATGATTTTCGAAAAGGGGCTGACGGGGCTAACCGCATTGGTCCCGCGAGAGCCGTTGCGAGCGGTGTGATAAAGCCTCGCACGATGAAGATTTGCGCATTGATCGTGCTATCCATGGGTTTTCTCATCGGTTTGATTCTGTTGCGCCTCACGGGAGGCGGATGGCCGATGTTGGCCATTGGCGTTGCCAGTGTGTGCTCGGCCTTGGCATACACCTCGGGGCCATGGCCTTTGGCATATGTGGGCTTGGGCGATCTATTCGTCCTCCTTTTCTTTGGTTTGATCGCCGTGACGGTGACACATTTCGTTCAACTTAGTGTTGCGGGGCTTTCATGGGATCAAGCTCCTTGGGTACCTGCAATTGCTGTCGGATTGGTCATCAATAACTTGCTGGTGGTCAACAATCATCGCGACATGGACACCGATGCTGAGGCCGCCAAGCGCACGCTCATCGTGCGTTTCGGGAGAGGTTTCGGTGTATGTCTCTATTTCATGGCGATCTTGTTCGCCATGCTGATCTTTCCCTTGCAGGAAGACGGCTTGTTCGCGGCCCTGTTCCTTTTGCCCATCGGTCTCTTTTTTACCCACAGGTTGAAGCGGGCCCGAAGTCCTCGAGATTACAGCATTGTTTTCGCAGGAACGGCTGCTCTTGCTCTCCTCTATGGAGTAGCGGCAACGGTTAGTCTTTTTTGGCTCTAGATGGCCGCGGAATCCTTCGAACGAAGATGCTCGCGACTCCGCTTGCTCCTTGAATGCCTAACTCGCGGCAAAACTGGCGGTTAGTTCCGCCTTGTCCTTATTGCCTACCACAGTCCCGACTTTTTCTCCGTTGCGAAAAATCAAGAGTGTGGGGATTGAACGTACGCCAAATTCTGCGGCCAAGGCTGCATTTTCGTCAACGTTCACCTTATGCACGTTGAGCTCGTCGGCCATTTCACCGGCTATTTCTTCCAACGTAGGGGCTAATGCCTTGCATGGACCGCACCAAGGGGCCCAAAAGTCCACGACAACTGTTTTGTCAGGATTTGAAATTGCGGTTTGGAAGGTGTCTTTGTCGAGATGTGTTATTTCGGCCATTGGATGATTAGTAAGCAATTCAAAGTGTCTTGCTGAATTCTATGTAAAGAAGAGCGGCGAAAGCTGCAGCCGCTAGAAAGCAGAGAGTGTCGACGAGCACCATGACAACGCCGGGGCCACTTTTCTTTTCCGGGGCTGCTCCACCAGGAGCCATGGCCACTTGAGGTCCGCCTGGGACTGCTCCCGGCGCGCCACCCATTGGAGGTGGTCCTCCCATTGGTGCTCCTCCGGGTGCTGGAGCAGCTCCTGGTGCCGGAGTTCCGCCTGGAGCTGATGGCCCTGTTCCGCCTATCATTGGCTTGGGTGCTTCAAGGCTGGGTTTGGGACCTCCGGGAGAAGGACTTGGAGTGTTTCCAGCAGGGGCTGCTGGTCCGCCCCCTGATGATGAGGGAGGAGCCAAAGAAGGTTTGGGCCCCGCGTTTGGAGCCGGGCTGGGTGCAGGAGCTGCGCCTGCGGGAGCTGCCGGGGTGTCTCCAGGCACTGGAGGGAGGCCGGGGGAAGGTGTCGCATCAGGTGACAACTTGGGCTCGTTGTAGTTTGGAGCCGCAGTGACTCCGGAGGCGGCGGGTGATGACGGGGAAGGTGGGATTCCTCCTGTTCCGGTAGGCTTGGGAGNTGTGGGCGCCGCGGTGGCGGCTGGATCGGCTGGAGAAGTTTCGCCAGCGGGCGCTATCTTAGGTGCGAACGGAGAGCGAGTTACCCGAAATTGAGGTTTGCCTGGAGGGGCTTCAGCGGGTGCGGCTTCACCGGGTTTGGGAGGAAGCCCCGGCTTTGGGGTTAGCTTCAGGCTAGGCTTTGGGGGCTGCGGTGGGTTGGGAGTGCTTTGTTCGTCTGCCATGGGAATGTTCCTTGCTCGCAATTAATCGGGGGTGTTCTTGTAAAGTATGTCTGCTAGTTCTTGCGGCTCCACGTGATCAAGTTTCTTGTTCTTTTGTTCAAGTTCTTCAAAAGTCTTGCAAACTGTTTCCGTCATTCGGTCATGTGTTTGCTCGGATCCCCCCACAATGGAAAATTCTTCTGCTTTCGTGATGCGTTTGTGGCCATCATCACAATCAAGCCCAACTCCCAACAAGTGAGCTTTGCCTCCACTCGGTGCCCTATCCATTTCTAATTGTTTTTCCGTTTAATCTTTCTGAATCAGTCAATGAAACTGTCCGTGAGGACGGTAGCTTGATCTATTAACGATAATTAGCGTAGGGCGGCGCATGCGCGAGTCAATAGCGTAAAAAAAAGCCGTGAGAAATAGCACCCCTAGAACTTGAGCATACGAAAGCCTAATCGAAATGAGAGGTCGTCTTCGCGGGCTGTCCCTTTGCGGTGGGCAAGCAAGTAGGCCAAGTCCCAGGAATCGCTTATTCGTGAGTAGACACCGATGTTGGCCCGGGTGAGATTGCCAGTTTCAGCGTCGAATTGAAGTCCGGTTTGGATTTCTCTTTTTTCGTCAATCCTGCGAAACCCCAGCACCCGATATTGATTCGATCGGTTTTCAAGTCTCAGGATGGCCAAGCTGAGCTCTGCCAAGTCGGCATCCATCAGGCGAGATTCGAGGGCGACTTGCTGTAGGTCGCCGTTGTCGACGTCTATCTTGGCTTGCACGCCCAGAGACAGCCAATGCACGGGGTGGAGAGCCATTTCCCCGAAAAAGGAGTCCATTTTGCCCTCGTTTGCTGGGGGGTCGATTAAAATGTCCTGATATATCCGAATGGCGGCGAGGTCGCGTGAGCCATAGTCTTTGGCTCTGGTTTGAAAACGGTTCTCGATGCCGAAGCGTAAGCGGGTTCCTTCCGTCAGGTCATCCAGGTAACGAATTTCCGAAAGGTCGAGTGGATCAAGATTCGGGTCGAAGTACCGGCGGTCAAGCAAAGGAACCCGCGACCGGTCGGCGTCACTTGAATCTTCCAGGTAACGGTATTGGCACAAGAAGTGCCCACGGTGTCTCAGGCCATCGATTTCCCACAGTTCGTTTTGTACGTCAAAGGTGGCATGGAACGGAATCCGGGCGTCTAGGCCGAACTCCCCGAAGTGCCGGGTGAGGGTATCGTCTGCGCCCAGCGCATCCCAGTATCGTGCCATGCGGTAGGTTGCGGACGGGGTGACGGACAACCATTTGGCGACAGGAAAGTGGCGCGTGAGATGATAGACAACGTCTGCCCGTTTGGACTGGGTTTCAGTCGATGCATCACCCTTCGCTTCCTTGAGATCCGCCAACCCGAGGGACAGGGAGTGATAGATTCCGGTTTCAAGTATTTCGGTGGGAAGGAGATGCAGGCCGATTTCAGGTTTGCGCTCTATTTGATCGGAGAAGTCATTTGGCTGCATCCGGGCGAAGACGGAAGCGATGGAGTTATTGCCATAGTAACTGAGTTCGGCAAAGGTGTCGTTCCATTGGTTTTCGTTGAACGCCTCTTGGCGAAAATCTCGAAAGACTTCCGAGTCGCGACGCCATTGGACTTGAGCGGCGAAGGAAAAGCGGTCATTTATTTGCTGGAGGTGAGACCAGTCAAGAAAGCCTCGTGAGTCAGGAAGGGGCTTCCCCTGCACGTCGAGACCGGAAGGGCTTTGGTCCTTGATGAAGCCTGAGGCTAAGGAGCCTTTGTAGGATTCCTCCACCATTTCGTAGATTGCCTCGGGACCCACTAGGATTCCGCGCTTGGAGTAGCCCTCCAGAGAGCCGCCGATCCGTAGTTCGGGACGAACGTCGAAAAGCGAATGAATTTCCACACTGGCTCCCAACTGGTCATCATGACCGGCCGACAAACTAGCCTCCAGAGGGCTTTCGCGCCTTCGAGTCTCTATTTTGGGAAGAGGCACTAGGGATGCTTGGCCTATGCGGAAACGCAGGCCTTCTGCCCTGAAGAGCCCCTTCTTGCCATCGAAGGCAAGCTTATCCGCCTTCAGGTTGGGGGCCAATTTGTCGGGCCCAAGCAAATGGATGCTAGTGTCATTGGCAATGGCTAGTCCGTCGAGCGAGCCTTCGAGCGACTTGCTTTCTCCGGACACTGGATAGCGGCCGAAGCGGGTGTTCTTGGCCGCAAAGCGATTTTCGCTGAGCGAATATTCCAGTTCGGAGGCCAAGATACGAATTTCCTCAAAGGTCAGGACGACTTTTCCTTTGGCGAAGGCGAGTCCCTTTGCCCGCTCATATCTTATTTCGTCAGCTAAAAGCAGGAGGGTGCCATATTCGAGTCGCGCCTTGCCTTTGGCCACGAGTTGACCGGTGGCTTCGTCGAGGACAATGGCTTGATCGGAGCTAAGCTTCGGTTGGAGATTGCCCTTGGGTTCACCGGTTGGTTCTTGCCCATTGAACCAAGCCGCTGGAAAGGCGATGGAGGCGAGAAGTAAAAGTAAAATGTATTTGGACACGCTTCCAATCAAAATGAGTGGGAACTGCAGAGAAACAAGAAGTAAATGGGATTTTGCTTTACCATTGTGCCTTGTCGTAGAAAAAATGCCGATCACGTGCTCAACAAAGAACAGCAAAAACACCTTGTTCATGGGCCTCTCGAAGCGCCGCATGACTTGCTGGGCATGCATGTGGGCGATTCGGGCGATCTTGAGGTTCGCGCATTGTTGCCTGACGCAGGGACGGTTGAGATCATCGATCTCACGCGCGAACCATCGGTATCCTCGGCAGTTCCTCCTCTTGGCAACGAGGGGTTGTTTGAGCTCCTCATCGGGCAACGGAAACCTTTCCCCTACCGCTTGCGGGTCGAATGGAAGAATGGTCTGTCCTCCGAATGGCATGACCCTTATTCATTCGATCCGACACTTGAAGAGTCGGATCTCGCCCCTTTTGGGCGGGGAGAAGACCCCTTGGCTTACCAAAAGCTTGGGGCTCATCCCAAGTTTATCAACGATGTTTCGGGCTATGCCTTTGCAGTTTGGGCTCCTCAAGCCAACAGCGTTTCCCTGATCGGGGAATTCAATGGGTGGAATGATTTGCGGCACCGCATGCGCCGATTGGGCGACTCGGGTGCCTGGGAACTGTTTGTCCCCGAGTTGGCTTCCATTGCGCAATACAAGTACAGGGTCTTTTCCGAGGAAGGATTCCAGGACAAGGCGGATCCTTTTGCTGCTTTTAGCGAGGGCCCTCCCGGCAATGCTTCGCTCACCTATGGCTTCGATCAGTATGAATGGGGTGATGCCGAATGGATGGAGAGTCGACGGGAGTTGGACTATCGCGTCCTTCCGATGTCCGTTTATGAGATGCATCTTGGTTCCTGGCGGCGGAAAAAGGATGGCTCTTATTTGTCTTATTTGGAATTGGCCGAAGAATTGCCCCGTTACGTCAAGGGACTGGGGTTCACTCACGTCGAGTTTCTCCCCTTGTCGGAGCATCCGCTTCCCGCTTCATGGGGCTATCAGGTTTCAGGTTACTTTTCCCCGACTTCCAGATTCGGGAAGCCGGAAGATCTCATGCATTTGGTCGATGCGCTTCACCGTGCGGGCATAGGCGTGATCATGGACTGGGTGCCGGCTCATTTTCCTCGAGACGATTTCGCCTTGGCCCGCTTTGACGGCAGACCCACTTATGAATATGCTGATCCGCGCATGGGCGAGCATCAGGATTGGGGTACCTTGGTTTTCGATTATGCCCGTCCGGAAGTCCGCAGTTTTCTCATGAGCAGCGCCTTGGCCTGGCTGGATCGTTTTCACGTGGATGGTCTTCGGGTGGACGCGGTGGCCTCGATGATCTACTTGGATTATTCGCGTAAGGAAGGCGAATGGTTGCCCAATCGCTTTGGCGGCCGCGAAAACTTGGAGGCAATATCCTTGCTGCAGCGCGCCAACGAGGAAATTCACCATCTTCATCCAGGGGCAATCGTCATCGCCGAGGAGTCGACGGCTTACCCGAAGGTCACGGGAAAGGTTTCGGAGAAAGGCTTGGGCTTCGACTTCAAATGGAACATGGGTTGGATGAATGACGTCCTCGAATATTTCAATGCCCCTCCCGTAGAGAGAGCCAAGCTCGCTGAAAAGTTGACCTTTGGTCACAGTTACCAGTTCAGCGAAAACTTTGTCCAAGTCTTTTCCCACGACGAGGTCGTACACGGTAAGTCGCCCATGATATTCAAGATGAACTTGGGTGGCGAGGGCGGAGTGTCCGAGCAAGCTGCTCTGTTGCGGGCCCTCTACGTCTACATGTGGGCTTGGCCCGGAAAGAAAACCCTCTTCATGGGCAACGAGTTCGGGCAGACTGCTGAATGGGATTTTGACAATGCTCTCGACTGGGGCTTGCTTGAGCATGATGACCACCGAGGTCTCAGTGGGTTGGTGCGGGACCTCAACAAAATCTATTGCAGGAACCAATTTCTCGGAGTGGGAGATTCCCGGCCGGACAAGTTTCGCTGGATCGAGTGCGGAGATCGCCTGCCCGCTGTTTTTTCCTTCCTGCGTTTCGGGGATTCTTCGAAAGACACCTTGTTGGTTGCCTGCAATTTTTCAGGAGAGGGTGTTTCCGATCATCGGGTCGGTGTTTCTTTTCCAGGGACTTGGCGGGTGGTTGTTCATTCTCAGGACAAGGCATATGGCGGGTTGCTTGAAGATGTGTCTTTCGACGCCCGGGCGGAGAGTGTTCCCGATGGGGAATGGGAACATTCTTTGACCTTTGCCTTGCCCTCTCCCTGCGTTGTCCTGCTTATGCCGCAGGGCGGGTAGGGGGATCAAAGCAATTGCTTCAAGTCTTCAACCGAAATCGTGAGGTTGGCTGCTTCGCCGGCTTCGAACACGTCTTGCAGAAGCTTTCTTTTCTGGTTTTGCAAATGGAGCACCTTTTCCTCCACGCTTCCGGCGACGATCAATTTATATGAGGTGACCACGCGACTTTGTCCAATGCGGTGAGCTCGATCGGTTGCCTGGGCCTCCACTGCTGGATTCCACCAAGGATCGAAATGGATTACCATGTCTGCCGCGGTCAAGTTCAAGCCAGTACCGCCTGCCTTGAGTGAAATTAGGAAAAGGGGTACCGCCGAGTCACCTTGGAAACGATCGACCTGAGCCATGCGGTCGCGCGAGGATCCGTCTATGTAACAATAAGGGGTTTCCTCCTCGTCCAGATGTTGGCGCAGCAGGGTGAGCACCTGCACGAATTGAGAGAACAGCAAGATGCGATGGCCTCCGTCGATGGCTTCTTGCAGAATTTCTCGAAAGGCGGCCAGCTTGGCCGAGGTTTCGGCATCCAAGTTTTCATCTAGGAGGCGCGGGTCGCAACAGGTTTGGCGAAGCCGGAGGAGTTGGGTTAACGTTTTCATGCGGATGGCTCCTTCGCTTCCTCCCGCCTCCTCCACTTTCGCGATTTCCCGTTCGGCGGAAGCTTTGGCTGCCTCGTAGGTTCTTCTTTGCTCTTCGGTCATCTCGAGGTAGACGACCTGTTCGATTTTCTCGGGCAACTCGGGGGCAACCGTTTTCTTTTCGCGCCTCAGGATATAGGGTGCGGCTTGTTTGAGGATGCGTTGTTCGTGCCAAGCCCTTTCTTCGCCACGGCATTCCGCGGGAATTTTTTTCCAGCCGCCGGGCATGAGGAAATCAAGCAGCGAGAGCAAGTCCGTTATACTGTTCTCCACAGGTGTGCCGGTTAGCAATATGCGTCCACGAGAGCGCAGCGAGGCCAAGGCCTTGGCGTTTTGGGTTCGCCGGTTCTTGATGTGCTGGGCCTCGTCCCCCACGATGCATCGCAGGGGGTTGGCGGAGAACAGATCCAAATCCTTTTTCAAGGTGCCGTAGGAAGTGATGACGAGGTCGTGCTGCATGATTTCCTTTGGCGATGCCAGCCGTTTGTTGCCATGATGGGCAAAGGTTTTCAATCGGGGGCAAAAGCGCTCCGCTTCCCGTCGCCAATTCTCGACTAGGGAAGCGGGACAAACCACCAGGCAACAGCCGGGCAATCTGCTTTGTGACTGAAGCCCTTCGATCAGCGCCAGCGCCTGCACGGTCTTGCCGAGCCCCATCTCGTCAGCTAGAATGCCGCCTAGCTTGTGCGTGAACAAGTGGAGCATCCATGCGACACCAATCTTTTGATAGGGTCTGAGGCAAGCATCCAGTTCTTGTGAAAGCGGGGCAGGTTTTAATTGCGACAGGTCACGCAAGGCGACCCCCAAGGCTTTCCATGTTTCCGGTGGCTTGAAGTTCGGATCGAGCTCGGCGATCATTTCCTCCGCTTCCGGTACCCTCACCTTGGAGACGGGAAATTTTCCGTGGCCCAGCAGAGGTGCTTGCGGATTGCCGGCCAGCCTTCTTTGCAAGAGATGAAACTTTTCCACCTTGCTTTTGGGCAACAAGTATACCTTGCCTCCTGACTCCACGAAATTTTGGCCGATGGCCAAGGCATGATCGATTTCGGATGGCGTTGCCTTGCCTGCTTCTATGGTTAGGGCGAGCTCGGAGAAGTCACCGTCTTCTTGGATGGCAGTACTCATTTTTGCTTCCCTGACACCCTTGAAATGCTTGAGGAAGTTTTCGGTGAACTCGGCCTGGTAGTAATCTTGCATTTCGGCCCGATGGCTGGCGAGGAAATCGAATGTCTTGCGCCGGTCACGCAACCACCACCAATCCTTGTTGATGCGGTCACGAACGAAATTCCATTCCCGGAACAAGCGAACTGCCTCGATGTATCGCGGATGACTTTCCGAGGACATCTTGATCAGGAGAAAGTTGGTTGACCCTTCCACCGTAATGGGAGGCCCGTCATAATCTCCCCATGAAGTATACTCCTGCTCGTCCTCCTCCGATTCGCTTGCCTCTTCTTCGTCTTCCGGTTCGTCTTTTGCGCGGGGGACGTCCAAGTGCTCTGACACTCCCGCTAGTTCGCCATCCCTCCACTCAATGGCTTCGTTTGGCTGATTCGCGAAGAAGAAGCAGTCCAAGCCCCTAAGCACTTTCACCAGTTCGCCAAGTTGTGACTTGTTCAATTGCATCAGCGAAGCGACCTTCCCGCCGCACCACTGGGACAAGGCGAAGGCAGCTGCCCGCTGGGCATCGGGTAGTTCGGCGAAAGTCGATGGATCCGCCTTTTCGGGGGACATGGTTTCGCCGTCTCCCGCGTCTAGCTCCAGCTTGACCGGAATGGCGTCGCCCGCGGCGCGCGCCGCCAAGGTAGGCGGCAAGACCAGTCGAAGGTTCACGAAGCCTCGACCGGGAAGGCGAAGTCGGTGATGGTCTTTTGGGCGGTGCCGTCGTCCGGCGCTCCGCCCATCGCGAAGTCAGGTTTTCCTCCGCCCTTGCCCCCCAGGCGGGTAGCCAGTTCACCGAGGATTTCACCTGCTTTGTATCCCTCTTGAACGGCTTCCTCCGAACAAATGCAGGCCAAGCTGACCTTACCGTCGGCGAGAGATGCGAGCAAGGTGGCGGAAGGAGCCGTCCTTTTGTTTACTTGGGCGGTGAGCGTCCTCAGTTCGTCGGGCGACAGGTCTTGGACGATTGCCTTCAGGCATTGGATGCCACCCTTCGACACTGCTTGGGCGACAAGGTCATCGGCGAGAGATGCCTGACCCTTTTGTTGGTGAGCCCGCAGTTTCTTGTCGAGCTCTTTGCTCTTGGCTTGCAGAGCGTTCAGGCGTTCGATGATTTCTCCTGGTTTGCATGCGAGGGCTCGGGTCACGGAATTGATTTGCCGAAAGCGTTCATTGGCCAGGGCGTGGGCGTCCGAACCGGCGACTGCCTCGATGCGCCGAGTGCCCGCGGCGATGGCGGACTCGCTGGTTACCTTGAGGTATCCAATTTCTCCTGCAGCCTCGACGTGGGTTCCTCCGCAGAGTTCCTTGCTCCAACCTCCGAGGTCGACGACGCGCACGAGGTCACCGTATTTGTCTCCAAAGAAGGCCATTACGTCATCAGGCTTTTCGGAGAAGGGAATTTCATAGGCCTGTACTTCTTCGTTAGCCAAAAGCCGTTCGTTGGAGAGCCCTTCGATTTCCTCGATCTGGGCATCGGTTACCCCCTCGAAGTGGGAAAAGTCAAAGCGAAGCCGACTGGCTTCCACCAGAGACCCGGCTTGCCGTACGTGGTCGCCCAAGGTCTTCCGCAATGCCCAGTGCAGGACATGGGTTGCGGTGTGATG
The DNA here is from genome assembly GCA_002716045.1 of Opitutia bacterium. Classification (GTDB taxonomy): domain Bacteria; phylum Verrucomicrobiota; class Verrucomicrobiia; order Opitutales; family Seribacteraceae; genus UBA2993. Next base: position 96,998 of record PAZC01000035.1, read on the forward strand.
TCGCTGGATCGAGAGGCGTCTGTCCAGGTCGAGGCTGAGAACGGCTGACTCTCCGGACGGGTCGTCAGCAGGTGGGGTGCCCAGCAGAGGATGCAGGTATCGTCCGGAGCTATCCTTGGTGACTTCCCCCAACTCGAATGTCTGTCCCCCCATTTCGACTGTGCCCGAGTCGCCCACCTGTCCTCCCATCTCGGCATAGAACGGGGTTTCCTTGAAAAGCAGAAAAGATTGTTCGCCGTCTTGAAAAATGCCTTCGCAGGTAGTCGAAAAGCCAGTCAGGTTGGCAGGGTCGTATCCCAAGAAGTGGGTGGCGGAGGCGTCCTCGTCTTTTCCCTTCACTTTGATTTCCGTTGTTTTGCGGGCGTCGCGAGCGCGATGGCGTTGCTTTTCCATTTCCAACTCAAAGCCATCCTCGTCCACTGCGATGCCCTGTTCTCTGGCCATCAATTGGGTAAGGTCCAGGGGGAAGCCATAGGTGTCGTACAACTTGAAGGCGAATTCTCCTGCAATCCTATTGCTGTCACCGATGTTGTCCGCCTCGCGTTGAAACAGATCGATGCCTCGGTCCAAAGTCTTGTTAAAGGATTCCTCTTCCGAGCGAATCGTTTTCTCGATCAGGTCGCGTCTATCGGCGAGTTCCGGGAAAGTGCCGCTCATTTGCTCGACCAGAGGACCCACCAGTTTGTGGAAGAAGGGTTCCGCGAAGCCGAGGTTTCGGCCATAGCGGACGGCTCGGCGGAGAATGCGCCGCAAGACGTAGTTGCGATCATTGTTTCCCGGTAGAATCCCGTCGGCGATGGAGAAGGAGAGGGCCCGCAGGTGATCGCCGATTACTCGAAAGGCAATATCGACCTCTTCCTGCTCGGTGCGCTCGTCTGCCGCAGGCAAGGTGGCCTCGTAAGTTTTGCCGGACAGTTTCTCCAGTTCGTCGAAAAGGGGCCGGAACACGTCCGTGTCGTAATTTGAGACCGGCTTGGAGAAATTGCTGAATCCATCCGTCCCTTGCATCACCGCCGCGACTCGCTCGAAGCCCATGCCCGTGTCGACGTGTTGGGCGACCAAGGGAGAAAGGGAGCCATCCTTGTTGGCGTTGAACTGTATGAAGACCAAGTTCCAGATCTCGATGCAAAGATGGGAGTCGGCGTTGACGAGTTTGCCTCCGGTATCTCCGTCGGGTGTCAGGTCAATGTGTAATTCGCTGCAGGGGCCACAGGGCCCGGTTTCACCCATCATCCAGAAATTGTCCTTTTTGCCGCTGGTCAGAACATGGACGGCGGGGTCCATGCCCGCCTTCTCGAATATGGCTGCCCACAGGTCATGGGCCTCCTGGTCGAACTCAGCTGGCTCCTCTTCGCCGGGCTTGTAGACGGTCGCGTACAACCGTTCCTTTGGGAATCCCCAGGTATCCACAAGGAGTTCCCAGGCCCATTGGATAGCTTCCGTCTTGAAGTAGTTGCCAAAAGACCAGTTGCCCAGCATTTCGAACAAAGTGTGATGGTAAGTATCCAGGCCGACGTCTTCCAGGTCGTTGTGCTTCCCACCCGCACGAATGCACTTTTGAGTGTCCGCGACTCGAGGGTGGGGGGCTTCCCGGTCGCCGAGGAAATAAGGCACGAACTGGTTCATGCCCGCATTGGTGAAGAGTAGGTTTGGCGAGTCGGGCAACAGCGATGCGGAAGGAACCACCTGATGTGCCCTCGAGGCAAAGAAATCGAGGAATGACTGGCGTATCTCGTCGGCTGTCATGAGTGGGAATTCATTCTTCTGTCAGTTCAGCCGGGCGATGATGGCAGCGCCCATTTCAGTGGTGCTCACCGAGGGGCCGCCCTGGGCCACGTCACCGGTGAGGGCACCTTCTCGAATGGCTGCCTTGACTGCGTTTTCAATGTTGTTTGCCGCATCTTCCAACCCGAAGCTATAGCGTAGCATTAGGGCGGCGCTTAGGACTTGGGCGCAGGGGTTGGCTAGATTTTTGCCCGCGATGTCGGGGGCTGTGCCTCCGGCCGGTTCATAGAGTCCGAACGGTTGACCATGACTGTTTTGGTCAGCGCCCAGGCTGGCGGAAGCCAACATGCCGAGAGAACCACAGATGACCGCTAGTTCGTCCGAGAGGATGTCTCCAAACATGTTTTCGGTAAGTATGACGTCGAATTGGTTGGGGTCGCGGACCAACTGCATGGCGGCATTGTCGACGTACATGTGAGACAGCTCTAACTCGGGGGCCTCCGCCGCCAGCTTTTCCGCCACCACGCGCCTCCAGAGAACCGAGGTCTCCAGTACGTTTGCCTTGTCCACCGAGCAGATCTTGCCCGAGCGAAGCTTGGCGGCAGTTATTGCAACCTCGGTCACGCGCTCGATTTCACTAGTGCGGTACACCATGGTGTCGATGGCCTCTTCCTGTCCATCTTCCAGTGTGGTGGTGGACTTGGGTTGGCCGAAATATACTCCGCCCGTTAATTCGCGAACGCACAGCACGTCGATTCCGTTGGCTACCGTTTGAGGTCGGAGAGGCGACAGGTCGCTTAATTCCGGGTAAAGGTTTCCCGGGCGCAGGTTGGCGTAGAGCCGAAAGGCCTTGCGCAGTGGCAGCAAGGCGGCCCGCTCGGGTTGCTCCTTGGGAGGGAGATTTTCCCACTTGGGCCCTCCGACCGATCCGAAGAGTATGGCGTCGGCGTTGCTGCATGCGTCCAAGGTGGAGTCGGGCAGCGCGCTTCCATGATTGTCGATGGCTATGCCCCCGACGTCATGGGATGAAGTGTTGATCGCGAATTGATGGCGTTCGCCCGCCGCCCGCAGGACGTCCATGGCGATTGCCATTACCTCTGGACCGATTCCGTCGCCGGGCAAGGTTGCGAAGTTTAGCTCTTTGTTGTGTGGATCACTCATTGCAGGAAGTGGCTCGATAAAAAGCGTTCGCCCTGAAATGGAAAGGCCAAAATCCCGATGACGCTTGCTTCCGAAGAAATTCACCAGCATCTTGAGGCAAAAAGATGAAGGTCGTAAACCGTTTGCTTGTTATCATTCTTATAGGCTGTTTGACCGCTTTTCTAGGCGGTTGCCTTTCGTTTGACGCCGCCGATTCCGTTTGCTCCGATTGCAAGGGCGAGGCCAATCGCTCGGTCTGCGGGATATGTTGGGGCAAGGGATTGCGAGTGGATGGAGAGAAGGTAAGGATTGACCGCTGCCCCACTTGTTTGGGAACTGGTCAAAACCAAACCATGTATCGCCCGCCCTTAAGCGAAGCCTTGGCTCGATTTGCATCCATTTGCCCTTCCTGCGCTGGGCGCGGAGAAAAAAAAGTCGTTAGCCCATTGCTTGTTCACTGCAAGAGATGCAACGGCACCGGCAAAGGCTCGGTTCGCGTTTTTTGCCAACGCTGCGAGGGCACGGGGGAAAAACGGGGAATCTTTCGCCGGGGAAAGAACCGCAAGGGCTGGGCGCCCGTTCCATCCGCCATTGTCTTGCCCAAGGGCAGATGAACCAGTTGCGTGCTTGCCTAAGGCGGCGGACTCCCTAGCCTTCGCCTTTTTACTTCGCCTAACATAAATCAGTGATGGAATCGTTGCGTTTTCTGGATCCCGAGACAGCCGAAAGCATCCGAACGGATTTCGGCTCACCGGCTTTTGTCTATCATGAAGCCTATCTTCTTGCTCAGGCCAAGGCTGCCTTGTCTTTCCCAAATGCCTTTGGCTTGACTGTTCGTTATGCAATGAAGGCTTGCCCGAATGCCGCTATATTGCGTCTCTTCGACCAAGCTGGCCTCTCCATCGACGCCAGTTCCGGTCACGAGGTGGCTCGAGCCATGCGAGCGGGAGTGGGAACTGAGAAAATTTCTCTCAGCACACAGGAATTGCCCGAAGACTTTGCCTCGTTGGTGGAGGATGGAGTTAAGATCAACCTTTGTTCGCTCTCCCAACTGGAACGATACGCGGAGCGATTCCCGAACACCTCGGTTGGGTTGCGCTTCAATCCCGGATTGGGCTCTGGTGGCACCGCCAAGACAAACGTAGGTGGCCCTTCCTCCAGTTTTGGCATCTGGAAGGATGACTTGGATCGCGCCCGCTCCCTCGCGGCAGGAGCCAATTTGTCGATTGAGCGAATACACACCCACATCGGTTCGGGATCGGACCCCGAAGTATGGAAGCGCGTTGCCCTGCTCAGCTTGGACCTCGCCGAAGCTTTTCCGCAGGTGAATACAGTGAATTTGGGCGGAGGGTTCAAGGTGGCTCGGATAGCTGGGGAAACAGGCACTGACCTTCAGCTTGTGGGCGAGCCCGTGAAGCGGGCATTCGAGGATTTTGCCGAGCGCAATTCGCGATCCTTGCAGTTGGAGATCGAGCCAGGCACCTTCCTGGTGGCCAATGCGGGAGCCTTGGTTGCCACGATACAGGATATCACGTCCACTGGGCCCGAAGGGAATACTTTTCTCAAATTGGACTCCGGGATGACCGAGATACTTCGACCCAGTCTCTACGGTGCCCAACACCCCATCGTCACCTTGCCGAAGGAAGTATCCGGCAATGAAACTTTTCCCTACGTGGTGGTTGGCCATTGTTGCGAATCGGGAGACTTGCTTACTCCGGCGGAGAATCAACCGGATGTGCTTGCTCCTCGTGAACTAGCTTTATCGCAAGTGGGTGACTTGTGCGTGATCGAGGGGGTTGGCGCCTACTGTTCCGCAATGAGCGCCAAGAATTACAATTCGTTTCCGGAAAGTCCCGAGGTCCTTTTGCGAACCGATGGATCCACCTCTCTCATCCGCAAGCGGCAGACACTTGACCAAATAATGGAAAACGAAATCCTTCCGTGATTCAGGATTCTCTTCGCCACTATTCCTTGGGCCAACCGGTTCCGGCCAGTCCCCATGCAGTCTGCGTCAGCATACCGACCATGGCTGACGTGATCGGTTACGAGACGCGGAACCCCGCCACCATGGCAAAGATTTCCACCGGTTATCCTCGTTTCGTGCTTCATCCCCTGACGGCTCGGGCCGGACAATGGTTCGCCGGCGAGACGGGCTTGCGCGGCAGGGCGGTCTTCGCCCTGAACTCGGATCGTTGCCTCGATGAGTTAAGGGCTTTTGTCGGCAGCGATGACTTTGCTGCGTCAGAAAGGGAAGGCATGACCTTCGCCCATGTGCCGGAATCCGAGGAAAATCGAGCTCTGGGCAAACTTTTTCTGCAACATGCCGGATGCGGCGCATCCTCTCGCCGGGCAGAGGACCTTTTGGAGCGCGTGGGCTGTCTGGAGCATCGTCATGAGGAAACCCTCGTCACGGATGGGGCGGAAGCCATCGTGCGGGAAAACCTTGCCCAAGCATTTGGTTCAATCGCTTCATCGGATATCATGTTCTCAGTTTCCGGCATGAATGCCTTTTACGCCTTGTTTCAGGCCATCCGCGCTGCTCGCAGTCCACGGGGACGCACCCTGTGGATTCAACTCGGTTGGCTTTACGTCGACACTTTGAAGATTTTGCAGAAATTTCTCGGACCGGAAGAGGAACTCGTCGTAATCGAAGACGTTTCGGATCTTGATTCCGTTCGCCGACTGCTCGAGGAACGCGGAGACCAAGTGTCTGCCGTGGTCACCGAGAGCCCGACCAATCCACTTGTCCAAACCTGCGATTTGCCTGCGCTGAACGAGCTTTGTTCCCAAAGCGGTGTTCTTCTTGTCGCCGATCCTACTTCAGCCAGTCCCCGTAACGTGAAGGTCTTGCCTTATTGCGACGTACTAGTGAACAGTCTCACGAAATATTCGGGTAACGAAGGCGACGTCTTGCTTGGATCTCTCGTTTTTTCTCCTTCTTCAAATAATCCCGACTTGGCCGAGATAAGGGAGCGCGTGGAGCCGTTGCTGGATCTCCCGTTTGCAGGAGACATGGGTCGGCTCGCAGCTCAGATCCCAGATTATGAGGAAGTGGTTCGTCGCAGCAACCGTGGGGTCATGGAACTGGTCGCTTTTCTCGAGAGCCATTCGAAAGTCAGCAAAGTGCATTGGGCTTATGCTGAGGATAGCCGCTCCCATTACGAGAGCATTGCTCGGGAACCGGATTCTCCCGGCTGCCTTTTTTCCATGGAATTGTCCATCGAGCTACAAGGTTTCTACGATGAGCTCTCCCTGCTCAAGAGCCCTAGCTTCGGATGCAAGTTCAGCTTGGCTTGTCCCTACCTTTACCTGGCTCACTACGATATGGTTTCGACCGAGAACGGAAGGGCTAGCCTGCGGAAAGCGGGACTGAACCCGAATCTGCTTAGAGTTTCGGTTGGCGCCGAGCCGGTGGACCAATTGATTGGAGTCTTCGAGGAAGCCTTCGATCGGGCATCCGGAAGCTGAAGATATCTTCAGTCCGAGATAACGTATTTGTCTAATACGCGCCGAATGCGTTTTTTACTCAAGCGAACGTATTGGGGCAAGCCGTTCTCATGAGGCACTTCCACCTCGCCCTGAATCAGTGGTTGGGCGTACTTGATGAACTGAAAGGCCAAGCTCACGCCGTCTTCCGCAATCCATGACTCGGGGATTTCCTTTACCCCGTTGGCTACCTCGGAAAGGTCGACCAAGCCGGTTTCGCAAGTGTATGGGTCTCCTTCGCCACGGACGAGGGTAACCATTTTGTCGGTTTCGCCGGCAATCGCAGCCTGAACAGCTGCCTGTCCGCAAAGAAAAGCTTCGTCGTTATCTGTTTGAGAGGAGCAATGGGCCGCGGCGCGCTGACCCGTGCCAAGCTTGGCCGACCGTGCTTTCACGGCTAGGTTTTGCTCCACAAAGGTGGCTAGATAATCTCCGACTCCACCAAGTTGTTCGTGCCCGAAGTCATCCTTGCTGGTGCTGGCGTTGGCCAAATAATTGCCATCCTTGTCGCGGAGCCCTTCACCTACCACGACCAGGCAATGCCGCTCTTTCTTAAGTACGCCTTGAATGTCCTCGAGAAACTTTTCCCGCGAGAAATTGGACTCTGGCAAATAGATGAGATGAGGTGGATCCTTCGGGTTGTCACGTCGCTTGGCCAAAGTGGCTCCAGCTGCGATCCAACCGGCATTGCGTCCCATGACCTCTATGATGGACACTAGGTCATGTTGCCCCATGGCTTCGTGATCGAGGGTGAATTCGCGAACCACCGTGCAAATGTATTTCACCACGCTGCCATAGCCAGGTGTGTGGTCGGTTCCCACCAAGTCGTTGTCAATTGTCTTGGGGATGCCGATGACTCGCATTTCATGGCCGCGGTCCTGGGCCAGCTTGGAGATTTTGTCGGCGGTGTCTTGAGAGTCGTTGCCTCCGATATAGAAGAAGTAACGGATCTCGTGGGCTTGAAAGACTTCAATCACTCGCTCGAAGTCTTCCTCCTTCTCCAACTTGTATCTACAGGTGCCCAAGGCAGATGCCGGGGTGTAGCGAAGTCCCCTGATGTTTTGCTGGGATTCTTCCGCCAGGTCGATCAAGTCTTCCTTGAGAATGCCAAGCACGCCATTTAGGCCGCCGTAGATTTCCCCGATGCATTCGTGGTTGAGAGCTTCGCTCACCACTCCTGCAACGCTTGCGTTGATCACGGCTGTGGGCCCGCCGGATTGGGCCACCAAGCAATTTCCTTCTAAAGATTCTTCTGACATGTCGGTATATGTGAAAATTAGCGTGCCAATGCATCGATTTCAGCCCTATTTAGCAATCTCAAAAATACACAGTTTCTCAGAGGCCGATTTTTTGGCCTCCGGTATGGATGCAAATAGTGTGCTTCTTAAAGCACCTCGCCGGGCGTGTAGTCGGCCGCATCTGGGAATCGCTCGAGCCAATTCTGAGCGTCCGAGGCAAACCCGCGCGCTTGTTGACTGGCTGCGCCGGTGGCCTTTGCCGCCTCTGCCAGTATAGCATCGATTTGGTCTCCAGAAAGACCGAGCCGCTCATCTGCTGCGAGGCGTTGCCCCAAGTCGTTTCCTTCTATTTTGCCGCTACGCAAATCCTTGGCCACGGCAAGGGCATGTTCCTTGATCGCGGCGTGGGCGTCCTCGCGCCCAGTGCCAGCCTTGACCGCTTCCATCAGAAAGGTGGTGGTTGCGAGAAAAGGAAGTTGGCGGGCATTCTCGCGAGCCATTGAATCCTCGAACACCTCCATTTGGCGCAAGACCACGTGGAAAGTCTCTAGCAAGCCGTCGATGGCGAAGAACGCATCGGGCAAGGCCACCCTGCGCACAACCGAACAGGAGACGTCCCCCTCGTTCCATTGATCTCCGGCTATGCTCTCGGTCATAGCCAGGTAGCCACGCAGGACGGCGTGGAATCCGTTTATTCGCTCGCAGCTTCGGCTGTTTACCTTGTGGGGCATCGCGGACGAACCGGTTTGTCCTTTGGCAAAGCCTTCGCTGAGCAATTCCTGGCCTGCCGCCAAACGCATGGTCTTGGAAAAACTGGCGGCTGCGGATGCAAGTTGATAGAGGCGTGACACTGTCTCGAAGTCGAGGCTTCGCGGATATACTTGTCCGACGTTCTTCCAGTGGGCGGGAGCTTGCAGAATCTCCAAGACCCGCTTTTCCAAGGCATCCACCTTGTCCGTGTCTCCCTCGAAAAGCGTGAGTTGATCGGCTTGGGTGCCGACGGCGCCCTTGAGTCCGCGAAAGGGATAGCCTTGAAGCAGTTCCCATAGCCCGGTCATGGCTCTTTCCATCTCTTCTCCGGCTGAGGCTATGCGCTTGCCCACGGTGGTCAGTTGGGCAGGAACGTTGTGGGAGCGTCCGGTGACGGGGGTGTCGGCAAACTCTTCGGCCCGCTTGGCCAAAACCAGTAAGCCGGCGGCGGCTTTCTCCAGAACGAGACGCAGGGAGCGCAGTACTTGCAGTTGCTCGACGTTTTCCGTCAGGTCCCTACTAGTCATTCCCTTGTGGGCATGTTGATGGCCGGCCAGTTCAGAGAATTCCTCCAGCCTCGCCTTGACGTCATGTTTGGTGATCTTTTCGCGTTCGCGCATGGAATCCAGGTCGACCTGGTCCTTGACTCCCTCGTAAGCCGCTATGGCATCCTCTGGAATAGGTAGCCCAAGATCTCGTTGGGCCTTCATTACGGCCAGCCACAATTCACGTTCGAGGCTGACTTTGCCGCGGGCAGACCAAATGCTCCTCATTTCCCCGGAGGCATAACGATCGGCCAATACGTTGGATGCTTCTTCGCTCATTCACTTTCGTTTGTGGTTTGCGATGAGGCATACGTCAACACGGACTTGTTCTTGACCGTCGTTCCTTGCCTCTTCGGCGAAGATGGGCAACCTTGTTCGAAGTGAATGCCGCAAATGCACATTTGTCGTTCGCCTTGCAGCGCGTAACGAAACTGGAGGACCTCCTCACCCTCCGCCCTGAAATGGAGGAGTTGTTTGCCCGTTTGCCTAATCCCAATCCATATTTTTCCCCCGAATGGTTGTTTTCCTGGTGGTCTGAATACGGGCAGGGCAAGGATTTGCTCGCGCTAATCGTCCGGGCCGAGGACGAGCGCCTAAGCGCTTATTGGCCTTTCATCAAGGTTTCCGGGGTCGGCGGGGCCGGTCTTTGGCCTTGGGTCAATAACCATTCCAACTATTCGGATCCCGTGGCGGATCAGGACTTGCCTGGTTGCGTCGAGCTCCTGCTGGATGGCTATTACGGGCTTTTGCGGGATCATCACTTTGTGTGGGCGCCTTTTTTGCGGGATACCTTTTGGAATCGTTGGCTGTCGCCTTTTCTCAAGGATAAGCCCGAACGCCGGCTGGAGCGAATTCCCCGGGACGTGCCGCGCGCCATTTTTCCGGATGAGGACTTTGATTCCTACTGGGAATCGAAACAGGGGTACAAATCCCGCAAGACCTTCCGATACGTGGAGCGCAAGCTGCGCGAGCGAGGTGAGGTCCGCTTCGAGGATTATGAGACCGAAAAGGAGGTGCGCTCCCATTTGGGCGCATTGTGCGAGCTTGAGTCAAGAGGCTGGAAGCAGCAGGAGAGGGTGGGCTTGTTTTCGACTCAAGGAGCCAGGGCATTTCTTTTCGAACTGCTTCCTGCCTTGGCGGCCGCGGGTCGTCTTCGCCTTTCCTTTCTTTACCTCGATGATTTGCCGATTGCCTGTGAGCTGGGCCTTCTCGGCCGGGAGTTTTACGGCTTGCATCACCTTTGCTACGACGAGGCCTATGATTGCGATTCCCCGGGACGCCAGTTGCTTGCTCGCAACATGCGCAAGTGTTGCGAGGAAGGCAGGCGGACGTTCGACTTTCTCCCGGGAGCCAACGCGTACAAGACAAAATTGGCGACGGAGCAATCGGTTGTCCGGGAGCTTCATTTGTTTCGTCGTTCGCTGTCTGGCTTTCTCACGAGAAAATCCATCGAGGGCAACGTCAGGAAACGTAAAAAGCAGCGTTTGGACCAAGGAATTCGCACGCGAGCGGATCGCAATGCGGAAGAGGTGCTGCGCAGCTAGCGACGTTTCTCGTTTGCATCCTTTCCCTCCTCCACTAGAGCCAAGATGCCATGAGCGATGTTTTTGACAGTATCGTCGATATGGCAGGTGAAGTCGATGAGAGCCCGTTGCGACGGGACCATCTGGATCCCTGCCCCTTGCGCCAAGTGGAGATTTGGCTGGAGGATGCCGTGGGCGCTGCCTTGCCTGCTCCCAATGCAATGATCTTGGGTACAGTTGATGCCGAGGGCCAGCCCTCTGCCCGCACCGTGCTGCTCAAGGCCATTCGTGACGGGGGTTTCCTTTTCTTCACTAATTTTCAGAGCCGCAAGGGAAGGGAGATTGAAGGCAATTCGGCGGTTTCTCTGCTCCTCCCATGGCTCCCGCTTTATCGGCAAGTCTCGATTGCCGGAATCGCCCAAAAAGTTTCACCGGAAGAATCGCAATCCTATTTCTCCTCCCGTCCCTTGGCCAGTCGCGCGGGCGCCTGGGCCTCGCGACAAAGTGAAACAGTGGGCAGCCGGGAGGAGCTGGATCTTGCCTTTGGCAAAGCGGAACAGAACTTTGACTTGAACGAACTTCCTCCCCATTGGGGGGGGTACCTGGTGATTCCTCAGCGAATCGAGTTTTGGCAAGGTCGCTCCAAGCGTTTGCATGACCGTATTCTCTTTGACCGTTCTGGTGATGAGTGGGCCATCAGTCGGCTTAGTCCCTGACCTTCTCATGACCGAAGACGAATCCATTGCGCCGGAATCGGCGGACAAGGAGCAAAAGTCGGAGCAGCGCCCCTTGGACGAATTATTGTCAAAGCGCAGCAAGCCTTTTAGCGACTGGAAGGAAGAGCGTGCATATCTCCGTAAAAAGTGGGGGCCACAGGGCAAACAAATCAACCCGCTTGATGAGGCAGAGGAAGATCCTTCTGCAAAAGAAGAGTGATTTTTACTTCCTTAGGCAGCTTGAGCCGAAGGGTTCTTTTGCATCACCACCAAGTTCCAGCATTCGCCTTTGAAGGAACGTGGCTTGGGCCGCTTTAGCAGGGGCCTGAAGCCGAGCGAGCGATAACAACGCAGGGCAGGGGTATTGAAGGTGAATACGTTCAGCAGCAAACGTTTGAATCTGACTTTGCGAAATGCTTCCTCGGACAGTAATTCAACCAAGTCTTTCCCCAGTCCCAGGCCCCTGCGCGCCGGATCCACGATGACACGGCAGATTATGCCGTCGCCTCCGGTTCGCCCGACCAGTTCCGCGTAGCCCATGAATCGACCACTTTGATCTTCCGCTTGATATGCCTTGACCCTTTGCCTGTTCAAGTGCGTTCGGAAAGTTCTTTCATTGGGTAGGGTTGGGAAGGTTTCGCCAGCCCACATGCGGAGCTCGCGCTCGCTCTTGATCCAGGAAAGCAGCGTGCTGAGATTGCGATGATCGAAGGGGTGCAGCTTCAGGCATTTGGCCTCTGACCGGATTATTTTGGGAAGAAGGGAAAGCATCTTGGACGACTTGCTTTGCTCAGAGTTTGCGCTTCAGTTTGCTTCGGGCCTTGAAGACTCGGACAACCGGACCTTTCAACTGTGACTCCGGATTTCGGTTAATTGGTCCCGCAGTAGCTGTTTTCTTGAGGATGGCAACTGCTTTGCCGTCGTATTCATCCGCCTTGTCAAAATCGTTTTCTGCCAAGTGCGCCATGCTCAGGCCGTAGTAGGCTGCCGCCGTCTCGACGTTGTTTTCTCCGTAAGCCTTTTGGCGGATGGAGAGGCATTTTTGAAAACACTCGATGGCCTCTTCCGATTCATTCTTGGCGCTATGGCACAAGCCGATGCCTTCGTAGCAATCGGCTACCTCCGGATGCATAAGCCCCAGTCGGCGCAGACGGGCCTGGAGCGCTTTCTGGAAAAATTCCTTGGCATCTTCGCCTTTCCCGTTGGCCACCATGGCAAATCCTATGTTGCAGAGACAGGTGGAGGCCTCGGCGTGATCGGCCCCTTTGGTTCCCCGGATGTTTGCCAATGCTTTCTCGAACAACTCTATGGCTTTGTCGTAATCGCCTTCGTTGTACTGCATCACCCCCAAGTTGTTGTGAATGGCGCCGACTTCATAGGCCTTGGCTCCTTGCCGCTTCATCCTGTAAATCATGACGTTCTGGTAAATCTCCCTTGCCAGTTCATGATTCCCTGCCTCGAAGGTCTTGTCCGCCCGGCCATGAAGCATTTGGATGTCCTTCATGCTGACGTTGAATGCCTGGCCTTTGGTCTTGCCGGGAAAAGCAAGGAACGCCGTCAGAAGCGCCAGTAAGGTCAGCGGCAGCCAAATACTTGGAATTTTCGTCATGATGTCTAGCAAGCTTGGGCGAGACCTTTTCAAGTCAATGATTTTTGCTTGGAATTGCGTTGGTTGAGGATTCGGGCTTTACCCGATTTCCTTTGGCAGTGCAGTGATCTTGAATGGTGCGGGCAGCCGGGATCGAACCGGCGACACCAGCTTGGAAGGCTGGGGTTTTACCGCTAAACTATGCCCGCGGCAAAGAGGTTTGTTTTCTCGAATGAGAGGCTTTGGGTCAAGGTTTTTCAGGGTGGGGGAGTTCCTTAATTTCGTTCCGCCCGCCGCCGCTCCTTTCGTTCTTCCTCTTCCTGGCGGAGATCCTCCATGAGTTCTTCCCTACGCTGCTCCTCGATGTTTTTTTTCTCGCGTTGACCGCGCACAATGAAAGCGAAGTTTATGCCGCAACCCAAGAGCGCCAGCGAAAAAGTCCATTCCTGCCCTTCGATTCCTCTTAGGGCAAGCCCTGCGGCCAAACCAGCGAAGATGGCTCCGTTGGCGGCTGCAAACATGTTGCGTTTTCCCATCACCACCAGTTTTCCTTGGGCTGCTTGGCGGTGACGTCAAATGGAAACCTCTCGAAGGCTTGCAAATAAGGTCTTCATGCCTTTTGTTAGTGCCTAATGAAACGGGCCACATTCATCTTACTCGCCGCTTTCCTGTTTGCCGGGTGCGAACAGGTCGATGGCCTCAAGGATCAAATGTTCGGCGAGCAAATTGTCGAGGAGGCGCCCGCGGAGGAACCTGTGGAATCGGATGCCCCGGAAGTCCCGGAAACACCGGAAACACCCGAACCCATTGATCCTGTTGTTCCTCCTGAGCCCGAGCCCACTCCCGAACCACCGAAGCCCCAACCCCCGGCGCCCGAACCTACCGGTCCGGTTCAACCCAAGCCTTCGCCCGAGCTCTTGCGCATCGTAAGCAACTGGCGGGCCATCCCTCATTCCGCTTTCCCTCGTCAAGTGACCTTGAGCCGGGCCTTGGACTTTATCGTACGCGACTCCACCGGCAATCGAGTGGGAGGAGTCAAAGCTCCCGCTGGGGCTCAGGTCGTTGCTTTTGAGCAAGTAGGCAACATGCTCAGCGTGGGACCCAATCTCGCTTCCCCCTATCGCACCTTGGTTGGAATGGATGAAACGGATTTGAAGTTAGTGCTCACTTATGCCTACGAGCTTAACAAGATACGCCGCGGAGACGTTACCATGACCAGCGCTCCACGACCTTCCGTTGGCTCGCTTCCCGGTCGCCCCACAACGCGCCCACCTACAAGACCGACCACTACTAGGCCAAAACCCACCAGGCCTACTGCCAAGCCGACTCCCAAGCCTAAGCCCACGCCCAAGCCGAAACCAACTCCGCGGCCGGGCAGCACCAAGGACAAGGATTTCGCCCCATTGTTTGAAGACGTGCCCGCTCCCAAGGATCTCGGTCACGGGAAATGGTGCGTGTGCCGGGACTGCCGCAAAATGCGTGGTGTTGGCAGATAAAATTTGATTGTCTAACAAATTGCGGTAATCGTAATTAGGAATCCCAATGTTCAAATCCAAAAAGAAAAAGAAGAAAAAAGAGATCGAAATTGGTAGCGTCATCCGTGAAATGGTGGCCTCCAAGGGCAAGAAGCGCCGAGTGGGCGAAGTCTTGATGATCTTAATGGATCAGCCCGATGATCCGACCTTGGAGTGTGTCGAGGTCGATCCCGATGAGCTAACCTCTCGGACCAAGGGAGCGGATGGCCTCAAGATGTTTCGCGTCAAGAAGTCGCGCGCCAAGCACTACACTCCACGCAAAACCCTTTTCAAGAAGAAGACCTACGAGAAAGGCACGATCGTCCGGATCAAGCGCGGGACGAGCATCAAGTATGGTCAAGTGGTTTGCTTCGTGCATCCGGACGGGCTCTACTCGACCTCTCATGAGCAAGGCTACAACGGAAAGGATTTCCTCGAGTGCGTGGAAATTTCCCCTAAGCCCGGGTTGGCTCAGCAAATGCAGGCCGATGGCGAACCCAAGCGTTTCACCGCCAACCCCAAGCAATGCAAGATCATGGAAGTGATCACGACTAATTCACAGGGCGAGGATTGCACGGTCCGTCGGTTGAAGATCGACGAAGAAGAGGAATAAGCCAGTCGCCTTGACTTGCAGGTGCCTCTCAGGAAGTTTTTTCAGTGGGCGGCGCTTCGCTCGAGACAAACCAATCGTCGATGTCGCTCTTGCGGACGCGAGCTATCTTGCTTTTCCGTATCATGTAGGCTGATACTTTCCGGCGATGTCTCCTGCGGTCCTTGCTTTCGAAGGAAAAAGCCACCCATTTCATGCTCCACTTGGTTTGGACCCAGAGCACTCCATAGGCATGCAGAAGGTATTCTATGGCCTCCACACGGTTCAAGTACCTTTCTTCACCTATCTTGATCATTTTGCGGTCGATTGCCTCTCTCTGTGGGCATCAGGGAACAAGGTGCCCTCCCCGTTGTCCATTTCAAATAACAAGAACGCCGCGTCTTTGTGACGCGGCGTTCCCTTTGAAATACTTTTTGCAGGGTATCCTTGTGACTCAGCTCGAATAATCGCCTTTCTTGATCTTCTGAGCGGTGGCAATGGATACGCCTGCAGCATCCGCCGATGCCTGCAAGGTCTTCCCTGCCGCGAGTTCGGCCTGTACTTGACTGACGATTGCCGGAGTGACTTTTGCCCTGCGACCGGTAATACCGAAACGAGCGAAGAATTTTGAGCGGGTGATCGGGGGCAACCCTCGTACGTAACACTCCAGGTAATCCACCACTCCACGAAAGGTTTTTCGCCCGTCCTGACGTTTATGTTGAGCGAAATCTTCCTTGATAGCTTCGTATAGCTTTCTTTTCGCTTCCTTTGTTTGCTTTTTTGCTTCTATTTCTTGCTCTATCTTGGACTGAAGTTTCTTCAGTTGAGCCAATGACTTATCTGCCAATTCTTCGGTGGCCATTTGTGTTCTTTGTCAAGGGTTTGGGGTAAATTTGTCTGATTGAGACAAATGGCATAAAAACAGGAAACAATGCCTTGTGAAAAGAAAAAAGTATGCATTTAAAACAAAAAAATAGCTATAGCTATATAACAGGTCATTTATTGAAATAAGTTGCGATCCAAAGTCCTATATTGAATGGCCTCCATCAAATGCTTGGTTTGTATGGCATCCGAGTGATCCAGATCCGCTATGGTCCGGCTTACTTTTAGTATACGGTCATAGGCTCGTGCCGATAGCTCCAGTTCTTCCATTGCCTGTTGCAGCAAATTGCCGGTTTCCACACTCAATGGGCAATGTTTTCGAATCAAGGCTTGGCTCATGCGGGCATTGCTGGCGATTCCCGGAATATTTCTGAAGCGCGCCACTTGTTTCTTGCGGCATGGTTCGATGCGGGCCGCCATGTCGGCTGAGCTTTCACCGGGGGTGCTCGAGCGCAATTCCTTCATGCGAAGGGCGGGGGCCTCGACGTGAATGTCGATGCGATCAAGCAACGGACCGCTGACTCGGGCCCGGTAACGCTGAATCTGGGGCACGGAGCAACGGCATTGTCTCGACGAATCCCCCAAATAGCCGCAAGGGCAGGGATTCATCGCCGCAACCAGCATGAAGGAGCTTGGCAGAGTGACCTTCGCGGCGCTGCGTGATATGGTCACTTCCCCGTCTTCCAGTGGCTGCCTGAGCACCTCCAGGGCGGAGCGCTTGAATTCCGGTAATTCGTCGAGAAACAACACCCCGTTGTGGGCAAGGGAAATTTCGCCCGGTCCGGGGATTGCTCCGCCGCCCAACAAGCCGACGTCGCTGATCGTGTGGTGCGGTGAACGAAAAGGCCTGCGGTAGGCCCGGCATTCCTTTACGAAGCTTTGGCCCGCGGCCGAGTGGATGCCTAGAATCTCAAGAAACTCGTCCGAGTTGGGCTTCGGCAATATGCTAGGCAATCTCTTGGATACCATGGACTTGCCCGACCCAGGAGGGCCAATTATTAGTGCATTGTGACCGCCCGCCATGGCCACCTCCAAGGCTCGTCTGAGGTTGAGCTGTCCCTTTACTTCCGCGAAATCCACTTCAATTTCCGGTTGCGGTGGCTTTAGGAATGGACTGGATGAGCATGACAACGGCTCAATGGCACGTTCTCCCTGGAGAAAGCGAACGGCTTCGTCCAGCGAATCCACGGGAATACATTCGACCTCCTCGACAAGGCAGGCTTCGTCGGCTGACTTGCGGGGCAAGAGCAGGCCGCGCTTCCCCTTTCTTTTGGCGAGCAAGGCCATGGCCAATCCCCCCTTGATAGCGCGGGTCTTGCCCGATAGTCCCAACTCGCCTCCGATCAGGTAGTCGTTGAAGCGGTCGGTCTTCATTTGGCCACTGGCGCCCAACATGGCCAAGGCAATGGGCAAGTCATAGGATGGGCCTTCCTTGCGCAGGTCGCCGGGGGCCAAATTGATCGTTGTACGCGTTGCGGGCAGGGCAAATCCGGCGTTGCTTATGGCCGAGGTGATACGGTCCACCGATTCCTTCACCGCCGCGTCCGGCAAGCCGACCAGTACGTACTTGAGGTCGCCCCGCTCGCCCGTGTTCACCTCCACGGTCACGCTGGCAGCCTCTACCCCTTGAAGAGCGGCCGAGACGTTTACCGCGAGCATGCTGTTTGCAGAATAAAAAGCCCCATCATCTGAAAAGAAAAATGGGCAAAATGGTTTGGAAAGAACCATTTGCAAGCAAGAACTCTTCATCTGGTGATTTAGGTGCGGCGGCAAGAGGTTTCCGCCCGCTCTTTTCCTCCCGCTATGAAAGCGGCATGCGAAGTGGTGCCCGGAGAAGATGAGTGTGAATCTATATTTGATTTATTCCATGAGAATGGGCGATGGCAATTACTTCGCTCACATCGGCAAATAGCCCTCGCTCCATCCCCCTGACAACCCCCTAGCGCCTCACCCACGCGCGCGCTTTTTGGCGAAGGGGCCGAGCGGCTACCGTTTGCCGCCCCAGACACCGAGTGATCAATCACTCATTCGGGTCAGAAGTAGATCTCGCAGTCCGGCAGGGCCTTCTTGAGCATTGCCTTCTGATCTTCGGGGATGGGGTTGCGGATGAGCCACAGCCGCTTCAAATTCGTCAACTCCTTGAGCGGGGAGAGATCGGAGATTTCGTTTCCGATGAGGTTTAGCGACTCCAACTTCGTCAACCCAGCCAGCGGCGAGATATCGGAGATTTCGTTGCGGTCGAGGTTCAGCACGGTGGCACCGCGCTCCTTCGCCTTCTTGATCTTGGCTAGGACTTCGAGACCGCCGTAGGGTTCGGGTTTGGCCTCTATATCGGGCCAAACCACTCCAAACTTCAGCCACTCCTCAGCCCTCTCTTTAGCCCTAATCTCGGCAAGCCAACGCATTTCCTCTTTACGCTTCCGCTCCTCCTCCGCCCTAATCCGCTCCTCCTCAGCTTCAATCGCCGCAAGCCTCCGCACCTCCTCACGCCTAATTCTAGCCTCCTCCTGAGTCTTCACGTAAGCATCAACGGAGTCGGCAATCGGGTGGCTGCAATTAGCACAAGCTTCTCCTGCCGATGACACTTCCTTTTTGCATATTTTACAAGAAACGACCTCGGGTATCTCGATATCCTCCCCACACCCTGCCAAAAGCAGGGCTAGGGACATGGCTGCGATCAGTTTTCTCATCCTGCAAGGCAACAAGCAGAATTGAGGCAGGTCAAGTTTAGGGATGGCGCTACTTAGTCTCCACGAGGATCGCGTCCCAGTCGGAGAAGTTTTTGTCGATCCCTACGATGCGAACATCTTGGGTGCCTTTCCCTGCCCCAAGGGAGAGAATGACGGTGGAGGCGAAGAAGAAGCCGATGAGGAAGCTCTTGTAGTCTATGGTTTTCATCCCTCCGAACCTACCGCCCTCGCCGCGGCGGTCAAGCGCTGCAACTTCGCGCGCGCCTTATGTTTTCGCCGTTTGGCTCGTTAAAATGGATTCTCGCGGGGCGGAGCGACAGGATGTTTCAACAACCTACACTTTACCCTTATTGCCCAAAATTTTCCGCGTGAGGTAATCGATATAGTACGATATCGAGCATGATGTGGACAACCCCCGCCCCCCTTGGCGGATTATGTTGGTGTCAGTTTCCGTGCAATTTCTGACACCAAACTGCAATTCTTTGCCTGAACGCCACGCTTGCCCCAAATGTGCAATATTGGTCAAAAATCGTCCACAAGCCAATGTTCAAGCGGCATGCGAAGTGGTGCCCGGAGAGGGACTTGAACCCTCACTCCTTTGCAGGAAACGGATTTTAAGTCCGCAGCGTCTACCAATTCCGCCATCCGGGCCTCTGGGAGACTTTGCATGGTGTCAGGGGGAAGGCTGGTTGCAAGCCGTAAGATGAGGAGAGCTCTTAAGAGCTCAAAAAAATTGGGCAAAATACTTGACGCGTAGGTAATATACGTGGAATTTTAAGTCAGTCGCACGGATGCGATGATTCATCGGCCTCGCCGGTTCTCCATGAAGGAGGGCTCTCGAGGCATTTTTTTTGCAAGTCATGATCATCGGTCCATCAGTCGGTTCCTCCGTAAACCTGGTTCACCAGTTCCAGAGACAGCGGAGCATTGAAGGGGCCACCCACCGTCTGGCCTCGGGCTCGAAGGCCAACCGTATCGAGAGAGATACCGGAGCTTTTCATTTCACGGCCCGCATGGATGGCCAGATTCGCGTCGACCAAGCGGCTGCAGCGAACCTCAACAATGCAATCACTTACGTTCAGACCCAGTCCGATGGGCTGCGTTCGGTGGACCGCGTGCTCTTCCGCATGGACCAACTCGCCATGAAGGCCTCGGACCCGACTCTGAATTCCAGGGACCGGATACGCTACCACACGGAATTCTCCAGTTTGCAAACGCATCTCGAGTACATGCTGGTGGAAAAATTCAATGACGAACCACTTTATGATCCCCAGGCAGCCCTGTACGCCGATGCTTATCCGGTCAGCGGAGTTTCGGACGGAGGATGGGAAATGCAGGAGCAAGAGGTCGACATCGGAGCCCTCAGTGGTGGAATTCGTCTCTGGTGGAATCCCACTTGGCAGACCGATCGCCTGAAAATCTATCAGGGAGCCTCCATGCTATTCGACAGCGGCGAGTATCGGGCCCAGCACTGGCTGAACTATCCCGTCTATCCGGATCATCCCGACCCTACCTATCAGGGAGAATCCGAATTAAAAGGTTCGTCGGACCGGTTCCTGATCGAGTTTGCCCCTGGCTCCGTGAACGTCACCGAGGCTCCCGACAACGTTGGTGTTTCCCTGCATGACAAGGATGGCTTGAGTGACTTTCGGGCGGCGACTTCAGAGGAAGAATTCAATTTTTATTTTTCAAATGACACTCTCAGAAAACGGCTTACCCAGTACCAGACTGCGGAGGATTATCCCAAGAGCCAGGCTCCCAGCGGGGACAGCACCAAGATTCGTTTCGTGGTCAACGAGGATGCTGGAGGCTTCCCCAATATCCGTGCTCCCGGAAGCTCCACCGTCTGGGATTACCAGGCCGAGATCATCAAGTCGACCCTGCCTTCCAAGAGCGTGTTGGCCAATGCAGACGGCTCCTTCATGGAAATTCAAAACATTGGGTTTTCCAATCTCTCCGAGCTATCGCTGAAGACACTCGACGGAGCCTTGACTGCGATGGACGTCATCAGCTTGGAGCAAGAGAACTTGCGTTACCAACAGGGCGTCATCGGGGCCGAAATCTCTACCTTCCGCAGCCAGATCGACATGCTGGAGCGCAAGACCATGGTGGAGGTTGGAGCGGTTGCCCGCATCGCTGACACCAATTTCGCCGAGGAAACCACCAACTTGGCCAAGAACCTCCTGATGCGAGACACTTCGGCCGCCATCACGACCCAAGCCCGGGTCAATGCGACCAACGTCATCAATCTCTTGCTCTAGGGGAGCAGCTCAATCCTTGACTTGCTTGAGCAAGGCGTGGAGTTCGTCCTTCAGCTTGCGGTTATATCCCTGGACCCGCTCCACGTCCTCTTTGAGGAACGGTATGCGGGCGGCGGCCGAGAGGCCCCGCAACTCGCTCTCCAACCTGCCGGATGCCCGAATCAACTGAGTGGCGGCTGACTTGGCTTGCGGACTGCGGACGTTTGCCCGCACGATGCGTTTCCACTTCTCGATTACCTCGATTTTGTCGGTTGCGCTTTTCACCGTGCTGTCGGCCTTCTGAAAATTCTTCAGGGAAAGGGGCACCCAGTCCACTCCGTCAATGCGAGTGGCCAAGCGCCGCACCCGGGTGAAGCGGCTGCCTTGGGCCCACCATTCGCCTCTGCTGGCGGCGACGTAGGTGGCCACCCCGAGCACCTCGTTGCGCCGGTTCAGTATGGGGCCGCCGCTGTTGCCCGGAATGAAGGGGGAAGTCACCTCGATTTCCTTGGCTCCAATACCGATCATTTGACCGGGCAGGGGAGTCAATACGTTGAGGCCGCCGCTGTTGCCGAGGGCATAGA
The DNA here is from genome assembly GCA_002716045.1 of Opitutia bacterium. Classification (GTDB taxonomy): domain Bacteria; phylum Verrucomicrobiota; class Verrucomicrobiia; order Opitutales; family Seribacteraceae; genus UBA2993. The sequence continues at coordinate 118,208 of PAZC01000035.1, forward strand.
CCGCCTCCCCGATGCGCATCGATTCGGCGCGCCGCAAGCCGCCTAGTTCCGCGGCCATGCGAAAGCGCACCAGATCGCGCCCGTCGCGTGCCATTTCCATGGTGTCGGTGGTTGCCAAGGGGCGTCCATCGGCCCGGCTCAAGGTAATCTTGTCGGCCCCACGCACCACGTGGGCATTGGTCATCAAGTGCACTTCACCGAAGCGCTGAGTCAGGAAGCCCGTCCCGCTTCCGCCATCCGGCGTGTTGATCATGACCACTGCCCGCAAGGCCGATGGTACCGTCACCCTAAGGGCAAGGGCTTTTTGGACATAGAGCCGATCCGCTTTGCTCACGCGGGCGAGTGGTAGACGAAAACTGGCGCCGTCGGCCCGCCGAATCAGTATTTCGTCCCCGAAGGCATCCATCAAGGTAGCTTGTATTTGTTTGCCGTCCGCGCTCGTCCAGGTGCGCGGGGGCAAGCCAAACAGGGTGGGGGAGAGGGCCAAGATCAACAAGGCAACGAGGACGCGGGACATAAGGGCAACGAAACCGCGCTAGCCTCCGACGTCAAATGCAATGGGCTCGCTACACCCTAAATCGGAACAATATATTTTCGGACGGCGGCACGTGAGAGCAGGGCCATGCAAATCGGAAGCTGCTTGCTTTTGTGGTGGCATGGAGACTCCATTCGGAAGCACATTGCTATTAATAAATATTTAATTCACAAAAATTTGAAGATCAACGACCTCCACCTATTGTCATTGTGTTTTGCAAAAAAAAACGTAATGTTTCGTGAAATTTGGCTAATACCTTTAGGTGTATATACAGTCACACATGACACGCGCGCGCTCTTTTGTTTCGGGTTTCGCAAACCGTCTGTCCTTGCTTGGGCGGGGGTCTGCCGCCTTGCGTTTGGCAGGAGCTTCGCTCGCCGCCGTTCTGCTCACCATTCCAGTCCTCGCCAACACCCCCCCCGTGATCACCTCCTACGGCGGCTCCGCGACGGCATCGGTTAACGTTCCTGAGAACCAGACCTTCGTGGCCGAAGTCAACGCGACCGACGCCAATGGCAACGAAACGGTAAGCTATTTTGTCAGCGGGGGAGCCGACGCTGGGAAATTCGACCTCAACGCCACCACCGGCGTCCTCACCTTCAAGGCAGCCCCTGACTTTGAGGCCCCTGCCGATGCCGATGCCAACAACACCTACGTGGTCGAGGTCACTGCGACCGATCGCCCTGCGGCTGATATCCATGTACCAAGCGCAACCTTTCCCACCATCCAGTCGGCAATCGATGGTGCGTCTGCCGGAGACGTCATCCGCGTGGCCGCCGGCACCTACTCGGAGAACATCTGGATTGCAGATAATGATGCGGCAAACATTACGGTGATCGGAGCTGGGCCGGGTCAATCAATCATAGATGGCAACGGCAGCCGTCCGGTAACCTTTTACAAGAGATATGACAATGGGGGCACCCTAAGTGGATTTACCATTCAAAATGGAGACCATCACCAAGGCGGGGCAGTTTACTTTTCAAGATGCAACAACTCCGTGCTTAGCAACGTCGTAATGACCGGGAACAAGGGGGAAGCGGGAGTGGTTTTCATCAACCGGGCCAGTCCGACGCTGGATCACGTCACGGTGGTCAATAACCAAAACCAGGACGGGAAGATCCTCAAGGGGGCGATCTACACGGAGATGAATTCCGCCTGTACGCTCACGAACTCCATCATTTGGGGGAACACCGGGCTTTCCTCGTATGGGCAACTCAATGCGACCTCAACCGGGGGAGCGTCATCGATCACCGTTTCGCATTCCATCTACCCGAATTCTTCCGGAAGCGTCGTGAATGCCGGCAACAACTTAACTTCCGACCCCCTTCTGGATGGAAGCTTTGAGCCCCAGAATGGATCGCCGGCGATCGGCGCAGGTTCGGACGGCGACATCGGAGCGATCTTTACGGATGACACCTTGAGCTCACCCCAGACCATCACGGTGACGGTCACTAGCGACAGCGTCGCCTTTTCAGAACCGCCACCCATCACCGATGCCAATTTCACCACTGCCGTGAACCTGTGGTTTTCCGACGAGGCAAACGCGACCGCCACCTACGGGCATATAAGCGACTGGGACGTCTCCGCCGTTACCGACATGTCCTACGCCTTCCAGAATAGACCTTCCTTCAATGAGGATATCGGCAGATGGGATGTGTCTTCGGTTGAAGATATGCGAGTAATGTTTGGTGCTGCATTCGCGTTCAATCAACCCATTGGCGACTGGAACGTATCTTCGGTCACGAACATGACTGAAATGTTTTATAATGCTTCTACATTCGATCAGGTAATCAGTGACTGGAATGTATCCGCGGTCACCAGCATGAGAAGCTTGTTTCACAACGCCCAGTCGTTCAACCAAGACATCGGCGACTGGGACACCTCCGAGGTCACCGCCATGCAAAACATGTTTCGCGGAGCCTCGACGTTCAACCAAGCCATCGGTGATTGGAATACTTCCGCCGTCACCAGCATGGGTAACATGTTTAAAAGTGCTACCGTGTTTAACCAAAGCATTAGCGACTGGAACACGTCCGCCGTCACGGACATGTCTGGCATGTTTAGCAACGCCACGTCTTTCAATCAGGACATTGGCGACTGGAACACCTCCGCCGTCACCAACATGTGGGTTATGTTCCAAGGCGCCACTGCGTTCAACCAAGAAGTCGGCGACTGGGACACCTCCGCCGTCATAAACATGGGATCTATGTTCTACGATGCCGCGTCATTCAACCAAGAAGTCGGCGACTGGGACACCTCCGCTGTCACCAACTTGCAAAACATGTTTCGCGGAGCCTCGACGTTCAACCAAGCCATCGGTGACTGGAATACTTCCGCCGTCACCAGCATGGGTGACATGTTTCTAAATGCTTCTTCCTTATCCGACACCAACAAAGGCCTGATTCACGCATCCTTCTCCTCGAATTCCAATTGGCCTTACTCAAGTTGGTCCGAGTTCGTCGTGAACCCGAACGATTTCCAATTGGTCAACGCTTCGGTTGCGGAGAATCAGCCCGTCGGTACGTTGGTGGGTGACTTCAATGCGACTAGCCCCGACGCGAATGCGACTCATCGCTTCGTTCTGGTGCCCGGCGCCGGGTCAGAGCACAATGGTCTCTTCTCGATCGCCACTGGCCCTGGCAACGCTTCGCACGACCTTACCATCAATACAAGTTCGACGCCCGACGAGGTGGATGGCTCGCTCAAGAGATGGTTCGACGAAATTGATATTAGCCAAGCGTCAGGCGGTACCTTGGTCTTTGACTTCAATCCCGGAGTTTCCCCTGACCGTATCTTTTTCGAGATAGGCTCCACGACCATATTCGATACTGCGGGCTGGCGTACCTCGGGCTCCGCCGCCAATGGTGACCCCGATCGGTTCGTCATTCAATTCGCCCCGGGCGCTCCCACTACCTACCAATTCGAGGAAGGCGCCAGCAACTCCTCCTATGGCGCCTCCCAGTTGAACCAGTTGGTCATCCATGCGGCTCCATTGAATGAATCCGTTTTGCGGGTGACTGGAGAAACCACATCGTTGTTCAGTTGCCAGATTACCTTTGTTCCCCACTTCCCCAACAAGTTGATCACCGCGGCCAGTCTCGACTTTGAAGCAAACGCTACCCTGAGCATCCGGGTGCAGGCCAAGGACGATGCCAATGCCACCTTTGAAAAGATCCTCGGCATCAACGTCACCGACGAGGTGGATGACAACGATGGCGATGGCCTCGCCGACGACGTAGACACGGACGACGACAACGACGGGTATTCGGACACCGAGGAAGTAGCCGCCGGCAGCGATCCGTTGAGCGGTATGTCCCTGCCGCCGGTGGGGAAGTTCATTTTCGTCGACGACAATGCCAGCGGAAACAACACGGGTACTTCCTGGGCCAATGCCTATACCACCTTGCAGGCCGCCTTGGCCGACGCCAACGGAAGTGTCCGTACCCATATTTGGGTGGCCGAGGGAATCTACCGGCCGGACCAAGGCCCCGGGCAGACAGCCGGTAGCCGCGACTCCACTTTCCAGTTGAAGAACCGGGTGGAAATCTTCGGCGGGTTCAGCGGCCACGAGGCCACACCCGAGGAGCGCGCCCGGGCAGGCGAGTGGATCACGGTGCTCAGCGGGGACATCGGAGTCCACGGCTGGGATGGCGACAACGCCTACCACGTGGTGACCGCCAGCGGGGTGGACCGCACCGCGGTGCTGGCCAACTTCAAGATCGAGCACGGTCGGGCCACCGGGTCCACCGACTGGCAGAGGCGCGGGGCCGGCATGCTGGCCGACAACGGCAGCCCGAACCTCCGCTACCTCTTCTTTGCCGGTAACGTTTCCACCGGTACCAACAGTGGAGGTGGCGGACTCTGTGTCTACAACGGCGGTTCGCCGATCGTCTACTCCTGCTTCTTTCTCGGAAATTACGCCTATTGGGGCGGGGCGGTGAAGCTCAGCCAAGGCAGTTCGGCCGCCTTGCTGAACGTCGTCATGGCCCACAACTACGGCACCAAAGGCGGCGCCTTGGTCGCTTGGGACAGCAACGCCTCGATCAAGCATTCCACCATCGCCGACAACAACGCCACCGAGGGCGGCGGCCTCTACCTCGGCAATGGAGCCATCTTGGACTTGGCCAATTCAATTGTCTGGGGCAACACCGCCCCCGACGGAGCAAACCTCAAGAGCAGTGTTAGCTACTTGGACACTAACCGCACGATGATCCAAGGCGGGCAAGGGGACGTCGCGGATACCGACCCGCTCTTCGTCAATCCGGCTCATTTCGATTATCGTTTGCGGGCGGGTTCGCCCATGATAAACGCGGGCAATCCGGCAGAGGTGGGCGTGTTGCCCTGGGACGTCGCAGGTCTGGCCCGCAACCTCGATGCGGCCCCCGACCTCGGTGCTTACGAGGGAGGCGCCGAGGTGGTGGACCTCGGCGGACAAGTCACTTATTCCGGCATCGTCGACTCCGGTCCCTATAGGGTATGGCTCAACGACGAGAACGGCACACGCCTTCAGGAACTGGAAATGGCGACCCCCGGCGCCTTCAGCTTCGTCGTGGCCAAGGGCGGATCCTACGACGTCAAGGCCTTCCGCGACGCCAACTCGGACGGTTGGCCCAACAACGGCGATCCCTGGGCCCATCACGACAACGAACCCATCGAGGTGAATGCCAGCCGGGCCGACTTCGACGTGCCACTCGTCGACCGCGACTCCGACGAGGACGGATTCCTCGACCTGTTCGAGGAACAATACGGATCGAACCCTTACGATCCCTCCAGCATACCCGGTCTCGACTTCGGACTTGTGGCCCACTGGGCATTCGACGAAACCGATGGCACGGTTCTGCACGATGGCTCCGGCCATGACGTCAACGGCACGCTCAATGGTTTTGGCTCCAATTCGAACCCTCACTGGGTAGCCGGCAGGGTGGGGGGCGCTCTCCGCTTCGACGGCGTGGATGACTACGTTTCTTTCCCCGGGGCAACCGCCCTCGACGACCTCTACCCCATGACCTTCGCGGGTTGGGTAAAACCTGAAGATGACCCGGACGGCGGCTATATTTTGGCCAAGCGATCCGGCGCAGGCGGGTACTGGCGCCTCCACTCGGGCAATACCGATCTCACTTGGGTGCGGCAATTCACCTCCGCGGATCCTGCCTATACCGGCGGAGGCGCTCCCATTCTAAACCAATGGACTCACCTCGCCTTCACCTGGAACGGCGAGGGCTCAGCGACTCCCCCTGACCACGCCACCCATTTGTACGTCAACGGCTCCCAAGTTGCCAATCCCACACGCTCAAATGGCGCCGGCGCTCCCGTGTCAGACGCAGCCAACCTCTTCACCATCGGCAACCGGCCCGACGGCAACAACTCCTACTTCAAGGGCAGCCTCGACGACTACCGCCTGTGGAACCGGGTGCTCTCGCCCGCCGAAGTACAATCTCTCTACGATTCCACGCCGCCGGCGGAGACCAACGCCACGCTTTCGGGCATCATCTCCTACGTCGGCCCCGTGCCCGGCCCCGTCGTCGTGTGGGCCTTCGACGAAAATGGCCAAGTGGCCGAACTCACCTTGCCCGGCGGCCCCGGTCCCTACTCGCTGCAACTGCCCAAGGGCCGCGACTACGACATAAAGGCCTTTCGCGACGGCAACGAAAACGGTGAACTCGATCACCAGTGGCAGGTCGGCGAGCCCTACGCCCACCACGGCGACTGGAACAACACCACGAACTCCTTCAATACCGTACACCTCGACGGCAACCTGACCAACGTCAACGTCAGCATATCCTGGCACGGCGACAACGACGGCGACGGCTTCGGCGACTGGGAGGAGTACGCCGCCGGATCCAATGGCGACGACAACGAAAGTACCCCCAACTTCCCCGGCCTCGACTACGGCCTGGTCGGCCACTGGCCCTTCGACGGCAACGCCTCCGATATGTCAGGGAATGGGAACCACGGAAACGTCACGGGGGCCACCTTGGCTCCGGATCGCCATGGTGTGGCGGGGAAGGCGTACAGCTTCGATGGTGACGATTGGATAAACGTCGGAAATGTCCTTTCGCGTTATGATCTTATTACTATGACAGCATGGTTCGCCGCGGATTCCACAAGTAGTGGCATGAGAGAAATTGTCTCCAAGCCACGTGCAGCTAACGGTAGCGGCGCGGTTTTGCATATTGCCTCTAGCAACCAATTGCACGCTTACATCAATCCGCCTAACATGGCTTCAATAACAAGCACCCAAGTGGTGGATGATTCATGGTGGCATGGTACCTTGGTGAACAATGGAACCAAGCTCTCTCTATATTTGAACGGGAACTTAGCCCAAGAGAAAACCTATGCCCTCAACCCGGTGACTAGTTCCCAAAGCATGCTTATCGGAAAAGGACTTCACGCGACGGCGGGTCAATATGGAGAACGACGCTACCGCGGCTCCATCGACGAAGTCCGCATCTATGACCGGGCCTTGTCCTCGGCCGAGGTGGCGGCGCTGTACGCGCTGGAAGCGCCTCCCAACGCTGCCCCCGTGATCACCTCTTACGGGGGGTATGTTTTGCCCAATCCTCTGAACGTCCCGGAGAACCAAACCTCCGCGGCCGACGTCGACGCCTCGGACGCCGATGGCAACGAAACCGTGAGCTACCTCATAAGCGGCGGTCCCGACCAGTCCAAGTTCGACCTCAATTCCACCACCGGAGCGCTCACCTTCAAGACCGCTCCCGACTACGAGGCCAATGCCTCCGCCGCGGGCAACAATACCTACGCCGTATTCGTTACGGCCACGGACGGCGAAGCCAATGCCACCCAGTTGCTCACCCTGAACGTTACCGACGTCTACGAGGCGCCGCCCAACGATCCCCCCGCATTTTCAGCAGGGTCCGCCACCTTCACCACCGCGGAAAACCAGGGCGGGTCCTTCTTCGTCAGCGCCACAGACCCCAACGGCGATACCTTGGTCTACACTCTTTCCGGTCCCGATGCCGCCAAGTTCACCCTCAATTCAGTGACCGGCGAAATCTCTTGGAACGAGGAGCCTGACTTCGAGGCCCCCGCGTCCGCAGGTGGTACCAACGGCTATGCCTTGACCGTGACGGTTTCCGACGGGCAGGCCGTTGCCACCCAAAGCGTGACCATTAACGTAACGGACTGGTTCGATGGCGACTGGTCGCGGGTGGACCCGCCGCAGATCAATCCCAACACCGGCTTCGGGAGCGCCGTCTCGCAATCGGGTGACGTCCTCGCGGTCGGCGCTTTCATGGAAGGCGCCTTCTACCTCTACCGGGTGGAAGACAACGGCACCGCCACCTACTTGTCCAAGGCCCTTTCGCCGGAAGGTCCTGCCGCCCATGGCAGCTTCGGCAAATTCTTATCCCTTTCGGGTGACCTTCTGGTGGTGGGGGCGGTTGATGCCGGCGCCGGCGGAGCGGCCTACCTTTATCAGTTGGAGGCCAACGGGTCATCCACTTACCTGGCCAAGCTGGAGGAGCCCGAGACCGGCAAGTTCGGTGGCGCCGTATCCGCTTCCGGCGACCTCGTGGCAGTCGGGGCCCGGGCCTCGGACACCGACGGCCAATCCAACGCGGGGGCGGTCTACCTCTACCGGTTGGAGGAGAACGGCAGCGTCACTTCCTTGCCCCGGGCAATTGATCCGGAACAAGGCCCCAACGCATATTTTGGCGCCTCCGTCGCCCTTTCCGGAGACCATTTGGCTGTTGGTTCGATCAATGGCAACAATGGTCGGGAAGCGGTCTTTGTCTACCGGATGGAAAGCAACGGAACGGCCACTTACCTAAGCAAGCAAACGCCTTCGGGTTCCTACTCGGAGAGGTTCAGCGAGGCAGTCGCCCTCGACGGCGACCTCCTCCTCGTCGGGGCCAAGTTCACCAACGTGGTCGACAATTTTACGATCCAGGACGCGGGCGTCGTCCAGTTGCGCCGCATCGAGCCCAACGATACAGTCACCCACCTGCATCGTGTGAACGCTTTCGATGCCTCCAGCAACGACTCCTACGGCCACTCCGTTTCCGTCGGCGGCAACTTGTTCGCCGCGGGCGCCATTTGGGATGACGTCGACGGCCAGTCGAACGCAGGCTCCGCCTACCTCTACCGCCTAGAGGGCAATGGCACCGTAACCACTCTGGGCAAGATGACCGCTCCCGATGCCGGCACCTACACCCTCTTCGGTGTTTCCGTCTCGGTGGCCGGCGACACCCTTGCCGTCGGCGCCCAGTACGCCTCCCAAGGCGGCCTTGCCGACGTCGGCGCCGTCTACCTCTTCCACCAAGAAGATTGGGTGCCTCCGCCCCCGCCGGGCGCCGTCTTGACCGACGCCAACTTCACCACCGCGGTCAACCTGTGGTTTTCCGACGAGGCGTTCGCGACCGCCACCTACGGGCACATAAGCGACTGGGACGTCTCCGCCGTGACTAACATGGCGGATGCCTTCAAGGACCGAACTACTTTCAACGAAGACATCAGTGCTTGGGAGGTGAACGCCGTCACGGACATGAGCGAAATGTTCCACGGGGCCACTTCGTTCAACCAGAATATTGCCGACTGGAACGTTGGTTCCGTTACCCGGATGGACTCCATGTTCAAGAACGCCAATGCCTTCGACCGGGCGATTGGTGACTGGAACGTTTCCTCCGTCACCAACATGGGCTGGATGTTCGAGAACGCCACTTCCTTCAACCA
>PAZC01000036.1 GCA_002716045.1 Opitutia bacterium
CTGATCGAAAAGCAATGGAACAAAGGTGAGGACGTCGCCCGACGTTGGGCGGACTCACTTGATCAGGGTAGTATAAAGGATTACGTCGTCGGAAAGATTGTGGGCAAGATAGCTAGGGAAGATTTAACTAGAGCTGCAACATGGGCTTCGGAAATGCCCGAAGGTGGTGAAAGGACGCGGGCGGTGGAAACCGTCGCGGACCGATGGGCGGAGAAGGATCCCGCTGCTGCCGCCAACTGGGTGGATGGTTTGCCTGGTGGGGAAAGTCGTTCCGAAGGTATGCAGGAGGTTGTCAGGGAGTGGGCGAGAAAGGATCCTGCCGCTGCCGCCGAATGGCTCAACAAGTATCCCGCGGGCCCTGAAATGGACAAACCCGTGGAAGCTCTTGTCCGAACGGTTGCCACCAAGGATCCTCAGAACGCTCTTACTTGGGCGGAGTCTATCACCGACGAAAAAAGGCGCGAGGACGTTGTTCGAGACGTGAATCGAATTATCGAGCGACAGGAGGGCGGGGGAGATGCACCTCGAGCGGGGGACGGAAGAGGTCGCCGAGGACCCTTTGGACCGCCTCCCCGATAACGTTCGTGTCTCTTTTGTCGTTTTTCGACAAGCCCCCCGATGCCGGAACTTCTTCTGAATTCTCTTTAATCTCAGGGACCTGATGAAAATTGAATTTTCCGAGGAGGAGTATCGCAGGATGGTAGACGTCGTTACTTTAGCGGGAATGGTTCTGGATGCTTATGGCCGAGGAGAGGAGAGTTCCAGAAAACCCTATTTCGAACTTGAGCAGAAAATCTATTCCTACCTAGAGGATGCTGATTGTCGTGACCTGCTGCGTCGCGAGGTGTCCAACGGTCAATATGTGCGAAAGTGGAGCAAAGATCGAAGTGAAACTATCGTTCGCATTCACGATGAGTACATCGACGACTGCTTTTGGGACGAGCTGATCTTTCGCATGGCGGATCGAGACATGAAGGCAGAGCTTGCCCTGAAGGGAATTGACCAAACTGCTCTTGATCCCAAGGAACTGGACGACAAGAGGAGAGAGTTCGAGGTTCGCTATGATCGTGAGTTGCGAGCCAATGGCTTGTCGGACTTGGTCCTGCGTCTCGACAATTCCGAAGGCCCGAATTGAGCGTGGACAAGAGTCTTCTCCTTGGCGCCGTCGGCCTTTCAGTCGAGCGAGACGGTATGATCCTGCAGGGTGTCGAATGGAAGGTTCGCAAGGGGGAACATTGGGTGATCCTCGGCGCAAACGGTTCCGGGAAGAGCACTTTGCTGAACGTCTTCAATGCCTTCATCGCTCCCACCGAGGGAAGGCTCTTTGCTTTCGGTCGTGAATATGGAGAGGACGACTGGAACGAGGTCAAGGAGGGTATCGGCTACGTTGGCAGCGAGGTGAATCGCATGATCGAACCCGGAGAGTCGGGTCTCGACGTTGTGGTCAGTGGTGCTCGAGCAATGATTAACTTCTGGGGAGAGACTAATCCAAAGGAACAACGGGCAGCTCGCAGCATTCTTCGCCGGCTTGGTTGTCTTGCTCTTGAGAAAAGGTACTGGAGACAAGCTTCGCAGGGCGAAAGGCAGAAGCTTTTGTTTGGTCGCGCCCTCATGGCCAAGCCGAAGGTTTTGTTTCTGGACGAACCATGTGCGGGTCTTGATCCCGTGGCTAGGTCAAGCTACTTGGAATTCATGGAGAGCAACGCATCTCGTCCGCGAAGCCCAAGCCTTGTGCTAGTCACTCATCACGTCGAGGAAATCACCCCTTCCTTCACGCATGCCTTGCTCCTGAGCGAAGGTCGAGTAGTCGCCTCCGGAATAAAAGATGAGGTTCTTACCTCGAAGAATCTTTCAATTGCTTTTGGCTCGAGGATTCGTCTCCGCCGAAGGGCTCATTCATATGGTGTCACCGTGCTCGAATAGTGTCCTTTGAATCGCTCCCTCGTTCTCTTTTTTGCTGGCTTCGGATTTTTCTTAAACTATTGTACAAGAGGAAATGAGGCTTTTCCTCCCATCTTTCTTTTTCCATCTCTCGCTTTTGCTTGGAGCCTTTGGCGTGGACTTCAACCGGGAGGTCCGTCCTATATTGTCAGAACATTGCTTCCAGTGCCACGGTCTGGATCAGCAAAAGAGCGATCTGCGCCTCGATTTCGAGGAGTTTGCCCACAGGGGAGGAAAATCGGGTCGGAAGGCAGTGGCTCCAGGCAAACCAGACGCCAGCGAAATCATCAATCGCGTGACCGATCGCGGCGAGGACCGCATGCCGCCAAAGGGCAAGGGGCTGTCCAAGGCCCAAGTCGATATCCTGCGCCGCTGGATAGGAGAGGGAGGCAAATACGACAAGCACTGGGCCTATGTCTCCCCCCAGCGTCCCGATCTTCCCACGGTCAAGAATTCAGCAAAAGTGGCCAACCCCATTGACCGTTTTGTTTTGCACCGTCTCGAGAAACTCGGACTGACCTTCTCCGAACCCGCCGACAAGGCGCGTTGGCTGCGCCGTGTTAGCTTGGATTTGCTTGGCTTGCCTCCAACGGTGCAGCAGTTGGATGCTTTCTTAGCTGACGATTCGAAAAACGCTCGCGAGAAGGTGGTCGATGGCTTGCTTAAGTCGCCCCGCTATGGCGAGCACTGGGCTCGTCAATGGCTCGACTTGGCCCGCTACGCGGACTCCAACGGCTTCCAAGCAGACCAGTTGCGCGACAGTTGGGCTTTCCGCGACTGGGTGATCGACGCGATGAACGCCGACATGCCCTTCGACCAGTTCACCATCGAGCAAATCGCGGGCGATATGTTGCCCGAGGCGACTTTCTCCCAAAAGGTGGCGACCGGGTTTCACCGCACGCCGACCTGCAACGTGGAGGCGGGGGTGCATCCCGAGGAAAACCGCGTCAACCAAGTGGTTGACCGGGTGAACGCCACCGGCACCACCTGGCTGGGCACCACCATGGAATGCGCCCAGTGCCACAGCCACAAGTACGATCCCGTTTCCCAGGAGGAGTACTTCCAGCTCTTCGCCTTCTTCAACAATACGCCGCTCGAGGTGAAGGGCGGGGGAGGGGTCACCTTCAATTTTTGGGGACCTACTCTGGACTTGCCCGCCGACAAGGCCCAAAAGCCCCAGAAACAAGCTGCTTTGGCCGCCCTGCAGGCAAAGGAGAAGGAACTCGAGGCGGCCCAAAAGGCGTCCGAGAGGAAATTCCAGGACTGGCTTGCCTCCGAACGCAAGAAACTGGGCAAGGAGAGTCCCGTTCCCCTATGGACCGCGCTCAAGCCGATCCTGTGGAAGTCAAGCGGCAAGGAACCTTTCACGCTGCTGGACGACAAAAGTTTGCTGGCGGGCGGGAAATCAGGCGACAAGTCGGTTTACGAGATTCAGACGGAGGTCCCCAAAGGCACATTAGCCTCGGTCCGTCTCGAAACCTTGCTACACGACAGCTTGCCGAAAAAGGGCCCTGGTCGCAACCGGACCAACGGGAACCCCAACTTCGTGCTCACCGAGGTGACGGTTTCCCTCGTGGAGCCCGGCAAGAAGCCTGTTCCGCTCAAGCTCGTCCGGGCCAAGGTGGACTATTCGCAGGCCAATTTTTCGGCCAAGGGGTTGATCGACGGCAAACGCGACCTTCGCAGCGCCTGGGCCATCGCCTCCGAGTTCAGCAAACCGCATTGGGCCACGATGGACCTGGCGAAGCCCGTTGAGCCGGCTCCCGGCTCCAAGCTGATCTTCACATTGGAACATCTTTACGGTGGTGGTCGCAACGTGGGGAGGGCCCGTTTCTCCGCTTCCCCGGAGCCCGCCCGCCAACCCGCTTTGCCCCAGGAGATCGCCGATCTCTTGCGAAAGCCCAAGCTGTCCGCCAGGCAAACCAAGAAACTCCTCGCTCACTACCTCAAGGAAGACGACCAAGTGAAGGACCTCGAAAAGGCGGTGGCCGATGCCAAGAAGAAGGTCGATGCGATCAAGTCACCCACCACCTTGGTCATGGTGGAAATGGACAAGCCGCGGGAAACCCATTTGATGGCCCGAGGCAACTACTTGGACCCCAAGCAAAAGGTGGCTCCCGGCACACCCGCCGCACTCCACCCGTGGAAAAAGGAATGGCCCGCCAACCGCCTTGGTTTCGCTAAATGGTTGGTGGATCCGGCTAACCCACTGGTGGCTCGTGTGACGGTCAACCGTTGGTGGGGCCAATTCTTCGGGAGCGGCATCGTGTCGACGGAAGAGGATTTCGGTTCCCAGTGCGAACCGCCTACCCATCCCGAATTGCTGGATTGGCTGGCGGTGGAGTTCATGGAGAATGGTTGGTCGATGAAGAAGTTGCACAAGACGATCGTGCTCAGCGCCACCTACGGCCAGAGCTCTCGGGTCACCCCCGAGCTCCTCGAAAAGGATCCGAACAATTTGTGGTTCGCCCGCGGGCCGCGCCTCCGGATGACCGCTGAAATGATACGCGACAATGCCCTCCGCATATCGGGTCTCTTGAGCGAGAAAATGGGTGGCTCACCGATTTATCCGCCGCAGCCCGCCGGGCTTTGGCGGCAAACAGGGCGCAACGAACCCAAATACGTCGCCGCCACCAACCAGGATCGCTTTCGCCGCGGCATATACGTCATCTGGCGACGGGCCGCTCCCTATCCCAGTTTCGTCAACTTCGACGGCCCCGACCGCTCTTCCTGCCACCCCAAGCGCAGCCGCACCAACACCCCCTTGCAGGCCCTCACCTTGCTCAACGACGAGGCTTACGTCGAGATGGCCCTCGGTCTCGCCATCCGCGTGCTCGAGGACAAGCCGACGGCGGACCTTGACGAGCGCCTCCGCTACGCCTTCCGCCGGACTCTCTCCCGCGAGCCCGATGTCCGCGAATTAAACGTCCTCCGCGAACTGCACGCAGGCGAACTGGCCCGCTTGACCAAGGACAAGAAAGCGGCCAAGGAGTTGCTCGACGGGATCAAGGCGGTCAAGTTCTCCGCCAAGCTCAACCCCAACCAACTGGCGGCTTGGTTTTTCGTGGCCAATGCCTTGTTGAATCTCGACGAAACCGTGACCAAGGGATAACAAGAAACTTTCATGCACCCGATCGACACCTGGCAGCGCAACCTGACGCGGCGGCAATTGTTCCAGCGCGTGGGGATGGGCGTGGGCGGGTTCGCCTTGGCCGACCTCATGGCCCGGGACCTCGGGGCATCGCCGTCCGCCAATCAGGTGAGCCACTTCGCCCCGAGGGCCAAGAGCGTGATCTATTTTCACTTGGTGGGAGCTCCCTCGCACCTCGACCTCTTCGACTACAAGCCGGAGCTCCAGAAGCGCAACGGCGAGCTCTGCCCCGCGGAAATGTTCGAGGGCAAGCAACTGGCCTTCATCCGCAAGCGCCCCAGTTTGCTCGGCACCAGCAAGGACTCGAAATTCAAGTTTCGGCACTGCGGATCATCCGGCATCATGATGTCGGACCTGCTTCCCAACCTGCAGACCTGCGCCGACGAGATGTGCTTCGTCCGCTCCCTTCGCACCGACCATTTCAACCATGCCCCCGCCCAAATGTTCATGCAGACGGGTTTCGAGCGCTTCGGGCGCCCCAGCCTCGGAGCATGGGCCAATTACGGCTTGGGCACTCCTAACTCCGACTTGCCCGGCTTCGTGGTCATGGTCACCGGGCAATACCCGGGAGCAGGCAACAGCGCCTTTGGGAGCGGGTTTCTCCCATCGGTCTACCAAGGGGTCGAGTTTCGCGGTTCGGGTGATCCCGTCCTCTTTCTCTCCAATCCCAAGGGCGTTGGCCCGAAGGAACGCCGTCGAGTCGTCGAGGCGGTCAATAAATTGAACCAGCGCCAACTGGACGACGTCGGCGATCCCGAGATCGCCACCCGCATCAGCCAGTACGAAATGGCCTACCGCATGCAGACGAGCGTGCCCGAGTTGAAGGATCTTTCACGAGAGCCCAAGAAGGTTCTCGAGGCCTATGGGGCCAAGGTGGGAGGTTCCGGGTTCGCCAACAATTGCCTCCTCGCCCGGCGCATGGTGGAGCGGGGCGTGCGTTTCGTACAACTCTTCGACCAAGGCTGGGACCACCACGGCGGAGTGTTCCAGAATTTGCCGAAAAAAACCAAAGAGGTCGACCAACCCATCGCCGCACTCATCAAGGATCTCAAACAACGTGGCCTCTTGGAGGAGACCCTAGTGGTTTGGAGCGCCGAGTTCGGGCGCACCCCCATGGCTCAGGGCGACCGGGCCCAAATCGGGCGCGACCACCACAAGGAAGGGTTCACCGTCTGGATGGCCGGTGGCGGCGTGAAGGGCGGTCACGTCTTCGGCTCGACCGACGAACTAGGCTACTCGGCTGCCGAGAACCCCGTCCACGTGCATGACTTCAACGCCACCATCCTGCACTTGCTCGGCATCGACCACGAACAACTGACCTACCGATTCCAAGGGCGCAAATTTCGCCTCACTGACGTCCACGGTCACGTCATACGCGACCTCTTGGCTTAGCCAACGCTATTCCTCGATTTTCTTTTCCCTGCCGTCAGTGAAGACGGGTTGTACCCAGGCGTAGTACTCTAGCAGGTCGCCGTTGTCCTTCTTGACCCGCTTGGTCACTTTGCACCGTAGGTAAGGCAGGTTGACCGGGCAGGAAGCCTTGGTCTCTGAACTGCTTTCAATCACTTTCCCCTTGGGACCGATGAACTCGATCAAGTAGCCCTCCTTCCCTTCCTTCACTTTGCGTCCGATTAGTATCGGGGAGGCCAGTTCCTCGTCGGTGGCCTTTTCGTCCACCTCCACCTCGATGCTCTTTACTCCACGAACTGCCTTTTTGAGCATCACGCCCGAGGACGCATAGAAGTCGCCGCGCTTCATGGCGTTGGTTATGGCGTCGGAACTCAGTTCCTCGGATTGCACCATGACCCATCCCCGGCCGGGGTTGGACTTGTTGGGCTTCCAGTCAGCGAAGTGGTGGGCATCGTCTGAGCCTACCCCGTAGATTGTCATGCCTTGAGTGAGGAGATCGTCCCACAATTCTTCCGTCGAGGGATGACGGTGGTCGCCGAAGTTGTGTACCGAGGGATGGCCGTTGTAGAGTTCGAACAAATACAGTTTCTTGACCGGCAACATGTCCTTGGCCTGGACCGCCCATCCGAAATTCGGATGGTTCAAAATGGTGGTTCCGCCCGCCTTGATCGTTTCGTCGACGTGCTTTTGTATGATCTTGGAGCGGTGCTGGTGATCGAAGTTCCAAGGTACCAGGCGGTTCACGTTCATGGCCGTGCTGTGAACCGTTTTGCGGCCCGTTACCTCTTCGCCGGGCAACAACAGGAAGTCCTTGCGGACCTCGCCCTTGAGCTTGACCGTCTTGGGGTCGATGAACTTGTTGTGCTCGCTCAGGATAGCGAAGTGGTAGCCGTTGTCGTGATACCATTGGGCGACCACCGAGGGAGAGGAGTCAGCGTGCCCGCAAAGTGTGGTGTGCGCGTGGGTGTTGCCCTTGTACCATTTGGCGGATTTGCCGAGGCACGATAGCGTGAACAGAAGAGGAGCAAGAAGAATCAGGCGGACTTTCATGATCCGCTCAGCATTGAACGAATGAGTCCGAAGGCAAGGCTGGATCGTCACATGGCCCCGAAATACCAAACGTAGAAGGACAGCCAGATAGCAACGAACAACAGGTTTTTGGAGCCCCCCTTCACTTTCCTGAGGGGGCCTTTTGCTATGGCGGTGGTCAGCCATGCGAGGATCAGGAAGCGTAGCAGGCGAGCCGGTACGCTAATTAAAAGGAAGATACCCAAGCTCTCTCCGCAACTGCCCGCGTAGGTGGCGTATATCTTGTAAGGGCGACCCGTCAAGGGGCCAACGAATGCTGCCTTTACGCCGGCTTCCTCCACCTGCGTTTCAACTTTCTCCAACATGGCAGGGCTGATCGCAGGTATTTCGGACAACAGGTCTTCGGCTGCTTCCTTGTCGTGAACTCCCCAGCAAAACATTATGATTCCGCCGACCAAAGCCCCGCCAAGGGTCCAAAAAGAGAGTAGGGTGGCACGTTTGCCGTCCTTCAGGGCCAAGAACGTTAGCAGAACGTCTGGTACGATGAAGAATACGGTGGCCTCGGCCAATCCCCATACGGCGGCAAGATATTTCAGCTTCATTCCCAGGGCGAAAAATTCCCTTCCTTGGCCAAGGCCGACATACGGGAGGAAAGTTTTTCCATGAAGGCTTCCTTGTCGTCTTGCCAGTCAATGGCTTCCCCCACGAACACGTCGAGGAAGAAGGGCACCAGCAGGGCTTCTCCTTTGGGTAGCGCCTTGCCCAGTCCATGCATGAAAATAGGTATCACCGGTACCTGGGGGTTCTTCTTCGCAATGTGAGCGATACCTGCCTTGAAGTCACCCAATTCCTCGGGTGTCCCGCGCGAGCCTTCGGGAAACACGATGACGATCTCTCCGCGCTCGAGAGCCAAGTTGATGCCTTCGAGGGGATGTTTGCGCGTTGACTTTACCTTTCGGTCGAGTGGCAGAATGCCCATGATATGAAGGGCAAACCATTTGAGCAGAGGATTGCGGAAGAAGTAGTCCTGGGCCGCGACCGGACGCAACTGGGGGAGCATTCGAAGAGGGAAGAGGCTCATCAGGGTAACTGCGTCGAGATGACTGTTGTGGTTGGCCACCAGTACCGCAGGTCCCCCGGCGGGCAGTAACTCGCGACGCCTCAGGTTTAGCCCAAGCACAATGAGCATGACAGGCCTCACCACCAAGGCGAAGAACAGGCCTTGGAAAAGCTTGTTCATTTAGCGGGCTATACTGGCCCCGAAGGTGTGAAAGTCGGCCATCCAGTAAACGTAGTGAAAGAAGAGCGGCGCAGTGTAAGTCAGGCTGTCCACACGGTCGAGTATGCCGCCGTGCCCAGGCAACAAGGCCCCGCTGTCCTTTACCTGAAGATCTCTCTTCAAGGCGGACAGGTTGACGTCGCCGATGAACCCACCGATGCCAATTATCAAACCGGCTACAAGGGATTGCTCGGCATTCAGCATGGTGAGGAAGGGCCCTGCCTGCCAGGCGATCGCCGAGGTGGTGGCCACTCCGCCCAGAAATCCCGCCCATGTCTTGCCCGGACTGACTTTCGGCAAAATCTTGCGGTTTCCCAGCGATTTTCCCCAAATGAATTGGCAGACGTCGTTGAGTTGCGTCAGAACCACGAGAAAGAGCACCAAGCCTGGTCCCGGGTTGGCATTGGTGGAACCAACCTCCTCGAGGACCAGCAGGAATGCAGAGTGACTGAGGCAGAACACGGTCAACATGAGGCCCCAGTGAATGGTGCCTGCCGCCTTTACGTAGCCCTGTGTTTGACCAATCGTTACCATCCGCATGGGCAGGAGAAGGAACATGTACACGGGAATGAAGATAATGAACATGCCGTACCATTCCAAGTAGACCCAGTAGAATTGGAGTGGAATCGCCAGGTACGCCCAGAACAAGACGCGGCGATCCGCCCGCCTGGTCGGTATCAGGGAAAGGAATTCCTTCAAGGCGAGGAAGCTGATGAAGGCAAAGAAACTAATCGAGACGTTGCGGCTCAGGGTCATGGCCAAGGTGAAGACAGTCGCCATCACCCACCACGAATTGACCCGCTGACGAAGGCTGGTGAAGTCGGAGTTCGGTTTCACCCGAACCAGCGCTTGAACTATTATGGTGGCAACGACCAGTACGCCTCCGATCCCCGCAAGAGTCCAGCGCACCGATGGATCGAGCGTCATGAAGTTCATTTGCCAATCTCTTTCAATGCTTGGCGTGACCGGTTGAAGATCGTCAGGACGAGGAGAAACGTCATTACGCCCAGTATGACGTCCAACCATTGTTCGATTGCAACTCCACATCCCAGCAAAAGACAAAGCAAACCGAAGACAAAGGCCCGGTCACTTTTCCCCATGGGGCCATCGTAGCGTCGACTGGCTCCGATTTGCACGGCCACCACGCCGGTCATTTCGCTTATGATGGCAAGGGTCACTGTGGCTACCATCAGTTCGGGGCCGAACCCGGGGACCATGGCCAAGGGCAAGTAGAGAGCAGTGTCCGATACAACGTCCCCGATCTCGTTCAGCACCGCTCCCAGGTCCGATTTCATGTCATGTTCTCTGGCCAACATACCGTCGATTGCATTGAGGGCCATGCGGACGAACAAGACGCCGGGTACAACCAGTAGCGGCCATGACTCCTGTGGCCAAACTGCCACGCATGCCCCAACCCCGCAGGAAAGCAAAGCCGCGAACAAGGTCACTTGATTCGCTGTCACCCCGAGCCGGGCTAAACCTTTCGTCAATGGACGCAAGAGATTCTGGAATCTTGATTTCAGGTCATAGATGCTAGCCATGGTTTAATCCGATTTATTTTGATCGTTTGCAATTTCCTCGGGGAAGTATCTTTTGCGTAAGGCCGCAAGACAAGAACGAATGAACAGGGCGACATGCAGGCAAGTCGGGAGTGCGGCTGAAATCCCCATGATTATACCGAAATAGATGTTCTTCATGTTTTCCCGGCCGGTAGGGTCCTGAATCGCCTGAACCGCTCGGGTGGTGTATTTCTGGCTACGATGGGCAAGCTCCTCGGGGACTTCATCGAAGAGACTTATGAACCATCCTCCTGTTGTGAAGACAAAGAGAACCCAAAAGGTTGCCACGATCGCGATTACCAGGTCCAGAGAGAGATGCATGACGTATTCCTTGCTGCTTTTTGCTGCCAGGGCACGCCGTATTATCCAGATCGTGAGAAAGAAGGACAGGCTGTCAAACAGGGCCCCGAGCAGCCCCACGGGGATCTGTAACTTGACGTAGCTCGCTCTCTCCGCGGTCTGCATGTAAATCGGGAATGCGGTGTAGATCGCCAACCAGTAGCAGGCGATGTTCAGGACGACGAAAAACAGGAAGAGCAGGGGAAAGAAAGTAACCAGCGACCCTCTGCGCCGCTCATAGTAATCCAGTACTGTATGGAGCGAGTCGCGCCATATCGCGAAGATTCGTGTCATGGCGGAAAGTGGGGAAAACTACTCGATTGTGACGTGCCGTTCTTCCTCGACCGATTTTTCGCAGGCCTCGATGATCTTCATGCAGGTCACTGCATCATCCAAGGAAGAAAGAGGTTCCTTCCCTTTTCCAATGACCTCATCTATGAAGTATTTGCCGGTGGCCCGTATGGTGTAGGGATACGCCGAATAAGTTTGGGAGTGGACCACCGCAGGGGTGTTTTCCACCCAGTCTCGATAACTGTAGCGACTGGCTCCCTTTGATCCGATCACCTTGATCATGAAGGTCCATGGATCGCCCGCATGATCGTCCGCGGCAAAGCTTGCGCAGAGGTGAGCGAGGGCCCCGTTCTTCATTTGGAGCGTGGCCATGGCAATGTTTTCCTGCGGCACGGTGCCATCGTTGATGGTTGCCTTCATGCAGGACACCTTCTCCGGTTCGCCGATTGCGTAGAGCGTGCAATAGGCATGATGGGTCAGGATTTGGCGGACAACTCCCGGGTAGCGTCCCGCCACCTCCTCCGGGTGGTGGATGTTGTACAATACGTAGACGGAAACCAAGTCGCCCAGCTTGCCACTCTCGATCAGGTCCTTGGCCCGCATTACCCCGGGCTCGTAAATATAGTTATGCACCGGAGCCACCTGCACGCCCTTGGCTGCCGCCGCTTCCTTCATCTCGATGATTTCCTCGATGGTCACGGCAGTGGGCTTCTCCACCAGAACGTGTTTGCCCTTCTCGATGGCCATCATGGTGTATTCGTGGTGGGTCTCCATGTTGGTCAGGACATAGACCACGTCGACTGCATCGACCAGTTCCTCCGGGCTGTCGAATACCTTGCACCCGAAAAACGCAGCCTTTTCATCGGCCCGTGAGCGAGTGCGGTTCCACAGTCCGGTCAATTCGGCGCCTTGCGCTTCCGCGACGCCTTCCGCGTGCAAAAGGGAAATATCGCCGGCTCCGATGAATCCTACTTTCGTCATGACAGGTCTCGTTTCATGGAGGTAATGAGGCTTCAGGTCAAGCGAGCGGGGAGTCCGGCATCTATCAGCGCCTGTTTGGCCTCCTCCACCTTAAAGGTTCCAAAATGAAAAATGGATGCCGCCAGCACGGCACTGGCCTTGCCTTCCTTGACCGCCTCCACCAGATGCTTCAGGGTGCCGCAACCACCCGAGGCGATGACAGGCACTTCAACCGCCTCGCTTATGCGGCGGGTCAGCTTCAGGTCGTAGCCATCCTTTGTGCCGTCGCAATCCATGCTCGTGAGCAGGATTTCGCCTGCCCCTAGGGAGACTACCTTCCGGGCCCACTCGACGGCGTCCCATTCAGTGGGCTTGCGTCCGCCGTGGGTGTAGACCTGCCAACTGTCGCCATCCTCGTTTCTTTTGGCGTCGATTGCCACCACGATGCATTGATTGCCGAATTTCTCGGAGGTTTCCCTGACCAACTTGGGATTGAGCAAGGCGGCAGTGTTGAGGCTTACCTTGTCCGCTCCGGCGAGCAACATGCGGCGAATGTCATCGATGCAGCGAATGCCTCCTCCTACGGTGAGAGGCATGAAGCAAGTTTCCGCAGTGCGTTCCACCACTTCATGCATGATGTTTCTCTCGTCGCTGGACGCCGTTATGTCGAGAAAGACCAATTCATCCGCCCCTTGCTTTTCATAGGCGCGGGCCACTTCCACGGGATCGCCGGCATCGCGCAATGCCTTGAAGCGCACTCCCTTGACCACGCGTCCCGCATCGACGTCCAGACAAGGAATTATGCGTATCGAGAGCATGGCCGGGCCACAGCCTGATTTATTCGTCGGCGAATGCGACGTCAGGTCGGAAAGTGACTTGCAAGCCGTATTGCTGACCCGGCCTCATGATAAGCGGATGCTCGCGCTGCAGAACCTGCAGGTAACGTATCTTGCCGTAGCAGGAACGCATTTCGGGGTCTTCTTCCACGTTTTGAAGCGGGGCCCAGTTTGCCTGGAAGTCATCTCGCTCGACGTTGGTTCTCAAGCCTTCTGAACCTTGGCATAAGGTAGTTCCCAATCGAAGTTTCGAGTGTGGGCCTCCAAGGGCCAGGACATAGCGCATGCTGTCCATTTGCACTTGGGTCTTTACTTGGAAAAGGAATTCGCTGGTCACTTCTTCCTGAGAAAAAGTCCAACTCACTTTGCAACTCCCCACCCCAGATAGATAATTCCCCTCTAGATCAATTAGGTCGGGCTGCTCGTATCGAAAGTAAAATGCTTTGCGCAAGCCGATGCCAGTGACGCAATTCTTGCCATAGAAGGAAGGAGTTACCACGCGGTCTCCAAAGGTAAGTTCGGGGACCATGATGGGCAGGTATTTGTCGGTCGGCCAGTCGAAGATGCCTGGGCAGTGAGGGAACGCCATGTTATCGGCGGTCGCCTTTTCTCCCATGCCGATCAAGGGCAGTTGGAGTTGGAGGCCGGAGTTTTCATCACGGTAAATAAATAACCCATTCTCTTTGCGGTGGGACTTGTCGAAGCTAACGTATCGCCCGCTCACCTTGGAGCGCTGCGGCGGAGCGGAACTCATCGAGCCTCCTATCACCCGGGCCAGTCTCGACCATTGGCAAAGATATCTCGCCGCGTCGAAGTTTGCCATTCGGGTGGTGTGGTGGGGCACGGTGCTTCTTTCCTCGTCACGGATGAGAAGATAGCCTTCTTCCTGATCCACGAAAGTAACGAAAAAGAATTGGAAGAGACGGCGGAGACAATCCAGGTAAAGCGGCATTTTTTCCTCGTTCACCCAACCGTCGCGCATGGCCTGCAGCACCAGACTGATGCAGTGCAGTTGCCCATAGGCGCCGGTTGAACGTCCATAAGTCCAGCCTGTGCCGTCTTGACGAGTGAGGTCCGGAATCAGGCGGAGGTATTTCTCGGCATAGGTGCGTAACTTGGGCAATTTGCGGTCCTTCAGGTGCACGTTGCCGTGCAATTGCAGGGCTTGTCTCATGACCACGAAGCTGAGTACGCCGTAGAGGTCGTAGACTCCCCCGAACCCTTCGGGGTGGTCATCGCAGAACCCGCCGGCGCTGCGTTTGTCTATGCGTTCGGTGAAACGATCGATCAAGGCGCCGGTTTCATCTTTTTTCGACAATCCCAAGCTGAACCGCGCCACCGATTTCGCTACGTTGAAAGCTTGCAGGTGATTTTCGTAATCGGAGCGCGTGAGTAGTTGCCGATCCAGTTGTTCCCGGGTGGGATCGAGCAAGCGTTCCCATACCTCGTTGCGCTCTTTAGATGCCCCGAAGGAGAGAAGGCCGAGGGAGGCATAGGCGAGGCCGTTTACGTTTTCCTCGTCAGCGAAGGCTTGGGCAGTGATGCATCGGGCGGCCAAGTCGTTGAGGTCTTCTCCCTCCAATGAGGTTTCGTTGGCGGCCCGGAAATATTCACCCAAGGCAAGGGCGGCATGGCCCGATTCATCGACTCGCGTTTCTTCGCCTGCGGCGGGCTCGATGGAACCGTCTTCCTTAATGAACCCTATGTTCTTGCTCAAAATGGAACGGGCAAGATCCAGGCATTGTTCGGCGAAGTTTTGCATCAGGGTGAAAAGGGGGCTGTTTTATAGGGAAGTTGCAGCGCGTCAAACACTTAACATTCAATTAGATCGAGGAATTCCTTGTTTGTTTCGGTTTGCCCCATGCGTTCGATGATGCGCTCCGCCGCCTCATCCACTTTCATGGGGGCGTGAGCTCGGCGGACGAAACCGACTTTCTTGAGTGTTTCGGGATCCAGCAGCAACTCCTCCTTGCGGGTGCCCGATGAGGCTAAGTTGATAGCTGGCCAGTGACGAAGTTCGGCCACTTTTCTGTCCAGCACCATCTCCATGTTACCGGTGCCCTTGAATTCCTGAAAAATGAATTCATCCATTTTACTGCCCGTTTCAATCAGGGCGGATGCAATGATCGTGAGACTGCCTCCCTCTTCCGCGTTGCGGGCGCTAGAGAACAATTGCCTAGGTTTTTCCAGGGCCCGTACGTCCAGGCCACCGGTCATGGTGCGACCGCTTTTGCCAGAGGCCGCGTTATGGGAGCGGGACAAGCGGGTGAGTGAATCCAGTAGCATCACAACGTCTTTGCCCACCTCGACGAGGCGCTTGGCCCGGTCAATGGCGAGATCGGCGATGCGAATATGGCTGCTCAGTTCCTCGTCGTTGGAGGAGGCATAAATTTCGGCGGGCACTGTGCGGAGAAAATCAGTGACTTCCTCGGGCCGCTCGTCGACCAAAAGCACCATGAGGTGACATTCGGGATGATTTTCCTCCACTCCTTTGGCAATGTCTTGGAGCAAAGTGGTCTTTCCGGTTCGCGGCGGCGCCACGATGAGTCCCCGCTGTCCTTTCCCAATGGGACAGAACAGGTCGATCACTCGAGTGGTCATGCGCCCGTCCTTGGACTCTAGGTCCAGTTTTTCATCAGGAGGAACAATGGTCAATTGATCGAAGCGAAACTTGTTTTTGCGGTCGCGCACCGAAAAGCCGTCCACCGTCTCGATGTAGCGTACCTTGGGACGAGGATGCTTGGGACTGGTCATCGCATTGCCTGTGATATAGCTACCTCGGCGCAGCTTGAAGCGACGCACCAGTTCACGAGGCAAGAAGGGATCGTGAGGAGTGGTTTTTCCTCCTCGCTTGGGATCCAGCAAATAAGCTGCCGTCTTGCTGCCTTGGGCGTCCAGCACGCCCTCGACTGGGGTCATGCCGTCATCGTTCTTTTTCTCGTCGGTCATGGGATGCACACGCACACATGCAATGCACGCGGAATTGGTAAATAAACA
Source organism: Opitutia bacterium (assembly GCA_002716045.1). Lineage (GTDB taxonomy): Bacteria > Verrucomicrobiota > Verrucomicrobiia > Opitutales > Seribacteraceae > UBA2993. Next base: position 15,793 of record PAZC01000036.1, read on the forward strand.
AATTGGTAAAAGGCGTATCGCGCTTTGATTGCTCCTTGTGGAGACGAATCAGTAGGTAAGCTACAATCGCTTCTACTTTGTCAGTTATTTATCCTTTGTTTCTCCCTGTCAACCTCGGAAAACCTTTTCCCGCGGGCTTTTTGTTTTGTTTTCCTTTGCAGGTAGTATTGAATGGTCGGTTCGCTCATGAAGAAACGCTTCTACGTTACCACCGCGATTGATTACGCCAACGGGTCGCCTCACCTCGGACACGCCTACGAGAAGGTGTTGACCGACGTGCTGACCCGTGTCCGTGGTCTGCGAGGAGAGGACACCCATTTCCTGACCGGACTCGACGAGCATGGCCAGAAGGTCCAGCAGGGCGCCGCCGAGGAAGGGGTTAAGCCGCTGGCCCGCTGCGACCGCTTTGCAGCCGAGTTTGAATCCCTGTGCGAAAAGCTTCTCGTTTCCAACGACGATTACGTTCGTACCACCGAGGATCGGCACAAGAAAGTGGTCCGCTACGTGTTGCAACGCCTCTTCGATGAGGGCCAGATCTACAAGGCCGACTACTCGGGCTACTATTCGGCACGGGCCGAGCAGTTTCTACAGGAAAAAGACAAGGTGGAAGGGAAGTGGCCCGAAATATATGGGGAGGTGACGGAGATCACCGAGAGCAACTACTTCTTTAAGCTCAGCCAACACCAGGACTGGCTCATCGACCACCTCAAGGCAAACGAGGACTTCATTTTCCCGAAATTCAGGGCCAAGCAGGTCNTNGAGTTCCTCAAGGAGCCNCTCAACGACCTCTGCGTCTCGCGGCCCGTCGAGCGCCTGTCTTGGGGCATACCACTGCCCTTTGACGAAGATTACGTTACCTACGTCTGGTTCGACGCCCTCATCAACTACGTCTCGGCCGTAGGCTACGGCGAGGNCCGCTTCGCCGAGTACTGGCCAGCCGATGCCCACGTCATAGGGAAGGACATTCTCTCCCCGCCGCACGCCGTCTACTGGCCCATTATGCTGAAGGCCGCAGGCATCGAATTGCCCAAACAGTTGCTGGTTCATGGCTGGTGGATGACAGGCGGCGAAAAAATGTCCAAGAGCACGGGCGAGGTGGTTGATCCGCTGGAGCTGGCCGAAAAGCACGGGCCCGATGCTTTCCGNTACTTCGTGATGCGGGAAATGACCGTNGGACAGGACAGNGAATTCACTTCCGAGCTTTTTCTCACCCGCTACAACACGGAGCTCGGCAACGACCTCGGCAACCTCGTCAGCCGCATACTCAACATGACGGCACGCTACGCCGACGGCATCGTGCCNGCCGCCACCGTGGACGAGGAGCCCGAGCAGGAACTGCGGCGAACCTGGGACGAGACCCGCGACCCTGTGCTCGAAATGTTCGATGGCTACCAGTACAATTTCGGTCTGGAAAAGACCTTTGCCTTCGTGCGGGCCATCAACCGCTACGTCGAGGCCCGCGCCCCTTGGCAACTGGCCAAGTCGGAAGACGCNGCGGACGCCCCGCGTCTCGCTACCTCGCTCGCCGTGCTTGCCGAGGCCCTGCGCCTCGCAAATGCCCTGCTGGCACCCGTCATGCCTGGAACCAACGCCAAGATAAACGAACTCCTCGGCCTGCCCCCGACCGAGACATGGGACGGCGCTCTCGACTGGGGACCCACCCTCGAGGGCAACCAACTCGGNGAAAAGACAATCCTTTTTCCACGGGCCTGACTCCTTTCAGGCCGTCACCGGCATGCAGATCATCCCCGCCTCCGCCTTTCCCCAGCGAGACAAGGCATCGCTCGGCCTCTTTTTGGCTCATTGCCGGGACCTCGCCCAAAAAACCGGTGCCGCCCACTACGCCAGTATATCGCTGGACCTCGGCTATGCCGCGCCCCTCGCCGTGCTCGACCTTATACGCGAGCCCGGCGAACCCCACTTCTACCTGGAGCGCCAAGCCGCCAACGAGGCGGTGGCCGCCGCCGAGGCAGCCGAGATGGCCCATTTCTCGGGTACCTCCCGCTTCCAGGATGCCCAACGCTTCACCGACGACGTCTTGTCTCGTGTGGTGGCCACGGGTGATCTCGACTCCCCCGTAGCCGGCCCACGCTTCTTTTTCGCCATGGCCTTCGACGAGGAGGAGGGGCCCAATGCCTCTTTCCGCTCGGGCACCGTCCTTTTGCCGCGCTGGCAAGTCACCCGCCTCGATTCCTCCTACGGGGCCGTGGCCAACGTCAAGGTGGAGCCCGGTTGCTCCCTCGACGACCTCGTCGAGCGTACCTGGGCCGCTCACGGCAAACTGGTGGGTCTCCAGTACGAAGGCTCCGGCGCCTCCCCCCAAGGCCCCCTCGAGCTCGAAGTTTCCGAAGACCCCGCTGCCTACGAGGACANCGTGCGCCGGGCCCTCGATGAAATCGCCGGCGGCAGTTACGAAAAGATCGTGCTTGCCCGCGCGGTGGAGGCTCGTGGCGAGGGCATGAGTCCGGGAATCTGCCTGCATCGCCTCCGCGAGCGCTACGCCGAGTGCCATGCCTTCTCCTTTTCCGACGGCACCCGCAAAAGCCTTATTGGGGCCACTCCCGAGCTCCTTGCCCGGGTACGCCACGGCCGCCTCCAGTCAGAAGCCCTCGCTGGCTCCGCACCACGCGGCGAAACCGCCGCCTCCGACGCCCGCCTCGCCTCTGAGCTCCTCACTAGCGAAAAAAACCTTCGCGAGCACCGCCTTGTTTTGGACTCCATCTGCCGGCGTCTCGAGGACCTTGGTCTATCCCCCGAATTTCCCGAGCGGCCTGACCTCATGGCGCTATCCAACGTTCAGCACCTCCGCAGCCCGATCGAAGCCTCATTGCCCGAGAACGTCGCCTTTCTCGACGTTTTGGCCGAACTTCATCCCACGCCTGCCGTCGGTGGTAGCCCACGCGAGGCCACCGTGCCCCTCTTGCGCGAATTGGAGGGGATTGACCGCGGACTTTACGCAGGGGTCCTCGGCTGGCTCGATCACGCCGGTCAAGGTGAGGCCGTGGTACCTCTCCGTTCAGGCATCGTGGAGGAGGGCAGGGCGCTTCTCTTCGCCGGGGCGGGCATCGTGGAAGGCTCCGATCCCGTGGCCGAGCGGCGTGAGACCGACCTCAAGCTCCAGGCCATGCTGGAAACCCTCGCGGGCGAATAAGAATTGCCCGCTGATTCGACCCGCTGCTTAAGCTAACCTTGCTTCCTCCATTTTTGGTTGTTGAGCGGTGGGGTTCATGGTTTTTTGGTCGGCTACGAAATTTCCTTTTGTTAGAATGAGCGAGCGCGACGAATCGATTGGACGAGCCAACTTGGCCTGGGGTCGGATGGCCGCCGAGGTTCTCTCCCGATTTGGGGTGGGCCGGGTGGTGCTGTCCCCGGGTTCGCGCTCAACGCCACTGGCCCTCGGCTTCGCCCAATGCGCCGCCTTGGAGGTGACGCCGGTACTGGACGAGCGCTCGGCCGGGTTCTTGGCCCTCGGCATGGCCAAGGAATCGGGCAAGCCCGTGGTCCTGCTCTGCACTTCGGGCACGGCCGCCGCCAATTACCTACCCGCCATCGTGGAGGCAAACCTGAGCAACGTTCCGCTGGTCGTGCTGACCGCCGACCGCCCGGGCGAGCTACGCGATTGCCAATCGGGGCAAACGATCGACCAAACCAAGCTGTATGGCGACCAGGTCCTCTGGTGGGCCGAGGTCGGACCCGCCGAGGAAGGCGAAGAGTCCCTCAGCTGGATACGGCAAACATTGGTCCAGGCAGTACGCAAATCGGTCGGGGCACCGGCTGGTCCGGTTCATATCAACCTTCCCTTGCGCGAACCGTTCTTTCCCAATGGCGACCACGACGAGCCGGAATTGGAGCCTTTGCTGGCCCACTGCAGTCCCCCTGCCCGAATCGTGCCTTCGCTCGCCCCGGCCGAAGCGGATCGCCTAGCCAAGGAACTCGACCTGTCGGGACGGCGCTGGCTGGTGGTGGCGGGCCCTCATGCCACGGGTGATGCCGAGTCCCATTGCTCTGCGGTGGCATCCATCGCCGAGCGCCTGCAGGCCCCCTTGTTGGCCGATGCCTTGGCTGGCCTGCGCGACCATGCCTCGGTCAACCCGCGACTGGTGACTACCTACGACTCTATTTTGCGCAGCGAAACCGACCTCGATGCCTTGGCTCCCGACGCCGTGCTCCGCCTCGGCCCCTTGCCGACCTGCAAGACCTTGCGGAAGTGGCTCGGTAAATTGGACCTGCCCACTTGGGTGGTGGATGCCTCGGGCCGCGACATGGACGGTTTGCGCGGGCGGACCAACCACCTTACCTTGACCACGGAAGGCTTTGCCTCGGTCCTCGCCGATGGCGAAGGGCAGGGGATCGACTGGGGAGCGGCCTGGATGGAGCGCGAAGCCCAAGCCTCCGAAAAATTGGATGTCTGCCTAGCTGAAACGCCCTTTGCTTTCGAGGGCCGGGTGGCCTGGGCCTTGTCGCGTTGCCTGCCGGCCGGAGTGCCGATCTTCGCGGCTTCCAGTATGCCGGTCCGCGACCTGGAATACTTTTGGCGTCCCAATGACGCGGGCCGCCGCATCTTCTTCAACCGCGGGGCCAACGGCATAGACGGCACCTTGTCGACCGCCTTGGGGGTGGCTTGGAGCGGCTCGCCCGCCGTGCTGCTGACGGGCGACTTGGCCTTGCTCCACGATGCCAACGGGTTTCTGAGCCTCCCGAAATTCAGGGGGAGCCTGACCATCGTGTTGGTAAACAATGGGGGGGGAGGCATCTTCGAGACCTTGCCGGTGGCCCGGCGCGAGCCCGCCTTGTTCGAGGAATACTTCGCCACCCCGCAAGCAGTCGATTTCAGCGAACTGGCTACCTGCCACGGGGTCGAGCAACTCCAGCCGTCCAGTTGGGAGGAGTTCGAGGCCGTCATGTCGGAGCTGCCCGTCGCAGGTGCGCGAATCGTGGAATTGAGCACGAACCGGAAACAAGACGTTTCCTTGCGTACGGATTTGCTCGCCGAGGCGGGAGCAACCGCTTAACTTTCCCTTTTTCCCTTTATCCCCATGAACTGGACAATAGTAGACAAAGGATACCAAGACGTCATCTACGAGAAGGCCGACGGCATGGCCAAGGTGACCATCAACCGGCCTGCCAAGCGCAATGCCTTCCGCCCCCTCACTGTGTCGGAAATGCACGATGCTTTCCTCGATGCTCGCGACGATGCCTCCATCGGCGTGATCTTCTTGACCGGGGCGGGACCCGCCGAGGACGGCAAATACGCCTTTTGCTCGGGAGGGGACCAAAGCGCCCGGGGAAAGGCCGGATACGTCGACGAGGACGGTGTGCCGAGGCTCAACGTACTGGACCTGCAGCGCCTCATTCGATCGATGCCCAAGGTAGTCATCGCCTTGGTGGCGGGCTACGCCATCGGCGGTGGACACGTCCTGCACGTTGTGTGCGACCTGACCATTGCCGCGGACAATGCGATCTTCGGGCAGACGGGCCCCAAGGTGGGTAGTTTCGACGGTGGATTCGGTTCCGGCTATTTGGCTCGCATCGTGGGGCAGAAGAAGGCCCGCGAAATCTGGTACCTTTGCCGCCAGTACGATGCCGCCGAGGCCCTAGAAATGGGATTGGTCAACAAAGTCGTTCCGGTCGACGAACTGGAGGCCGAAGGTGTCCGCTGGGCGGGCGAGATATTGACCAAGAGCCCCTTGGCCATACGTTGCCTGAAGTCCGCCTTCAATGCGGACTGCGACGGGCAGGCAGGGGTGCAGGAACTGGCTGGCAATGCCACTTTGCTGTATTACTTGAGCGAGGAAGGATCGGAAGGGAAGAACGCCTTCCTCGAAAAACGGCAGCCGAATTTCCGCAAATACCCTTGGCTTCCCTGATCTCACGATCGGCTTTAGGCCCCGATTAGGATTGCTTTTCCTCGGTTTTTCGTGTTAAAACAAACCCCTGCGACGCACGCGGAGGGGCTTGTTCGTTCGCCTCCCTGCCGACGTCCATCAAACGCCATCATGAGCGATGACCGAGAAACTTCAGGAGAAGGAAACCGAGACCGTCCGCATCGTCGAGACGGAGGAGTCGGCTGTGGATCCGAAGTTGGTCGAACAACTCGCTGAAATCCTTTCGAATGAGACGGAAGCGACTGTTCGCCGCTTCGTGGCAGACGTTCACCAGGCCGATTTGGCTGACTTGATCGGTCTCCTCTCGCCCCCGCATAGGCATCGCCTGCTGCGAATCATTCACGTCGACTTGGACCCCGACCTGCTCTTCGAGCTGGAGGATTCCCTGCGCAAGGAAATGGTCGATATCCTGTCGGCTCGCGAAATGGCAGATGCCATATCCGAGATGGACTCGGACGAGGCCGTTCAGGTACTGGAAGACCTCGAGCAAGCGCAGCAGACCGATATTTTGCGGGAGGTGCCACAGGAGGAGCGCCTCGACATCGAGAAGAGCCTGCAGTACCCGGAAGATACCGCGGGTCGCCGCATGCAGCGAGATTTCGTGGCGGTGGAGACGGATTGGTCCGTCGGTCAAACCATTGACTACCTCCGCGACGAAAAGGACCTGCCGGACGAATTCTTCGACGTCTTCGTGGTGGACGGCGACAGAAACCCGGTGGGCACCATATCGCTTTCCCGTGTCCTTCGATCAGCCCGTGACATGCCCATGCGCGAAATCATGGACGATACCCATTTCATTGTGGCGGCTGACATGGAACAGGAGGAGCTGGCTCTTCTTTTCCAGAAATACGACCTCTCATCATCTGCGGTGGTGGATGATACCGGCAGGCTCATCGGCATGGTCACGATGGATGACGTCATAGACGTTGCCCAAGAGGAGGCCGAGGAAGATATCTTACGTCTTGGCGGAGTAGGGGAGGAAGCCGTCACCGACAGTGTATGGAGCTCGACCCGCAAGCGCTTCTTGTGGTTGCTGGTGAACTTGGGCACCGCAGTGCTCGCCTCCCTTGTCATCGGGCAGTTCGGCGCCACCTTGGAGGAAATGATAGCGCTCGCCGTACTTATGCCGATTGTGGCATCCATGGGAGGCAATGCCGGCACCCAGACCTTGACCATCACGGTGCGTTCGCTGGCCACCAAGGAACTGACTGCCTTCAATGCCTTTCGCACCATCCGAAAGGAATTTTTGGTGGGTATACTCAATGGCGTCCTCTTCGCCATAATCATAGGATTCGTGGCAATGTTTTGGTTCCAGGACCAAGAGCCGACGCGCCATCTGCTGCTTGGTGTGGTGATCGCTTCGGCGATGGTGATCAACATGATCGTGGCAGGTGTGTTCGGCGTAATCATTCCCTTGGCCTTCGACCGCATGCGGATAGACCCGGCCATTGCTTCCAGCGTGTTCGTGACCACTGTCACCGACGTTGTCGGTTTCTTTTCTTTCCTTGGACTCGCCCACTGGATATTGTTCACTTAATTCATGACAACCGAACCATCAGATACCGCCGATCTCAGCGAACTGGGCAAAGGCGCCACCCAGCCGCAGCGCAAGCTGGAGACTTTCCCCAACCGGCATCCCGGTCGAAACTATTTGGTCGAACTGGAGACACAGGAGTTCATCTGCCTTTGCCCCGCCACCGGCCAACCTGACTTCGCGGAGATTCGCATACTTTATGCCCCGGACCAACGCATCGTGGAGTCGAAGTCGCTGAAGCTTTACCTTTGGTCCTTCCGGGACGAGGGCATCTTTCACGAACATTTCGGCAACGTATTACTCGACGACTTGGTGTCTGCGCTTGCGCCGCGTTGGTGCGAAGTGGAGGCCAAGTTCAATTCTCGCGGCGGCATCGGTATCACGGTGAGGGCCGAACACGGGACGAAACCAGTCAGCTCATGATTCAGCAAACCGTAAAAGTCGACCAGATCGTGGTATCCAACGACCGCCCTTTTGTTCTCTTCGGAGGAATGAACGTTCTCGAATCCCTCGATCTTGCCAAGGAAGTGGCTTCGGCCTACGTCGAGGTCACACAGAAACTTGGCATACCTTACGTGTTCAAGGCATCTTTCGACAAGGCCAACCGTTCTTCGATCACTTCCTTTCGCGGCCCTGGTTTGTCGAAAGGTCTCGAAATCCTCGCCGAGGTGAAGGAGACCCGGGCCGTGCCCGTCATCACCGACGTTCATGAGCCCAGTCAGGCAAAGGCGGTGGCTGAAGTGGCTGACGTATTGCAATTGCCGGCCTTTCTTTGCCGGCAAACCGATCTCGTGGTGGCCTTGGCGGAAACGGGCAAGCCGGTGAACGTCAAGAAGGCTCAGTTTCTCGCCGCCCGGGAAATTGAGCATATCATCAAGAAGTTCGAGGAAGCAGGCAACGATCAGCTGATTCTTTGTGAGCGAGGCACTGCGTTTGGTTATAACAACCTGGTCGTCGATACCTTGAATTTTGGCATCATGAAGAGAATGGGCTATCCCGTCATATTCGACGTTACCCATGCCCTGCAGTTACCCGGAGGCCAATCCACCTCCGCCGGCGGTCGCCGCCAAGCAGTCGGTGAACTGATGCGGGCCGGTATGAGCCAAGGCATCGCAGGCCTCTTCCTCGAGGCCCATCCCGACCCAGCCGTTGCCAAGTGCGACGGCCCATGCGCCTTGCCATTGAACAAATTGGAGCCTTTTCTGACCCAAGCCAAAGCAATGGACGATTTTGCCAAGAACCTCGGCGAAATTGAAGTGGATTGAGCGTAGCGCCGCCCGCCCCCTTTTCATGACACAAGACAACGCCTGGGAGACCCTGCAACGCTGGTTCCCCGACTTGGATGCGGATGCGTGGTTCAAGCTGCGGGATTTCGCCGATCTCCTGCGGGACTGGAACCAAAAGGTGAACCTTGTCTCGCGCAAGGACATGGAGCGCTTCGAGCTCAAGCACCTCGCCCATTGCCTGGCGGCCACCAAAGTATTGCGCCTCATGCCCAAGGCCAATTTGCTCGACGTAGGGACGGGCGGCGGTTTGCCCGGCATTCCCTTGGCTATTTGTTATCCGCAAGCCCGCTTCACCTTGCTCGACTCGATCGGCAAGAAAATTGCCGTGGTGGAGGACATGGTGAATCGGCTTGGCTTGAAGAACGCCAAGGTGGTTCGTGGCAGGGTGGAGGAGTTGCCGGCCAAGAAATCCTTCGACTTCGTGTTGGGTCGCGCGGTCACCGCCTTGCCGAGGTTCATCGGGTGGACACGTAAGAAAATTCACAAGGGCATGCGCCATTCGCCGGCCAACGGCATACTCTATTGGAAGGGCGGGGATTTCAGCGAGGAATTGGAGAGCACCCCTTGGCAAACAACCCAAGCCTGGGACGTCGCCGAACTCTTGCCCGAGGGCGAATTCGAGGAGAAGTTTCTTCTCCATATAAAGGCCTGAAGTTGCCCGAAGTCAGTTTTTCGGTTTCTTGTCCTGCTTCTTTTTATCCTTGGGCTTTTTCTTTCCGGATTGCTTGACCGAATAAGAGCCGGACAGGTAGGAGGTCGCCCATGCTTCATAGGTCTTGGCCATGGTTGCCACTCGTTGTGTCAGGGCTTTGGCCAAGTCCTTGGTCTCGGTGCGAGTCTTGGAGAGATCATAGAGTTCCCAGTCCTGAGACCGGTTGCGCACCAGCTTCCAATTATTCTGACGAATGGCTTTTCCCGAGCCATAGGCAAAAAACAGGGGCTTTTCGCGTTTCAAGGGTTTACCGCGAAACGAAGGCACCAAGGAAATGCCTTCAAGTGGAGCGATCCTCTCTTGCTTCGAATTTCCCGGATATTGGGCCTTCGATCCGGCTAATTCCATCCAGGTGGGGAGAAAGTCAATCAAGTGGCAGGTTTCCCGAGAGATGGTTCCGGGCGTGGTGATGCCTGCCGGCCAATGGGCGATGAGAGGCGTATTTATCCCGCCTTCGTGCGAGGTGGCTTTCCATAGGCGCATGGGTGTGTTCGCGACCTTGGCCCAGTTTCGACCGATTGCTTGAAAGGTACCCACCGTACCCCATTCATGCTGTGGCGCTTTTCCTAAAGTGCGCTCTGCGCTGGCTCCGTTGTCGACCAGGAAGAGGATCAAGGTATTGTCCAGCTTTCCCTGCTTTTTGAGTTTGGCTAACAGGCGTCCGACGTTCTGGTCCACGTTGTCGACCATGGCGGCGTGCGTTGCCATGCGCATGGACTCGAGATGGCGTGTTTTTTCATTCAGGGCGTTCCACTCCGCCACGCCTTGCCCGGAATCACTCAAAGGGGCGGTCTTCGGGTCGAACAAGCCCATCTTCACTTGCCTGTCATAGCGTGCCTTCCGTACCGGTTGGTAGCCTTTGCGGTAAGTGTTTTCATACTTTGCGATGTCTTTGGCGTGCGCATGCAAGGGCCAGTGCGGGGCATTGTAGGCAATGTAGAGGAAGAAAGGATCCTTTTTTTCGGATGCTTCGTCCAGCCAGCCCAAGGCCCAATCGGTGAAGCGGTCGGTGGCGTAGAAATCTTTGTCGGGAGTATAGGACTGCACGACCTTGTCATCGAATGCCCAAGCATACTTGGAGCCCCAGCCCGGTTTTGGCTCACCGGGTCTTGCATTTCCTGGGTTCCAAAAGTTGATGGCACCTCCCAGAAAGCCTGAGAAATGATGAAACCCACGCTCGTGTGGATTGAAGTTGGCATGATGTTTCCCTGACCACCAGCACTGGTATCCGGCAGGACCCAGAACCTCGCTTACCAAGGAAGTATGCTGGAATTCACGTCCACTTTGGATGTGATATAGCCCGGTTAGCAAACTGATCCGGGTGGTCCAGCACTTGGAGGTATTGTAAGCCTGAGTGTAACGTATACCGCCTTTGGCCAGTTGGTCGAGGTGGGGAGTCTTTATTTCGCTGCCATAGCACCCGAGGTCGGAATATCCCATATCATCGGTCAGGATGACTAGAATATTGGGCCGATCCTCACCCGCGAGGCCGAGCGGGGAGAGAATCAAGGCAGCTGCGAGAAAGCCGCGACCAAGCTTCATGCGTTTGCCGGTACGGCGGCTTCTGCGCCTTTCCTGACCATGGCCTGCATAAGATGCGGATTTTCGTTTTCCGTTTCGCAAAAGTTCACGGCGCCATGTGGTTCCCAGCCAGCCTGAATGGCTTCGTTGACTTGTTCGGCAAGATTGTCAGCTGCCTTTTGCAGACTACTGTCATCCATGATGCCACGGGTGGCGTCCACTACAATTACTTTGTATTCCATTTTATGCCCTTTGTTTTGGTGTGATTGCCTGAAAGTGAGTTTTGTTATTGCGCCTGGAGCCTGAGCAGGGGCTTTTTTTCCTTGAGGGTGTAGGATTGCAACATGGAAAACTTGCCTTCGACCAAGAGGCGTAGCCGTATGTCGGCCAGGGTCAGCCCCTCATCGTGTGGTTGGAGCATCAGTACCACGCGAAAGGCTTCGCCATCTTTTTTGGAATCAAAGCTAGCGATCACGCCGTTCTTGCCGAATCCCATCCCGGTGGAGTCCTTTTCCCAAGTGCCACGTACCGTTTTCGGCAAAAGTCCCCGCACCTCGGCCTTGTTGTCCTCGGTCAAGCTAAGCGTGACCAAGTTGGTGCCGTCTTCCATCACGATCTTTCCCTTGTAGATGCCAGCGGGATTGACCTCGCCGCCACAGGAAAAGGCAAGGCAAGTCGCGGCGAGAAGAAGGAGGTGAAAGGGATGAAACTTCATGACTTAGACTAGAGTAAGCCATGAAAACCACGTAGCGCCATTACAAATTCACAAAAAAAACGTAATAGGTGAATTTGCCCCGCTGGCGAACGGTCAAGGGGTCCAGACGCGAAACAATGCCTCCGCGATATGCGAAGGTGTTTCGGCCACGGCGATACCGGCATCCTGCATGGCCTCCACCTTGGCGGCGGCTGTTCCCTTGCCGCCGGAGACTATGGCGCCTGCATGGCCCATGCGCCTGCCCGGGGGAGCGGTCATGCCTGCGATGAAGGCAGCGACCGGTTTGTCGACGTGTTCCTTGACGTAGGCGGCGGCTTCTTCTTCTGCGGTGCCACCGATTTCCCCAATCATTATAATGGCTTCGGTTTCGGGATCCTCGTTGAAAAGCTTTATGCAGTCCAAGTGACTGGTTCCATTGATGGGGTCACCGCCGATGCCGATGCAGGTGGATTGCCCTTGTCCGGCGTTGGTGACTTGGTAGACAGCCTCGTAAGTTAGGGTGCCGGAACGTGACACGATGCCCACCTTGCCCGGTTTGTGGATGTAGCCTGGCATGATACCGATCTTGCACTCGTCGGGTGTGATTATGCCGGGGCAGTTCGGTCCGATCAGGCGGCAGTTGGAATTGGCCAGCTTCGCCTTCACTTCGGACATGTCGCTAACGGGGATGCCCTCGGTGATGGCGATGACGAGGTCGACGCCTGCATCAATGGCCTCCAAAATGGAATCGGCGGCAAACGGAGGCGGCACGAACAGAGCCGCCACGTCGGCGCCTTGCTGCTGCACGGCTTCCAGCACGGTGTCATAGATGGGCACGCTGTCCTGGAAGGATTGACCTCCCTTGCCGGGGGTGACTCCCGCCACCACGTTAGTTCCGTACTCGATGCACTGGCTGGTATGGAAACTGCCGGCGCTGCCGGTGATTCCCTGAACCACGAGACGAGTATCCTTGTTTACTAGTACGCTCACGTAAATTTCTCCTTCGGTCGTGGTGTTAGGATTGGTTGGCCGCTAGCCCGACGATTTTCTCGGCGGCCTCGGCCAATGAATCGGCGGATTGGAGGGCCAAGTCGCTTTCATCCAGAATGCGTTTGCCTTCCTCTACGTTGGTGCCTTCGAGGCGAACCACCAGGGGAACGTTCAGGTTTACCTTGGCGGCGGCTGATACGATGCCCTTGGCGATGACGTCGCATTTCATGATCCCGCCGAATATGTTGACCAGGATGGCCTTGACCGCGGGGTCACTGACAATGATTTGAAAGGCGGCTTCCACTTGCTCCTCGGAAGCGCTGCCCCCGACGTCCAGAAAGTTGGCGGGGGAGCCCCCGAAATGCTTTATAATGTCCATTGTCGCCATGGCGAGGCCGGCTCCGTTCACCATGCAGGCAACGTTACCGTCGAGTGCAATGTAGTTGAGATCGTGCTTGGAGGCCTCGACTTCCTTGGGGTCTTCCTCTTTGACGTCTCGCAAGGCCACGATGTCGGGGTGGCGAAAGAGCGCGTTGGAATCAAAATTCACCTTGGCGTCCAAGGCCATCAATTGACCATCCGGAGTGGTGACGAGCGGATTGATTTCCACTTGCGAGCAATCCTTCTCCCAAAAGAGCTTGTAGAGGTTGCCGATCAGCTTGACCGCCTGCTTGAGCAAGTCGCCCCGAAAGCCGAGCCCAAAGGCGATTTGACGCGCTTGGTAGGGGCGTATGCCGAGTGTGGGATCAATGAAAGCCTTGAGAATTTTCTCCGGTGTTTCCTCGGCCACTGCCTCGATGTCCACGCCACCCTCGGTCGATGCGATGATGGCGGGTTGCGAAGTGCCTCTGTCCATGATCACGGCGAGATAGTATTCCTTCTCGATGTCGGCGGCCTCGGTGAAATAGATGGCGCCTACTTCGCGCCCTTCCTCGCCTGTCTGCTTGGTGACCAGGACGTTGCCCAGCATCTTGCCGGCAATCTCCTTGGCTTCCTCCTTGCTGTTGACCAAGTGGACACCGCCTTGGAATCCGTCCTTGAAGGTGCCTTTGCCTCGGCCACCGGCATGAATTTGAGACTTCACAACGATTTGGGCGTCGGGCAGGGAGGCAAGCGCGGAGTCGAAGTCGTCCGCCTGCAAGGCCACTGCCCCGTTTTGGTTTTGTACGCCGGCGTCGCGAAAGAGTTGGGCTGCTTGGTATTCGTGTACGTTCATGAAAAGTATTGGGGTAGGGGGTAATTGTCGCTTCGCCTAGTTCGGGCAATCTTTTTTTTCTATTTTTCCAAGGAAACTCCGTTGCCTGTGCTAGATGAGCGCAAAGTTTCGGAGTGATCTGGCTAGGTTAGTTCCCGCTTTTCGGACGAACTGGACCTTCCCTGCCTACTCGTTGGCCATCCCTGTCGTAGAGTTCCCATCCAGCTTTGCGATAATTGTAAAAGATTCGTCGGTTTTCCGTGAAAAAGGCGAAGTTGAGCCAGACACCGTCATTGTATCGATGGATATACGGATAAATATCGGCGGAGGTCCATATCCAGCCCAGATAATCAGACCACAACCAAATGCTGCTGGCGTCTTCGCTCACCATGTAGAGCCAGCCCAATTGGGAATGGTAGATCCAGGGAGTATCCGTTCTGTAAACGATGCCAAACCATTCAGAAGACACCCAGTTGCGCTTGCCCTCGATTGATATCGCGCCGCGCCATGGTCCGTCGTTCAAGGTAAGGAAAGCATTGGTTTCCCCGCGTACTATTCCCTCGGGGTTTTCAGCCACGACCCGAAAGTAGTGCACGGTTTCCATCGAGAGTTCACTGGCTTGGGCAAAGATTTCGCCGGGTGTCCTGATGGTGGCATCCACAAAACGAATATCCGATGCCAATGACTCTGCAAAGGGTTTTGCACTCACCTCGAATCCCATCCGAACAAGTGGGTTTCCGCCGTTGGAAAGCAATTCGCCGATCAGATCCGCAGTGGTTTCCGCGACGTTGGACGCTTCAGCCGTGACAACTGAGGGAGCATGGGCGTTGTTTATTTGAATGGTGAATCTCTTTTGGAAATGGGCTCCGTTCACGCTTACGCTTTCCACCCGGATGGAGAGTTCGGTCTTCTGCTCGTAGTCAATCAGTCCCTTTACTCGCAATTGGCCATCGACGATCGAGAACAGGGCGTTGTCAACCGATCCGTTGCCATCCACCAAGTAGAAGGAATGGGGCACTTCCTGACCAGGCTTGGTTGCGCGGAAAGTGCCTACGGCAAAGTTCAAGTAAGCGTTTTCCGTTACTTCCTTGCCGTCGAAAAGAATGTCCAATTCCTCTGGATTCCAGTCCTTCACGACTACTTTGCGCAGGTGTTGCGCAAGATTGGCCTTTGCATCCGCGACTGTGTATTTCACTAGATAGGTTCCGGGGACTTCCGGATTGACCGGATTGTCGACCAAGATAGCCACGCTCAAGTTGCCATCCACCAGGTCCATGGCTTCGGCGCCTTGGTCAAGGTATGGCCTGCCTGCCTCCAGATGAATTTCATCCGAGCCGAGCAAAGTGATGTTCGGGGCATCCACGTCATGTATTTCAAGAGTTCGTTTCGAGGTGGTGGGGAGAAAGTTTCCGTTGCCGTCCTGAAGGGCAGTCAGAAGGACTTCACCGACCCAATGAATTATTAACTGGGTCCCGTTGACCTCTGCAATTGCGGGGTTGGAGCTTTGGTATCGTACCGGCAGACCCGAGGAAGCGGTTGCGTTGAGCTCGATCGGTTCTTGTCCGAGGAAAGTGCCGTTGAAGTCTTGGCCAAAGGAAATGTGCTGAGTTGCCTTGTCTACGAACAGAAGAGCGTCTTGGTAGGTGAATACGTAATTGTTGGCCGATCCACCGGAGACGGTGATTGGATAGAGCCCGGTCGAACTGTTGGCGGTCGCATTGACTTCGATAGTGGCTTGTTGCTGGAGGGCAGAGGCAGTTTCGCCATATACTAGCCCTTCGTAATGATAGTTGATTTGAGGAATTGGTTCCAGGTAGTCCTTGAAGGCATTGTGGGCAACCACCTTGAGCATGGTTGGAGCAATTGAGACGGTGGCATTCAATTCATTGGCGGCGAAGTAATTGTTGCTGCCCGGTTGGTTGGCAAAAATCGTCGCTTGGCCGACTCCGCGGATTAGCAAGCGCGTGCCGTTGACCTCCAGTACCTCGGGCGCGGAGCTAGTTAATACTGCGGCCAGTCCGGAGCTCGTTGCAGAGACTACTTGCAGCGGCGCCTCGCCGTAGGTGGCATTGAGGTCTAGCCGATACTGATCGATTTGCTGGTTTGCCTTGCCGATTGTCAGTTCGGCGGCCTCGTAAGTAAACTGGTAGTTGGCGGCGACGCCACCGGATACGATGATCGGATGAATTCCGGCGGGGCTGGCGGCGGTCGCATTGGTGTGAACCGTTGCCTGTTGGGTGAGTGCGGACGCGCCTTCACCGTTGACGAATCCCTCGTAGTGGTAGGAAAGTTCGGGTATGGGATCCAAATAGGTCTTGGATGCATCGTGGCCGACCACCTTGAGTTCTGCGTGAAGCACATTGACCGTGGCATTTGCCTCCGGTGCGGCGAAGAAGTTGGAGTTGCCGGACTGGTTGGCGTAGATCGTTGCTTGGCCGGTGTTGCGGACGATCAATTGCGTGCCGTTGACTTCCAGTACGGCGGGATTGGAGCTTGAGAAGGTCACGGTTAGACCTGAGGAGGCGTTGGCATCCATTTGGATTGGCGCGCCACCATAGGTTGAGCTTCCATTCAGGGCAGCCCATTGGATTTGCTGGGTCGACTTGCCAATTCCCAAGTCAGCGTGCTCGTAACTGAACTGGTAGTTGTCGGCCAATCCGCCGGATACAGTGATTGCATAAACGCCGACAGGGCTGGCTGCCGAGGCATTGGTGGAGATCGCTGCTTGTTGGTCGAGGGCAGTCGAGGTTTCCCCGTAAACGAATCCTTCGTAATGGTAGCTAAGTACTGGAATCTGTGCCAAGTAGGCCTTGGAGGCATCATGGGCGACCACTTTGAGCTCGGTTGGCAGAATCGTGACGGTGGCATTTTGTTCGGCAGCTGCCAAAAAGTTTCCGTTGCCCGCTTGGTTGGCGTAGATCGTTGCTTGGCCGGCGCCGCGAATCACTAGTTGCATGCCATTAACCTCGAGCACGTTTGGATTGGAGCTCGTGAAGATCGTGGTCAGTCCGGAGGACGCGTTGGCCTCGACCTGCAACGGGGATGCCCCGTAGGTGGCGTTGGCGTCCACTTGGATCGGTTGAATTTGCTGGCTGGCCTTCACTACGTTGAGTGAAGCGCCTTGGTAGGTGAAATGGTAGTTGTCGGCGGTTGCCCCGGATACAGTGATTGGGTAGACCGCGACTGGACTGGATGCATTGGCGCTTACGGAGATCGCTGCCTGTTGGTTGAGGACGGTGGCGTTTTCATCGTAGACGAATCCCTCGTAATGATAGGTGAGCTCGGGGATCGCTTCCAAATAGGCCTTGGATGCATTGTGGGCGACCACCGTGAGCTCGGCGGGAAGTACGGTGACGGTGGTGTTCACGTCGGGGGCCGCATAATAATTGGAGCTGCCGAGCTGATGGGCGGAGATGGTGGCTTGGCCTGCTCCGCGTATGATCAACTGTGTGCCGTTGGCTTCCAATACCTCGGGGGCCGAGCTCGAATAGGTGACGGCCAATCCGGAAGTTGCGTTGACTTCAGGCAACAGGGGAGTGGCCCCATAGGTTACGTTGGTGTCCAGCTGGAATGGGGTGAGCTGTTGATCAGCCATCAAGATGGTCAATGGGGCCTCATGATAAGCGAACTGGTAATTGGCGGCGCTTCCGCCTGAGACGGTGACTGCATACGTGCCCACGGGGCTGGATGAGGTGGCGTTGGTTTCCGCCACGGGGGCCTGCAGCAAGACGGAAGCATTCTCGTTCTTCACGAAGCCTTGTAATTGGTAACTCAGCGGGGGCACGGGATCGGCATGTTCCATGGAGGCGCTTTGTGCGAATACGTCCAAGGTGGCGGGTATCACGGTAATGATGGCGCTGACCGATGGGGCCGGATCGTAGTCCGCTGTGCCGGCTTGGGAGGCAGTCACCGTGGCTTGGCCGGGCAACTTGATGACCAAGGTGTTTCCGCTTACCTCGATTACTCCTGAATTGGAGCTTACGTATTGCAACGGCAAGCCCGCGGTGGAAGTGGCTTCAATCAAAATGGGATCACTTCCATAGGTTACGTTTTGGTCCTTGGCGAAGTCGGCGATCACCTGGGCCCGCGGATCCACTGTCAGCGACTTTGTGATGGGAGGGGCCGGATAATAAGTGCCCGTTGGTTCCGGGTTGCCCGGCTGGCTGGCGCTTATCTGGGTGGATACGCCCGGCTTGATTACGAGCCGGTTGAAGTCGCCTTCTCCCGAATAATGTATCTTGGATACCTCCAACCTGCTCAATTCCGCTGAGTAGAGGCGAAAGTCATCGAGTTGTCCGACAAAGAAAGAGGGGCCGTCGGTGCCCAGTGAAAAGTCGTTGGCCGCGCTGGTGTCGAGAGTGCCTGATCCGCTGCCGGTGGCGGCCAATACGCCATCCAGATACATCTTGATCCCGGCAATTGCTCCACCGGTAGGGGTGGTGATAGCCATATGGTGCCAGTTGTCGTCGGCCAAGCCGGTTCCTCCGGTAAGAGCTGTGCCACCGAAGTCAGCTATCACCGAGCCATTGGCATCCAGCGAGACGGCGAATAGGGAGCCATTGCCATCGGCTCCGTATTGCATAATTGGCTTGTCCGGCGTGGAGGTCTTGAACCAAAGGGATACCGTGCGTTGGGCCGAACCCGTGATTCCCTTGTAGCCAAAGGTCCGCACAAAGTCATCGCCACCGGCCAAATAAAGGGAATTACGGAATATTCCAGGGAGCCAGGCGGACGGGCCGCTGGCGCCGATCAATATACCATTGTGAAGATCGGCGCCCTGACCCGAGCTGTCGGGCAAGGCATTGCTGGTATTTTGGTCCATTCTCCACCACACCGCGAGGTCGCTTTGCCTGACCACCAGTACTTCGGCTACCGAGGTGTCATTGAGGTCATACAATACCTCCAGTCCGGAAGAGGCGGTGGCATCCAGTCGAACGACTTGGTTTACTGCCATGCCTGCGAATTGCTGACCCCAGTTAATTGTCTGCGGTGTCTTGACCGTTATTTCGCCGATCACCGGCACGATGAAATATTTGTCGGAGGTCACGCCCACGGGAACGATTGGATAGATGCCGGCGGTGCTGTTAACGTCTGCCTCGGTGAACAAGGTGACGGGTGTCTTGAGGGCAGTTGTCTCGTTGTCATCGTGCTTGTAGCCGGTTATGGTGTAGGTGAACGCGGGATTGGGTTCGCCTACCTCGCGTGCCCAGTCATCCACCGTGATGGTCAGGGGAGCTTTCGTGACGCTCATTGTCTTGGACACCGGAGGCGCTGCGAACATGACGTCACTGCCGGGCGCATGGGCAGTCAGGGTGACCATGCCCGCTTGCTTCACGATGGCCGAGTTGCCTGCCACGGTGACCTCGAAGTCTCCGGAGCCGGCGCCATAGAGGGCGGCCACTTCGGATCCGGACAAGGCCTTCTGGTAGATGCGCAGGTCGTCCAGTATGCCTTGGAACAAGTTGCCGCCGGCTGGGCTTTGGCCGAGGGTGAAGGCGCCGCTGCCATTGCTTACTTGGTCGATGGTGACGTGTCCGCGGAAGGTGCCATCGGCGTACATTCTCGAATTGTTGGTGTCGCTTCCGTCGAAGGTCAGCACGAGGTGGTGCCAATTGTGAGCGATCCATGAAGGGGTTACTTCGTTTGTGCCCACGCTGCTGCCTGAGCCCCGCCAGAAGACTGCCTTGTCGTTGGCCGAGCTGTACAATTCGTAGCCTGCTGCGGTGGGTCCCGTCTTGTTGGACACCAGTTGCCCGCCAGCTGCGTTTTGCTTGATCCACAAGGAGAGGGAAAGGGCGCCCCCGACGTCTCCCGCGCCCATCGGAAAAGTCACCTTGCTGGTGGCGTCGCCGGAGCCGTCGAACTGAAGAGCCGAGCCGAACTTGCCCGTTACCCAAGTCACGCCGGTGCCAAGGGTGCCCGCATGGGCTCCGCCCCGGCTGGATGCCGTGGTGGTCCCGTTTGCCTCGTCAAAGGTCCAGTGGCGAACGAGCGCTTCCTCCACCGTCGGGTAACGCATTACGGTGCCATTTATCTCCACGATGCTGGGGTCACTTGACACATAGCTTATGTCGCCTGAGCCGAGGGCGGTGGCGGTCAAGGCAATTGGCGCTGTCCCGTAGGTGTAGCCGGCGAGGGATTGCTCCCAAGTGATGGTGCGGTCGCCCTGCATGATGCGGAAGAAGAAGTCCCGGCTGTCCGAGCCCACGCTGTTGGTTGCGGTGATTGTGCAGTTGAAGTCGCCGATGGCAGTGGGGGTTCCCGTGATTTCCCCGGTGGAGGTGTTGAAGGAGAGTCCGTTGGCTGCTAGTTCGGGGCCGGCGGTAAAGGAAGTCGGACTGCGAGTGGTGGCGACTTGGTAAGTGAAGGCTTTGTTTAGGTGTCCGATCACGCCGGGTTGTTGCGGCGGGCTTTGTCCCACCTCCGCGTTGTGGTTGGTCGGCGTAATGACCGGGGAATTGTCAAATGCGGGCGGTAGTTCCAAATAGGGGTGGTTCGGATGTAGTGAATCGGCGAATCCCCACTTGTGGGCGAGGTAGCCTTCCACCATCT
>PAZC01000037.1 GCA_002716045.1 Opitutia bacterium
GCGAAAACAAAGTTTCCCTTAAAGCAAGTCGATCCACTCAAAACCGGCTTTTTCTCCCCATGCCAAGCGAACAATTCTCTTCAATTCATTAGCCTTGCAGGCATCATCGACAAAGGCAAAGCATGCAGATCCACTACCTGTAATCGAACAATTTACCCCGATTGACTGGCTCAAATCATTGAACAAACAGTGGAAGGCAGGAAATTTCTGAAATAGTACCTCCTCGAAATCATTGCTTAACAAAGTTTCAGGCGGTTGATCACTCTGCAGCCATTTCAGTAAGATTTCTTCGGATTCAGCTTGGCGGGAGAATGCACTCACAGCTTCATCAAATTGGCCATATGCCCAAGCGGTTGAAATTGAAAATGATGGCCAAAACAAGGCAAGCTTTCGTCCTTGTAAGCGAAGGCGAGCCGATTGATCAATCTCGTTAATCTTTTCGCCTCTGCCTCTTATCAAACAAGGTCCCTCCTTTAAAAAAAGCGGGCAATCCGAGCCAATTCGCGAAGCCATGGAATGAAGTTCCTTCTCCGGCAGGCGGGTGTCAAAAAGTTGATCGAGCCCTAGTAATACAATGGCTGCATTGGAACTACCTCCGCCAAGCCCTGCACCAACCGGAATGCGCTTACGCAAACGAACCTTCAAACCATCGTGACGACCTGTTCTTTCTTGAAAGGAGAGAATCGCCCTGACTACGAGGTTCCCGTCGTCAGTAGGCAAATCAGGATGATCGCACTTGAAATCAATACCCTCTTGAGTCTTAATCTCTATATCAATTTCGTCTCCGAAGTTGATGGGGGCCGCCAGAGAAATTAAATCGTGATACCCATCCTCGCGAATACCAGTGACCGCAAGAAACAAGTTGATTTTTGCTGGCGAAAACAAAGTTGCGGAATGCATGATCATCCAGCTGCAGAAATATGATTACAGCAGAAATTTTTAACGACTTCGCAAACCCTTAAAATAATAGATTCAAGTCTTCTAGCAATCCTTTACATGAATAAATGTTCGCATCGAACAAGAGACATCGCAAAGTCCATGTCTCAATGAGCAGTTATGCAACAAATACAGAGGTTATACTGGCCCTCGACGTGGAAAGCCGCCAAAAGGCAATGGCTGTTCTCGCAGAGGTGGGGTCGGGATTGAAATGGGTCAAGGTAGGATTGCAAAGCTTCCTGCGCGACGGGCCAGACTTCGTGCGAGAATTGGCCGATACAGGCTATGATGTCTTTCTCGACCTGAAGCTGCATGACATCCCCAATACCGTCTCAAAGGCCATAGAAAGTTTGTCGGGGCTCCCCATCGGCATGTTGACAATGCATGCTTGTGCTGGATCGGAATGCATGAAGGCGGCCGCTGAAACAACTCGGAAGCACCTTACAGGAGCCAAGCTACTTGCTGTAACCGTGCTGACTTCATTAAATAAGGATGGTTTGCGTGAAATCGGTTTGGAAGGTGCAGTCGCAGGACATGTTGAACGCTTGGCCAAATTGGCTGTGAATTCCGAGGTGGATGGGATCGTCTGTTCGCCTCTGGAAATCGAACCACTCCGTCGAATTCTGCCAAAAGAAACGGCCTTGATCACGCCGGGAATCAGACCTTCAGGCACTTCCAAAGATGAACAAAAGCGAGTACTGAGCCCTGCGGATGCTTCAGGATTGGGAGCCGATTATTTGGTCATAGGTCGTCCAATACTAAATTCCCCTGATCCCGCTGAAGCCTTTCACGGAATAATGGCCGAACTGGAGGACGCAGACATATGATAGCCGTCATTCTGCTGGCAGGTGGCCAAAGTTCACGAATGGGTCCGGAGATTCCGGACAAAGTCTTAACCGTGGTAGAAAAACGTTCAGTCTTTGCATGGTCGTTAGATACCTTTACCTCAAGCGGTTTCGTCGATTTAGCGGTGATAGTTCACAGGGATGAAAAGCAACGCGAAGACTTGGAGCGAGAAATGTCCTCTTACCCGAGCCTACCAACAATCATTTGGGCCAGAGGCGGAATCAAAAGGAACGATTCAGTACGCAATGGGCTACGGGCCATGCCAGAAGAAATTGAAACGGTTTTTATCCACGATTGCGCCCGCCCGCTTATTCGACCTGAAACCTTGGTTTCATTGAAAAAAGCCGTGGCAAGACATGGTGCAGTGACCTTGGCTCACCGAATGACCGACACAACGAAACTCGTTAGCGAAACGGAGAAGGAGCATATCTACATGACAAAGTCATTGGATCGACAATGCCTATGGGCAATGGAAACACCACAAGTCTTTCAGAAAAATCTAATTATCAGGGCGCATGCTCATGCTGAACGAGAAGAGATTGAACTGACAGATGACATTTCGGCAGTAGAAGCTTTAGGCGAACCCATCCATTTGATGGAAGCCGGTTACTCCAACCCTAAAATAACGACGCAAGACGACTTGAGCTGGATCAAACACCATCTCGCCGAGAGAAAGACCGCATCATGAAGGATCTCCCATTTCGTATTGGTCATGGTTATGACATACATCGTTTTGGGCCGAAAAGGCCATTGATCTTGGGTGGCGTTGAAATCCCCCATAATCGTGGACTGGAGGCGCACTCAGACGGAGATTGCCTATCTCATGCGATCGCCGACGCGATTTTCGGAGCGCTGGGTCTTGCAGATATCGGTCATTTTTTCCCAAACGAAGATCCTTCATGCAAAGGGCTCGATTCCATGAAGATTCTGGAGAAGGCATTGCAGGAGTGCAATTCCAATGGATATAGTTTGGGGAACATAGATGCCACAATTGTGACAGAATCACCGAAGATCGGGCCACATATCCAATCAATGAAAGCAGTGTTAAGCAAAGCTTTGGACATTTCCCCTTCCCTGCTCGGTATCAAGGCAACAACAAATGAAGGGATTGGTGGAATCGGCAACGGAGATGGAATCGCTGCATTCGCAGTGTGCCTAGTCTTGGGAGAACCTACTTAAGCGGAAGTCAAAAAAGCTCCGCCGAAGAAAAAAACCGTTCGATTTCCAAGGCAGCGGAATCGGTTCCGTCCGAGGCATGTAAAATATTCTGCATGCTATTCGTACCCAAGTCACCACGGATTGTACCAGTGGGAGCCTTCGTTGAATCAGTCGGTCCCAAAAGATCGCGAACCCCCTGAATGACGTTATCACCCTGGAGAACCATTGCGATTACAGGTCTGGATTTCATGAATTCCAAAATGTCCGGGAAGTTCGACAAATGAGTAATATGAGCATAGTGCTCGTTCAACACCGTGTCATCCAGTTGAATCATCTTGCAAGCAACAATACTGTACCCAGCTCCTTCAAAGCGGGAAAGGACTTCGCCTACTGCACCGACGCGTAAGCAGTCGGGCTTGAGCAAGATGAGGGATTTTTCCATAAAAGACAGTTTAAACTAGCTCTAGGATCCGGACTTGTCAGAAGAAGACACTTTGCGACTAGCCTTGGTTTGCTCAAATAGCAGGGATTCTCCATCCTCGTGAATCAAAACCTTGATTGTCTTCCCCTTCTTGATCGAGCCAGCAAGCAGAGATTCAGCGAGGTTGTCCTCCAAGTACTTCTCTACCGCTCGTCTCAAGGGGCGGGCGCCAAGTTTCTCATCATAACCTTTTTCAATGAGGAATTTCTTAGCCTTATCGGATACAGCCAACTTGATTCGCTGTTCCTTCAATCTAGTCTGTAACTTGGCCAATTCGAGGTCAACGATGACTTGCAAACTCTCCTTGGAAAGAGCGTTGAACATCACAATGTCGGTCAAACGATTAAGAAACTCCGGCTTGAAGGCCTTCTTCGCCTCATCCATAATGCGGTCACGAAGGCGTGCCTCGTCAATCTCGCCACCAACGGAGAATCCCATGGAAACATTTCTTTGCAGAATTTCAGCTCCGACGTTGGATGTCATTATGAGAATGGTGTTACGAAAATCCACCTTGCGTCCAAGACTGTCCGTGAGCCGTCCATCCTCAAGAATCTGAAGAAGAATTTGGGTGACGTCTGGATGAGCCTTTTCAATTTCGTCAAACAGAACAACCGAATATGGTTTGCGGCGTATGGCCTCGGTGAGTTGACCGCCTTCCTCGTAGCCGATGTAACCTGGAGGTGATCCTATGAGGCGGGATACTGCAAACTTCTCCATGTACTCGGACATATCAATCTGCACGAGGGCATCCTGATCTCCGAACATGTTCTCTGCCAAAATCTTGGCAAGGTGCGACTTGCCAACGCCTGTTGGCCCGAGAAACATAAATGAGCCAATAGGACGCTTGGGATCCTTGAGGTCGGCCCGGGAACGTCTCAATGCCTTGGCTACAACTTCCGTAGCCATGTCTTGGCCGATGACTGCTTCCTGCAAGTCTTTTTCGAGGTCGAGCAACTTCTTGTGTTCCTTGGCTGCCATCTTCTGCAATGGGATGCCAGTCCAGTCAGCTATCACGTTCTGCATTTCATCCTCGCAAACCTTGATGCGCTGCTCATCTCGGCTTTTTTTCCAATCCTCGAGCATCTTCTCTCGTTCAGCCCTGAGCTTTTTTTCCTTGTCGCGAGCCTTGGCCGCTTCCTCGAAGTTTTGTTCACTGATGGCGGTCTCCTTCAATGTGCAAACTTCCTTGATTCGGTCGCTCAAGCCCTCGACTTTAGGGGGCCGTTTGAGCGATTCGATTCGAGCTCTGGCACCAGCTTCGTCCAAAGCATCTATGGCCTTATCCGGCAAGAATCTTCCGGTGACGTACCGATCAGTCAACTTTGCTGCGGAAACAAGGGACTTGTCCGTAAATTCGACGTTATGGTGCTCCTCATACTTGCACCGAATTCCTTTCAGAATGAGTACTGTGTCCTCCACTGATGGCGCCTCGACCTTGACCGACTGAAAACGACGATCCAAGGCACTGTCCTTTTCGACGTACTTGCGATATTCCGACAAAGTAGTTGCGCCGATGCATTGCATCTCACCGCGGCTCAAGGCCGGTTTGAAGATATTGGAGGCATCCATGGCCCCTTCGGCAGCTCCGGCGCCTACGATAGTGTGCAATTCATCGATAAAAAGAATGATATTCTTTGCTTTTCGAATCTCATCCATCACCGCCTTGATGCGCTCTTCGAACTGCCCACGGTATTTCGTGCCCGCAACCATCAAAGCCATATCCAAGGTAATGACCTTTTTGTCCAGAAGAAGTTCGGGAACAAAGCCAGACGATATCTGTTGGGCCAAGCCTTCCACAATGGCCGTTTTACCCACACCAGCCTCGCCAATTAAAACAGGATTGTTCTTGGTTCGCCGGCAAAGAATCTGAATAACTCGACGTATCTCCTTTTCTCGGCCAATGATGGGATCCATTTCCCCTTTCTTGGCAATCTCAGTGAGATCACGTCCAAAAGCCTTGAGCGCAGGAGTTTTCTGGTCTTTTCGCTCATCACCCGTGCCACCACCAGCGATGGACTTCTCGGAATCATCTTCCGCCGCAAAATGAGGGTCCAGCTCCGAAAGAATCTCCGCTCGACAACGTTCTATGTCAACGTCCAGGGATTTGAGAACTCTAGCGGCCACCCCCTCGCCTTCACGAAGCAAGCCTAGCAAAATATGTTCGGTTCCCACGTAACTGTGGTTGAGGGTCTTCGCTTCCTTGCCTGCCAGAGCCAAAACCTTTTTGACACGAGGTGTATAAGGAACGTTACCGGTATGCTTTGCATCTGGCCCGCTACCAACTTGTTGCTCCACGGCAGCTCTTACTGTGTCTAGATCAAGCCCCATCTTCTGCAGGACATTGACAGCAACGCCTTGACCGAGATTGATCAAGCCCAACAACAAGTGCTCTGTCCCAACATAGTTATGGTGGAAGCCGTCCGCCTCTTTACGAGCCAAAGCCAAGACTTGCTGTGCCCGAGGAGTGAAATGATTCATGGGTTCATCCATATATTTTCTTCAGTTGATCGATTAAAGAGGGGTTCATGCTTTGTCAAAATCCAAGCTAGGAAACTTAACAAACTTGCGACGCAATAATTCAGCCCGCATGGCATCACGCTCCTCGGGTTCAATGTTTTGTCCAGCGTGGTGCTGGATGTGACCGGGTTGACATTCGATAAAACTCCCATCGATGACCACTCGACATTTCTCTGGCAAGAAGCCGAAATCAACAGCCAAACGCATGTATGAAAGCCTGTCCATTGCATCCGAAGACGTCAGCATGTAAGCGTTGCTTAGCACACCATAAGCTCTCCCTATCTTGTCAAAAAGCATTTGTCTGCCATCCTCCAACAGGCTTTCCCTCGCATTGATTTCCTGGGATTTGACTTGTTCCAAAGTCTTGCCCAAGCGATTGAGGATGTCTTCCTCCGTCTCGCCCAAGGTTTGTTGATTGGAGATCTGGAAAATATTCCCACTGGCATCCGTGCCTTCCCCGAAGAGACCTCTGACAGCGATCCCCAGTTCATTTACTCCTCGAATCACCTTGTCCATGTGCTTACCCATGAAAAGGCCAGGCAAGTGCATCATGACGGAAGCTCGCATACCCGTACCCAAATTAGTGGGGCAAGCGGTCAAGAAGCCATAATCGGAAGAGAATGCATAGTCAATGGAGTTTTCCATCTCCAAGTCCATGCGATTCGCCATCTTCCAAACGCCTTTCAAATCGAATCCCTTGCGCAGGACCTGCATGCGGAGGTGATCCTCCTCGTTAATCATGATAGAGACGGATTGGTCGGGGCTGAGGACAGCTCCAGCAGCCTCGTTGATCTGCATCAACTCACGACTAATGACATGCCTCTCGACCAAGACCAACTTCTGCAAGTCACTCAAATCGTCTACCTCGAAGGAAATCGGCTCCTTGAAGGTCTTCAATCTTTCGGCCGCCTCCCTGCAGGCAGACAAAACGTCACGACGCTGTGACGTTTCGGCCCATGCGGGGAAAGGAAAGTTACATAGGTTTCGAGCTAAACGAATTCGAGTGCTCAATGTCACAGGAACTCCGCGAGCTCCGCCCTTCATCAATTCACCGCCTTTTGTAGGATCAATCATAACCAGACCCTTGGGCCATCAACCGGCGGCAAGTTCCTTCAGCTTACGAATACGATCCCTGATCTCGGCAGCTTGTTCATATTCCTCAGCTTCAATCGCCTTGGTCAATTCTTGCTCGAGAGTAGAAATATCTTCCTCCGGCACTTCCTCTTCAGGTTGCTTCGGTTCTTTGCTTACAGGCGCCTCGAAACCATCGGGCATCCGCCCCACATGTCTCTTGCCAGCATGCATTCCTTCTAGCATGTCATCAAGAACTTGCTTGAAAACATCATAGCACGAAGCACAACCAAAACGACCATTCTTCTTAAATTCCTTTTGGGTCAATCCACAGCTCTCACAAACCAATTCACCTTCGTTCGGTGAGCTATTTTCAAAAGAAGGAAGGAAATCCGCCATTGAAAAGCCTTCTGGGTTGGTCACGCCCTTGGCTTGGGCGCATTCCTCACACAAATCCACCTTGTGGACCTTGTTTTCCACGATCTGCGTGAGATGAACCGTAGCCGGCTTCTCGCAACAATGACATGTAATTGCTTCTCCCATCCTATTGTATCATCCTCTCCCTGAATAAAACCATTTCACATATTACTTCCATTAACTCTAGATTGCAACGCATAATGCGTGCCAAAAACAAAGAATGGCTCAACAACGGAGAAAACTGCCTGTGAAATGGTAAGAAAACTCAAATCAAAACACCGTCAACTGAAACCTTTTGGCGGAAATGCGAGATAAAGCTTTTCGTCAAATCACCGGGCACTCCCGAGCCCACCTCGCGGTGGTCCACTTCAACACAGGGAATAACCTCGGCAGCAGTCCCGGTAAGGAAACACTCGTCGGCGTTCCAAAGGTCATATCGGGTCAAGGCTTGTTCGGAAAAAGGAACGCCCAACTCATGAGCTATATCAATGACAACCTCCCGAGTGATCCCGCGAAGAGAACCTGCATCAAGGGGGGGCGTATACAATTGACCCTTCTTGATAACGAAAACGTTATCGCCGGTACATTCTGCCACCTCTCCCTTGTCATTAAGCATGAGGGCTTCCTGAAAACCGACTTTCTTCGCCTCTATCTTGGCCAAAATGTTATTAAGATAATTTAGGCTCTTGACCGCGGGCGGAAGAGCGGCGGAATTGATTCGCCGAGTAGCCACTGTGATGATCTTAAGTCCCGACTCATACATTTCCTTGGGATAAAGCTGAATATTGTCGGCGATGATGATAACGCCGGCAGGTCCGCAACCGTCGGGGGTTAAGCCTAAATGACCGGGACCACGCGTGATGACCAGGCGCAAGTATCCATCGGTAAGCTCATTGACTCGACAGCTTTCAATGACAGCTTCAGTCAATTGCTCGCGAGTCATGGGCAAATCCAACAGTATTGCCTTGGCCGATTGCTCCAGTCGCTCCAAATGTTCATGCAACTTGAAGACACAGCGAGAATATAGACGAATCCCTTCAAACACGCCGTCCCCGTAAAGAAGGCCATGGTCAAAGACCGAAACCTTTGCGTCCTCCTTGTCGACGAACTTTCCGTTAATGAAAACCTTCATTGCATCAAATAATTACAAATCACCTCTCATTTATCAACTGTTCAACGACTGATGGATCAGCCAATGTGGAAGTGTCACCTATTTGATCTGTTTCGTCCGTGGCAATCTTGCGAAGTATTCGGCGCATAATCTTGCCCGAGCGAGTCTTGGGCAAAGCCGGGGCCCAATGGATGACGTCCGGCGTGGCGATGGGACCGATAACCGATCTCACCTGACCTTTGAGCTCGGTTCGAAGCTCATCTGAATATTCCACACCGGCGTTCAATGTCACGTAGGCATAAATCCCTTCTCCTTTGACCTCGTGAGGAAAACCAACGACCGCAGCCTCGGCGACGTGATCGTGAGCGACCAAGGCACTCTCCACCTCCGCAGTGCCCATGCGGTGTCCAGAGACATTGATGACATCATCTACCCGACCTGTTATCCAGTAGTAGCCATCCTCATCTCGACGACATCCGTCACCAGTGAAATAATAACCTTTGTATTGCTGGAAATAGGTATCACCAAAGCGCTTGTGATCCCCATAGATGGTACGCATTTGGCCTGGCCAAGGTTCCTTTATAGCGAGTACGCCGCTGACTCCATTGCCTTCGAGTTCCTCTCCAGAATGGGGATCAAGAACCACGGGATTTACGCCAAAAAAAGGAAAGGTTGCAGAACCTGGCTTGAGTGGGGTGCATCCTGGCAATGGGGTGATTAGAATACCGCCGGTTTCGGTTTGCCACCAAGTGTCGACAATCGGGCAACGTTGCTTGCCTGCATTTCGGTAATACCAACGCCACGCCTCCGGATTGATTGGTTCTCCCACGCTTCCGAGCACACGTAGGCTGGGCATGTCATATTTGGATGGCCATTCCTCTCCGGCCGCGGCAATGGCTCGAATGGCGGTGGGAGCGGTGTAGAATTGATTCACTCCCCATTTCTCAATCACTTGCCAATAACGATCGGGATTCGGGTAAGTGGGAATACTTTCGAACATTGTGGTGGTGGCGCCATTGGCCAGAGGACCGTAAACGATGTAGGAATGCCCTGTCACCCATCCAATGTCTGCGGCACAGAAATAGATGTCATCTTCGTGATAGTCGAAAACATATTTGTGGGTGGCTGCTGTATAAATCATGTAACCACCCGTAGTGTGAAGAACCCCCTTGGGCTTTCCGGTGGAACCCGATGTATAAAGAATGAAGAGAGGATCCTCAGCATCCATTTCCTCGCAAGGGCAATCGGTCGAAGCCTCATGCATGGCCTCATGCCACCAGAGGTCTCGTCCCTCCTGCATTTCACACTCGATCCCGGAATCGTCGCTCACTCTCTTGACCACGATACAAGTTTCAACCGCCTCGTCCATTTGGCTCGAAGCTGAAGCCATGGCTTTATCGGCGTTGGGCTTCATGGGAATTGCCTTGGCACCGCGAAAAGTACCATTGGCAGTAATCAAAGTCTTACAAGTGGAGTCAACAATTCTGTCAGCCAAAGCCTCCGCCGAAAATCCACCGAAAACAACAGAGTGAACGGCTCCTATGCGAGCACAGGCCAACATGGCAACAGTGGCCTCCGGAACCATGGGAAGGTAAATGGAAACACGATCGCCCTTCCCTACTCCACGCCCCTTCAGCAGGTTGGCGAAACGACAAACCCTGTCATGTAAATCACGGTAGGTTATAGTCTCGTCCTCTCCAGGCTCATTGCCTTCCCAAATGATGGCGGTCTTGTCTCCCCTCTCCTCCAAGTGGCGATCTAAGCAGTTATGACAAACATTCGTCTTGCCACCCTCGAACCAGCGAACGTCAATGGGCCCATCATCAAGATTGTAATTGTAGCTACGAATGGAATCCCATTTTTGGTACCAATGAAATTCCTCTGCAACCTCGGACCAAAACCCTTCTGGATCATCCACACTTTTTTGGTAGAGTTCGCGATAGACCTCCATGCTCGATACATGGGCATTCTTGGAAGCCACCTCGGGCGGCAAAATGATGTCATCTGAATTTGGGTCACTCATGGACTTGGAGCTAGTTTACGTTAAAAAGAAAACAATATCGCGATTGCCCAGTCGTTGTCGATGCGCTTTTCCTCGGAAAAGAAATGCTAACAAAAGAATTGGATTACGATTTGCCTGAAGAGAGCATCGCTCAATTTCCCATAGAGCGACGCGACCACTCCCGTTTGCTCGTTTATGACCGAGTTTCAGGTGAGACAAGGCATAGTTTTTTTCACGAACTCCCAGATCTCATACCCGCTGAAACGAGTTTTTTCCGTAACGATGTCTCGGTATTAAAAGCCAGATTAATGGGAATACGACCATCTGGCGGAAATACGGAATGCCTTCTTCTCCGTCCGGAAAATACTACATCTAACACTTGGTCCTGCCTTCTAAAGCCAGGAGCCAAAACGGAAAAAGCAGGCAGGTTTTCCTTGCCGGGAGAATACGCAGCCATAGTTCAGGGCAAGAATCCCTCGGGAGAATATCTGGTTCGCTTCGACTTGGAGAATGACGATAGCGTGGATGCTCTCGCCAAACGCATTGGCGCCATGCCACTCCCCCCCTACATAAGGCGCCCAACTGACAATTCAGACGATGAGCGTTATCAAACGGTATACTCCAATCCAAAAAGTTGCACTGGCGTTGCCGCCCCAACGGCAGGCCTCCACTTCACCCCTGAACTACTCGACGATTTGCAGCGGCGAGGACATCCGATTCATGACCTGACGCTATCGGTGGGAGTTGGAACCTTCCGACCGATCGACACAGAAAGAATCGCTGATCATCCCATGGGAAGCGAAACCTACGAATTATCTCCTGAAATAAAAGCCTCCCTTAGAGAAACAGGTTCTTGTCGTCTAGCTGTCGGCACAACAACGGTGCGAGCAATTGAGGATTATCTGGGACAGGGGGAAGATTCAGATTTGGAGCAAGCAACCATTAGGGAGACAAAACTATTTATTCAACCACCAAGAGACTTTCGGGGCGTCGATCTTCTTCTAACCAATTTCCACCTGCCGAGGTCCACGCTACTTTGCCTTGTGGCAGCCTTTTTGTCTCCCGGAGAAAAAAACGGTTTATCTATTCTTAAGGAACTTTATTCGGATGCCCTGGCCATGGACTACCGTTTCTATTCCTATGGAGATGCCATGTTGATCTTGTAGCCTTCAAGCTGTGGCCGACCGTTCTTACTGGACTCATCCAAGCCCCTACTTCAAAATCACATGATGTCTTGGCGTAGCATTGGCTTTGTTTACCTGCTCTTGATAACCGTCTCCGAATCAGCATGGAGCAAGTCGTTTGACTTTCATGATCCCAAGGGTTTCAACCTAATCGAATTCTCGCTGGCAGGAGCTTATGAAAGTGGCTTTCTCCTTGGGCAAATCAGTGCAACAAGCGGTTTCCTCGAGTTTGATCCAGCAGCTCCGGAAAAAACCACTGGGAAAATTATCGCGTTTACGAATACAGCCCAAGCTCAGGCGAGGGATTCAAATTCATTTCTAAAGGGACCGGTTCTCTTTGACGTAGAGAGATATCCTACAATCACCTTCGACGTCCAAAAGATGGCTCAGGGGAACAAAATTGGTCAATCCGTCCAACTCGTGGTCGTTGGTGATCTGACCATCAAGGGCATAAAGAGGAAGGTAACAATTCCTGTTCACATGGATTATTTTCCAGGGAAGTTGATGGAGCGGCGAAAGATCGAGGGGGATCTTTTGGTTGTGCGGAGCGAGTTCCGCATTAAGCGTAGCGACTATGATCTGGGTAAGGGAAAGCTTCTGAAGAAAGTAGCGGACGAGGTGAAGGTCACCATGACTTTGGTGGGGGCTGCACCAAAAATCAGGTCGAAATCGCCTCTCGGATTACTTCCTCTCCGGACCAAGTCATCGCATGACAAAAAGCAACCCCAACGGCATCCGATTCGTCAAAGCCCAACTCCTCCCCGCTAGACAGTAGTTGGGTTACGGTGCGGGCAAGTTGCTCCTTACTTGCTCTGCCAAACCCAACCACAGCCTGCTTTATACGGAGGGGGGGATATTCGAAAACGGGAATCCCTCGAACCGCCACCGCGGCGATGATGGCACCTCTGGCGGCACCCAGAATCTGGGCGGTCTGAAAATTCTGGACGTAAATAGTTTGCTCGATCGCAACGTGCCGAGGTTTCCATTTCTCGATATAGCCCACCACGGCTTGGTGAATTTTTCCCAGACACACGTCGAAAGGCAATTTGGGCTTGAGTTTTACAGTGAGACTCGCTTTCAGGGTCGGCTTGCCGGAAGAAAACTCTAGTACCGCCAACCCCGAACCTCGTAAGCTCGGGTCAACACCAAGAACTAATCCATCATATGGTTTCTTTCCGACAAAAGCACGAACATCCACCGCCGTCGGTTTCCCTCCACGACCAGCCAAGTGATCCGCCCACATCTTTCTGGCATTCTTTCGAGCCAATTAAGTTTCCTCCCTGTTTGTTAAAATAAAAACTTCACCCCAGTCACTACAATGAAAATCCACACCAAAGCCTCGAACATTGTCTGATTCAAGCGCCGGGCAACCCATGGTCCCATCCACGCTCCCAACGCCGCGGGAAAGAATAATTTCCAACTGATGTCAAAGGATTCAAAGGATATTATATCCAAGTCTACCATGAAAGGAACTTTGGAAACGTTAACTATCAAGAAAAGCCAAGCCGAGGTTCCGAGGAAAGCGTATTTGGGCAACCGCATTACAATGAGATAGAGGGCGGCCACGGGACCGGCAGCATTTGCCAGCATGGTGGCGCCACCTGCAAGAAAACCCAAAAAGACCCCCCAAACTAACTCACCTCGTGAAGTTGCCTTGTCACTCGGCTTACCTGGCAGAAGAAACTGCTTGCCGAAGTGGATAACGGTCAGAGCGAGCAGAATAATACCGATGATGGTCTTGAGGCGATCCCCCGACAAGTAATCGAAAACAAAATATCCAGCTATAATCCCTAGAAAGGTCCACGGAAGCAGGCGAAGCAAGTGTCTCCATTCAGCATGCTGTCGATAGATCAATACAGCAACAACGTCAGCCGAAACAAGGACAGGCAGCAACAATCCCACGGATCGGCGGACACCTTCGTCGATTCCCGCATGATCCAGTACCCAAGCAAAGACGGCAACGGTGACAATACCTGCGCCGGGAACACCTCCTTTGCCAAGACCAGTCAACCAGGAAGCAAACGCCAGGGCAACCCAATGCCAAATAGTCAACTCAAGCATGTCGCGGAAAAGTTAGTTGAATCATAGCTTGCGGAAACATCCATCGTTTGTCTCGTAAGTTTCCCATTCAGATGATTCGTTGGAGAATGGCTCCGTTCCCGTGGCGAAGACTTGCGAATCCTCGTCCAGAAAGGAACAAAAGTTCAAGCGACGATTTCGGTCTAGTTCACCTAGAACGTCATCAACCAATATCAGCGGTGCCACGCCCAAGCAATTACGCAAGTAATCTGCTTGGCCAAAACGAAGTGCTAAGACAAGGCTGCGCTGCTGTCCCTCTGACGCAAAATTGCGAGCGTCACGAGCATCTAATGAAAAAACGAAGTCATCTCGGTGGGGTCCTCGTTGGGTGGACTTGGCAAGTCGATCCCGACCTCTGCCATCGCGAAGTAATCGAGCAAATTCATCAGCCTCCTCAATTTCAGAATCAGCAACATATCGTAAATCAGGCTCCTCGGAGCCCTCGCTAATTGATCCGTATCTTTTGACGAAAAACTTGCCCAACGATGCCAGTGATTTGGCTCTAGCTATCACCAATTGGGCGGCGGACAAACTCATTTCACGTTCGAACGCATCGAGTTCCATATCGTCTCCATCCTTCCGCAGCAAAGCGTTTCGGAAGCGTAACGCCTTATGATACCGACGCAAGGAGTCCAAATAGTTTTCATCAGAAGATGAAAACAACAAGTCGATGAACTTTCGTCGATCACCTGGCCCACCGCGGGGCAAACGCAAGTCCTCCGAACAAAAGACAACGGAGGGGAAACGGCCCATGAAATCACCCAAGCGCTTCACTTTATCGCCATCAATTGAGACTTCCTTGCTTCCAGATCGAGCCAAGCCAACAAAAGCCTCCATTTCGCCAGTGCCTCCACCAGTGAAACGAAAGAGGATTTCGGCCCGGGGACGATCCCAGCGAATCAGGTTTCGAGTATCCGAGGTCCTGAATGAACGGAGCGCGTGAGCAAGCCCAATTGCTTCCAGCAAATTGGTTTTGCCTTGGCCATTCGAACCGAAGAAAAAAATTCGGTCTTTGTCGAAAGTCAGGCGAGCCGTCTCAACGTTACGGTAATCAACTAAATTAAGATTAGCGAGCCTCACAAGGAAATGACCTGAGATTCGCCTTCGTCGTTATCGAGTTCCTCGTAAGCAACTCCAAAAGCATCAGCCAAAGCAATCCAATCATCGGTTGCGTTAGACCAACCTCCACTGACCCGAAGAAAGCGCCGTGCCTCCTCCGGAGAATGCCCCATCGCAGCCAAAACGTGTGAGGGCCCTCCTCGCCCAGTTGCGCAAGCCGATCCGGTTGAAACAGCAAAGCCCAGACGATCCATTCGGTTAATCCATCGGAGGTTGTCAAACTTGGGCAATACGAAAGATGAGACGAGAGGCAATCTGTTGGCTTCCGCACCCAGAAACTGGATGCCCGGGATCAATTCAGCTACTCGTTTCTCGAAAAGATCACGGTTCGATGAATCGGTAATTTCTCGTATCGCTTCCTCCAAAGAGGCCAATGAACCAAGGATGGAAGGAACATTCTCCGTGCCAGCGCGGAGACCACCTTCCTGATGACCACCATAGAGCAAGCGAACCGAGTCTTCGCACGAAGTCCTTAGAAAACCAATCCCCTTGGGTCCGCCCAGCTTGTGGAAACTGCCTGTCAACAGATCACAGGCATCAAGACCTTCGGCTGGCATGCGCCCAAGCCATTGAGTTGCGTCACAATGAAAAGGCACGCCGAATTCCCTGCACAAAGCTTGAGCTTCGGACCATGGTTGCAGAACACCTGTTTCGTTATTGGCCGCCATTACGGAAATGAGAATCGCTTTGCCTTCGGATAAGAAAGAACTCAATGCATCAAGACAAAGGACCCCGTTTTCATCAACCGCAAGTTGTTCAAGATTTTGACCAAATCTGGTTTTGGCAGATTCGAGAACGGAAGGATGCTCGACTGCTGAAACGGCCGCTTTGCCTCGAGAATCTGTTTTTGCGTGAAAAAAAGCCATGACCGCATTGTTGCCTTCAGTCGCACCCGAGGTGAATGATAAACGTTCCGCAGCCCCCCCAAAAATGGCCGCGAAACGTTCTCGCGCATCCTCCAGCAAGGCATGACAGCGAACTCCTTCTGAGTGTGGACTTGAAGGATTACACCACGATTCGTCCAAGCCGCCGGCCAAGGCTAAACGGCCTGACTCCCGCAACGGCGAAGTTGCGTTGTGATCAAAATAGTGTGAGAGCGGTGTCACGCTCACGGTCGTGGAAGCTTGGGAATGGTCAATTGTTGTCCTAAACGAAGGCTATTCTTGTTTGGCATTGCTTCGCGGTTCGCCTCAAAAATTGCGTCAATGTAAAGAGGACTTGAAGAGCCATACATCAAGATGCTGATGCTGGACAAGGTGTCCCCTTGCTTGACCACGTAGGCGGATTCCTTGGGCGTTATGATCGTTCGCTCTTGCTGAGTTTGTTCAATTATCACCCCTCCGGCGCCCTCGGAGAGTGATTCAGGAGCGAGTGGTTCGTGGAGAGCCAAACGCGACTTGAGCATGGCGACTTCACGCTCGAGGGCTCCATTTTGCTCTCGAAGTTGCATGGCATCCAATTGATTTCCAAAAGGCTTTCCAGGCAAACCTGCAAGAAACTGTTTCTCGGCCGTGGTGATCAACTGATTAACGTTTTCCGCCTCACGAGCCTCAGGCTTAAGCTGCAGGAACCGCCGAAAGTGATATATGGCCTGCAATGGATCCTCACGACCTTCAACTTCTAGAAAAAGGCGGCCCAATTCGAGGTGAGACTGGAAAGCTTCTCGGGATGTGTCCAAAACCTTCAAAAACTGCTCCATCGCATCCTCTTTCCGTCCTTGCTTGAGGAAGACTTGCGCCCGCTGAAAATTAGGATTTTCGTCCTCGTCCAAATTGGATTGGGGTTGTCCGCAGCTGACCAAACAGAAGGACCAGACTGCAACCAAAGCCAAATGTTTCATAAGATCTATCATATTCATTCCCCAATGTAGCTGAGTATCAATTTTCTACGATGCGGGGCCGCACGGTGCTCCCATAAAAAAATTCCTTGCCATGTACCTAGCAACAATTGAGCCGAAGCAAACGGGATACTTTCGGAGGTACGAGTCAGGGCCATCTTAATATGCGAGGGCATGTCATCAGGTCCCTCGTAGGTATGCGTGAAGTGAGGATAATCCTCTGGCACCAAATGTTCCATGAAACGCTCCAAGTCATATCGAGCGGAGCGATCAGCATTTTCCATGATAACCAAACTGCAACTGGTATGCCTTACAAAAACCGTGACCACGCCTTCGTTTAGGCCAGACTCGCGTAAACCAGCCTCAACTTCGGCGGTTATCTCGTGGGTTCCCTTCCCGGAAGAATTCACCTCAATCGTCTGGCGAAAAACGCTCATTCCACCTTTTTGTCCATAAGGATGACCGTCTCAGTGGCAAGGCTAAGCGACTTCAAATAACGAAATCTGTCTCAGCAACGATCCATTTCTCCAAATCCCTTCGCCAACGCTCGATGTCATTGGTTGGCAATTCGCAAGATTTGATGGGGTTGAGCAAGAGAGACAGAAGAGCCATTCGGTCTTTCTCTGACCAATTCATTCGCCAATCCTCCTCTACCGGGTAACCCTCCGAGCGCACCAGTAGAAAGATGGCTTTGAAGCGAGCCGCTTCGCAGGGAGCGCCCTCATCCAAGGCGTCCAAAGCTTTACCAAGCAAGATGCTGGCTTCATCGAAGGTTGCGAGCCAGCGAGCATTCAGCGAAACCATGCGTGCCAATGCGCCCGCGGCCTGCAGGCGCCTGTAATCAAGCCCGATCCCTGGTCTTGATTTCAGGAGTCGCCATTCCCCGACAAAACAAAGTTTCCCTCCCCCAATGGGATTTAGCAGAGCCTCAATATCGGAAAACAGGTCGGGCACCATGGAAGACTTGTTCGACGCCAATCGACGCCTGCATTTCAGCAAACCGCGCTGGGAGGAAAACAAACTAAGATCGCAATGCTTCTCGATCAAATCCCCGCGAGCAACGACCAGTCCTTCGGTCGAGAAAGAGGGCAAGGTCATTTAAGGCGTTCCCGCTTCAAGCTCAGTCGTCTCATCGCCCTCCTTGGGTTGATCGACTTTCCCGTAAGGGGGAATGACGGCTCCACCCGAAATGATCATCTTCATGCCTTCTCCCACCGTCATTTCCATTTCCTGAACATCTTCCTTGGGCAAAAGAAGCAAATATCCGCTGGTTGGATTCGGGGTAGTTGGCAGAAAAACGTTGGCCAGGGATTTACCCGTCTTCTGAGTCACCTCACCGCGGGCATCATTGGTCAAAAAACCAAGCGCATAACAATTGGGTCTGGGATACTCGATCAAGACAACTTTTTGAAAGACCGCCCGGTTCTGTTGACTGAAAGTCTCAACAATCTGTTTTACGGTGCGATACACCGTACTGACAAAAGGAACTTTACTCAATGCTTTCTCGGAAAGCCTGATGAATAATTTGCCAAATAAGTAATTCGACAAAAAACCCATAAAGGTAAGCAGCAGTATGGCAAGCAGCAGACCAAAGAACGCGGCCAATGTCTCGAAACCGATGAAAAATTCGCTTCTGTCCCAGCCGAGACGCTCGACAGCGTTAATGGCCGGTTCCTTGAACATACCCAAGAGAAAATCGACCACGAAAATGGTCACTCCCAATGGCAGGAAGATAATTAATCCCGTCAAGAATGAATTTCGTAACTTGCGAATCATTAATAGCTTAAGAATAACTTTCGGCCTAGACCAAAAGCGTACCATAATGCGTTAGACTAAAAGGAACAAGGAAAAGTACCACTAAAACGAAAGGTCCCCGAAATGAACATGATGTCATTCAAGAGAAAGAAAACGCAGGCAGCGGACCCTTCTTTTCAGCAGACGCAAGAACCTCGGTTTCGGCCTCTCGCATTGTGAGGCGATCCATTTCGTCACAGTCATCGTAACCATTCAAATGAAGCCATCCATGAGCTAGATAAAGACAGAGTTCACGAGAAAAAGGTATATTTCGCTCCTCACTTTCCCTCCAAGCCGTTTCTGCTGAAACACAGATTTCACCTGCAAAGCCCTCTTGGGCATCACCTGGAAAAGTAATGACGTCTGTGGGAATCGGTTCCTTCAGGAATCGACCGTGGAGATCACTGATTTCCGCATCATCAAGAAAGACAATGGAGAGATCACCATGCAGGACTGTTGTCTTCGCGGCGAACAGCGCATGGAAAAATAACATGACCTCAGGGTCACGAAAACTCAAGCGATCACAACGATTGCTTATCGCCAATCTCAGTTTGGATGGTGGCTCCCTCATCTAACTCGATGTCGTTATCATTATCTTTCTCCATGTCGGGATACTCAACTCTAGCATGCAACATGTTGAGTATGGTCTTGATGAAGCTCTGCTTGATTAGTTTGATCTCGTCGAGAGTCAGGGCGCATTCGTCCAACTGTCCATCATCCAAACGCTCGGCAAAAATAGAATCCAACATTTCCTCCACCGACCTACTGGTCACTTTCTTCAAGCTTCTGGTCGCGGCCTCCACACTGTCCGCAAAAAAGATGATGGCACTTTCCTTGAACCGAGGACGAGGGCCATCATAACGATAGGTG
This sequence comes from Opitutia bacterium, assembly GCA_002716045.1. Classification (GTDB taxonomy): domain Bacteria; phylum Verrucomicrobiota; class Verrucomicrobiia; order Opitutales; family Seribacteraceae; genus UBA2993. The sequence continues at coordinate 19,423 of PAZC01000037.1, forward strand.
CTTTCGTCCACTTCGCCTTTGTCTCCAAGAGGAAGGCGGGTTTGTTTACTCTTGCGGACTGCTTCCATATAGAAGTAACGGACCAAGGTTGTTCCATGATGTTGCTTGATCACATCGATCATGATTTCAGGTAAATTGGCTCTGCGAGCCATCTCGACACCCTCTTTGACATGACTCTTTATTATGAGTGCGCTCATGGAAGGATTCCTGCGCAAATGCGGATTCTCTTCTCCGCTTTGGTTCTCGCTGAAATACTCGGGTTGGACCATCTTGCCGATGTCGTGAAAGAGGGAGCAAGCGCGACAAAGCAATGGATTGGCTCCGGTCAAGCTGGCGGCGTTTTCAGAGAGGTTCGCAACCATAAGGCTATGGTGATAAGTCCCCGGTGCCTCCAACTGCATACGCCTGAGCAGAGGATGATTAAAGTCGGTCAGTTCCAGCAAGGTAACCTCAGTCGTCACCTTGAAAAGATACTCGAACAAAGGCAATACACCGACCACTACGATACCTCCCAAGGTGCCAACGAAAACGGCGGCCGCCATTTGAGGCAAAGCAACAGCTGGCTCAAACCCTCCAGTCAAAGCAAATCCCAAGGCAAACAAAGCCACGACACCACCACCGACAAGACCAGCCCGTACAACCCGGGAACGATATCGTACGTCTCTACAAAAAGCGGCTGCCATCACGGCTCCAGCCATAGTGGAGACAAAAGGCTGCAAATCGGTTCCCTGCATGGCGGAATGAAACAACCCCACCAAAAGCGCCGTTAAAAGCGCACTGCGAGGCCCTGCCAAAATGGCAACGACCATCGAACCGAAAGAAACCGGAAGTAGGTAGGGCAAGACCGCGATCAAAGTGGCATTACCTCCAAAAAGGTCGGCATGCCCCAACTCCAGGATGAGTCTGGAAAGAGCGAGATTCAGCAATACGGCCACGGCCACGATGGCCAAACGCCGACCATGTGCCCATGCATCGGGCATAACCAGTCTGACATAGAGTATCACGACTAGAAAAATACCCATTGTCAGAAGAAACCGTTCATACAACAACTCATTCCCTGCACTTACCTCTTCGCGGTAAGTTTGGTATTTTTCATGGATCTCCAGAGTGATGCGATCACCTTTGTGAATAATGAGTTCGCCTTCAGCTACCTCTACTTTTACTGGAGGCAAAGCTGCGAGCTTAGTAAGCGCTCTCTCTTGTGTGGCAGCAGGATCGTAGTGTCGCTCTCGCAGACCATGGCGAGACAAGGAGTAGAAGGCTTCTTGAAATGGTTCTACGAAGATCTCCGTCTCATCTGAAACTTCTTTTTCCCGTGAATCCAACAAGTCCGAAATCATAACGCCTTGTACAGGAAACGGTCTTGCGCCAACTGTGAAATTACCTTCACCCAAGACCGTTCGCAAAGCGGGAAACTCCTCCTCGAAACCATCCAGGTCAATGGCTAGCATAAGATCCTTGCTAGCATCCAAACCACCAATTACCAGCAACTTGCCAATCAACGAGCTAACATGATTTTGCAGTTCCGTCTCGGCTTCCTCAAAAGACAAAAACCTTTGGTCCTCGGTGCGCTCCCGCAAGATGCCTACAGCATTGATCTCCTCAACCGCTTGCTTGATTCCTTGAAAGACCTTAATGCGCTCGTCCTTGTCCTTGATAAGCAGAAAGGCATCCAATTCATGTGCATTCAAGTTCACGGCATGCTCCAACGCCATCTCCTTGGGCAACTTGACTGCAGCAACTGAGACTTCTTCTTGCTCCATGCCGATAATTTCTCCCACACGAAGATTCAGGAACTCCAAGGCCTTGTTGAAACGATGCTCAGCCCGCAGGTCTCTGGCGTAGATTCTCGGGGCGCTATCAACCATGTCCCTGTGTCTTTTCTGGGTAAGCACATTACTTTCGTATTCGAAAGACCTGTCGGAATAAACACTTTCACGGGCAAGGATACCAGGGAGCACCTTTAGCGATGGCGGGCTTTGCCCGATGAAACAAGTAGCCGTCACCGCAACAATGAAAACCAAGGCCCAAGCGACGCGCAGAAGCAGACCGCCCTCCAACCACAAAGGTGGTTCGGTTTTGCCTCCAGCGGCCCCATTCCGAACTATGCCGCGAGTGACACGGGATCGGCGAAGAGATTTCCGGCGACTACGACTACTCATCGATGATTGCCTTTGGATAAGCTTTTATCTGCGTTCTTTTGGGAATAAACACGATAAGCCTCGATGATTTTCCGAACCAAGGAATGCCTTACAACGTCACCTGAATCGAAGTGGAAAAACTTCACGCCACTTACTTTGGACAATGCCTTCTCTGCCTGCTTCAATCCCGATTCTCCCGGACGGGGCAAATCGATTTGGGTGACATCGCCCGTAACTACCATCTTGCTGCCTTCTCCCAAGCGGGTCAGAAACATCATCATTTGACCAGTTGTAGCGTTCTGAGCTTCATCCAGAACAGCGAAAGCTCGGGACAAGGTACGCCCTCGCATGTATGCCAAGGGTGCAATCTCAATAGCTCCCTTCTCGATCAACTTTCTCACTTCTCCCGTACCAAGCAAATCCTCCATGGCATCGTGCAAAGGCCGAAGATAAGGAAACAGTTTCTCCTCCAAGTCACCTGGCAGAAAGCCCAAGGCCTCACCAGCCTCCACGGCGGGTCGTGTAAGGATCACCTTCTCCACCTCTCCTTCCACCAAGGACTTCAAGGCAGCGGTCATCGCCAAGAAAGTCTTCCCAGTACCCGCAGGCCCAATACCACAGACAATATCATGCTTCAAGATCAGCTTGAGGTAGCTTTGCTGGTTGAGACTCCGAGGCACGACCGTACGTTTTTTGATTCGGATCGTAAGGGGTTCGGCAAACAATGCCCGAAATTCAGCCGCATGCCCGGCAGACACTTTTTCGAGTATGCGCTCGAAGTCTCCATTTCGAAAAACCAAATCTCCTTCTCGGGCCAAAAGCAACAATTCAAAAAACTCCTCGCAGCGTTTAACGTCATCAGCCGAACCTTCTATCAAAAGCCAATCTTCACGAGCAACCAACTGCACTCCGAAAGCCTGCTCGGTCTTGGTTAGATTTTCTACCTTACCGCAGTGCAGTTGATTGAGCAAACGCCCATTGGCAAACTGGAGTTTCTTGGAAGCCATACTAATTAAAATGCAATTCCTCTCAGACAGTCATCTCCGCAAGATGTTCGCTAAGCTTGCTCCACATGACGTCAAGAGCCTCGGGGAGCACCCTCGTCTTTGCAATTACCGGCATAAAATTAACGTCTGCCTTCCAGCGGGGCACGACATGGCAATGCAAATGCGAGGGAATTCCCGCTCCCGCGTCTGCACCTAAGTTCATGCCAACGTTGAACCCATCGGGGCGCAACGCCCGAACAAGCAAGTCTTGGGCGAAAATAATCATGTTCATGAAGTCCGTACGTTCTTCTTTGGTCAAATCTGTCAACAGGGCTACCTCTCGATATGGAGCGACAAGCAAATGCCCAGCATTATAGGGAAATTTGTTGAGAACCAGATAACAGTGAGTCGAACGGTGTATCAGCAAAGCTTTACGATCATCACCGAGATTAGGGATGGTTGCGAAGGGATTGACTTCTTCGCGCTCCTTCTTGGGAGCGCTAACATACTCCATTCGCCAATAGGCGTGCAGGTTGTCCATCAAAGAGGTTGAGTTAGCGAGCGCGAATCTTCACAAGGTCGCGAAAACAGGTGTTGAGGATGCTTGGCAATAAAAGGCAAGACAGGCTCCGTGATTCTCTAAAATAGAAAGATTAAATTTATGATAACCAAGGATCGGACGCAAGTCCTGATTCAAACTGAAAATAGAAGGTTGCAAGACAGGGGCAGTGCGCGCGAGAAGCGCTAAAGGCAACAGTTAAATGAAGGTTCTTTTGATCAGCCCCGAAGTCTCACCACTGTCAAAGACAGGTGGTTTGGGAGATGTTGCCGGAGCGCTGCCACAAGCGCTCCGAGACATTGGCGTGGACGCCAGAGTCTTGTGCCCACTATACGGTGATTTCGAAAAAGACTTCCTGAAGACCTTGCACCCCATCGGTCCGATGAGGGTGAATATTGGAAGAAGTTTTAGAACTGCGAGAGTGCAAGAGGGTATAATTCCAGGCACGGATGTTCCTGCTTATTTCCTCGAGCACAAAAGCAGTTTCGGGAGATCCGGCATTTACTCGGGGCCAAAAGGCAATTTCCCCGACAACGCCGAACGTTTTCTACTTCTCGCCAAAAGTGCCTTGGAATTGCCCGAATTAACCGGGTGGTGGCCAAATGCGCTTCATCTTCACGATTGGACCGTAGCCTTGACCCCCGCATTTCTAAATGCATTGCCTCCCAAAGATCGTCGCCGCCAGTGGGCTTCAATATTGACCATCCATAACCTCATGCATCAAGGAGTGTTCCCAGCGGAAACGTTGAATATGACCGGACTGCCAAACAGCTACTACAACCCTGATGGGCTAGAGCATGATGGCTGTCTGAACATGCTTAAGGGCGGGATTCACCATGCCACCAAGATCACCACCGTGAGTCCAAGTTATGCACGGGAAATCCAAGAGGAGCCTCTTTCACAGGGCCTTGGTCACACTTTGCGTCACCGAGCAGCTGACCTGCTCGGCATCGTAAATGGGATAGATTGCGAGGAATGGAACCCAAAAAAAGATGCAGCTCTTACCAAGAATTACTCGATCTCACAAATGGACGCAGGGAAATTAAGTTGCAAAGCGAACTTGCTAGAAGAGCTTCGGTTGCCCTCGGCCAGCGAACGCCCCCTGTTTTTTGTAGTTTCGCGCATGGATCACCAAAAAGGGCTGGACTTACTGGCCAATGTCTTGCCTCGGCTCGTCAAGGAACATGACATGACCTTCGCCCTCTTGGGGAGCGGGGATCCAAACCTTGAAAACACTTATCGTTCCCTAGCCTCCGAATACCACGACAATATTGCTGCAGTAATCGGGTTCGATGAATGCCTGGCTCGCAAGATGTTTGCCGGCGGAGATTTTCTAGTCGTTCCCAGTCGTTTCGAACCTTGTGGGCTGACCCAATTATATGCCATGCGATATGGTACTGTTCCAGTTGTTCGAAGGACTGGCGGATTGGCTGACACTGTAATACCTTGGTCAGAGGATTCCCCTGATGGCACGGGCATTGCCTACGAAGGTGATGGCGAATGGGAGCTCCTCCTTGCGATAGAGCAAGCTTTGGAGGTCTTTGCAAAAAAGCAGAAGTTCCAGAAGCTCAGAAAAATGAGCATGAAGCGTGACTCTTCATGGGGTCCTTCGGCGCGCGCTTATTCTCAAGCCTATTCTTGGGCAATCGAAGTTCGCAAAGAACAAATCTGACCTAGCTATGCATTCGGAAACCATTGGCGATGCATAGTTTCGAAGAGGAATTGTCATTGAAAGATATTCCGGCTTGCGAGAATCACGGACAACTCCCTAAAGTGTCTGACTCGGATCAAGCCGAACCCGCTCCGCTCCATACAATCCCATGCCAAACGCCTCGGTCAGCTACACACAGGAAGCCCTCGAGTTGTGGTTCGAAAAATTGACTTTTGACTGGGAAGGTTCGTTCACTAACGAAGAATTGTTTCAAGGCCGCAAAATTTATCGCTCGGGTGAAATCACAGGTCTTGAACTTGCCGTCGAGGAAGCCATTGTCTCTCGGCGCATAGAGAGAAGAGATCAATACTCCGTTATCGAATGGAACGGGGGATCCCCGGAAGTGCGTTCCTCAACGCCTGACAAATTCCTTGGCCGCTCACTGGCTGTAGCCGGAATGTACGAAATCTGTGAAATCGTATGCGAGGAAAGCTCGCCGCTCCCCCTCGATCGGATCAAACCCAAGAAAGAAGAAGAAAAGGAAGAAGAAAAAAAGCAAGAAGAGGCAACCGAGGAAAAAGAGCCCGAGCCAATCGCCAAAGTCGCCTCCAACGGACAAGAGAGGAAAACAAAGCTCAAGCTGCGTTTGCGAATACGCGTTCTGGAACGAGGTTTGGCCTGTAAACCAACTTGGATTCAATTGCGGGGAGGAAAAACTACGGAAATGCCCGCTTTCGGAAAGGAAGCACGGCCAGAGTTACGCGGGGCAGAGCGCGAGGCCCTGGTGAGACTCGCCGATCTTGCTGGCAAGGCGAACTTCTCATTTCGCAACTCCGCCGGAGAATTTGCTCTCGATACATGGTTAGACACCGGAGAATTCATAGAAAACCATTTGGCTCTCTGGGAAAAACGCTTCGATCTCGTTTTCGATGGAGATGCAATTCTTCTGCGCCGTGGCATGCGGGAGGTAAATCTAGATGCCGAGGCGAAGGCCTTTTCGACCAAGGAGATGAAGCTCAGATGGCGTCTGCGCTGTGATGGCAAATGGCTGAACAAGGAGGGTCTTAACCGCCTCGTCAAATCTTCGGCAGGCATCGCTTTCGCTTCAGGCACAGGTCTCGTCCGCCTTCGCTCAGAAGATGCCGATTCAATTGATCGCTGGCGAGACTTCGAAGAACGCCAAGGTCTGGTGCGTTGGCCCAGATACATGCTGTTCTCGCTTTTCGCAAAATTGCCTGACAAGTTACGAGTGGATAAGGAATTAAGAAGGTGGAAACGAGCCGTGGACGCTCGCAGCGAGAAAAAGAAAGCAAGGCTACCTGACTTGTTGCGCCCCTATCAAGCCAATGGTGTCCTCTGGCTCGCCAATCTCGCGACACAAGGTTGCCATGGAATTCTGGCTGATGAAATGGGCTTGGGTAAAACCATCCAAACACTAGCTCTATTAGTTGCATTTCCTTGCGGCAGACTGTCAAACCTCGTGGTTTGTCCAGCCAGCGTAACGCCTGTGTGGGTTCATGAGGTTGAAAGTCGGTTTCCTGAAATTGAAACCCGCGTCTTGAGAAAAGGTTGTGACTTCCGTTCGCGCAAAGGGAAAAAGAAAGGCAAGCGCTCCATCCTATGGATCGCCAGTTACACGCAATTGCGAAGACACAAGCAATTACTCGATGCAAAGAAATTTGGTTATGCCATACTCGATGAAGCTCAGCACGTAAAAAACCCCAAGGCTAAGACAACCGCAGCTTGTCTTGCTATTCGAGCCCAGCGCCGATTAGCTCTTACTGGCACGCCGGTTGAAAATTCCGCTCTAGATCTTTGGACCATCTACCGATTTCTCATGCCGGGATTGCTTGCAGGACGGCGGGAAATGGAAAAGTTGTCAAAGGATTTGGGGACAGGGTTTAACCATCGATTAAGACGGCAAATCACTCCTTTCACTCTCCGCCGAGCGAAAGCGGAGGTTACGCCGGAACTACCACCTAAAGTGGAAAATGAGTTGGCTGTTCCACTTAGCGATGATCAACGGAAAGAATACCGACGCATCGTAGAAGAAGGCCTGAGCAAAAACTCAGACAACTTACGGACTGCCTTGAGCGAAGGATCCGCTCACGTATTCGCTTTGCTCACGCGCCTAAGGCAAGCTTGTTGCGACGTTACCCTGCTTCCCTGGAAGAAGGGCGAGCCACCTTCTAGCGGAAAAACCGAAGCTTTGTTAAGCAAGATGGACGAACTCGTTCCAGTAGGGCGCAAGGTATTGGTATTCAGTCAGTTTACATCTTATTTGGACTTGCTTCGTAAAACCTTCAGCAAACGATTCCCAGATATGCCAATTTTTGAGTTAACCGGCAAAACAAAGGATCGATCCGAGCCAGTGGAAGGATTTCAGGAGGCTGAAGGCACATCCGTAATGCTGGCTGCTCTCAAAGCTGGTGGCGTGGGGGTCAACATGCAAGCCGCCGATTACGTGTTCCTGATGGATCCTTGGTGGAATCCAGCTGCTGAATCTCAAGCCATCGACCGCGCTCATCGAATAGGGCGTCGTGGAGCCGTTTTCGTTTATCGCGTGGTATCGATCGGTACGGTTGAGCAACGCGTACGCGGACTACAACGGGAAAAACAGGAAACCTTCGAGGAACTGATCGGAAAACTGGACGACCACTCCGACCTTGCCCATCACTTCGAGAGTCTTCGTGACCTCGTCGCTTTACGCGATGAGGGATAAAGGCATCATAGAGCCCTAAGGCTTTTCCAAGGAAAAACAGATAGACTTAGGCATAGCTATGCCGCAGTCTCGAAAAGCTCCCGTTCTACTATTACTCCTCTTCCTTTCGTCGCGAGCGGCGACGGCGGAAGAAGTTCCATACTGGGAGAAATAACGCACCGACCACCATGACATAGGTGGAAGGTTCGGGCACTGCCATATAAGTCAAATAGAGAGCTCCACTGTTATGCCTAACTTTCCAAACGCCATTCCAATCCCGTGTTAGCCAACTGAATTGCGAAGTATCGATATCGAAGTAAGTACTATCGAAATAACCTCCATTGCCCAAAGGATCAGTATTCGAAAAAGTACCAGTCATAAATTTAAATTCACGAGCTGTGAAATCCCAGTTCTCTGGAATACCCATCTCGCCATCGGCAGTTCCATGTCTCGGGTCAACGGCACCGCCAGAGTAAGCAGTTGGAGTGATCCCTAAAATACGAATTTTTCGGCCCGTTACGGAAAGATCCAAGGCCGTCCCGCCAGTAAAATTGAAAAGATCCCAATTGGTTCCAGCTTGGTTTTGATCGGAATCATCAAAATCCTTGATTTCCCAATTAAATATACCTCCAGCATTCCAAGTAAGGCCTGCGGCAGTGAACGATCCTATGGTGTTTTCAGGATTCTGAACGACCTGATAACCACTATTTTGGTTTGAAAGTGACACCGATGCGGCCATACCGGGATCGAGTTCGTGGAAAGTATGAGCCCCGGCTGCATCATCCAGAACGATCGCATTGTTGTATGTCCCAGCCCCACCGATCATCGTTTTGCCGCTTGCACCCGTCGTATTGACAGCATCCGCAAAAGTTACTCCCGAAGCAACGGACAGCTTTCCTTTCTTGAAATTATTCGAGCCGATGCCTTGACCACCGAGTGCATTTGCATGGCCCACCCCCAAAGTGCCTCCATCCAAAATAACATTGCCGCCAAAGGAACCCGAAGCTCCCGTAACCTCCAAAATACCACTACCCTTCTTCTCTAAATCGCCATTTCCAGCAATCGCGCCGACTTTCTGCCAGCCATTCAGCTCCGTTACGTTGATCGTCGCTTTATTGGAAGCAGTGCCAGGAACGTTAACGGTACCGGCAAAGGTTTGGAACTTCTCCGTGGTACTGTCTCCGTTCAAGTCTTCGGTTCCATCCAAGCCCAATTGAAGTTCGTGACCGTTGAGGTCGGAGAAAGTCAAGGCAGCGGTTGCATCGGTGCCGGTGATGAATCGCGCCCATTCGGTGCCAGCGGTGCCAGGGGTGGAACCATCGGTGGTTGGATTGATATGCAGGGTAGCTGTATCGGAAGCCCCCATTCGGGAAATGTCGATGTAACTGTTGATGTCACGAACGGTGTCGTCAGTGAAAATTGTACCACCGCTATTTTTGCCGAGGACAAGGGTGCCTTGCCTTACTTTGATGGCACCTCCGGTAGTCGTGGCTATCCTCAACTGTTGAGTACCTGCTCCAACCTTGATCAGTCCGAGATCATCTCCCCCCAAAGCACCGGCTGAAACCTCCGCAGTATGTCCATCAGCCGTATTGATGATCATTGAAAGACCGGTTTTGTCACCCGTGTCGATGGACGGTGTGCCGGTGGTCAGGTCCAAGTTGCTGACCACAAAATCACCGTCATTGGAGAAGGCACCTGTGCCCAAATTGGCATCCGGCGCAATGTAGGTAATGGTAGTGGCTCCAGGTTCCAAAGTTAATGCAGTGGGCGAGGGAAGAATAGTATTTGCATCTACGGTGGCATCGCCATCATAAACGCTGTTGTCGAACTCCCACAAAAGGTCGGTACGGAGTGCGTTGTTGGGATCGGCATCGTCATCATATAGGGCGACATGGTTTACTTGGGAACCTGAATCATTCATAGCTACCCACAGCCAACGATTACTGCCACCGCCAGTGCCGGAGACATCAGTCACGGTGTTGTACATGGTGGTCAAATCGGTGTTGCCTAACGCACCTGCACCACCACCATTGGCTTGGGTGTCGGAGTCAAAGAAACGAATGGCAAGATAGCCTCCCGCATCATCATCTCCAGGGTTGGAAAAATTGGCTACGGCTGTTTCCAAGGCGGTGAGTTTATTGGCAAGGCCAGTTACTTCTTCGGTGTAAGCTCCGGAAGCCCCTGTATAATGTTTAGCAGTATCATCGTTCTCAGTGAAGTCAGTTTCGAAGTAAAATTCTCCGTCAGGATAACCACTATTATTTAAGGAGTCACCAATTGTAGTAACCCCGGTAAGATTGAGAAAGGTTCCCTTAAAGGGGTTGTTTTTCGTTGCAGTGGGAGCCAAGGTAGTGGCATCCCCAAAATAGCCCAACTGGATGAGATCGCCATCTTTTTGGTCACCAGCAACCCCACTCTTCAAATCGTTCAAAGCCTTGTCCTTCAAGTTTAGGGGAGCAGCTGGCTCTGCTGTCGCTTCCCACCACCAAGTTTCCCAATTGAATAGGACTGTCTTTTGAGCATATCCCGAATGCGAGGACAGCAAAAAAAGTATCGCGCAAGCAAGGAACATCCAAGCACATCTAAATCTAATTGAAGCGCACACGCACGAAAGTAACGTACTATGGTTAAGCACGCTTATGGATGATTTACTTTTATTATGTAAATGGGACAAACCTACGATGGTTAATAAAGCGCGCATTGTATCAATTCGTCAACCTTTTCGTGAAAAAAGCGCAGCATCTTGTCAGCTCCTCTCAGAAATTCGTTGAATCTTCTGTTTGAATCTCTGGAACTGCCGTATCTTTTTTAATGGCTAATAAAAGCAAATTAGTTGCCAATAAAAACAGCCTTTTCAACTAATCGAATTTCTTTCCGGAAAGGAAGGCAAATCGTCAGAAGAAACCCCTCACAAGATTGCAATCTAGCGAATTCAAAACACGAGCAAAAATGACCATCAACTATGTTCGCATATTGCTGGTTGTAAGTTTTTTGCGAATTATATCCAGTGGTTTCCTCTTGCAAGTGAAGCTGAATTAAGGCTATATTGCCGATATCCTAAGGAAACTGATACCGTGCTTCGGAGACTTTTCGCGCGCGCTTCATGTGCTTGTGCGTTGCCCGTATGCGTGTGCCTGCAGCGGGACAAATATTTTGTGCTTCAAGCTGATTCCGAGGAGATTTTTATTAATCTTGGTTGGTTTGGCAACTCTGAGCGTTAGCCATGGAGAGCAAGCGGTGGTAATTCACTGGAGAACCACTTACGATGCGACGTCGCCCTATCTCCTCAAGGACAGCGAAGGTAACGCCTTGCAGCAAGGAACTTCGGTGAATCAAGACGGGGCTCTAGTTGTTTTAGGATACTTTACCGAATCAAGTGCCTCCAATCTATTTCAGGGCGAATTCGTTCCCCTGACTTCCGGCACGACAATCGGTGATTCCAGTTACGGTTCGGGTTTTGGCCCGGGGATTCTTTCATTCACCACAAAATTTGTCGTAGGGACACAAACTGTCTCCGTATATCCGGACGAACCCGCAAGCTACGACGTCAACGCAAGCCATGTCATCGGAACAAGCTCTCCGGCAACGAATACTTTGCTGGCAATTCGTTTCTATGACCAAAGTATAGCCACAAACAGCGCCAAGTACAACACAGTGGCAAGCCCGGACTGGAAATGGCCAGGAGCATCATCAAACATTCCCGAAAACAAATATTTCATTATATTTGGAGACTCCGGCACGGGAAACACCTCCACAACGCACTACGTATTCGGAAACACCTTTGAAAACTCCACCTCGCCCTATCAGGCGGTGATTCCCTTTTACTTCAACTTAATTCTCAAATCACAAGGAGAAGGCACGGTGGGCCCCGCAGATGCCAATGGCACATACGTGTACGGAGCCAATCAGCAAATTACCGCCACAGTAACAAATTCTCATTATGAATTCTCCGGATGGAGTGGTAGCGGCATTGCCGACGCGAATGCCTCCATTACAACCGTTTCCATGACGGAAGATCGAAACATAACTGCGGTATTCGAGCCAAAGGACTATTCTCTGACTGTATTAGTCGACGACTCAAGCAAAGGAACCGCCACCGGCGGAGGTTCCTTTGCTTATGGCACAGTACCAACGATTACGGCAACTGCCGCTGAGGGGTATCGGTTCACAAGTTGGAGCGGCACCGGTGTGGTGGACTCCAATGCATCCACCACCACAGTGAATTTAGATCAAGACCTAACCGTAACCGCAAATTTCGAGCTGAAGCAATACGACTTGGAGGTAAACGTGGCCACGGGCGGCACCGTTGCAACAAGCTCCGGGCCCTACTACCACTTTGGCGTTTATGACCTCAACGCAACGCCGGCAGTAGGATACGACTTCACCCAATGGACAGGAGCAGACGACGACATCGCTGACGTCAATGATTCCACCACCACCATTAAAATGGATTCCGATGCCAACGTAACGGCTGTCTTTACAGAGAAAAGCTATCTGGTCACGGTGAGTTCGACTTCAGGTGGAGACGCCAATGGTTCCGGCATCTTTCTTCATAGTCAGATTCTATCCATAACCGCTTCTCCTCAAGTTGGTTACAAGTTTACTGGCTGGAGCGGAGACATCGGATCGCTGGGCGACGCAAATGCATCTTCCACCACACTTAGCATGTCGATCGCTGCCGCAAATCTCTCCATTACAGCAAACTTCGCGTTAAAGGAATATCCTTTGGCAGTGAACGCAAACCAGGGCGGAGACGCCAATGGAACTGAAAGCTACAAACATTTCGACCAAGTGGAGGTCGTCGCCTCCCCCCTTTCAGGGTGGTCCTTTTCTCATTGGTCAGGGGACACCCCTGCCCTAAGCAGTGATCAAAACGCGAGCACGACGGTAAACGTAACAGGAAACACAAGTATTACCGCAAACTTCACTCGAAACCAATACGTTCTTACAGTTCTTTCAGGAACAGGAGGAGATGCCAACGGCTCCGGCATCTACCAGTTCGAGAGTAACGCCGCGTTAACCGCATCTCCCAATCCGCCCGAAGGCTATGCCTTTTCGCACTGGTCCGGAGACATCTCAACCGTGGCTGACGTCAACGCATCCACGACCACGATTCAGCTACCTGCATCGGACATTACAGTGACAGCAAATTTCTCCACCCTATCCTATGCGGTCAGTCTTACGGTCGAAGGCGATGTCAATGGAACAGTTGGTTTCCAAGGAGACGCCAATGGCTCACTTTCCAAAAACGTCACCTACAACTACGACGAAAACGTGAGCATTCTTGCGTTCGCAAACGGACCTGACGCAGGATCACCCGCCAGAGGCTACTACTTCGACCATTGGACTTGGATTACGTCCACGGAAAGCGGAACCACCTCGGATAATCCATATTCCTTCAATCTAATAAGGGATTTCAACGCAACTGCCTCATTCTTTCCCATTCCACCCAACGCTTATCGAGTAACTCTATCCAAAAATATTTCCGCCGGTGGATCGCTTTACGTTGCAAACGGCGGGTTTTACGACGAGGACACCTCCTTTCCGTTAATTGCCAGCGTCGCCGATGGCTACACGTTTCTATCTTGGACCAGTTCCGGAATCAACTCCTTCAGCCCAGGCGACTTCAACTCCACTGCGACCGTAACACTAGACGAAAATTCGACCGCAACGGCTAGCTTCCTGCAAAACCAATATTTTCTTGATGTAAGCACAACCAGCGACGGCAACGCAACCGGAGGAGGTTCCTCCTATGTATATGGCGAATCAGCGGACGCCAACGCCACCCCGGATTCTATCCACGATTTCGACAGGTGGGAAATCGACAAGACCATAGATTACTCGGTCGGAGTCGGAAACAAGGCTCACGATGGAAACGCTTCGGTATACCTCATCAAGGGACAGGAACGGCCATCACTCGTCTTCATCCGAGGATTTTCCTACTCGTTCGAGGTAAACGGCAGCGAACCGTTTCATTTCAGCACAAACCAAAACGGTGGCGGCGATTACACCGGTGAATTCACTGCCGGAGTAACGAACTCAAGGGCATCCGGCGGCACAACCATCACTATCGTTGTGGATGAAAATACGCCAGACCTTCTGCATTATTACTCCGGAACGACTTCAGGGATGGGAAGCGCTATTCAAGTGCTGACTAAAACTGACGCCGAAATCGTGCCCTTTCCAACTCAAGCATCAACCAGCATAACCCTGAAGTACGACCTGTCTCTACTGGCCACCTACAAGCTTAAAACATATGACTTAACCCTTTCCGGTGAAACTGGTGGAACGGCTGAAGCTAACGCATCCGGCCCCTACGAGCATGGAAGCATTGTAACGATTACTGCCATTCCAAGCGCAGGCTATGATTTTCTGAATTGGTCCGGAGACACTGTAGGAGATTCATCTTCAATCAGCACCTCAATATCAATGACCGAGGCTCGCAGCGTGACAGCGAACTTCAAGATCAAGAGTTATTCGCTAACTCTAACCTCCAATTCCTCTGGCGGATCAGTACGTACCAGTGACAACGAAAACATTTACGAATATGGAACAAATGTGACCCTGCTAGCCACTCCCAGCCAAGGCTACAGCTTCGTGGAATGGGTGGGAGACTTCACCTCGCCTGATCAAAACGCGACGTTCTCCATTGACGGAAACAAGTCCATTAACGGCACATTTCAAGGCAACGTCCACAACTTGAGTCTCAGTCAAATCACTCGCAATGCCGACAATTCACTGAATGCAAACAATAATCTAGGAGGCAGTTTATCTGCGGGCAGTAGTTTTTCTCACGGTACAGTGGCCAGTCTTCTAGCTACCGCTAATCCAGGTTACGAATTCGTGGAGTGGGAAACGAACGGCACCATAGAACTGGAAGTCACGGTTTCAAATGGCGCCTTTGCACTAAAAAGCCAAAATCGCCCAACGCTGATCCTTGTGAGAGGGAATGTCTACAATTTCAATCTGGATGGCATATCCACGAGCATACACCCGTTTTACCTAAGCACGAGCAACGATGGAGGAGGCACCATGACTGGCCTTTACACTACGGGTGTAACTAACTCCAGTGCCACCTCAGGAACAGTCAGTTTCTCTCCAGATGACTCCACACCGGACACTCTGTACTATTATTCGGGATCTTTCGCTGGCATGGGGAACCAAATCCATGTCATTGACAGCGCTTCGATCGATCTAGGACAGTTTAGCGCAACCAATGCCAATGCCAGCGTCACAATGGTAGCCGACCGCTCCTATCGAGCGGTATTCAAACGGAAAAGCTATGTCGTCAGCTATGCCGCTTATCCGGAAAACGCAGGCTCGATTAGCTTCGATTCATACGATGGAACCAGTGCAGTTGAACATGGTACCAGCATAACTTCCACCGCGACTGCGGCTAATGGATATGTCTTCGTCAGTTGGTCAGGTGAAGGGCTGTCTCCGGTACAACAAGTACAACCAACCCTCAACCTGAGCGTTACCTCGGCGCAAGCCATCACCGCAAACTTCGCCAAGGACGGCGAAGTCACCCTAACTCTGTCGGTAAGCCCTGAGGGAACCGGTTCCGTTGCCGGCGCAGGAATCTATACATACAGCCCCGCCCTTCCTATTTACGCAACTGCGACAGATGGTTACGCTTTCGTCGGATGGCAAGGGGGCGATAGTTACCTAGAAGACCTGAACGCCTCCGCCACTCGGGTAAACCTGATTGAGAACTTAGACTTAACAGCAATTTTCGAACTGGTTCCTAGCTCAGTGAACGAACCCAAGGCACGGCCAATGGACTCAATCTACTATGGCTGGGATTGGTGGCAAAGTGACTGGTTTGACAACTATTGGTATATATCAGGTAAAAACTGGATTTTCCACGAATCTCTAGGCTGGAGCTACATGGTGGTTCAAAGCGAGGAATCGGTATGGATTTGGATAGAATTCCTCAATGGTTGGATTTGGACCAATCGGACACTGTACCCCTTTATCTATGACTATCCCAACTCAGAATGGATTTGGTTCAACCGTGAACAATCAGACAGGGGAGAAGGGAATCGAATTTTTTATCGCTACTCCACCTCGGAATGGGAAACACGTTAATTCGCTGCCGATTTCGAGCAATTCATTAACCTCCCTAAATACAACTTCTTCATAGAATTCGAAATCATGGCACCATGGCGCTCAAAACAAGAAGCGGCGCCCCCAATGGGACGCCGCTACTTGTTGATGAAAATCTACAGAGGGTTTTACTCTTACTGCACGGGATTATAGGCCTTGAGGTAAGTTTCGACTCCAGTGCCGGAAGCACCGGCTCTGGAGATCATGATGCCAGCGCCTCCTCCAATGACATGATTTCCCATGTCTGTAGTACCAGCTCCTTCCTTCCTCCATGAACCCGTACTAAAGATAGCCTGTGGCGTATTACCACCATAATTTCCGGATCCGGAGATCGAAGTAACAGTCTGCTGATCGATCTTTCCTCCGGTAACAGTGACCGTTGCACTACTACTAGCAACACCGTTACCTACAAAGTAAACTTTAGCGGTGCCGTTTCCATTTCCACAGTAACCACTACCCGAGGTTGCAGTGTACCAGTAACCACTATCCATAATGTATTGGGCATTGCCAACCTTGGGGATCGTGAAAGTACTAGCGGATAATTTGGTTATAGTCCATGAACCGTTGGCCACAGTATCAATCTGCAATGCATCTCCGGTAGTTTGTACTTCATTGCCATCCTCATCGAGATAGATCGATGGATCCCCAGTCTTGGTTTTGTAGCCGCTAGCGCCCGCAATGGTAATTATATCACCGGTTTCCAGGCCATGAGCAGCATCCGTGGTAACCGTTATCGGGCTTCCCGCGGCATTGGTCATGGCATTGATCGTGGTCTTGGCTCCATTTGCGGTCAAGTTGGCGGGGTTTGGATAAGCGATATAAATACCCGACACTGAATTTCCACTCATCCTTATCGCAGAACAAGTGGCATCCACGGGGGTCCCTGATGGCAAGTTCTGGTACAAATGATAATATGTCGACCAGCTCCCGTTGTCTAAAACATACACCAAATCACCACCAGAGGTCGCAGGGTCATTGGTCGGGTAAAACTGAGAGTTTCCTGTGCCGACGTTACTGCTAGGCAATAATTCGGTCAGCAAAATGTCTCCTCCAAACGGATTGGTCATGAGCGAACGTTTGCCGGCAGCAGGAAGTTTCAATTGGGTGTCCGTAGTCAAAAGGACACCGTCAAAACTCAGCGACATGGCCGCATTGTTTCGGCGGGCTATAATAAATGACTCATCGGGATAAACGATAATGTCATTGTCAGGGGTGCGTTGCCGTCCACGCATGCCGTACCATCCAGCGTTGAAGCGACCTGTCCCGCTATTGAAGTAGTAGGGCAAGTATACTTCGGATTGGACGTCCCATAGATAAACCCAATCCGCGCCCGAGGATCTGGTTCCACTGGTCATTTTATCATTGGTCCCGTCGCCAAATTCAGAGGCAACCGCACCAAGGGCATCGCCCAAGGTGGTTGCCCGCACAATTTCCACGGTGTCATT
Source organism: Opitutia bacterium (assembly GCA_002716045.1). Classification (GTDB taxonomy): domain Bacteria; phylum Verrucomicrobiota; class Verrucomicrobiia; order Opitutales; family Seribacteraceae; genus UBA2993. The sequence continues at coordinate 37,018 of PAZC01000037.1, forward strand.
CGCCGCCATTAGTCCCGCGGCTCCCGCGCCAAGCTCACTGGCAGTCAGGCTACTGGTGTCGATCGTAATTGCGGTGGCAGTGTTGGATGCAATGAGGAAGAAACGGCCTTCATTGTCTCCACTGGTCAATCGGAGGAGATGGGGTCCACTATCCACGGTCACCGATGGAGCCGATGAGTATCCGGCTCCAGCGCTCACCTGAGTGAAGCCAGTCACCACACCACCAGCGACAGTAGCAGTGAATTCGGCGGAGGATGTCCCTGTTTCAGGATCGTCAATGGTAACGGTAGGAGCAGCGGTCAAACCACTACCTCCAGAAACCACCGTAATGCTTCCGACGCCATTGCCGGAAAGCACGGCCGTGGCACGCACTGTGCCACTGGCAAAATTGGTGTTCGCAAACGGATCAGCGGAAGTGCCTTCGAGGTCTGTTTCTGATGCAAAAGTTACGGTATTGCTCGAAACTGACGATATCGCCCCTTCGTATACTGGCTCTTGAGAAACGGATATACCCGCTACCTCGTATTTTGGGCTAGATGTGGAGCCTGCATCCAAACTGATACTCAAGCTACCGCTCAATTGGCCTATGTTTGCTGAATTACTCAATCCAGTTCCGGCACTTTGCGCGCGCAGCAAAGAACTCGTTAATAGGAACAGAAAAAATAACCCTGTTATTCGATTAATTAAACTATTTGTCGTCATAGTTGCCGTGGATTGTAGTTGAAATTTTCCTATAGGTATTAGCCAAATTCACGAAAATATTACATTTTTTTTTATCTTTTTTTCAAAAGAATTCTTTTATTGATCCACAAATCATTAACAATCAATTTCTTATAGCATAATTAATTTATCTCCAAAAGAGCTTATCCATGCTCCACAGAACGAAAAAGCATTAATCCTATGCCTTGAAAGATAACGTTTGGTGCCCAAACAAGCAAATCCGGGCGGATTTCCGGAGAACTTTGCAGCCATTCTGGCAAAGCGGTAAGCAAAAAGAAATAAACTAGGGACAGAGACAAGGACAATCCCGCGTTGAACATGGTTTCGCGACGCCCCACCCGTAGCGCCAAAGGGATCGCGAGAAATGCAAGAGACAGCGGGGCGAAGGCCATGGAGCAATTTCTTTGGATTCGGAGATTCACCTGCAGGGGATCTTCGCCCCTCGCCATGACATCACTTCTAATATCGAGCAGTTGAGAAATCGTCTTGTGCTTGAGGGAATCGTAGGCAGAGCCGCCTTGGAGATGCAAAGCAATTGGTTCATGCCCCCTAAAAGCAACGAATCCCGTATCACCAGAACTCGAACCTTGACCACCGGAATCAAACCACTGGTAATCAGCATTACGCAAATTAAGCCATAGAAGGCTACCTTTTTTCTCAAAACGAATTTCCCCTGTTTCGGCGAAAAGGACACCCAAGGTTTCTTGCTCCTTGTTGACGAACCAAACACGGAGGTTGTTCCATACACCGTCTTTGCCGTTGCCGACTGACAAGACATATTTCGAAACGGCTTGACCAAAAGGAGAATTTTCAGGGTTTTCGGAAGCTGCGGCGAACTCCAATTGTTTTTCAGCGGTGAGAAAGGCATCGAGGTTATCGAAGAACAGGCTTTGCTTCTTTAGCTCAAAAGCAGCCCTTGCCTGTGGTCCCCAACTAAGATTGACCGCCAAACACAATCCTGTGGAAAGCAATGCCAATAGGAATACCGGTGATGCTATGCGGTTCAAGCTCAAGCCACTAGCCTGCATGGCAACAAACTCCCTATCCGCTGATAGGCGCCCAAAGGAAAGCAATACACCAGCCATCAAGCCCAAAGGCAAGGCATAGGCCAAGACATAAGGGAAAAGTAAACCGGAAAGCAGCAGGAAGGTTTCCACGGACAAGAAAAGCGCCTTCAGGAAATACTCGTCGTGACGCACCACGTTTCCGTAAAACAAAACGAAACTGAATAGCAGGAAAACCACCGCAGTCGCTGACAAGACGTCCCGGAGCAAGTATCGATGCAACAATGTCATTTCCCAAGCCCTTCTTCATCGAGAAACTTTTCAAAGCGGGCGATGTCTTCGGGGACGTCGATTCCCAAGGTTTGTTGATCGGTCAAAGCAATGTCAATTGAATGGCCATGCTCCAATGCGCGCAATTGCTCCAACCGCTCCCTTTGCTCAAGAACAGTCTGCGGAAGATCCACGTAGCGCCTCAAAAAACTACCCGAATAACCATAAAGCCCAAGATGCCGAAAGGCACTGCCTGGATGTCCCCAAGTGGTCGTGTCTCGTGAAAAAGGAATCGGGGCACGAGAAAAGTAAAGGGCCCTCCCCTCTTGATTCATGACAACTTTGACTTGGTTAGAATCACGGAAATCTTCCTCGGTCTCAAAGGGACAGCATAAGGTGCACATCTCTGATCCCGACTCCAGAAATCGGCCCAGCGAGCGCAACTGTTCTCCAGTCACCAATGGTTCGTCGGCCTGCGCGTTTATTACCATGCTCGATCCTAGCTTCAGATTAACCTCCGCCACACGATCCGTGCCAGTTGGATGGGCTGGATCCGTAAGATGAGCTTCATGTCCAGCGTGTTCAAGCACCTCCTTCAGCTCCTCCTCCGCAACGGCAAAGTGAATCGGATAATTCGGCACTTCGGTTGCCAGTCTGTCAGCAGTCCAAAGAATGATAGGCTTGCCTCGAACAGGGTGAAGCAATTTGCGGGGAAAGCGTTCGGAGCCCAAACGGGCTGGCACAATGACGGATAGATCAGACACAAGAAAATGTTTCTTCAAGGAAAAGGGGTCTTGGCTCACCGAGCAAGGGAAAGAAAAACATTGCCCTCAGGAAATTCCGGCGCAAAAGCCGACTTATGAAAGAAAAATTCGATTTTGGGATGGAGATCGATCCATCGCAAGCAAGCGAGTACCTATCAGCTCATTCGGAGTGCGTCCTTCTGGACGTACGAGAACCGGACGAGCATGCTTACTCACGAATAGACGAAAGTCTGCACATTCCCTTGGCGACGCTTTCTCAACGGCTCGACTCGCTCGATGCCAATCGTCCGATCTTGGTCTATTGTCACCATGGCATACGAAGCTTGGCTGCCGTCAGACTGCTAAAAGCCAAAGGGTTTCCAAAGACCTCCAGCATCATTGGGGGGATCGAAAGATGGGCCATTGAAATCGATTCTTCCCTGCCGCGCTATTGACGGGTCGAGCAATTTATCGACAATCCATTTTGAAATATGAGCCAGACTACTTTTACAAAACCAGTTTCGCGACAGGCGATCCCTGACAAGGGAGGTCATTTCGGACCTTATGGTGGCATGTACGTACCAGAGACCTTGATGGGACCTTTGTACGATTTGGCGAATGCTTATGACGAAGCTCGCGAAGATCCGGAGTTTCAAAAGGAATTGCAACACCAACTCCGCTCATTCGGCGGACGCCCCACAGGCCTCTATTTCGCCAAACGCCTCACACAGGCCTGCGGAGGAGCAAAAATCTATCTAAAACGCGAAGACATGCTTCACACCGGCGCCCACAAAATCAACAATGCCATAGGCCAAGCCCTTTTGGCAAAGCGCATGGGCAAGCAACGCATCATAGCTGAAACCGGGGCAGGTCAACATGGGATTGCAACGGCGGCCGTGTGCGCTCGGTTTGGATTTGAGTGCGTCATCTACATGGGAGCGGAAGACATGAGAAGGCAGGCCCTGAACGTTTTTAGAATGCGATTGAGCGGAGCTGAGGTACGAGGAGTCGAAATCGGGCAAAAAACTCTCAAGGAAGCGATCAACGAGGCAATGCGTGACTGGGTCACAAATGTCAGGAATACCCATTACGTGCTAGGTTCGGCTCTTGGATCGCACCCATATCCTCGAATGGTGAGGGACTTTCATGCAGTAATCGGTCAAGAGACCAAAGATCAAATTCTCGAGGCCGAAGGTAGATTGCCAGACGAAATGATTGCTTGTGTTGGTGGAGGAAGTAACGCAATTGGCTTCTTTTTCGAATTCCTTGAAGAGGAGAGCGTGAAACTGACAGGAGTGGAGGCCGGGGGCAGAAGTATCCAAGATGGCGAACACGCTGCTCGTTTTGACGGAGGCAAACTAGGCGTCCTGCAAGGATGCAAGACATGGATTCTGCAAGACGGCGAAGGGCAGATTAGTCTGACACATTCCGTTTCCGCTGGCTTGGACTACGCCGCAGTCGGACCCGAACACGCATTTTACAGAGACAGAAATCGCATCCGGTTTGCTCACGTCAACGACGAAGAGGCATTGAAGGCCTTTGGCAAGCTCTGTGAAATTGAAGGAATCGTGCCCGCCTTGGAATCTTCTCACGGGATTGCCCATGCCATGAAAAGAGCCTCGGAGATGCCTGCGAACTCAATTATTTGCGTAAATCTAAGTGGCAGAGGAGACAAGGATGCCGAGGAAGTGGCCAGAATCCTAAACAAAGAATAGCTGATCCCTTTGTAATGAAGAGCATGACAGGATATGGTCGGAGTTCTTTTCTCTGCGAGAATGTGGAAGTTTCCGTGGAAGTATCTTCGGTGAATAAACGTAATCTGGAAACCGTTGTGTCTCTTCCCAGAGATTGGCAAGCACTCGAACGCGAAATCCTGACTCTCACCAAGGAGGTAGTCTCTCGCGGGCGAATCAATTTCTCGGTAAAAGCCCGAGTCGACAAAGCCGAAAGACCCGAAGCATCATGGGATGAAAAACGACTGCGAGACGATCTCGAACAACTGAGAATCTTTGCGGAAGCAGAAGGGATCCCCTACCACCCCGATGCCTCTCTTCTATGCAGATTAGCATCCGGTCAAAAATTCGAACAATCCTTGCCCGATCCAACCAAAATGACTGAAGGCTTGAAGCAAGCCGCTCAAGAAGCGTTGAAGGCAATGATTCAAACTAGAATAGAGGAAGGTAAGCATCTCGAGGCAGACATCAAGGCTAGAAACGCCGAAATTACATGTCTCGTCAATGAATTGGAAGTTTCTAGCGAAGGCATTTCTGCATTGTGGCGAGAGAAGTTACTTGAACGTTTGAGGCAAGCCGAACTGGAACTCGACGCTGAAGACGAGCGCGTCTTGCGTGAGGTAGCCCTGTTCGCGGAACGCTGTGACGTCTCTGAAGAACTTACCCGTCTCAGAAGCCATGGTGAATTGATGAATCAAATCCTTGAAGAGGACGGGCCGGTCGGCAGGAAACTGGAATTCGCTTTGCAAGAAATTTCGCGCGAACTCAACACTGTAGCCAGTAAATCCCCTTCCACAGAGGTTAAGCGATTGGTTATCGAGGCCCGAGCGGAGTGCGAAAAAATTCGCGAGCAAGCCCTAAACGTAGAATGAGACCTCCGTTAGTCGGAATCATCTCAATCATTTGTTGCAACGGATTCCGATTGAGCTTGTCGAGCATCGGTGAAGCCGATGATGAGGTAAAATACAACCCCTAAAAATATGGCGGAATCAGCTATGTTGAATACCGGAAAATGCCTAATCGCGAAGAGAATGTCATTGGAAGATGGAATAAATTGGAAAGTCAGGTCAATGAAATCGACGACTTCCCCTCCCCGAAAGAGGCGGTCGGTCAAATTACCGGCAATCCCTCCGAAAATAGAACCAAAAATGAATTGAAGTTGGTGACGCTCCAATTCCAAGGCCTTGCGAAAAGACCATATGCAAAGAAGGGCGGCAATCGCTAAACAAGTCAGAAATTCGGGATAATTCGAGAGCATCGAAAACGATGCGCCGGGGTTTGTCACGTAGGTGAACCCAAAACGCAAAAACCCTTCCCATTCGAAGACTTCAGCGGATGCTTCTCGAAAACGTCCCGCCCATGTCTTTGATGCCTGGTCAAATACCAGAACAATAAAGCTCAAACTCCAAAACCGAGCAAACGGCACAACCAAAGCCTCTAACTTCAGACAATGAATTGATCAGGAATCGTCATCGGTCGGCATACCCGGAACCGCTTCCGATAAATTCGTAAAGATTCCCCCACGCTCAACCGAGCGCCCTTCCGATTGTTCATGCAAGGCTTGGCCTTCGAGAGAAAACCGCGTGAAAGGAACCGCCTTCAAGCGATCTCGCTTAATCGGTTTACCCGTTTGCTGACAAATCCCAAAACTACCGTCGAAAACTCGGTCAATGGCAGCTTCCACCTCTTGCAAGGCTTCTTGCTCGCTTGCCACCATACTCAAAGCTATGTCACGGTTAAAGGATTCCGAACCGGAGTCAGAGCTGTTCGTGGACAAGTCCCCCGACTCCTCTTGACTGGAAGTAAGTAAAGTGCCCTGTGAATGCGAATCCAAGACATTTCGCAATTCATCACGCAAAGAAACCAACACACGATAATAAGGAAGGAATTTCTTGGGCACCTGTTCTTGCAGACGCTCTTCCTGAGTCTTCTTCTCATTGGGGTTGAAACCAAGAATATCTGCAACCGAAGCAGCTGAAAACTTCTTCTTCTTCTCCTTGGCTTTCTTTGCAGCCTTTTTTGTTTTTGTCTGCTGAGTTCGGTCTTCAGAGACTGAGGTCGACGCCTTTGTCTCCAAAACTCGACGGACATCAGCCATGGAAAACCCGGCAGATTTCTTTGGGGATGCATCTTCGCTTCGCTTCTCCGCTTCTGCCAATTTCCTCGCTTGACGAGCTGCTGCCTTGATATTTGAAGCCTGCTTCGCAGAATGTTTCGGCTCTGGCACCTTCTTTGCAGAAGCTCTCTTCGCAGGCGATTTCTTGGCCGGAGCCTTTTTCGCCGGAGCCTTCTTGGCCGAAGCCTTTTTGACCGGAGCCTTTTTGGCCGAAGCCTTTTTGGCCGAAGCCTTTTTGGCCGAAGCCTTTTTGGCCGGAGCCTTCTTCGCGGAAGTGGTTTTCTTCATCGCAAGCAGTTCAATTTGGTTGGTTGGTTGATTAGGTTAAACTTCGTCTATAATTGGCTTGGATGCAAGTGCTTCGGCACATCGAGGAGATACTTCGCCCCATGGTCCCACAGAAACCAATTTGGGCACCCATCGCCAACTCCGAGGGCAACGGACACCTGAAGCATGTCTCACTTGCATAGAAAGTTCAGTTTCCGGTTCATCGACAAGGATGACACTTGAAACAATAAAGAGTTCAGGTAATTCAGCCTCGAACTTGCTCAAGACAGCAAATGTCTCGCTGGCAGAATTTCCTCGAATTTCAACCTCCGCATCAAGGGATTGCCCGATTTCCTTGCGAACTCGAAGCTCTTCTAGTTTTTCGTTAAGAAAGTTAGCCTTGAAATCCAAAATTGCTCTGACTTCCAAGACGACTTCATCATCGTACCATGAAGTGTCTGCAATTGGCCAAGGCTGCAAGCAAAGGGCTTCCTCCGAGAAATCCGACCCTTCGGAAAAATGGGACCAAGCTTCATCGGCGGTAAAAGGGATGATTGGTCCGAGGAGTCGAACAAGTACTTGAAAGATTTTTTCAATAGCTGTTTGTGAAGATCTTCTTAAGCTATCTTGCGCCGCCAAAGTATATAGGCGATCCTTCAGCACATCATGATAAGTTGCCGATAAAACGGTCCCGCAAAAGCGGTTGAGGATCTGAACCGCTTTATGAAACTGATTGGCTTCGAATGCAACGGTCACTTTGTTGAGGGCAATAACCGTCTCACTCAATGCCCATTGATCCAAGGGAGAAAGCTCAGGCAAAGAGACTTCATCTCGATCTCGCTCGAAGTCATACAGGTTGCCTAACTGGAACCTCAAAGTGTTTCGAAGTGATCGGTAGATTTGAGTGACTTGTTTGAAAATCTCTTCAGACAAAGGGACGTCATTGCGAAAATCCTCGGAACAAACCCATAACCTAAGAACGTCCGCTCCAAAACGAGCAACATAACTATCTGCCGTCTGGGGTTTGCCATCACTCTTTGAAATTTTTCTCCCGTCTCCATCCACAACAAACCCATGCGTGAGCAATTTCAAGTAAGGGGGCCGGCCATCGGCAATCATAGAGGTCCACAAAGAGGACTGGAACCAACCACGGTGCTGATCACTACCCTCAAGATAAAGATCGGCTGGCCACTTCAGATTGTCATCTCGTTGCAGTACCGCCCTGTGACTGCAGCCTGAATCGATCCAAACATCCAAAGTGTCCGTACTTTTTCGAAGGGTCTTGCCTTGCCAACCCTCGGGCACAGGAATCCCTTCGAGCAGTTCCTCTTCACTGGATTGAAACCATAGATCAGTGCCGGATTTTTCCACTTTTTCAGCAATGCCTCTTACAATGTCGGCATCCAACAACGCCTCTCCATCCTCGTCATGGAAAACTGGTATCGGCACACCCCATGAACGTTGNCTTGAAATACACCAATCTGGCCGTGCTTCCAGAAAACCCCGGATACGGCTACGCCCCCAGTCCGGAGTGAAATCTACTTCCTCGATAGCCTCCAAAGCCGCATCACGCATGCCATCTTGATCCAAAGAAACAAACCATTGATCCATGGCACGAAAAACGACAGGCGTTTTGCTACGCCAACAATGAGGGTATTGGTGAGGATGCTTTTCTAGGTGAAGCAAGGATTGGGTCTCTTCGAGAAGAGCCAAAACGCCATCATTGGCCTGACATCCTTTTTTTGTGGAAAGAACTGATAACCCGACCAAGCACGAAGGCACTTGGCCATCGTCTAGGTACTTGCCCTTATCATCGAGTGGACAATAAATCTCCAAACCATGGGCATTCCCCGTGATATAGTCGTCCAAACCATGTCCAGGAGCGGTATGCACACATCCGGTGCCAGCATCCATGGTTACGTATTCGGCCGACAAGATGGGGCTCTGCCTATCAATGAAGGGGTGGGTCGTTATCCAATCCGTCAAAGCCTCACCAAGCAATTCTCGCCCAAATGAAATTTGCTCCAATCCACAAGTTTCAACAAAGCTTTCAGCTAAAATAGCCGCGACCCAGTAAGAATCACCGTTGGATTTAACTTCTCGATAAGTTTCTCTGGGATGCACAGCGATCGCCAAGTTCGCCGGCAATGTCCATGGCGTAGTTGTCCAGATTGGGACATATGCATTTTGACCGAGGTCAAGATCGCCCGAAGATTGGAGTTTGAACCTAACATGAACAGCTGGGCTAATGTGGTCCTTGTATTCCACCTCCGCCTCGGCTAAAGCGGTCCCGCAAGGGATGGACCAATAAACGGGTTTTTTGCTTCTATAAACAAGTCCTTTGTCAACGAACTCCGCGAAAGTACGCAAGATGGTTGCCTCATAGGCTGGCGTCATGGTACGATATTCTCGTGACCAGTCGGCAAGAACTCCCAAGCGCTTGAATTGAGCTCTCTGGATCTCAATGAAACCTTCGGAAAATTCCTTGCAGGCTTGCCGCAATTGAAGGGCGTCGACCGTCTTTCCTTCATCCCGCAAGCTCTTGGTAACCTTGTGCTCAATGGGCAAGCCATGACAGTCCCAACCCGGAACATAGGGAACACGATAACCACGAGCGTTCTTGTAACGAACAATGGTATCCTTGAGTGTTTTGTTTAGCGCAGTACCTAGGTGTACGTCTCCATTTGTGAAGGGTGGGCCATCATGCAGCACGAAGCTTTCGCCCTGAGCATTGCGCTCAATCAAGCGATTATACAAACGCGAATCCTCCCAAAAGGAAAGCCTCTCGGGTTCCCTCTCAACCAAGTTCGCCCGCATGGGGAAATTGGTTTGTGGTAAATTCAGCGTGTCCTTCAACGCATTGGCCATCGGTGCGAAATCTAAATGCTCGCCATGGAAAGAGGGCATGAAAATGCTGTTTCGCGCGCNTAAGTCAAGTTTCGAAGGTTCATTGCTTCTGCGATTGTTCTTGCGTCACNTTGTCNGATTTTCAAGGTGCAATCTCTTTTCATGGCAACNTTTCTGCATCCAATACTACAAGAATGGCAGGCAAACCATTACTGGTTATATCTTGGTGCATTAACCTTATTGATTGTCATTGGATTTTACCTGCTGTGCAAAGGCGGAGACAAGTTGACTGATAGTGCCAGTGACTTGGCAAAGGCCTTGGGGATTAATCCCGCGGTCATAGGCTTAACAGTAGTTTCAATGGCCACCTCTGCCCCAGAATTGTTCACCTGTATTACCGCTGCAATAAAAGGGAGTTCGGCCTTGGTGGTAGGCAACTTGGTTGGAAGCAATCTGGCCAATGTGGGATTGGTGCTAGGTTTCTGTTTAGTACTGAGACCGTTCAAGATGAAAGATGCACTGCCTGCTTGGCAGTTGCCTTTTTTGATGGGCATCTCGGTTTGTTTTAGCGCCTTGTGCCTGACNCCGCTCGAATATTCTNTGTTTTCCCGCCTCGATGGATGCNTTTGCATAATCGTGATGTTAGCCTTCCTATACAAGTTGACTAGAGAGGTTGGAAACAAGAGTTCAACTAGCCAAAATGATGAAAATACTTCNACTGGGNAGTGCCTTCTTCTTTTAGGACTCTCGTCTACAATGTTGTGGCTGGGTTCGGAATCTCTCGTCGAAGGATCGATNGGGATAGCGAGAGAGGTAGGCGTAAGCGATGCCATCATTGGGCTGACCTTGGTTGCAATTGGAACTAGTCTGCCAGAACTTGCCGCCACTTATAGTTTGGCCATGCGAAATGAACACGCAATCTTGCTTGGCAACGTGGTGGGATCGAACATNTTCAACATACTTTTCGTGGGAGGCATCACTGGCATGATACTTCCGTTTGCAGTCCCTTTCGAAATGTTCGAGATCGAGTTCCCGGCAATGCTATTAATAACCGCTATATTGTGGATGATCTTGGCTTCGAGAAATAAGTTGGGGAAAATCCATGGGATCCTATTGCTCACGATCTATTGCATCGCAATAATATGCTCAACCCTAATGCACTCTTGAAGTGCATTCCTTGAGAGAGGGCGGGGTTTACTGCCCGACCTGAAAACGAGCGAATTTTTGTACCTTAGCACTGGGATCGAAAGCCTCGATCAACTCACTGATAGTTTGATCCGGATTCTTCACGAACGACTGTTCCATCAAGCAGTTGGTCGCAAAAAACTTGTCGAGCTTCCCTTCAACAATCTTTTCAACGGCCTGAGGAGGTTTGCCCTCGGCTTGGGCTTGAGCAATCTCTTTTTCCTTGGCCACCAAGTCGGCTGAGACATCTTCGCGAGAAACACTAACTGGATTTGTGGCCGCCACATGCATGCAAAGATCTTTGGCCAATACCCTAGCCTCATCGCAAGCGTCATTGGAAGAGCAGGAAAAAGAAAGCAAAACTGCAACCTTTGCGCCAGTATGTACGTAAGACTCAACCACGCCTGCCCCATCAACTGCAATATGCTCGGAACGAGCTACCTTAATGTTCTCACCGGTCTTAGCCACTTGGGCTGCCCGCATCTCTTCCAAATCAGCCTGGGCATCATTTAACAAAAGCGAAGCGACCTCAGAAGTAAACGACTGAAAGTCCTCGTTCTTTGCCACGAAATCAGTTTCGCAATTCACTTCAACAATCACGCCCGAACGTCCATCATCAGCCAGACATCTTGCAATAATTCCTTCACTGGCTTCACGCCCAGCTTTCTTGGCAGCTGTCGCAACGCCCTTCTTGCGAAGCGCATCGGTCGCTGCCTCAAAATCTCCATCAGCGGCAGTCAGAGCTCGTTTGCAATCGATCAGGCCGGCTCCAGTAACAGCTCGAAGTTCAGCCACTTGTTTCGCAGTAATTGAAGACATGTTATCCTTTAATTTATAGCAGTGTTGATAGGGATTTCAGCAAGCTTGATTGCTGGAAAATCAGTCAGAATCTTTATCTTCTTCCTTTTTGGACTCCTCGGCGGCGGGCTCGGGCTCTTCCTCCGCGGCGGGCTCGGGATCTTCCTCCGCGGCGGGCTCGGGNTCTTCCTCCGCGGCGGGCTCGGGATCTTCCTCCGCGGCGGGCTC
>PAZC01000038.1 GCA_002716045.1 Opitutia bacterium
AGATCCAAGCGCTTTGCGGGTTTTCGCCTGTAACGTAGAGCCAACCGAGCTCGGCATGATAGATCCAGTTCTCGTTGGCCCGATAGAAGGAGCCGAGCCAGGGTGATTGCCACCAGTTGGCGGCGCCCGCGACCTCGGTGGTTTGACCGAAGGGGCCGGCCCCCAAGATGGTGGGGGTGATGAAGTTGACCTGTTCGCCGTAAGTGAAGCCCTCGGCATTTTCGGCGTAGGCTCGGGCAAAATATTTCAGGCCTGGCTTGAGGCCCTCCACTTTATGGGCGAAGGAATTGCCATTTGCCGTGGCCACGGAAAAGTAGAGGGCGCCTGACTGTCCGACGGCTGGGTCGGGCGAGCGGCCAACGACAAAGCCTTGCTGCAAAAGAGGCAGGCCACCATGGTCGAGGATACGTCCGCGCAACCTGACGGAACTGGTTTGCAGTTTGGTCGGACTCAGGGTTTCCACGCCGGGGCGGAACGTGTCAATGACTTGCACGGTGAGGCTTTGGCGTAAAGTGGAACCGTTTGTATCGGTCGAGCTGACGAGCAAGTCGTAGCTGGACTTTGTTTCGTAATCGAGAATTCCCGTGGCGCGCAAGGCATTGCCCTCGATGCGGAAGGAGGCATTGTCCGGGGTACCTGCGGNGTCGACCAAGGCGTATTGGTGAGTGTCGTTCTGGTCGATGTCCTGNGTGGAGAGTGTGCCGACAATTGTATCGGCGGACTGGTTCTCGAGTATGGTGGCGGGAGCGAGACTGATTTGGGTGGGCGGACTGTTGGGATAGGAATCGGCTCGAGCGGGATCGGCCCCCACGAGCACTTCGGACGCGTCGGAGAAACCATCGCCATCGGAGTCCGGGTTCAGGTCGCTGGTGCCGAGGGCTTCCTCGTCGGCTTCCGCGATACCGTCTTGGTCGGCGTCCTCGGTGTTGTCGTCGAGCACGGTGATGACAAAGGCCTTGGANAAGGATGCGTTCTGCCCGTCGGTGACTTGGACCCGTATGCCGAGCGTCGGGTTGCCATCGCTGTTTTCGCCCTCGAAGTCATATTCGACGGCAGTCCGCAAGGTACCGTTCTGCTCGAGGGTGTACTCGGAGTTCCAGTCGGCCCCCTCCCCTGCCACGAGGGCATAGGAATAAACCGCCGANCCATTGGGGTCGTCGGGATCGGTGGCGGTGAACTGCCCCACCAGTGAGCCGATGGGNTGGCNCTCGAGGATGGAGGCATTGGAAAGNTGTATGTCGGTGGGCAGATCGTTGGCATCTGTGACNAGTACGGTGACGGCTTGGGTGATGGATGCGGCGCCATCGGACACGGAGATGGTGACTTGATGGGAATTGTCGGCGCCCGAATCGGCGGCCCCTTCGNAATCGGGCGGTTGGCGGAAGGTGAGTTCGCCGGTTGCTGAGTTGAGATTGAAGAGCGCGGCGTCGGCCCCGGAGATGGAATAGGTCAAGTTCGCGCCGGCATCGGGATCGGAGGCGTTGATCAAGAAGGAGGAGGCTGTGTTTTCGGGGAGGGAGAAACTGGAAGTGCCTCCGGCGAAGGCNGGGGCCTCGTTGAGGTCAGTGAGATGGATGGCAAAGATTTTTTCGAAGACACCGAGGCTTTCGTCNGTNACCCGCACCCGGATGCTGCGGGAGGCATTTGCCTCGAAATCCAGTGAGGCGNCGGTTTTCAGGGTGCCGTTGGTTTCGAGAGTAAAGAGATTGTTGTGCTCGGAGCCGTTGCCTTCGACCAAGGTGAAGGTGTGAGTGGAACCGNNCTCGGCGTCGGTGGCATTGAATTCCCCGATGAACGATCCGATGGCTGAATTTTCGCTGAGGGAAGCATTGCTGAGGTGTATGTCGGTGGGTGGAAAGTTGGGCTTTTCCTTGTTATGCAAGGCAGTTATCTCGGTCNTGGTGAGGGGGCGTTGGTATATGCGCACCTCGTCCATTACGCCATTGAGGAACCCGCCGGAGGCAACGCTTTTGCCAAAGAGGTAGTTGCGGTTGGAGGTTTCCAGTTCGGTCACCGTGGTGGTGCCGGCAACGATCGCATTGTGATAAATCGTTACGGTGGCGGAGTCGCCCGAGACGTCATAGTTGATTATAAGGTGATGCCAGAGGTTCAAGGGCAGAACGTTTGCCTGAAGGCCAGAGCCACTGACGTTTGATATGACGGCACCGGAGGAATGAATATGCAGGACCGTCCGGCCGAGATTAGAGTCCGATTCTTGCTCCACCATATGACCGTTTNTGGCTCGGGGATAGACCCACAAGCTAATGGAGAAATCNGTGTTCGCCGTATTGATGGTGGAACCGACNGGCACACTGATGAAATCATTCACCCCGTCGAAGTCATAGGCCTTGCCGGCCACTCCCATGCGGTCCGCGGCCAAGGCGGTGCCCGTGGCGGTGCCATGATGGCCGTTGCCNGATGCATCGTTGGCATNTCCGTCAAAGGGATAAAAGGCGAGGAGNCCTTGAGTCAGGGCCACGCCGTCCGCGGAAGAATCGGTGACGTTGACCGTAATGGACTGGGTGGCGCTGGCCACGCCATCGGAGACCGCGACAACCACCTCGTAGGCATTGTCTAAATTGGCGTCGCCGGGGATTTCGAAATCGGGAGGGGTATTGAAGGTGATCGCACCGGTGCTTGGATCGATGGCAAACCGGGAAACGTCGGCACCACCGGAGAGGGAGTGGGTCAAGGCATCGCCATCCGCATCACTGGCATTTGCGTCGTAGGCCACGGACTGTCCTTCGGCGACGTTGGTTGAAACACTTACGCCGCCCCCGGAAGTGAGAACGGGCACGTCGTTGACGGGAGCCACTGTGACGGCGAAGGAATCGGCCACGGTAAGCCCGTTGGAGGTGGCGGTGACAGTGATAGTGGACGAGCCGCTTTGGTCGGGCTGAAAACCAAGGGTAAGCGAATTGCCGGACAAGGTGGCTGAGACCAAGGAGGGATTACTGGAGGTCACTGTCTTGGTGATGGCGNCATTGTCGCTGTCCGGGTCATCGAAAACCGNGCTCAGATCGATCGTGACGTTGGCAGCGTCCTCCACTACCGAGACATCGGAGGATGGATTTGCGGCGACGGGCGGATCATCGACCGATTCAACGGTTACGTTTACNGTCATGGTNTCCGTCTTGACNCCATCGGACACCTGNACCGCAAAACTGTCGGAACCATTGAAATTTGCATTGGGGACATAGGTGAAGGTAGAGGGAGAGACACCAGTGCCTGAAACCGTGGCAGTTCCATTGGAGGCAGCGGAAGACAAACTCCAGACCAAGGCGTTGTCATCCGAATCCGGATCCGAAGCGTCCAAGGANGGNGNCGACCAAGGAGTGGGCGANCCATCTTCGGACATGGTGACTACAAGCGGACCGGAGCCTTGGGAGATAACGGGATCCTGGTTGCTCGTGACCAAGATTGTCACGGTGTTGTTGCTAGCCGCGTCCAAGCTGCCGTCACTCGCNCGATAGGAAAAGGTCACCGTGGTGCCATCGGACACGCCGGTGGTATCATAGGAAAAGGATCCATTGGTCTCGAGCGTCAAGGCACCTTGGGNGGGAGAGGAGGCAATGAAGGCATACAGGGAATCACCGTCGGGATCGGAGNCATTCGCCAATACACCTGAAGCGGCGGGCACTTGGAGAGNNCTGCCCGGGGCAATCACGAATCCAGTGTCATCGTTTCCGGAAGGCGCGGCGTTCACCGTNATGGTGGCGGTGATCACGTTGGAGTCCGAACTGCCGTCGTTGGCCTTGTAGGTGAAGGTTTGAGCACTGGCAGCGGCAGGCGCCTGATAAGTGAAGCTACCGGTGGACTCAAAGGTGATGCTGCCTTGGGATGGATCGGACAGCTTGGTTGCGGTCAAGCTGTCTTGATCCGCGTCGGTGTCGTTGGAGAGAAGCCCGCCGACCCCGCTGTAATAGAGATCTCGGGCCGCTTGGGCATTCAATGTCTTGTGTTCCCAAATGGCAAACTCGTCCATGAATCCATCATAAGCGGTTCCCGAGTAAGCCCCCTTCCCCACCGAAACGCCATAGCCGCTGAAATCGAAATCNGAGGCCAAGTCGAAGGAGAAACTTTTCACGGTCTCGCTTTTGGCNGNGCCNGCCTTGACGCCACCGTCGAGGTAGAGGGTACTGACGTCGCCCGCATTGTCCCAAGTGACCAAGACGTGGTGCCACTGGGAATCGTGATAGGTGTTTTTGGTGAGGAGCTCGACGATTGGTACGTCATTTTCGCTGACACGGAAAATCACCTTCCCGTCGAGGAGACCGACAAAAACCGCTGTACTGTAGTAAGAGGCCGGCTTGTTGTTTGCGTTTTTGGCGGAGATTCCCGAGAAAAAGGCGTGCGGCGCTTGGCCAGTGGTGGACACGTCCTGGCTGTCGCCACCCGCATGATTGGTCTTGAACCAAAAGCTGATTGCTCCCAAATCGCTCCCCCATCCACTGGTCGGATTGATAAGTGAGCCGACGTACCCGCCCCCTCCTTCATCACCAAACCCAAACCAATAGTTGCTGTTCTGAAATCCCGAGAAGTTGCCCGAGGCCCGCAAGGCAGGAGCACTGGAAAGGTAAGGCAGCGTGGTGGCGGCAGCGGCTGACGAGATGGCATCGGCTCCGCGGTCTGCAGCGGTAACGGCAGAATTGCTGTTGGTGTCGTTGAATCGCCAATAGAGGGAGGGATCGAACGCCGAAAGCGTGGTGGCATAGCTAGACCGGACACATAACAAGCCGTTCTGATCCACAATGTAACTATCGGCCACGGCAACTGGAGCCACGGCTCGCAATTGGATTCCCCCGCAAAAGAAAAAGAGGGCGGCCAGCAAATAGCCCGGGCATAGACTGCGCAGGTATGCCATGGAGGTATTATTCATGCTCTTGTTTGCATAAGGATAGTCGCGCGTATGGAGATAAAAATGGGCCAAATGCCTGATCGGCGAACGTTGGAACAATAAGGTATTAGCCTAAAATCGGAAAAAATAACATTTTTTTTTAAATAAAAGTTATTTCGGGGATGAGAAATTACCTCACGGAGCCACGGAGCCCCAGAGGAGATGGCACAAAGGTGAGAGGGAAGGCCTTGGAGTGAAATCTTCACTCCGTGTCTCTGTGCCTTTGTGAGAGATTGAATTTATTACGATTTGTTCTTCAAACCGCTGATTCACCCTGGAATGCGAGAAACACATTGGCTTCTCACGGAGGCACGAATAGCAACCTATCCCCCTGCCCTATTCGGAGGGCATATAAAGAACCTGCTAGGCTAGGCGACCGCCGGGTGGATCTGCGGGTGGCAGCGGCGGGTCTTGGTCGGGGGCATCCGGGGCCGGTTCGGCGGAGCTCTGCCCCTCGGGCTGTCCGGGGGCATCCTCGACGCCATGAAACTCGTCTATTTCATCGGCTTCGGCGAAGCGGGTGAACTGCGCCCGGTCCGCGGGCGGTTCGGCAATTTTCTGCAAAAAGTCTTCGTTTTCGCGGTCGAGGTAAAAGATTTGCATCAGCTTGGCGTGCGAATCGTTGACCAGTTGCTTGCAATCACCGAAGGGAGAAAAGTGCTCGGGCTGGAGTTGCTTGAGGTCGGCGAGGGACTTGTCGAGCATGGGCAGGAGTTGCTCCTTGCGTCCGAGAATGTCTTGCCCGGGAAGTTCTCCGGTCTTCTTGAGCCAAGAGTTCTCCTCGATGAGAATGTTGTGTACCTCGTTGCAAATCTCGAGGTGCCTCCGGAGGACGTCTTCCGGTTCCATGAAATCGAGGAATTGAAGAAGGGAGCGCCCGCTCAGTTGCGGGAGGACGCCTTCAGCAAAAGTTTGTCGGTGGAAGTGGCCCAACCGACGAAGTTGGCCCGTTGCTTGGCCATGTCGATGACCAGCTTGACGTTCTTCGAGGTAGCTTGATCGGCTGGAGTGTCCTCGAGTTGCTCGTATATACGACGGGCCTCGCCAACGTTGCCAAGCCGCTCGTGGCAGAGTCCGACCTGATAGCGAAGCGGTATTTCCCAAGAGGGTTCGTCATCTATATTGGCAAGGGCTTGGTAGACTTGGAGAGCCCGAAAATAATCTCCGTCCTCGTAGAATTCGTTGGCTAGGTAATTGCCGGTCTTTTTCTTCCAGAAATTCCACAGGGCAATCATGCGAGCCACCTCGGCTTGGTTGATCTTGCGCTCCGGATGGTCCTGAGCCTTTTGGATTTGCTCGGGATGATAAGGCGAATTCCTCAAGAGGTTCTGCACTTGAGCGAGCGCCTTGGCATTCTCGTTGAGGGCGTCATGGGTGAGAACGAGCAAGTAGTAACTTTCCGGAACGTAGTAACTTTCGGGGTAACGGAAGGAGTAGTCACGAAGGTCGTGCTTGACGCGGGCATAGTCCGCCTTGGGAGCGGTGCCCGGCTCATATTCCCGTCGAATGTCCTTCTGTTCGGGGTCTTGCTTGCGGCGGGCATCGATACGCTCATTGGTCACGGCCCGCTGGTAATGAGAATACGCGTGCTTGAAAAGAACGGTGGCTTTTTCATGTTCCTGCAACCCTCCAACCTTCAGCAGGCGGGAAAAGAACTTTATGGCGTTGTCGTAATCCTCCATCTCAAGATAGGTGTCAGCAATCTCGATCATGGCTTGGTTGGCGAGATGCTTGAAATCGAACGCCGCGTCCTTCGGCACGGACAAGGTCGAGTGGAGGGCATCGTAGAATTTGTTGACCGCCATGCGAAAAGCCCCGAGCCGCTTGTACATGTGACCAAGGCTGAGATGCACTTCGGCTATGGTGGGAGCTTTTTCCCCATTTGCGAAGGGGTACTTTGCATCCGAGGCAAATTCCTCCAGAAAACGTTCGGTGGACTTGGCCGCCTCGACCCACATCTCGGCTCTCTCGAACATATGAATGAGGGCAAGTAACACGTCACGGCGGTACTGCTTGTGATCGGGATCCTTGAGGATGTACAATACCTTGTTGCAAGCGTTCTCGGCTTTTTTAACCGATTGGCTGGGCTCCGGATAATTGGTACCGGAATGGCCGAGCCTGGTCATCATGATGGCTTCCTGAATTTTCTGCGCCAAGTCATTGTCTATGCGGTCGCCATCGAGAACGACGTATCTTTCCTTTTCCTTGGAGACCGCTTGCGACGAACCTTGGGACAAGTCACCGCTCAGCAGAGGCACTTCGAGGGGTTTGACAAGATGAGCAGAGGCATGGTCGGTTCCTCCAGTATCCTCGGTGTCAGACTTTTCCCCGGCTCCAGCTCCGTCACCGGCAGAAGGCTTGAGCAGCTGTATGGTACCGGGCAAAGCAGTCGAGCCCGAGCCGCCTGATGAGACTGAGTCTATGGTATCCACGAATTTCAGTAGTTCGTTCAGGCTCATTCCCTCGAAACGTTGCTGCAATTGCTGAATGGAAAGCTTGTCAAGCGGGTCTACGGCGAGCCCCCCCGCAGTAGAGGAGAGTGTTGTGACAGGGTCGACTTGTTTCGGCTTTTGGATGAGTGCCTGGGGCATGAGGGCATCATCGGCGCGGAAAGGCTCGGCTTCTTCCTTGGAGGGTGGCACTACGTCCGGGGCAGGCTCGATCGGGGCAGCAATAACCTCATCGGGATCGGCCTCCAAGCTCTTGAGGAGGGCATCGACGTCATTAATCAGCTTTTCGGTGTCCTCGCGAGGATCTTCATCCTGACCGAAGAGTACGGTTGCGAAGGAAAAGACACCCAGAAGAAAGAAAGGTAGAATACTACGTGCGAAAGACATGATGATTACCTCCTACTTCCAGCGCTTGATGTAGCGGGCCTTTGAATTAAGTACGGGCGCGGCGGGTGTTTGGGAATGGGGCATCTCGAAGGGGACGACTACGCGAGGGGTGACGTTGAAGTTGGATTTGCCCTCTAGCTCGAGAAGTTGAAGCAGTTCGTCGGTGGTCACCACGGTGGCGCCGGGAGCGAACGAGGAACTACCGGTCACAACGGAAAGGGTGGGATTAACCGATAGCTTGGCAGAGGACGAGGGGTCTGCCGGTGGATCGATGACTTCCTTGGGGACAAATGGATCCTGCGGCTGCGCCGCGACAGTGGCGTTGATTTCGGTGATGGTCTCGACAGTCGATGCCTTGATCACCTTGGGGGCCTTGGTGATAAGCATCAAGCGATCAGCCGGCAAAGGGTCTATGCCGAAAACAAGGTCACTGGGCAAACTATGCTGGAGATAGCCCTCGGTAGACAATTGCTTTTTGTGATGTTTGCCCGAAAGAGCCACCTGAAAACAGGTAGCCAAGGAAAGAAGCGACAAAATGGTAAGGAATTTCTTCATCGTTCGCGTGATTGCATTATTCAAGTAATACGGTCGACCCGAGAAAGGCAAACTTTACTGATTTTATGAAAATAGCCCGATTCACCCCCATTTTTCGGAGAATCCCTGTTGGTGAAGCCGATGAATTTCGAGGAGGTCGGCCTCCTCATGGACGTCAACCGGACAAATTCGATCATCTTGAAAACGCGTGGCCGTGATATCGAAGGGATCACCGTAGTTTAGGAGCCTTTCGCTAGTTTGAGCCCAAATCGCAAAGGGATCGGAAAGGGATTCGCCGGTTTCGGTGGCCACTTCTATGGCTCGACCCACAACCTCAGGGGGGCAAACGGGAAAATTGCAATTGTAGTTTAGATGCAGATCACAGGGAAAATTCTCCACTACATGCTGAAAAACCGGTATGGATGCCACTTCGTCTCCCGCCAGATCATCCGGCCTGATCAATACCTTGGCTCCGGTCCCATGGCAGGTACGGGCAATGAGTTCGCTCTCGGTCGAGACCACTACCTCGTCCACTTCCGGACAATCGCAAAGAAACTCAACTGCGCGGCGGACAAGCGGAACTCCGTCGAAAGGAAGCAGGTTCTTGAAAGGCAAGCGTTTGCTGCCAAGTCGAGCAATAACCGAACCAACGACCTTCATGAGAAATTCTCCAAGCGAATCTTAAAACAGATCATATTTTGCCAGAAGCAAAGCAATTCTAATTCCAACTCGCGCCGAAAACGCTTGTAACAGCCTTTTTGATCGGTTCCCTGAAACAACATGGAGACGATCCCATATTCCCGTCAATGGATCGACGAGGAGGACCTGCAGGCAGTTTGCCAAGTCCTTCGTTCCGATTGGTTGACCCAAGGCCCTACCGTGGAAAGCTTCGAGAACGGACTGTCCGAGGCAGCGGGCGTGGCCCGGGCGGTCGCTGTTTCCAATGGCACGGCGGCCCTTCACCTTTGCTACGCGGGGATGGGCGTAAAGAATGGATCGACGGGAATCACATCGCCGATCACCTTCGCAGCCACCGCGAATGCCCTGCTTCATTGCGGGGCGGAAGTACGCTTTTGTGACGTCGACCCGGCAACCGGCTTGATGGAACCTGATTCCCTTGAACAAACAATAAAAGAGCAAAAGCCGGCAGGAGAAGAAGTTCATCTGGTCATTCCGGTCTCTTTTGCAGGCAGATTGGCCCCCTTGGAAGAAATTGCCCAAATCTCGGAGGCACATGGATTCTCGGTGGTCGAGGATGCCGCTCATTCGATGGGGGCGTTCGCAAAGAGGAATGAACATACTCTGCGCAGCGCATCTTGCGAACATGAGAAAGCCAGCATTCTAAGCTTTCATCCCGTGAAACACATTTGCTCGGGAGAGGGAGGCGCCGTACTGACCAATGACGAGAAGTTGGCCGACAAAATTGTCTCACTTCGCAGCCACGGGGTGAAACGACCTATCTCGAACGACGAGCGAGCGGGGTGGTATTACGAGCAAACCGACTTGGGCTGGAACTACCGCATGACCGACTTGCAGGCAGCCCTTGGCCTGAGACAACTGAAGAAACTGGATTCTTTTCTGGAACGCAGAAGAAGCTTGGCGGATCGATATCACAAGGCGCTAAAGGAAGAACCGTTCAATGAATTCCTCGAGGTACCTGCAGCGGAGGAAGGCCATGCCTACCACCTATTCGTCATTTTGTTCCGCAACCCGGCTCACCGTGACCAAGCCTACGAATTCCTGCAGGAGCAAGGCATCCGGAGCCAAGTCCACTATATTCCGGTTTATCGTCACCCCTACTATGCAAGCCTGATGGGCAATATGCGGTTGCCCGGAGCTGAATCCTATTTCTCACGCTGCCTCAGCATACCACTTTTCCCCAAGTTAACCGATGCCGAACAAGAGAAGGTGTTGGAGCAACTCGCGGCATTCCTTCGCGCCCTCTAATGAACCTAGCCGGATACAGCTTGCTGGAAGGATTCGACGGGCGATTCCAAAAATACGAGATTACCTCGGTTCGCGAGGGGGACGTCTTGTCCATCATGCGTTGGCGCAATGCCCAAATCGATGCTCTCCGCCAAAAGACACCACTTACCGAAGACAAGCAATTGCATTACTTTCGGGAAGTCGTGTTTCCTACCTTCGAAATGGAGGAGCCGCCGATGATCATACTCGCGTTCCTGAAACAAGGAAAACTGATCGGATACGGTGGCATCGTTCATTTGGACTGGGAAAGTCGGCGTGGCGAAGTGTCTTTTCTTCTCGATCCCATCCGCACCGAAGACAAACAATTCTATGGACAGGAGCTGGGCATCTTCCTGAGCCTTTTGAAAAAGTTGGCTTTCAAGCAGCTCGAGCTCAATCGATTGACCACGGAAGCGTACGGCAACCGCCTCTGGCACGTCCAAGCCATAGAAGCCAACGGCTTTCTACGGGAAGGCATCCTGCGTCAGCAGGTCAGCAAGGGAGACGAATTGGTGGACGTCTACTTGCACGGGTTCCTGAGCAAGGATTTCGAAAAGAATGAGTACTAGCCTTTCCGCTCCAGCTCCCCGCATACTGTTCTCCAGCCTGTCGGGCAAGGTATCGCTCTATCAGTCAGTCCTCGCCCAAGCCCGCGCCTTTCATTCCGAGGCCCAAGTCGTCGGAGGTGATTCGGACCCGGCTTGCCCCGGTCGGGCGAGCGTCGAGGAGTTCGTGAAAACCCCGCGCCTGACAGACGTATCGCAAGAGGATTTCGCGAAGTTTTGCCAAGACGGGGGCTTCACCCACCTGATCCCGACCCGGGATGGGGAGCTCCCCTACTTCTCGGAGGCTCAAGCCAAGTTACTGGCAGCCGGAACCAGCATCATGATCAGTCCGCCGAGAACCATTGCAACCTGCCTCGACAAACTATTGTTCTCCGAAAAAGCAAACCAGCTCGGTTTGAATGCAATACCTGCCTTCGACAGCCTCGATCATCTGGATGCGCCCCGCGTGACAGTCAAGGACCGCCACGGCTCTGGTTCGCGAAACATCTGCCTCGACGTCAAACCGGAGGAAGCGGGGAAAGAAGCCCTCAACCTGAGCGAACCTATTTTCCAGCCACACGTGGAGGGACGTGAAATAAGCGCCGACCTATACGTTGACCAAACCGGCGTTTGCCGCGGAGCGGTACTGAGATGGCGAGATCTGGTGGTGAACGGGGAATCCAAGGTAACCACGACGCTGAGACATCCGACATGGGAGGAAAGCATCGGTAAGCTAGCTGTTGGCATAGGCCTGCGTGGGCATGGGCTGGCTCAAGCCATCGTGGACCATGAAGAGCGCCTTCAGTTCATCGAGATCAACGCTCGACTGGGAGGAGCCACTCCCCTTTCTCTTTCCTGCGGACTGAAAAGCATCGAATGGTTTTTGCAAGAATCCGCAGGGGACGACCTCGAGACGCCCAAGCCATTCGAATATCCGGCCGGCAAGCGATTGACCCGCGATGACGAGGGCCGGGACACGCTGACAGATAGTTAGCTCCAGTCGCCCTCGGCCAAAGGATGACCCACGGCAAAGTCAGCCGTGGCCGTCTTTCCGAGAACCTCTTCCCAGCGAGCCGGATCCAACCCGTCACCAGGTCTCGCTACTCGTAGGTTTTCCACAGAGAACGCTTCCCCTCTGGCAATTGGCCGAGCAACGAGGACGGAGCGGCGAAACCGGCGAGCCGGGGTATCCGCCTCAATGCCGGGCGAAGGAGTGCCAAGCGCTGCATGGGACAATCCGACGGCATTGGCCAAGTCACGAAACTCATCGGGCTCCATGGAAAAGCCGGCATCAATCGATCCATCTCCCCGGTCGATAACGAGATGTTTCTCTATCATCCGAACGCCCAAGGCGGTGGCAGCTACGGCCACTAGATGACCAGGCGAATGATCGGAAAGACCGGTTACCACCTCGAATTGCTCGGCCATTGCGGGAATGGCCGCCAAATTGAAATCTTTCGGGTCCGCGGGATATTGGCTGACGCATTGAAGCAAAAGCACCAAAGGGCATCCCTCGGCCCGCAAAACATCGACGGCGGCTCCAATTTCCCGCTCGGTGGAAGCGCCCACGCTGGCGGCCACGGGTTTGCCGGTTTGAGCCACTTTGCTAAGCAAGGGAATATGATTGAGTTCGGGAGAAGCAATCTTGTGGAGAGGCGGATCAATGGATTTCTCGAGGAAATCGACCGCAGTCTCGTCGAAGGGAGAACTGAAAAGCGCAAGGCCACGCTCGGCGGCTCTTTCGGCCAAGGCAGGGTGCCACTCCCAGGGCGTCATGGCCTCTTGGTACAAGTCATGCAGGTAACGCCCTGCCCAGAGGCCTTCCTTGATCTGGAAACGTTCTTCTCGTGCCTCCACCGTGATTAATTCGGGGCGATAGGTCTGCAGCTTGACGGCATCCGCTCCGCTTTCGGCCGCGGCATCTATCAAGGCAAGGGCGCGATCCAAGTCACCGCCATGATTTCCGGAAAGCTCCGCCACCAGAAAAGGAGACGCGATATCGTCGGCAATGCGTTCGGCAAAAGCGGCGGGTGTCATTGCGGACAAGGGCTCCGCAAGCTCAGGAACCTGATTTTTCGGGCAAGTAATCGCTCAACAGGCTAGCCAAGCCCTCGCGATCGAGAAAGTGATCGTTGCGGTTGCTGGAGTAACAAAACCCGCTGGAACAAGTGGCTCCCCCGAGAATGCCTATCCTGTTTCCCCAAAAAGCCTGAACCGGCTGGATCACGAAATGAGTATCAAAGTCCAAAACGTTTCGGGACTCGTCCTCTGGAATCAGAATTTCATGCATTTTCTCGCCGGGCCGCAGCCCGATCTCCTCCCATTCGCAGTCGGGCGCCAACACGGCGATCAAATCCTGCAACGAACAGCTCGGTATCTTGGGCACGAACAATTCGCCGCCCACCATGCGGGCCAGGGATTGCTGAACGAAGCTGACTCCCTCGTCCAAGGTAAGCAAGAACCGCGTCATGGCGGGATCGGTGACAGTAACCTTGCCTGTTTCGCGTTGCTTCACGAACAGGGGGATCACGCTTCCACGACTACCTATTACGTTACCATAGCGTACCACGGAGAAAGTCGTGCCAGAGTCGCCGGCATAACTATTGGCGGCAATGAACACCTTGTCGGAACAAAGTTTGGTGGCGCCGTAGAGATTGACCGGGTTAACTGCCTTGTCGGTGCTTAGAGCGACCACTTTCTCCACCCCGCAGGTGAGGGAAGCATCCACCACGTTCATGGCCCCGTCGATGTTTGTCTTGATGAACTCGTGTGGATTGTATTCCGCGGCGGGCACTTGCTTGAGAGCCGCCGCATGGACCACGAAATCCACGTCACGCATGGCGCGCATCATCCGTTGGCGATCCCTGACGTCACCGAGAAAAAAGCGCAAGGCGCGGTCCTGAAACTCAGGTTTGGCCGCCATTTCCGACTGTTTCCACTCGTCCCGTGAGTAAACGATGACTCGGCGAGGCTCGTAATCTCGCAAAATACTCTGAATGAAACGAGCTCCAAAAGAACCCGTTCCCCCGGTGACTAAAATCGACTTTCCATTGAACATGAAGGAGAAAGACAATAGAGATCACACCACAAAAGTCCATCAAATTGCTACTTGAGCGGACAGAAGGCAAGAATCCGAGTTTGACCATCCCGCCACCCACACGCTACATGCGAACAATGCCAAATATCTGGCTTTCCGAAAATGATTCCCCCGGATCGACCACCGCCGTGTTGTTGGGGCCCGTGGAGGAAACGGTTATCGCGGAGGAATGCGCGAAACATCCCGCGGGGGTGCTCTGGATTACCTTGGATGCCTGCGAGTCGCCCCAAAAAGCTCCGGCAAACCTAAAACATCTTAAGCTCACACCGGATGCAGGTGATTTCCCCGGCGAAGTACTGCAAAGCTTTCTCGGACTCAACTACGAGGCCATACCCAGTATCCGGGTAAGCGCTGCCATCGATCCCACCAATGCCGGCTATCTCAAGGTACTGGACATGGTGATGCATCAAGCCGACACCACCTTGCGCGCTCGCCGCACGCGCTCCGCCAATGGCCAACTCCGGCAAGAAAACGTTTTCCGCAACCTTGCCGGTTACCTCAGGGGGCGACTGCCTGAATCATGGCGCGGCCTAGCCCAAGGCAACCTCGCGATCGTGGTGGGGGCAGGCCCCTCCCTCGACATTACTCTACCCTTTATAATCAAAGGATTCGGCGATCCCTTGATCATTGCAGCAGACAGTGCCTTGGGGGCATTGTCCAAACACGATATTTCGCCCGACTTCGTGGTGAACATCGACCCCGAGAAGAGCATCGTGTCCTGCGGCTCACCCAAGAATTTCCCAGGCATCGCCGTACTGTCCTCCCAATCTCATCCGAGTTGGCTCTCTGCTTGGGGTGAAAAGTCATGCTATCTTTCGGGCCGAGTCCTGACCGAGGACTGGCTAGCCTCCAAAGGTCTGGAAAAGACCAGTTTGGAAGCCACCAACAACGCAGGCTTAACCGCCCTTTTGCTAGCGGATTTTCTGGAGGCATCGGTTGTCATGCTGGTCGGCATGGATTTGGCTGGGAGCGGAGACAAAAATCTGCGCTACGCCCATTCCACCGGCCGGAGCCATCAAGAGGTGCAGGCAATGCACTACCACAAGGTGCCGGGCAACCACGATGACTTCGTGAGCACGCCTTTTCTGTCTGATTATAGCGAAACTTCCGCGAATTGCCCCAAGGTCACTAGTCGGAGGATGGTAATCAATTTCAACGACAGGGGAGCTCAACTGGAGGGGACCACGGTGATTCATCCGGATAATGCAGGAGAGCTTCGGGCAGCCGTGGCTGAAAACCTAAAACCCTTCGATCGCAGCGGCGGGCGCCTCCAGCTACGCACCACCCTGGACAGCTCCGGAATCAACCAGCTCGATGCCCTGCTTGCCCAACGATGCGATGAGATATGGGCTGAATTGAATCCTCTTCTGGCAACCGATGGAAAGCTCTCTGCCTTGGACAAACTGCAGTTTTTTCGAGCCCTCTTCAGCCAACATGAAATTGCCACTCTCATCGGGGACTACGCATTCTCCGTAATGCCCGGCATATTGCCCGGCAAAGAACCAACCGAGATTGAGCTGGATCGCTGGGGGCATGGCTTGCAACGCATCCTCTGGTTGCTGGAAGAAGCTTTGCTCCAGACAAATCCCTCGGAAGATTTCCTTGGCCCCTTCTTGACCAAGGGCTGGGACTAGTCCTTTTCTTGCGCCATCCGGGCAAAAGCCCGTCCCGCGACCTCAACCGCCTCGTCGATATCAGCCTCCGCATGGGCTCCGCAAAGAAACCAATTGTGGTGAGGATGAAAAAACACACCTTCCTCCGCGCAGAAGCCGCAAAAGCGCTGTACCGCATATAGGTTGTCATCTTCCTCGAACCAAGGAAACGGCATGGAAGGAGGACCGGTCAGGGCAAAGGAGTAGCCATGCGCCTTCGCCTGGCTCTGCAAGCCATCCTCCAGTCGACGCCCGAGAAGGTCCAGTCTCTCCACGACGTTTTCCCTTTTCGCTATTTCGATGCATTTCAAGGCGGCCGCCATTGAGACGGCGTCATTCCAGCAACTCCCGGTCAGGAACACCTCGCGGGCAGCCCGGCGATATTCCTCGCGGCCCGCGCATGCGGAAATGGCATAACCGTTGCCCAATGCCTTGGAATAACAGGACAAGTCGGGAGTAAACCCAAAGTGTCGGTGGGAGCCTCCCTCATGGAGACGAAATCCCGCCCGGACGTCATCCAAGACGAGGACGATTCCCTGCTCCCTGCACAAGTCCTCCACGCCCGTCCAAAAGCCATCTGCAGGCATTTCGGAGGCTCCGAAGGCTGCATGATGATAGGGTGTCAAGATGAGAGCGGCGATATCTTCGCCTTCTTCCTCAACTAACTGAGTAAGGCCATCGAGGTCATTCCAGACAAACTCGCGAACAGCGGCGCGATCCTCGGCGATGCGCCCGCCAAAGCCGGGATCACACCAGGCATCGACTCCGTGGTAGGCTCCCTTTGCCTTCACCACCAGACTACGTCCAGTGTGCTCTCGAGCCACCCGCGTGGCCCAAGTCGTGACGTCGGATCCGTTCTTGGCGAAAACCGCCCACTGGGCAAAATCGATTCGATCGGTCAGGGCCTCGGCCAATTCCACCATGCGCTCGGTCGGCTGGTTGAGAACAGATCCGTCGCGACGCTGGCGCTCCGCCGCCTCATCCACCTCGGGATCGGCATAGCCGAGGAGGGAGGAACCGTAGCCGCAAAGAAAGTCGATCCACTCCTTGCCATCAACGTCCCGGAAGCGGCAACCTTTGCCACTTTCGGCATAGTGGGGAAAGACCTCAGGCAAACCGCCGGCGGGGGCAACGTGCCCGTAGATGCCGCCCGGCACGACCTTGGTGGCCCGCAGGAAAAGTTCATCGGAACGCGTGGTTTCTTTCTTCACGTCGGCAAAATCAAATCTCTCGAAGCCCTATCCGCCACGTATCCCACCGCCTCGGCAAGAGGAATCCGTCCGGTCACCCTAACTTCACCAGTGGCTGGAGCCACCATCGGATCCAGTCCGGTCTCCACTGCCCGCAAGGCAACTTCAAGGTCACGAAAGGTCACTCGGGCAGCAGCTCCCTGCGGCGGTTCTCCGCCACCCGACCGCAAACCATCGGAGTCCAACCCAAACCAAGCCGACACCTCGGATCCGTCCACCGAGAACGCCACGCATCCAATGCTTTCACGAGCCAAGGCGCTGGCGCATTTCGGATCCTCGCGGCCATAGACCTCGGCCGCCGCCAATCCTGCGCGCAATCCAATCGCCGCCTTTATCTCGGCCCCGAATTCACCTTGCATCGAATTGGACACACCTCTCAGGGCGCGGATGGCATGCAAGGAATCGATCGGTTTAGCCAGCAAAGGGCCTAAGCGAGGCCAAGCGAAGCCATGTATGACCGCCTCCACGAAAGCAAAATGATTGGGGAAGCAGAGGCCGCCCGGTAAAAGGCGATACTCGCCCAACTCGGTGATTTCCACCTTGAGTCCACGGCCATGGCCGATCCGCTCGGCCCATTCCTCCGTACCTGCTTCCACCACCCGCTGGTAGGCGGAGCACAACAAGGTAGGGCCAAGGTCGTGATTCATCCGGACTGTATCATTGAGCGGAGCTTCTCCAGCAAGCGCAAGGGCGTTTCGTCCGAGGCATACGGCACACTGCGGGTCCCCACTTCGGCTACTCCCGCCACCACTGACGGATCACTGGTAATCGGGCAATGGCCCATGCGTTTCTCCCACAGGTTCAAATTGTTTTGTTCCTGCGGCATGATGCCTCCGGACACGTCGAAGAGCATGGGCGTACCGCAGACAATTGCCTCGGAAGTGGTACCGGCTCCCGGGCGAGCGAAGAGCAAGTTCGCAGAACGCAACAAGGGGGCCATGTCCTCCGCATCGATGGTGGACAGCGCACGCAGCTCGAAACCAAGACTCTCGGGGAGGGCTTCCAAGGCGCGACGTGTCCTCTCGTTGGATCCGCAGAGGGCAACCACCTGACCTGGTTTGGCCAAGGAACAATAGGGAGCAACCGCCTTCAGGTGCCGATTGACTCCATTGGCGCCGGTACCCAGCACGAGCAGAGGCAAAGCGGGATCCAGATCCCATTTTCTGCGAATGAAGTCAGCCTGTTGATCAGCCGGCAACTTGTGATAAAAAGGTGGTCGCAGCAAAAAACCCGCTCGAAATGTCTTATCTTCCGGCATGCCGCGTGAACGGGCCGCCTCACAAGTTTCCTCCAGCGGACCAGTGAACAAGTCCGCCTCTGGATTGATCCAATGCCGGCTGAAACCAACTCCGTCCGACAGTTCGCCGCAATAGATGACGAAAGTTGGAGGGCGGGCCGGCATGGCTTTGCGAGCTAGGTCGCAATAGGCGTGATTCAAATGAGCATGGACGCTAAACACGATGTCGGGGGCAAACTCGGAAACAGTTTGCTGATAGCGCTTGGAACCAAGGATGGCGGTGGAATTTCGGTGGAGTCCCGCTTTCTCCAGAAAGGGAAAATACAGCTTGTGCAACCTCGGGCAGCTCTTCTGGATGGCATTGTAAAGCCAAGTGCCGAAACCATACAGCGAGGAGCCTTGTTCCAGAGGCCTCTCTATCTTGACCTCCGCCTCCAAGCCGGCGGACTTGGCCTCGTCGCTCTCCGCCCACAACCGCAAGGCACGAGCGCGCGAGTCATGCCCGCCGCCGGTGCTGGAGGTGAGAACGAGGATTTTCAAGGGGTAATAGGGGTTGGCAAGGAGCCTTGGCAGGCCATTCAGCTCTCCTCGAGCGATCGGACAATCAAGCCACTTCTCAACTTTGGTTCAAACCAAGTGGTCTTCGGTGGCATGATTTGGTTGGCGTCCGCGATGGACAACAAATCATCCATGGAAACAGGATGCATGAGAAAAGCGACTGCCATTTCACCTGAGTCTACCCGGCGCACCAATTCCTCCGGTCCACGGATACCTCCCACGAAATCGATTCTCTTGTCCCGCCGAAGGTCGCTGATGCCAAGAATTTGGTCAAGCACCCGCTCCGATAAAAAAGTAACGTCCAGACGGCCAATGGGGTCCGTTCGGTCCCAACACCCTTCCTTGACGCGCAAGGATCGCCAATGCCCGCCCAAGTAGAGGCCAAAGGTGCGCATATCTTCTGGCACGGGAGGAGCGGCCTGAGGCTCGCCGACTTCACATTCCTCGGCCAGGCGCTGGAGGAATTCATCCTCGCTCAGTCCGTTGAGGTCTCGCGCCACCCGATTGTAGTCGAGGATATGAAGCTGATCGTCAGGAAAAACCACCGCCAATAGAAAGTTATAGGGCTCCGCGCCATGGTGGTCCGGATTGGCCTGCTGCCTTTCGCTTCCGACCCGAGCCGCCGCCGCCGTGCGGTGATGCCCGTCAGCTACGTAAAGGCACGGGACTTTGGAAAAGAGCTTTTGCAACCGTAGGTTGATCGCGGCATCGGACAATGTCCACCACTCGTGCTTCACACCATCCTCCGCCACAAAGACGTATTCGGGCTCGTCCCGAGAATGAGCCTCGACCAAGGCATCGATCTCCGCATGCGCCCGGTAAGCCAGGAAGACCGGTTCGGCCTGGGCATTTAATCCGCGAACGTGATTCACGCGATCGTCCTCTTTTTCGGGACGGGTCAATTCGTGCTTTTTTATCAAGTCGCCGTAGTATTCTTCGACCGAGGCTTGCCCCACTACACCGGTTTGAACTCTCCCATCCATGGTAAGTCGATAAAGATAAAAACAAGCGACTTCGTCTTGACTCAGGTGTCCGTTGGCCACCAAGGCATCGAAGTTTTCCTTGCCTCGCTGATAGACTTCGTCGGCATACGGATCGGCCCCGTCGGGCAAATCAATTTCCGGCTTGATGATGCGCAGAAAAGTGAGGTCCAGGCCTTGGGCCAACTCTCGAGCCTCACTTGTGTTGATAACGTCATATGGAGGGCACGACAACCCGGCCGCGAGGTCGGATCGGGGTCGAATGCCACGGAATGGTTGGAATACAGACATAATGAAAGCAAAGGCGAACAAGCAAAGTGACTGCCCGAAGACAAGCAAATGCGAACGGTAAGGTCGAGCCCTTGATCTTTTTTGAACGGAAAACCAAAAACAAAGGAGGCGCCCGTCGAAACAGGCGCCTCCTAAATGTTTTCGCTTTTGGCGAAAGGCTTACATCATGCCGCCCATGCCGTGGTCATGACCATGGCCACCCCCAGCAGGTTCTTCCTTTTCGGGAATGTCGGTAATCATGCAATCGGTGGTAAGCAGAAGACCTGCGACCGAACCAGCGTTTTGCAACGCAGTACGAGTCACCTTGGTCGGGTCGACTACACCAGCGGCAACCAGATCCTCGTGAGAATCAGTTGCCACGTTGTAACCCTTGGATCCCTTGGCCTTAAGCACTTCCTGAGCAACCAGCGAACCTTCGACCCCAGCATTGTCGCAAAGGGTGCGGAGGGGAGACTGGATGGCCTTGCGGACAATGGTGCCTCCGATGGCTTCGTCGCCCTCGAGAGAACCCACTGCCTTGTCGATGGCAGCAGCGCAACGAAGGAGAGCAACACCACCACCGGGAAGGATACCTTCCTCAACAGCGGCGCGAGTGGCGTGCAGGGCATCCTCCACGCGGGCTTTCTTTTCCTTCATCTCGGGCTCAGTGGCAGCGCCAACACTGATGACGGCTACACCGCCAGCCAACTTGGCGAGGCGTTCCTGCAATTTTTCGCGGTCGTAATCGGAGGTGGTTTCCTCGATTTGACGACGAATTTGCTTCACCCGGCCTTGGATGTCGGAAGCTTTTCCGGAACCTTCGACGATCACGGTGTTTTCCTTGTCCACGGTGATGCGCTTGGCTTGGCCAAGATCGGCCAACTGGATATTTTCCAACTTGATGCCAAGATCCTCAGTGATGCATTGACCACCTGTCAGGGTGGCGATGTCACGCAACATTTCCTTGCGGCGGTCACCGAAGCCAGGAGCCTTCACGGCGCAGGCGTTCAAGGTGCCACGCAGCTTGTTCACCACAAGCGCTGCAAGGGCTTCGCCCTCGACGTCCTCGGCTATGATGAGCAAGGGCTTGCCTTCCTTGGAAACGAGTTGGAGAACCGGAAGTAAATCGTTCAGGCTGGTTACCTTCTTCTCGTTGATGAGAATGTAGGCGTCCTCGAGAACGGCTTCCATGGATTCGTTGTTGGTGCAGAAGTACGGACTGAGATAGCCTTTGTCGAACTGCATGCCCTCGACTACGTCCAAGGTGGTTTCGATGCTCTTGGCTTCCTCCACCGTGATGGTGCCGTCCTTGCCTACCTTGCCCATGGCGTCGGCGATGATTTCACCGATTTCACCGTCCCAGTTTGCGGAGACAGTGGCCACTTGGCGAATTTCCTCGGTGTCGGAGACCTTCTTGCTGTCGCGAAGAAGTTTACCGACTCCGGCCTCGACTGCTTTGTCGATGCCGCGCTTGAGGTAAACGGGATTAGCTCCGGCCGCCACGTTCTTGAGGCCTTCACGATAGATGGCTTCCGCCAGGACGGTCGCCGTGGTGGTGCCGTCACCGGCTGCGTCGGAGGTCTTTGAGGCCACCTCGCGAACCATTTGGGCTCCCATGTTTTCGTATGGATCTTCGAGCTCGATTTCTTTCGCCACAGTGACGCCATCCTTGGTCACTGTCGGAGAACCGAACTTTTTGTCGATCAGTACGTTACGGCCTTTGGGGCCGAGCGTTACCTTGACTGCTTTGGCAAGGGTTTCAACACCACGCAAAACTTTTTTGCGGGCATTCTCGTCGAATAGAATTTGCTTAGCCATATTGGTCTAAATCCTAATTATTTATTTGTGAATTGGTTTAAGAGGGACTCCGGCTTAACCAAGAATGCCGAGAATGTCGTCCTCACGGAGGAGTTGGTAGATTTCGTCGTCAAATTTGACTTCGGTTCCACCGTACTTGCTGACAAGGACCACGTCGCCCACCTTGACTTGAAAGTCAACGGCGTTGCCGTCGTCGTCGTTCTTGCCAGTGCCAAGCGCTATGATAGTCGCTTGTTGGGGCTTTTCCTTGGCGGAATCAGGTATGTTGATCCCGCCCTTGACTTGCTCGTCATCCTCAACGGATTGAACGAGGACGCGATCACCCAGCGGAGTGATGTTCGGTTTACTCATTTTTCTTTGTTATTGTTTGGAGTTGTGATTGTTATGCGATAAATGGTTTCCAGCGCTCACCTCTCGACGAGGCAGGGAACCGAAAGGGGATTGAGGGTCAGTCTTCCTTCTTTTCCTCGTCAACGACTTCGAAGTCGGCTTCCACTACGTCTTCTTCCGAAGGGGCATCGGATTTCGCCTCTTCATCGTCTTTGTCACTACCGGTGGCATCGGATGGCTCACCATCAGTTTCGCCGCCAGCTGCCGCAGCATCTTGGTAGACTTGAGTGCCAATGGACTGCAAAACCTCCATTAGCTTGTCCTTGGCTGCATTGAGCTCTTCGGCTGATGCGGATTCGTTTTCCAGCACTTTCTTGGCCTCGGCCAAGGCATCTTCGAGTGGGCCCTTGCTATCCGCGGGCAATTTGTCACCCAATTCGGAAATTTGCTTCTCGGCTTGGTACACCATGCCGTCGAGTTCGTTGCGAACTTCGACCAAGTCCTTCTTTTTCTTATCCTCGGAAGCATGTTTTTCGGCTTCTTTCTTGAGACGCTCGACCTCGTCCTTGTCCAAGCTGGATGAGCCCGTGATAGTGATTTTCTGATCTTTGCCTGTGCCGAGGTCCTTGGCCGTTACGTTGATTATGCCGTTCGCATCAATGTCAAAAGTGACCTCAATCTGCGGTACGCCACGCGGAGCGGGCGGAATCCCGTCCAACTTGAAAGTGCCGATCACCTTGTTGTCTTGCGACATGGGTCGTTCCCCCTGCAAGACAACGATGTCGACTGCAGGTTGATTGTCGCCGGCGGTGGAAAAAGTCTGAGTTTTCTTAGTCGGGATCGTGGTGTTACGCTCGATCATGGGGGTGCAGACAGCGCCTGCAGTTTCTATCCCGAGGGTAAGAGGTGTAACGTCGAGCAAGAGAACGTCACTGACGTCGCCTTCAAGGACTGCCCCTTGGATAGCGGCTCCAATTGCCACCACTTCGTCAGGATTAACGCCCTGATTGGGATCCTTGCCGGCAAATTCCTTGGCCAGTTCCACGACCTTGGGGCTACGCGTCATGCCGCCAACCAAGACGAGGTTGTCGATCTCCGAGGTGGTGACACCGGCATCCTTGAGGCAAGCCTCGAAGGGAGTACGGGTTCTTTCATACAAATCTTCGCAGACCTGTTCGAGCTTTGCCCGAGTGAGAGTGACGTTCAAATGCTTGGGACCGGAAGCATCGGCCGTGATGAATGGCAGGTTGACGTCAGTGGATTGACTGGAGGAAAGCTCGATCTTGGCTTTCTCAGCTTCTTCCTTGAGCCGCTGCATGGCCTGTTTGTCGGTCGTGAGGTCGATGCCCTGGTCTTTCTTGAACTCATCAATCAACCATTCGATTATCTTGCTGTCCCAATTGTCGCCACCCAGCAAAGTGTCCCCATTGGTTGCCTTGACCTCGAATACACCGTCACCAATCTCGAGGATGGAAATATCATAGGTGCCTCCGCCCAAATCGTAGACGGCAATGGTCTCCTCGTCCTTCTTGTCCAAGCCATAGGCCAGGGAAGCCGCGGTGGGCTCATTGATTATGCGCATCACCTCTAGCCCCGCGATCGCTCCCGCATCCTTGGTGGCTTGACGCTGAGCGTCGTTAAAATAGGCGGGAACGGTGATAACGGCCTTGGTGACCGGTTCGCCAATATAAGCTTCCGCGTCTGCCTTGAGCTTGCCCAGCACCATGGAGGCTATCTGCTCGGGCATGAAAGTTTCCTGCTTACCCTCTACCTCGCACTCGATGGCAGCGGCCCCGTTTTTCCCCTCGACAAGCTTGTAAGGCAAGTGTTCGCCTTCTTGCTCCATCTCGGAAAACTTCCGTCCGATGAAGCGTTTGGCCGAGAAAATGGTGTTTTCCGGATTGGTAATGGCCTGCCGTTTGGCCACTTGGCCGACCAGTCGCTCACCTGTCTTGGTAAATGCCACGATGGACGGCGTAGTGCGGGCCCCTTCAGAATTAGGGATCACGGTGGGCTCGCCGCCTTCCATTATTGCCATGCACGAATTGGACGTGCCGAGATCAATGCCTAGAGTTTTGCTCACGGACAATCAAATAGCAAGGCATGCGCCAAGGTTTAGAAAATTTACTAAGATTCTAGAAATCATTAACTTACACAATCATCTGCCTTAGCAGGCTCGATCTCCTGCCCGGAATGCAGTGACATGTTGTCTCAATGCGTGTCGCGCTTGGTAAAAGGAGTCTCAGCAAAACCCGTCAATTCCGGGCATTTTCACCGGATGCAGGCGAGGAGTCCATGGATTCGGCTTCCAAATCATCGAGGATACGAAGCACTTCGTTTCCTTTTTCGATGGAATCGTCATGCACAAAACGGATTTTAGGGAAATACTTGAGAACAATCCTCTTGGCAATGGCTGCGCGAATTTCGCCCGCCTTGGCCTTGAAAAATTGGGCTGCCCGATCGATCTGCTCCTCGTCGCCCAACACCGAATACGCCACGACTCCGGAACGGAGATCGGGTGATATTCTAGCAGCAAGGATCGTGAAATGAGTAGTTTCAGCTCGATAACGAACATGCAGATAATCGCTGATCTCTCTACGAATCAACTCATTGACACGTTCGCCTCGTAGCCCCATTCGTTTTCCTGTGAAAGAGGTGTGGGCTGACGACTACAAGGTTGGGTAGACCTTCTCGATCTCGAAGCACTCCAAAACGTCCTTTTCCTCGTAACCATCAAATCCATCCAAGCGAATGCCGCATTCGAAGCCAGCCTTGACCTCACGGGCATCGTCCTTGAAGCGGCGCAGGGTCGACACCTTGCCCTCATAGATAATTTCGTCGCCACGGCGAACCCGAGCCTGTCCATCGCGTTGAATGAGCCCCTCGGTCACCATGCTACCGGCGACGTTACGGCCCTTGCCCAAGGGGAAAATCTGCCTGACCTCGGCCCGGCCAACCAACTTTTCGGCCAATTCCGGATCGAGTAGTTCGCTCATGGCCTCCTTGACCGCATCGAGCAACTCATAGATTATGTTGTTTTGAAAAATCTTCGTGGCGTGATGCTTCGCCAGACCCATGACGCCATTTTCCATCCTCACGCCGAAGCCAACGATGGCTGCGTCGGAAGTATTGGCCATGACGACGTCATTCTTGGTAATGGGCCCGACGTCGACTTGGACAGCCTCAAACTCAACCTTGTCCCCTCCTATGTCATTCAGTGAAGCAAGCAGGGCCTCGAGGGAACCTTGCATATCTGCCCGAACGACAGCCCGAAAAACCTTTTGCTCGGCCTTCGCTATGGCGCTGAACAGGGCTTCGACTGAGCTTTCTTCGACTTTTTGTCCAGCGCCCACCTCATAAGTGGCGGAATCGCGGGCATTGTCATCAGCTTCGGCCTTGGCCTTCTTTTCATTGTCGGCAAATTGAAAGGTGGAACCAGCCTCGGGGGCATCACTCCATCCCATCACCTTGACGGGCGTGGAAGGAGGCGCCGACTTCGTGCTCTCACCTCGTTCATCCATCATCGCCTTCACCTTGCAGTGGACGTTACCACAGACGAGGGCATCGCCTGTCTTGAGCGTTCCTTTTTGCACGATGACAGTGGCTGTGGGACCACGGCCTTGCTCCACTTGAGCCTCCACCACGATACCTTGGCAGCGGGCGTTGGGATTGGCCTTGAGCTCCATCACCTCGGCCTGCAACAAGATGTTGTCCAAGAGATCGTCGACATTGTCTCCATTGAGGGCAGAAACGGGAACAGCCAAAATCTCACCACCCCAATCCTCCGAGGCAATGCCTCGGTCCTGCATCTGTTTCTTCACCTCGTCCAAGTTGGCCCCTTTGACGTCTATCTTGTTGATCGCGACCACGATAGAGTTTTGAGCCTTCTGCGCAAAACGAAGGGCTTCCTCGGTTTGGGGCATGAAACCGTCATCTGCCGCAATGACCAGAACAGCGATATCGGTGAGATTGGCGCCACGCTCACGCATCTTGGAGAAAGCGGCGTGACCCGGGGTGTCGATGAAAGTGATTTTGCGACCATCTCGCTCGATTTGGTAGGCGGCCACGTGTTGGGTGATGCCACCAGCCTCTCCATCCACTACGTTGGCCTTTCGAATTGTATCGAGCAAAGTTGTCTTGCCATGGTCAACGTGCCCCAGAATGCAAACAACGGGGGGGCATGGCTCAAGCAGGCTTTCGTCATCTTCGGAAGGAGCTTCCTCTTCTTTCTGGGCAGCGCCTTCGTCGGCTGAGGGCTCGCCTCGATGGCGAATTTCCAACTCGAAACCATGGCTTTCCGCCAAGGTACGGGCGACGTCCTCCTCGATAGTTTGGTTCATCGAGGCGAAAATGCCGCGTTCCATGAGTTCGGAAATCAACTTAAAGGGCTTGAGGCCTATCATGGCGGCGAAATCGCGCACCACGATGGGAGGTTTGACCAAAACTTTGCCACCTTCGGCTGGAACCGGTTGGTCTGCCTCTTCCTTCGGTTTCTCTTCGGAGCTCTCCGTCGGAGGAACGGGAGGGGCCGAACTGGGCGGCGCGGGAGGCGCCTTGCCCGCAGGGGCAATGTTCTGGGCAGTCTCCTCGACAACGGGATCTTCTGCTTCAGATGAATCGGTTCCCGTCGTTTCCTGTTCCTTTTGGCGACGTTCCTCCTCCACTTGCTCACGGCTCTTCACGATTGCGCCGAGCGGTGGGGTTGACGGGGCATCTTCCTCAGCTGATTCGTCTGAGTCCTCCCGTGCTTCAACCTCGGGTTCTTCCGGTTGCGAAGCTTCGATCTCGGGTTCCTCGGGCTCGGCGGGCTTGGAAAATTCCTCGATGAAGGATTCCGCTGAAATATTATCGATGGTGCTGGAGGCGCTCTTCACCTCATGACCGCGCTCAAGGAGAATCTTGATAACCTCCTTGCTCTCCATGCCAATTTCCTTGGCTATGGCGTGGATTCGAACGCTCATCTAAATCGTGGTGTGGTTAAACAGCTAGTGATTTTGAAAAATTTCAAGACTCCTTGGAGGCGGTGACCTTGTCCAGAATTGCAGTGGCTTCCTCCTCCGAGAATCCCGCGTCATTCAAGTCGGAGGCGGTGACTCCCTCAAAGGCCTCTGCGCTGATCAAGCCAATGGCCACCAATCGGGTGGCGACGTCGTCCTCTATTCCCAACTGGGACAAGCTCTCCTCCGCCTTGGCCATACGCTGATCAAATCCGACTTCCTTCTTCTCCTCTTTCTCGATATCGAGCCTCCAGCCCAAGAGGCGGGAAGTGAGGCGGGCATTTTGGCCACGACGGCCGATTGCGATGGACATGTCGTCTTCCGCCACCTCGAAGTAAATTCGACGAGCTTCCTTGTCCAAACGAACGTTTTTGGGCACCGCCGGCTTGAGGGCTTCGTGCAACAGTTCATTTGGGTCCTCATGATGCCGAATGATATCCACTTTTTCGCCACCCAGTTCTCGCACGATACTTTTCACTCGTGCCCCGCGCGCTCCGACGCAGGCCCCCACAGGGTCTACCTTGACGTCATTGCTGCGAACACAGACCTTGGTTCGATAGCCAGGCTCTCGAGCCATGGCTGCTATGACAACCGTATCGTCCGCGATCTCGGTGATTTCGACCTCGAAAAGCCGGTAAACGAACCGAATGTTGGAACGGCTTAGTATTAATTCCGGGCCGCGACTGGCGGTATCGATGTTCAAGAGCAGGCAGCGGATGCGCTCACCGGGAACGTAATCTTCGCCCGGCACACGCTCACGGTGAGGCAATACGGCTTCGGCCTTGCCGACTTCGACGATCAGATCGCCGCGTTCGCGACGTCGGACGATCCCAGTGACCAAATTACCAACCTGATCACGAAACTCGTCGTAAATCATCTCCTTCTCGAACTGGCGGAGACGTTGCTTGATTGCTTGCTCAGCGGTCTTGGCGGCTATTCTCCCGAGATAAGCGGGATCAAGCTCGCGCTCGACGGTATCTCCGATTTTCGGATCTTCGAGGTACAAGCGGGCCTTGTCCATGATAATCTCGGTGGCTGGATCTGAAACGAAATCAACTACTTCCAGCAAGGTCCATGCTTGCAGGACACCAGTCTTGGGGTTGATTTCGACTCGAATCTCGGGACCGGTTTCATCACCCTTGCAGGCTGCGGTTTTTATGGCCGAAGAAATTGTTTCGATCATGTCTTCCCGACTGATCCCTTTCTCCTTCTCCATGTACTCGAGAACGGCGAGGATTTCACTGCTCATGACTTATCTGTGTATTGTAGAATCTTAAGAAACAAAAAGAGCGGGTAGCCCCGCCCTTCGTTAGAACTCGAAAGGAAAGTTGGAAACCGTGGAAAATAAGCCAACCAAGCAAGCGAAGTCAATCTTCGATTTGCCTGCTAGAGGAGGTCATTGAGTCACTGAGCCCAAGGCTCCCTGAATCCATCCATTGCATAACGGGGCGGTAGGTTTGCCGATTACTCCGATTCCCCGGAGAGAGGTGCCCAAAAGAGCTGGGGCGTTACCCGCAAACCAATGAAACCACCAAGCAAACAAGTCTTTTCCGCTTTCAGCGGTCACCAAGGGAAGCAACCCGTCGACCATCCAGGTATGGGCGCTCCCACCGGGGATCGCGCCGCCCAACACCTCATTGATCAAGCAATCCTTCTTTTCCGGCATCAGCCTTTGCTTGCGAAAGAGGGACGTTTGCTCGCATTCGCCACCACTAGGCAAGGAAAAGCCGAATTCTCTGGCCAAAAGCGCCCAATCAGGCCTACTGGCAAACAGGCCAAGGTATTGTCGGAGACGGAGCCGCGGATGGTTTTGAGGCCGTGTTCCAGCTAGTTTCCACCGCTCTTGCCGGGAAGCGAACAATTGGTCCGGATCCAACAGCTTGTCTCGCCATTGAGGCAAAGGATGAGCCAAGGCGATCGAAGACATCACGGCACGATTCCTGGGATGCCCCAGAACCTCGAGGAATAATTGGTGGCAAAGCTCTTCCCAAGTTGCTTTAAACAAACGACTTGTGGCCCATGCTACCTTTGCTCCCCAACGTTCCCTGGCAAAGCTCTTGAGACGAGCTTCGCGGATTTCCAGGGGCAAAGCCAGAAATGTTCGGGAGAAATCGGATGCATTTCGTCCAGACAAGTTGCGAAGGACCTCTAGCTCGGCATATTCCTCCAAACTGCAATCCATAGCCTCCAGCAAGGAGCAAGTGGGAAGAAGTACACCCTTGGAGGTTTCTGCCATCGCTTCCCCGGGAGTGGGTGGAAATACCACAACGTGCAAGGCAACCGAGGAAAAATTGGCATCCAGTTGATGCCCATGGCGCCGCCAGTCCCGAGAGCGGAAATGAATTTCCACGTCCCCTCTCACGGGTTGACCGTTTATTTCCAAGGAAGCATCGAGGAAATCAGGCCCTTCGCGATGATTCCATGAGCCCGACCGAAGAACTCTAATGGGCTGCCCCTCCAAGGTGCGCAATCGAGATTCCGTAAAATCCTTTTGCTTCCAAATACGTTGAAGCATACGCTCCGTAATACCGAGAGGCCCATAGAGACCCTGCACCTCCTGAACTTCCGCAAGATACTGATTCACAGCAACAAACAGCCAAATCTCCCACCACACAAACACTCGCCATCGCTATGTTTCCAGAAAGATCGGGCTCCGTGCCAAACAAATCTACCGGAAACTATCGCAACGGCATGCCCAGCATTATGAATGTTACGTGCAACTCGCTCCAACTGGTCTCGGGACCGCTCCTTGTCCCGCTGGAAGATTTCCTTCAAGTGCGGCAACCCGAGTATGACGTTATATCCGTCAATGAGCAGATGCGCTTGCATTTTCAGTTGGAGACATAATGTAGAACGCCAATCGCAACACGCAACGACGAATCATGAAAACTGCCTTTCTTTTTCCCGGACAAGGTTCCCAAAGCCCAGGCATGGGGGCGGAAGTCTTTCCTCACTTCAGCGAGAAGGTGGCTCAAGCGGATGAAATCTTGGGTTACTCCATCGAGCAACTTTGCCTGGGAGAGGAGGACGGTCGCCTCGGACAAACTCAATTCACGCAACCCGCGCTTTACGTCACTTCCGCGCTCGAATACCTCCAGGCAACCGAAGAAGGCGCCAATCCTCCCGATTTCGCCGCCGGTCATTCGGTCGGAGAATATGCCGCCTTGTTTGCCAGTGGAGCCTTTGGCTTCGAGGACGGACTACGCCTCGTGGCCAAGCGGGGTGAATTGATGAGCAAGGTGGAAGGCGGAGCGATGGCCGCTGTGATTGGTCTGGAGAAAGACAAGATTCTTGAAGCTATGCAGGCGTGCGGACGCGAAGACGTCGACTTGGTCAACTTCAATTCCCCCGCCCAAATCGTGGTCTCGGGACCTGCGGCTTCCGTGCCTCAACTGGAGGAACCCCTGAAAGCAGCTGGAGCCAGGCATTTCGTTCTGTTGAAGGTGAGCGGTGCTTTTCATTCGCGCTACATGCGCGCGCCAGGCGAAGAATTCGCAGAGTTCATAAAGGACTTCGAGTTGGCCCCCCCCCGGTTTCCGGTAATCTCCAACGTGGAAGCCAAACCCTATGAGGAAAACGACGTGGCCGAGCTTTTGGTCCGTCAAATCAGTAGCCCCGTGCTGTGGTCCGATTCCATCAGATACCTGCGGGAGCAGGACGAAATGGAATTCCAGGAAATTGGTTCCGGCAGTGTACTCACCAAGCTACTACGTCAAATCCCTTGAGCAATCTCCAGGGAAGGCGACTCGAAGAAGAA
The DNA here is from genome assembly GCA_002716045.1 of Opitutia bacterium. Lineage (GTDB taxonomy): Bacteria > Verrucomicrobiota > Verrucomicrobiia > Opitutales > Seribacteraceae > UBA2993. The sequence goes on from PAZC01000038.1 coordinate 30,725, forward strand.
GCGGAGGAGGGAGACCTCCACCCGAGAGCAAACGGCAAGATACACGTTACCCTCTTCATATAACTCGCCCTAAAGCCGAAAAGGAAACGGCTCACGGGAACGTCCGGAAAGGGGACGTTTCCATGACATCCGCAACTGCCCGAATAAGGATGGAAAAATTTCGAATTTTTTCTGATTTTTTTGAATTTTTTTCTGATTTTTTTTGAAGGCAATAGTTATTCACATTATTCATGTAGCTAATAGCAGGACAAGCCAATCCACTTACTTGCCTCGCTATGTCCGATGAATTCTAGGATTATTTGCAAACAAGCAAAGAGTCCTCGTCGATCGTTCGCAAGTTATTCACAGGTTATTCACATTTTATTGAAAAGCAACAATTTACAAAATAATTTCTTGACAGGATTAAGTTGATGCCTGATTGTGATCGACGGTTCTTTGATAGAACGGAAACGTTCGCCCGAGTCGCTCTTCGGAGTGATTCAGAACAGTTTCCAGGATACTCCCGGGAAACCGGGGAAAGGTCGGATTCTTTCCGGAGAGTCCCGCTCCTTTGGGAAAGCAACCTCGGTTGTTTTTCGGAAGGCAGGTTCACCCCGTCCGGTGCGGAAGTTCGCGCTTCCGTCAAACGCGAAAGTCGGACGGTGGCCATGAGTCGCAACGCAAAACCGCGGCAAGTGGAGTTAGCGAGGGGAGACTAGGTTTTGGTTTCCTTAAGCAAGCGGTCACCAAAAAGGTGTGGTCGTTACCGTGGAAATCCGGATAGGTTCGAGGCTACGGGCACTGACATGGGTGCTTTAATCAAAGTTCTTCGGGACGAAGATTAGGAAACGCAGCCTCGGACGAGATCGTGAAACTTCGCCACCGGGCGAAGGAAAGCGAAAAGTCGATCGGAAACCGAAAGGCAGAAGATCGAGTTGTCAAAAAATGACCTGAGAGCTTGAGGCGAAACCCGTAGATTAGGAGGAAGCTTCCACGGGCAACCGGGGAAATGGAATCCTATGAAAACGGGGAGGTTTTCAACGACAACGAAANGCCTCCCCCGGTGTTTTGAAAGAATGCCGCAAGGCATGATGACAAAAGGCCGAGAAGCCTGGCTCAAACTCGTCGACGCATCGACGACGGTCCTGCCATGAGACCGAAACGAGGACATGTCGCCTCGAATGGCGTCGGGAAGCCGGCAGCTTACCCCAAGGATGAGCGCCTAATGTCGGCACCCGGGAACGTGCGTGTGGCGAACGCCGTCCCACCTTTTGAGAAGGACTCGGAGAGCAATCTCCGGGTCCTTTTCTCTTTTTGGAATCCAGCCAGTGGTTTCGGTTCCCGCAGGAAAAGGTTTCGATCAACCCTCTGGAGTTACTCCGAGCACTATGTCGAAGCGGCCTGCTGCTTCACCTGTCTTGGTGCCGGGAATGCGCTTGAAGTCAACGGACACCGCTTCCTTCAGCTTGGGATCACGAAAACCTTTGAAGATAAAGTCTCTTTCGTTCCGTGGGTCACCTTTNATATAGCATTGGGTATTGAACTTTTTGCGTCCCTTGGTCTTGACGGCGACGTGGAAATGCGGAGTTCTTCCGGGATAAGGCACCGGCTTGATGGTGCGGAAATAATATTCACCGGTGGAACCCGTGAGGAACCGGCCATAGCCTTGGAAATTCTTGTCCAGCTTGTTGCGATCTCCTCCTCGAGGATGCAAATAGATGCCGTTTGCGTCCACTTGCCATAACTCGACCACACTGTTGCGGAGAGGATTGCCCTTCTTGTCCGAGACACGTCCGCTGAGATGGACGACTTCCCCCGCGGCGGGCGTGAAATTGTCATTCAGGATCAAGAGATCGTTGTCTGTGTCCAACGGCATCTTGTTGGGAAAGAAGGGTCCCGGTGTTTGAGCTGGCGTAAGCGTGAGTTGCTCGGCAAAGGCGCCGGCCGTGGTGAAGAATGCGCTGGAAAGCGCAAAACGGTTTATAAAGCGGCGACGATCCAGAAAAGGAGTGTTTTTCATGTGATCATACAAACGTTCCAAGAAGGTAAGGTAAAGTGCGTAAGAAATTTTTTTTATTTCCTTAATGGCTCTCTTCGACATCGTGCAATCGCATGAAAACTATCCTTTTCCTCGCCCTCGGAACAACCCTTGGCCTCGTCCCTGTGATAGCCAAGCACAAGAAAGCGAAACCATACAACCTGCTTATTCTCCAGACCGACGAGCATCACTTCAAGACACTCGGGTGCTACGGGGGGAAAATCGTCAAGACACGGAACATCGACTGGATCGGAAACAACGGGGCAATCTGCACAAGCTTCTATGCCACCACCCCTGTTTGCTCCCCATCGCGCGGGGCTTTGGTCAGCGGACGCTATCCGCAACACACGCCAGTCACCAACAACAACATTCCCCTCGACGATAAAATCATCACCTTTGCCGAGATTCTCCGGCGGAAAGGATATGCCACCGGCTACGCGGGCAAATGGCACTTGGACGGGGACGGGAAACCACAATGGGAACCCAAGAGACGTTTTGGCTTCGAGGACAATCGCTTCATGTTCAACCGCGGGCATTGGAAAAAGTTCGAGGATACCGAGGCAGGCCCGCAGGTAGCTGCCCGTCAAAACGGCAAGCCCAGCTATGGCGTCAACGGAGCCGATGAAAAGTCATTCGCCACCGACTGGCTGACCGACAAGGCGATCGATTTCGTTAAAAGCAACAAGGGAAAGCCTTTCTGCTACATGGTAAGCTACCCCGATCCGCACGGACCCAATAACGTGCGCAAACCTTATAACACCATGTATGCCGATGCCAAGGTGCCCATCCCCCTCTCCATCAAGAAGAATTTGGCCCAGACACCGAAATGGGGCGGACGGGCAGGCCCGCGCCTGACCGCGGATACCGTGCGCAGCATCATGCCGAAATACTACGGGATGGTAAAGTGCATCGACGACAACGTCGGGCGCATCCTGGACACCTTGCGTGAAAACGATATCCTGGAAAACACCGTGATCGTATTCACCTCTGACCACGGTGACCTCTGCGGCGAACATGGNCGACTCAACAAAGGAGTTCCCTACGAAGGATCCGCCCGCATACCCTTTCTCCTTCATTGCCCGGGCAAAGTGCCCGCAGGCACAGTGGTGAACGAGGCACTTAGTTGCGTCGACTTTCTCCCCACCACCTTTGCCTTGATGGATATNAAGACGGCGGGGAAAGAGCAGGGGCGGGACGCATCCGCCCTTTTTCGCGGGCTCAGGACAAAATGGAACGACGTTGCATTCATTCGCTCGACAAGCGGCGGCAAGCCATGGCTATGCGCCGTGTCCAACGACCTCAAGTTGGTTTTTTCGGGAATGGATGACCCTTGGCTCTATGACCTTTCCAAGGATCCTGACGAAATGGATAACCGCTTCGGGCTCGATGAATACGCCGGGGCAGTCAAGCGAATGACCAAGGAATTGGCCACCTACTGCAAGAAGTACCAAGACCCCTACGGCGAGGAGCCCATAATCAAGGCAGCTATGCAAGCCATCTTGGCAAAGCAATAACTGTTCAAATATACTTGAGAATCATTCCTCCGGCATTATAAAAAATAACCATGATTGAGCCAACCATTGAAGAAGCCCTCGGCAAGCAAATCAACCAGGAGTTCACCGCCGCCTATAATTACTTGGGCATGGCGGCTTACTTCGATTCGCAAAGTCTGGACGGCTTCGCCAACTGGATGCAGATCCAACATGACGAAGAGGTCGCCCACGGCATGCGGTTATTCCGCTACCTGCTGGATCGCGGCGGAAAAATCGAACTCAAGGGCATACCCGCCCCACAAACCGAGTATGCCAACCCAATCGACGTATTCGAGCGCGCCCTGGAGCAGGAGGTGGATAATTCCAAGAGCATCAACAAGCTCTACCAACAGGCCACGGAAGCCAATGACTTTGCCACCAAGAGCCACTTGCAATGGTTCCTCGACGAACAGGTCGAGGAGGAGAAAAGTATCGAGGACATCATTGCCATGCTTCGCCTAGCCAAGGATGACGTCAGCGCTCTGCTCTTCCTGAACGACAAACTGGGTAGCCGAGTCCCCGAGCAAGAAGGCGGAATAGCAGCGTCCGAATAACGAATCTGTCCGGATTGGGCATACAGTTAAATTCAATGAGGGCAAGATTTTGGCTTTCTTCGGATAAAGCCAAAGGNAAGATGTCCGCCAAGATGTTTCGTGGGGTAATTGGTTTGTTTTGCCTTGCTTGGCCAACCATGGCTCAAGCGGAAACTGAATTGTTCGCTCGAGCGAAAACCATCTTGGCGGAAAACTGCATCGATTGCCATGGGCCCGACAAAGAGCAAAGAAAGGCAAAGTTGCGGCTCGACCTGCTCGAGGGAGCCACCAAGGACTTGGGAGGTTACCAAGCCATCATGCCTGGGAAGCCTGAAGAAAGCGAACTCATCGCCCGGTTGATCACCGAAGAAGAGGATGATCTCATGCCTCCGAAAAAAACCGGGAAATCGCTTACCAAGGAAGAAATCGATATCCTCAGGCAATGGATCAAGGAAGGCGCCGACTATCCGGTCCACTGGGCCTATCGCCCCATTCGGCCCACTGCCCCGCCCAAGCTGAAAAACGAAAAGCTCATCATAAACCCAATCGATCGCTACGTTTTCTCGAAACTGGAGAAAGCCGGGCAGACCCCATCTCCTGAAGCCGATCGACTCACCCTAGCCAAGCGACTTCACTACGATCTCCTCGGACTGCCACCGGAGCCCGCCCGGGTGGAAGCTTTCGCGAAAGATCAAGCCGCTGACGCCTACTCCAAGCTCGTCGACGAACTGTTGCAATCCCCCCACTTCGGAGAACGCTGGGGAAGGCACTGGCTGGACATGGCACGCTACGCCGACTCGGACGGCTATGAAAAAGACAGGCCCCGCCCCAATGCCTGGCGGTATCGCGACTGGGTGATCGAAGCGATCAACGAGGACCTCCCCTACGATCAATTCACGGTCGAGCAACTGGCCGGCGACCTTCTGCCCGAGGCCACTCCCAAGCAACGCCTGGCCACTGCCTTTCATCGACAGACACTGACCAACACCGAGGGAGGAACCGATCAGGAACAATGGAGGGTGGCCGCCGTAATGGATCGCCTCGAGACAACAGGCTCCGTCTGGCTAGGTCTCACCATGACCTGCGCCCGCTGCCACGACCACAAGTATGACAACATCGCCCAGGACGAATACTACCAGCTCTTCGCCTTCTACAACAACGGGGACGAAACCAACTACGCCCTCCCCTCCTCCTCGGCTGCCCTCGCGAAACACGAAAAGGACAAGGCGGCCCACGACAAGCAAGTGGCTGATCTGGAGAAGAAGTTGAAGCAGTTGCTGGCTTCCCGCAAGGGCGCCCAGACCAAGTGGGAGAAGGAAATCAAGGCGCGCCTGGCGGCAATCAAGAATCCCGTGACCCACCACCCAATGAAGCTCAATTCACCGTTCAAGCAAAAGGGCTTCCAGTTCGTTCCCCGTGAGGATGGNAGTACCTTCGTGGAAAAACTGACAACCGATTCAGCCACCTTCGTCTTGGATTTCGCCGCGGATACCGAAGGCAAGCCCTTGACCGGTTTGCGAGTGGAAACCTTGGCCGATCCCAAGTTGCCTTCCAAGGGGCCCGGGCTCACCGGGCACGGCAATTTCGTGCTCAGCGAGTTTCGCGCTTTCGCCGTGGATGCAGTGGACCCCAAGAAGAAAGATCCGCTCTCCTTTGCCTCCGCCAAGGCAGATTTCTCCCAAAACAAATGGCCCGTTCAAGCTGCGATCGACGGAAAAANCGAAACGGGTTGGGCAATCAGTCCGCAAATGGGAAGGAACCACCAAGCCACCTTTCGCTTGCAAAAGCCTCTCCCCTCCGAGGAAGCAGCCAATTTGCGCATTGAGATGGCCCAACTCTACGGATCCAAACACGTCATAGGTCGGTTCCGCATCATGGCGGTCACGGGTGAGCAAAGCAGTGACGTCGTACCGGAGAACGTGCGCAAGGCGCTGCTCGTCGACGCGACCAAGCGCAATAAAGCCCAAGGCAAGCTCTTGGCCGACCATTTCGCCAAGACGGATCCCGAAGCGAGCAAGGTCCGCAGGCAACTGGACGACCTGCGTAAAAAAGTCCCCAAGACATCCACCACCAACGTACGGGTAATTACGCAGCGCAAAGGAAGTCCGCGCAAGACACATGTCTTTCGACGCGGGGAATTCAAACAGCCCATGCACGAGGTTAAAGCTGGTGCAATCGGACTGCTTCACTCAATGAAATTCAGGGTTCCCGACAGCAAAGGAGATCGACTGGACTTGGCTCTCTGGCTAGTAGATTCAGGAAACCCGATCACCCCGAGGGTGACCGTCAATCAGATTTGGACACACCTTTTCGGCCAAGGATTGGTAAGAACTCCTGAGGATTTCGGCGTACGTGGCGAACCGCCCAGTCACCCCGAGCTCCTCGATTGGTTGTCTCATCACTTTGTCCACAAAGCAAAGTGGTCCCGCAAGGAGCTCATTCGTCTCATCGTCAACTCATCGACCTACCGACAGTCCTCTCGCCATCGACAAGAATTTAAGTCAAGGGATCCAAACAACCTTCTCCTTCATCGCCAGAACCGTTTCCGG
>PAZC01000039.1 GCA_002716045.1 Opitutia bacterium
CACTATTTAAGCCTTGGTCAAAAGTGCTAAGTATGAGGATCTCTCGCAATGAGAGAACCCTGTTTTGAACCGGATGACCTTTCATATCACTAGAAATTACCCCACTGTTCATGGTCAGTGTGCTTGCCGGGCGGTCCATTCTTAATCTCCGGTAACTAGTTTTAAAGCCCCTAATAAGGTCCAATTTGTTGATGACCTTATCTTTTTTTGCTGTCCCGCAAGAACACACTAGCTCAGAAATGGGGACGACTTCTCCACAGTCGCAAGGCCAGTATTCTCTTTCAGTTGAAGGCTTTGGGAGTAATTCACCGCATCTACAATAAAGGTCGCTGTTATTATTAATATACGAGCAGTGTGCACATTTATTGTTCTCAAAAGCCGATTTACCCTCAGGCGTTACGGACATCCAATTGTACTGATTTTCATTCCATTTAGGAACTCTATGTAATGGATCTGCATCATCTCTAATTTTGCTTTTGGCATCAAGTAGGGGAAGGTGGCCTATTGCTTTTCGCAATGTTATGAACTCATTGTTTGTACCTGGTCCGTGACTTGCAACTGGGTGGAGATAAGACGGCACTTTAAAAAAGATCTCTTTTTGGGGAGGTACCACTTTAGTAATTTCTGGTAATCTACATCCAATAGTTATGAGCCTCTCTCGGTTGTGGGGAACACCTAGTTTTCTGAAATCTAAAATACTTGACCTGACAGTATAGCCTAATGGCAATGTTCGTCTGGCAATTGTATCAAGAATGTTTTCAGGTTCATTTATCTCATTGCGGATGATCGTGTTTTCCATCCGTTTAACATTTTCAAGAATGAACCAATCTGGTTGAAACCTCTCAACCAAGTCAATCCCTGGTAGAATAAGCCTGTTTCGTTCATCTTCGTTAGGTCGTTTACCATCTCTAATTGCTGCCTGTATCCTGCCCGCTCCATTAGAAGACATACCCTGACAAGGTGGGGAAAGTAGCATTAACCAAGGCCTATTTCCTGATAGCATTTTTTCGATTGTCGAAACCATATGGTCTTTTAACTCCCATATGTCGCCTTGGAAAACATGGGTTTCGCCGAAGTTGTTGCTAATTAATTTCGCCCTGTCTTCGAGTAACTCGCATGCAGTTAAAACAGGAAGGCGACAACCATGTTCAATTCCCAGATCCCCAAAGCCTCCACCGGAAAAAAAGGAGTGAGCCGCAAAAATTGTATCTTTTCCTAAAAGGTTAAGGTTGGACATTTATTTCATGAGTGGAGGTAGTTAGATTAAGATTCAAAAGTAAACTTAATGGGCCTAGCTATAAGATTTCTCTTATCAAGTTGAAAGGTCACATTGTGAGCACCTGCCCAGTTGTTGCACTCAACGCACATGGGTACGATATTTTCGATGCTATAAGGTCTTTGTGGATCTAAGTGGCCTTTATCGTAATGCTTAACAAATCTTCCGCAAACTGCACAACCTCGATCCGCAAATGTTTCTAATAATTCACTCCAATCACCTTTACCTAGTTCATAAAGTCGAGAAATCTTTCTTTGTTTCAACCAGATGGGGTTTGGTTTTTTTACCGAGTGCAGCATTAATTCATCTCTTCTCATTCTTTGATCGCATTTAATTCTGGTTGATCTTGTGTTTCCGGACTTAAGAAACCAGCCATCTGACCCAAGGTGGCGAGCCTGACGATCATATCTACCTCCATTTTCCTGAATCCAAGCAACCATCTCATCTTGGGTGATTGGTTTTTTGAAGTGTGCATATAGGCATAGCAATGCAAGTAATCTTGCTTCGCCTTCAGGGAAAATGACTCCGTGGTGCTTGAGATTTTTTTCCCACTTTCTGTATAGTTTATCTTTAGCTTGCCAACGATCCATCAATTTTCTTTATCCATACTTTCGCTTTTTGTAACCCTAATTTGTAACCCGACCTGCGAAAACAGGACATTTCGGGATAACTCGGGATAATTAACCTAGCTCTACAAGTTGCTGCAATGCAACGGATTGAGTCTTATAGATGACTCGGGGGAACTCGGGCTAAAAAGCCTTGTTACGATTATGAGTCCCCTGCTCTAACCACTGAGCTACGGGCCCGGGAGGTAAAAGTAAGGATACTCCCCTACCCTATGGATGGCGGGGTGGCAAGCTCGCAGGTAGATCAGCGGCGCTTGCCGCGGGCAATCTTTTGGGCCATGGCGAAGCGTGCAGCAGCCTCCAGGCGCTCGATGTCGGCTGCATCTATGTTGCTCTTCTGGCCTTCCTCCAATGCCTCCTGAGCACGCTTTATCGCGTCCTCTATGGCATTGTCATCCACATCTTCGACATTGATGGCTTGGTCCGTCAGAATAGATACCTTGTCTCCAAACACCTCCACAAACCCGGAACCCACCGCAAGCATTTCGGTTTGGGTACCCTTTTGCACCTTTATTTCTCCGGCGTTGAGTTTGGCAATCACAGGGATGTGATGCGGGAGAATATGCATTCGGCCTTCCGATGTGGGTAATCCCACCTCATCTACGGTTTCCGTATAGACCTTGGCCTCGGGAGTGACTATTTCGAGAATGAGTGGCATGGCAAAAGAGATATCAATCCTCGTCCTTGGAGTCTATGACAGCATCGATGGCGCCTTTCATGTAGAAATCATTTTCCGACACTTCGTCCAGTTCACCGTCCAGAATCATTCTGAAGCCTTCGATTGTATCACTGACGGAAACATATTCACCCGCAACGCCGGTAAAAACTTCCGCAACGTGGAAAGGTTGGGAAAGGAATTTTTGGATCTTACGGGCCCGGAACACTGTTTGTTTTTGTTCGGCCGACAATTCGTCTAACCCAAGAATCGCAATGATGTCCTGCAGATCCTTATAGGACTGCAGCACCTCTTGGACGCCCCGTGCGACGCGGAAATGTTCTTCGCCAACGATTTCAGGAGACAAGGCATTGGAAACCGACGCAAGCGGATCAACGGCCGGATAGATGCCTAGCTCGGCAATGGAGCGTTCCAGCACGATGGTGGAGTCCAAGTGAGCGAAGGTATTTGCCGGAGCGGGATCGGTAAGGTCGTCAGCGGGCACGTAGACGGCTTGGAAGGAGGTAATGGAACCTTGCTTTGTCGAGGTGATGCGTTCCTGCAAAATACCCATTTCCTCAGAAAGAGTGGGCTGGTACCCCACGGCCGAGGGAGAGCGGCCTAACAGAGCGGAAACTTCCGAACCTGCTTGAGAAAAGCGGAAAATATTATCGATGAAGAGGAGGACGTCCTGTCCCTTCTCGTCCCGGAAGTATTCAGCCATGGCAAGGCCGGAAAGGGCCACTCTCATTCTTGCCCCCGGAGGTTCGTTCATTTGACCGTAGACCAAGGCTACCTTGGATTTGGAAATGTCCTCCAAATCAATGACGCCCGCATCGGACATTTCATGATACAAATCATTGCCTTCACGGGAACGCTCCCCCACCCCAGCGAAAACGGAATAGCCACCGTGCCCTTTGGCGATGTTGTTGATCAACTCCATGATGACGACCGTTTTGCCAACTCCTGCTCCACCAAAGGCACCGACCTTGCCGCCTTTGATAAACGGGCAAATGAGATCAATTACCTTGATCCCAGTTTCAAGTATGTTTGCCTCGGTGTCTTGATCCATGAGAGTTGGCGCCGACCTATGGATGGGCCTCGTTTCAGTTGCCTCACAAGGGCCTAGGTTGTCGACTGTTTCACCAACGACGTTAAAGATCCGTCCCAGTACCTTGTCTCCTACTGGAACTGAGATCGGCGCGCCTGAATTAACCACGTCCATACCCCGGACAAGGCCCTCCGTCGAGGACATCGCAACAGCGCGCACACAGCCTTCACCCAGGTGCTGCTGAGTCTCAAGAACGAGTTTATATTCTTCTTCGGCGCCAGCCGGATGATAGTTAACCTCCAGCGCATCGTAGATTTCAGGAACGGAACCGCTTTCGAACTCTGCGTCCACGACGGCACCAATAACTTGTAGGATTTTGCCAGTTGTATTCTTATCGCTCATCTTTTGATTTGGATGAAAAATTTAAGGTAATTTATTGTTATTCAAATGCTTTCGGCAAAGGCGGCGGCGGATATTTCCAAAATTTCTTGCGTAATGGCTGCCTGTCGGGCCCGATTATATTGCAAGGTAAGCTCGTCCACCAAATTGCCGGCGTTATCGGTGGCGCTCTTCATCGCAACCATGCGGGCACTGTGCTCCGAAGCCTGAGCTTCCAAAATCAATTGATGGATCTCCTGTTTCACGTAGAGCGCGGCTAGTTCCGCCAAAACCTCTTCCCGGACGGGCTCAAATAGAATTTCTCGCGGGTCCTTGACCTGTACGTCATCTGGAGAGCCAAAGCGGGCATGTAGTTTTTCCAACATGCTTTCGAGATCAGTAAGCGGGAGTAGTTGGAGGATTTCAGGCTCTTGAACCAAAGTATTCACAAAGCTTGTGTAAACGATTTCCACAGTGTCTATGGTTTCCTCCTCGTAACTGCGCAAAAGAAATTCAACCACCTTGCGGACCTCACTAAAAGGGGCTCTGTCAGAAACAGTGAAATCCGCCAACAAATCACGATGGGTGCGTGAAATGTATTGGGACGCTCGCCTCCCCACGGAAACAAATTTGGCCGAGGAATCGATGTCGTTTACAATCCTAAAGAGATTTGCATTGAGTGCCCCGCAAAGGCCTTTGTCGGTTGAAATGACGAGTATTCCACGATGTTTTACGGAGCGATTTTGAAAATAAGCTTGTTGGATATCTTGAATGTTGCCGGATAGCGACCCGATGACATCTGCCAATAAGAGCGCATAAGAGCGTCCTTCCTTGGCAGCTTCCTGAGCCTTCTTCATTTTGGAAGTCGCCACCATTTGCATCGCCTTGGTTATTTGGCGGGTATTCTTTACCCCCTTTATGCGATTGCGAATATCTCGAGTGTTGGCCATTGCTAAAGTTTAGGCAGAGCTTGGTTTGTTAACGGCGTCTGAAATCAAGCAAAGGATCGCTTCCAGTCCTCGACCGCTCGTCGAAGGTCTTCTTCGATTTCTTCGGTCAAGTTTCCTTCATCCCTTATTTTGTCGGCAATTTCCTTGCCGCTTCCGGTGAAATACTCCTTCAGGCTTTCAACGGCTTCTGTGATGCGGCTAACTTCAATGGAGTCAAAGAAGTCATTTTCCATCGTCCACATCACGCCGGTCTGAATTTCAACGGGAACCGGGCAGAAGGCGCCTTGCTTGAACATTTCAACAATCCGTGCCCCACGATCAAGTTGCGCCTTGGTGGCTGCATCAAGATCCGACTCAAACTGCGAAAAAGCCGCCAATTCTCTGAACTGAGCGAGTTGTAACTTCACTTTGCCCGATACTTTCTTGTAGGCCTTCACTTGCGCAGCCGAGCCCACGCGAGAAACCGACAATCCAACCGAAACCGCGGGGCGGATGCCTTTGTTGAATAGATCGGTCTCGAGGAAAATCTGCCCATCGGTGATGGAAATAACGTTGGTTGGAATATATCCGGAAACATCGCCCATCTGAGTTTCAATGATTGGGAGCGCCGTAAGCGAACCGTTGCCATTGTCCTTGTTCAAGCGGGCCGAACGCTCCAACAAGCGAGAATGAAGATAGAACACGTCGCCCGGATAGGCCTCGCGCCCAGATGGCCTTTTCAAGATCAATGAGATCTGGCGATAAGCCACCGCATGCTTGGAAAGGTCATCATAGACGATCAGAGCATCTCTTCCATTCTTCAGAAACCATTCACCCATGGCGCACCCTGCATAGGGTGCCAAATATTGATTGGCTGGATTCTCGGCAGCCGGGGCAGTGACCACGGTCACATATTCCATAGCCCCATTGTCTTCTAAAATCTTGATTGTCCGGGCTACGTTCGAATTCTTCTGACCAACTGCCACGTAAATGGAATAAACAGGGCGGAAATCAGCATCTCCACTTTCTTCGCCCTGCTTGTTAATCTTGGCCTGATTGATAATGGTATCAATTGCGATAGTTGTCTTTCCTGTGGAGCGATCTCCAATAATCAACTCTCGCTGGCCTCGACCAACGGGGATCATGGAGTCAATGGCCATGATCCCTGATTGAAGGGGTTGATCCACCGATTGGCGGGGAATTATTCCTGGTGCGATGCGTTCGACGGGATAGTTTTCATCTGAATCAATTGGCCCTTTCTCATCAACCGGACGCCCAATTGCATCTACTACCCGACCTAACAAGCCCATTCCGACAGGGACGGACAACAGTCGTCCGGTGGTTTGAGCTTCGTCTCCCTCCTTGAGGGTGCTGGCATCTCCCAGAATCACACATCCCACCGAGTCTTCCTCGAGGTTCAAGGCTATGCCAAAGACATCACCCGGAAATTCTATCATTTCGTTGAACATGACCTTGGAGAGACCATCCACTCGAGCCACTCCATCAGCCAAGGTCGTTATATGCCCGACATTGGTCCGGGTAGCGTCCGTGGAAAGGTTTTGTATTTCCTTTTGTATCAGTTCAGAGATCGAGCTCATGGGTCGTGTGGTATGTATTAAAGGCTGAATTAAAAAAACTATTAATATAAGGTACGAGTAAGTGGCCGAATGCGGGTAGCTACTGAATCCTCGTAAACGTCGTCACCAACGGTCACGCGAATGCCCACCAGCAGATCTTCGTTTTCCCGGAGTTGCACTTCAATGCTCCGATCATAGTGCTTAGAAAGGTGCCCTTGGAGAGATTCTATCGCTTTTTTATCAGGTTTTCCAGCATATTCCACCAGTGCAATGTTCTTGGAAATCTCCCGTTTGACCAAGGTTTGGTAATTTTGCAAAACAGCTTTGCAATCTCGCGGTGAATGAGATTTTAGGGCGGCCAAAACCTCCTTGACCTTTGCCTCAACTACCCTGCCCTCCTCATCCAAGGAGAGCAAAGTTAATTTTTTGGCTAATTTAAGACCATGGGGAGTCATAACCATTTTTTTTCCAATAGATTATGTAATTAATTGAGGGCATTTTTCGCTTCACGGGAAGCGGCTTCACTAAAGCGAGAGCGTTCTTCTGAGCTCAGCTCCCGGCCCAAGACCTTGGCTGAAGTCATGACCACTAAGGATGCAATTTCGTCCCGAGCCTCTTCGAGTACGCGTTTCTTTTCCAGTTTCATCGCGTCTCTGGCCTTTTGAATGATTTCCTCTGCCTGTCTTTCTGCTTCTTCTCGCTGGCTTTCCAAGTGCGACTTAGCTTGCTCCCGAGCCTGAGTAACGGTTTTTTGGGCATCGATTGAAGCATCCTTAAGTGTTTCTTCCTTTTGTCTTTCAGTCTCTTGAAGCTGAAGCTGTATCTTCTTGGCGTTCTGCAGAGAGTCCGCAATTTGATCCTCCCTTTCCTTTAATGAGGAGAGGATGCCCTTGAAGGCAAAACGCCATATAAGGTACGCAACAACGGCAAAGTTAACTGCCTGAGCAATCAAAAGAGGCCAGTCTATGCCGAAGGTATCGGTAATGGATTGGATGGTGCTCTCCAAGCCACCAGCAGCTAATATTTCAATCATATCAATGACTCTTTGTGGTGAAGGTCTTTTCGCGGAAAACCTGTTTGATCATCCTCCAAGAAACAAGGCATAGAAAGCAATGGCTTCCGCCAATGCCATGCCAATGATGGATTGCGTTAGAATTTTACCTGATGCGTCGGGGTTTCGGCCCACCGCTTCAGTGGCTTTCATAGCAGCCAAACCAACACCTATAGCGGCCCCAAAACATCCAAGACCGGCTTGTATTGATTTCATGTTACCTGTGATTTCTGCCAATATTTCCATGATATTTTCCTATAGTATGTTATATGTGATTGTTAACCGCCGCCCACTCACACGGATGGTCCCAGCGGGAAATTCATTTAGTGATCGTCTCCCTCCCCATGATTACAAAGCAAACCGATGTAAACTGACACCAACAGCATGAAAACCAAGGCTTGTACTAAGCCGATTAGGACTTCCAAGAAGTAAAAGGGGACGGGAACCATGCCGCTCATGATGGTTGATAACCAATCTGGAGCTCCCAACTTTTGACCGATGCTAAACATGCTGTGAAGCAAGCTTTCCCCACCGTAAACATTTCCGAATAGTCGAAAGCAAAGGGATATGGGTCTAAAAATTACGGAAACTACTTCGATGACGCCAACGAGCAAGAAAATGACTCCAAGCAGATAAAACAAACTCCAATGCAATTCCCCTTTGTTCGCCTTGTTCCCAAACCAATCCTCAAGAATGACCCGCGGACCGGCATAGCGAAATATAAAGTAAAGCCAGGCAATATTCGCAACCGCTGCCAAAGCAAAAGTCATGTTTAGATCCGCATTGCCTGGCCTTATGATTGGAGTCCACTCTCCGGTTATACTTTTGGCGTAAAGCGAGCCAACGCCAGGCAGCAAACCGCTCCAGTTATTGACCAATATAAAGATAAAGAGGCCGCTAAGAAGCCAAAAGGCAGGAAAGAATACCTTGCGCCCAACGATCGGCTCAACGATATCCCGCAATCCGCCGATAACCGATTCGACAATCAATTGACCTCGGGAAGGAACGAGCTTGGGCCTTCGAACAAGGGCTCTTACAACTAAAATGATGATGAGAGATATTACCCAACTCGTGACCATCGAATTTGTGATTGGAAAGGCTCCTACGCGCCACAACTCTTGTGCCTGAACGCTTACACCACCCTCTGCCGCAAGTACAGATCCTGCACCTGTCAGAAAAAGAATGGATATTGCGATTGTTTGTAAAGAAACGCGCATGTAAAATTTCAAAAGTTTTATATTCGGAGAAGCGAAGCTTTCCTAAGCATCTTTCGTCGCTGGTCAACGTGCTTTTCAAAGTTTTTTTAAAAGAGGCCAAAAGGCACGGGGTTGTTTTTAGTCTTTCACTTTATCTAATGTTACGGGTGTCCCTTTGTTGAGTTAGGCTAATATAGACTTAGTTGCTCCAATATATTCGATTGTAAACAAATAAAAAGGGGGTAGCTTGCCTCAAACGTTTCTTCCGTGAAAAACCAAAGCGAGCATGCATCCCCTGCCCCATCAAGTGACAATGATTCAGTGAAAGAACTTAGGGGAGATTCAGTCGATCGCTTTTCAATAATTGTGTACGGTCTGGTGACCGTTGCCATGCTGGCTCAAGTTGGGTGGATTCTTTGGTTAGAATACATTTGATATGCATTTTAGTTGTTAATTAATAAAAACTTACAATAATTCTATTGCAATCGATTTATGGTTGGGTAATATATTTTGAAAATATGTTTCGTGTTCGAAGGGCCATGGCTCTTTTGGTAAAGAAGCCCAAGCTGTATGAGACGCAATCGCTGAAATCGCCCATTCAAAGTATTCTTCGTGATCCGTGCGAAAATACATCCTACCACCTTCTTTGGTTCGGGTTGCCAGCAAATCCAAGAACCCTGCGTTCAAGAGGCGCCGTTTGTGATGTCTTTTTTTTGGCCAGGGGTCGGGAAAAAGAAGGATTGTCCTAGCTAGTTTCACCTCACTGCTCATTCCCTCCAAAAATTCCATGGCGTCCGCCTTGAAAAAGTGCACGCGAGACAAATCCTTTTTTTCTTTTTTTCTTTTGGACAATTCCACTCGCTTGGTGATCAGGTCGATACCAATGCAACATTTTTTGGGATTTTGCTCGGCATATGCCGTCAACCAATGACCATGTCCGCATCCAATTTCCAGAGTAAGGTCAGCCGGATCTTCCTCTTCAAGCAATTGATCCCAAAATTGCCCAATTCTTTTCAGGCGATCGCTAACGCTGGAAAAGCGTTGGATGAATTCGTCGGGCACTCCCCTACCCTTTCTGTTCTCGGGCCCGCACAGACAAGTAAATCATCAGAATACTTAGGTCCGCCGGATTGACCCCGCTGATTCGACCAGCTTGACCCAAGGTAGCGGGTTGCACTTCGGTTAATTTTTCGGCGCTTTCCTTGCGAAGGCCCGGGACGTTCATAAATTCAAAACCTTCAGGTATTCGAACCTGTTCAGCGGATGCCAACTTATTGACATTCCGCATCTCGCGGTCGATGTATCCACGATATTTTACCCTGTACAGGATTTCTTCACGAGTTGGATTAGATAGGTCATTAAATTCCTTCGGAAGCCGGTCGGTGCCCCCTCCCCTTCTAAGGTAATCCCCGAAAGTCATGCCATCCTGTCGTATTATCTCAAGTTCATTGGACCACTTCTTCACCGTTTCGGCCTTGGCCCTAACTGATGCCAGTCGCGCAGGTGGCAACAACCCACAATCCTCCGCATGTCCACGCATCCGAAGTTCAGAGCTACCGTGATTGAACAATAACCGAAACTCCGCCCGACTGGTAAACATCCGGTAAGGTTCACGAGTTCCCTTGGTGACGAGATCATCTATCATCACACCAATGTAACCCTCGTCCCTCCCAATAACCATTGGTGATTCTCCGCGAACCTTCCGGACAGCGTTAACTCCACCCACCAAGCCTTGTGCCGCGGCCTCCTCGTAACCCGAGGTGCCATTGATTTGGCCAGCAAGAAATAAGTTTTCAAGTTTCTTTGACTCCAGACTGCCGTAAAGCTGCGTCGGTGGCGCAAAGTCATATTCAACCGCATAGGCAGGCCTGAGCATAATGGCTTCCTGCAAACCTGGAATCGTTCGCAAGATCGCATTCTGTACGTCAAACGGCAAACTGGTCGAAAGTCCGTTCACATACCATTCATCCGTGTTCAGGCCTTCGGGCTCCAAATGAAGTCGGTGGCTGTCCTTGTCCGCAAACTTAACCACTTTATCCTCAATGCTAGGACAGTATCGCGGGCCAATGCCTTCTATCTCTCCACCATACAGTGGAGACAGGCAGAGGTTTTCCCTAACCACCTCAGCTGTTTCCTCGGTAGTGCGCGTTATCCAACAAGACACCTGGGGCCCGCCGTCACAAGGGGGTTGTTCTGATGCCGCTCCCTTATGTTCCACGTGGAACCATCGGGCTTCATGTTCCACGTGGAACGTTTCTTCCTCGGTTCGCGTATCACGAAATGCAAATAGCGTCGGCTCGACATCACCATCCTGTTTCTCCAAGCCTTTGAAGTCTATGCTGCGACCAAGGAGTCGTGGCGGCGTGCCTGTCTTCAAGCGTTGTAACTCTATCCCATGGCTGGCCATACTGGCGGAAAGCCCCTTGGCCACATGGTCACCAAGTCGGCCGCCTTCGTTCTTGTTGCTTCCAATGTGTGTCTGGGCGCGCAGAAACGTTCCTGTGGTCAAGACAACTGCATGCCCATAAAACTCTATGTCTAAATTTGTGCGGACTCCCTTGGTTGTGCCTTTTTCGATAATGAGATCGGTGCCCATTGCCTGAAACAAGGTAAGGTTTTGTTGTTCCAGAACATGTTTCATTCGAAATTGATATGCTTTCTTGTCGCACTGAGCCCTAGGCGCCTGCACCGCGGGGCCTTTGGAAGAATTGAGTAACTTAAACTGAATGGCGGTAAAATCGGCGTTGAGGGCCATTTCGCCCCCAAGCCCGTCAATTTCACGTACCAGTTGACCTTTGGCTTGACCGCCGATTGCCGGATTGCAGCTCATTTGGGCAACGGTATCCAGATTGCCACTGAGCAAAAGAACGTCCGCCCCCATGCGGGCAGCCGCCAATGCAGCCTCGCATCCGGCGTGTCCGGCTCCACAGACAATGACATCATAAGGTTGAGCAGAGCCGTACTTTAAACCATTCATTATTTACCTATACAAAAGGTTTGGAAGAGGCGATCCAGCATATCCTCGTTATCGGCACCGCTAACTATCTCGCCGAGAGACTCCAAGGTTAATCTCATGTCGCTCAAGGCCAATTCAACACCAGCGTCTTCACGAAGGCGTGCTATTGCATCCCTTAAAGATGTTTCGGCCGCAAAAAGGCATTGGGCATGTCGGGCATTTACAATAAGTCGATCCGAGGCAGGGGAGGGGATATGTTGCTCCAATGCTTCAGTCCATTGGTCTAGAAGGTCCTGTATGCCTTCTCCTGTTAGCGCAGATATGCGAACATGTAGCATTTGGGGAAGAAACTCATTGTGGTTTCTGGTCTTGCCTAAATCCATTTTGTTTTCTACCACGATGCAATTACTGGGGGTTAATCGCTCCAAGAAGTCTAACGGCAGAGTGGGGGAGGGGAGTGTTCCATCCAGTGTAAGCAGGAAAAATTCAGTTTCTTGAGCTAAATTCAAGGTGCGCTCCATCCCAGTCAGCTCCAATCCCGTGGCCTCATTTCTCATTCCAGCGGTGTCGATCAATTCAACCTCAAATGGACCAAGGCGGAGACGCTCTCCAAGGTAATCACGAGTTGTACCCGGTTCTTCACTAACGATGGATCTTTCTTTTCCACAAATAGCATTGAAAAGACTGCTTTTCCCTGCGTTGGGTTCACCGGTGACAAGCGTTTGAACGCCAGCCTCCAGCAAATGGGCAAACCTTCCCGTCTCCGCCGCTCTACCAATCTGTGAAGCTAATGTTTCTGTTTGCTCGATGGCTATCGCCAAGTCTTCGGGCGGCAAATCTTCGTGTGGAAAATCAACGTACGCCTCGAGTTGGGCAATGATATCCAAAACTTTATCGCGAAGGAGGTTTATGCGTTTCCCCGTTTCTCCGCGAAGATGCTTATTTGCAATCTCAAGAGCATGATCACTTTTTGCCCTTATAAGTGTTGCAACTGACTCAGCTTGAACAAGTTCCATTCGACCAGACAAAAAGGATCGGCGCGTAAATTCACCTGGCTCCGCAAGTCGACAGCCCCGCATCACGAGATCGTCCACAACCTTCCTTGCAATCAATGGATTCCCGTGGCAAAAAATTTCAAGGGAGGGCTCACCAGTATAGGATGCGCCTTGTTCGTAATACAAAAAGATCGTTTGATCGATTGAGACCCCCTGCGTGTCTTTATATACGCCAAGATGGGCTGTTCTTGGGGTAGGGGAGGGGTGCCCAAAGATACCTTCCGGCAGCAAGCTACAGGCATCGCCGCTTAATCGTATTACACCAATCGCAGATTCTCCTGCAGGAGTCGCAAGGGCAACGATTGTATCGGCTTGAGACATTGGGAAGCCGTCCCTCTGGCGTCAGGAGTCTTCCCCCTTGGCCAAGACCGCGCCGACCGAGACATTTACTTTCTCGAGTATCTTGGCCGTCAAATCTTCCATTGCTTCCGAGTTTTCGGCAAGGAATTGCTTGGCTGCTTCTCTTCCTTGGCCAATAAGATCACCATCATATGAAATCCAGGCTCCCTTTTTCTCCAGTATTTCATGCTCCAAACCAAGATCGAGTACTGACCCTGTGCGGGAAATACCCTCGTTATACATGATATCAAACTCACATTCGGTGAAAGGGGGCGCGACTTTGTTTTTGACTACTTTTAGTCGAGTTCGATTACCAACCACTCGTCCCGAAGGATTCTTGATTTGACCGATTCTTCGAATGTCAAGGCGAGCGGAACAAAAGAATTTCAATGCCCTTCCCCCCGGAGTTGTTTCCGGGCTTCCGAACATTACACCAATTTTCTCGCGTATTTGATTGGTAAAAATACATATTGTCTGGGTTTTGCTAATGGCGGCAGTGAGTCGACGCATTGCCTGACTCATCATGCGGGCTTGTACGCCCACAGTTGCATCGCCCATCTGGCCATCCAGCTCTGTTTTAGATACCAGCGCGGCCACTGAGTCCACCACTACCAAATCGATAGAGCCAGAGCGGATCAGCGTTTCGGTAATGTTAAGGGCATCTTCTCCGCTTTCTGGCTGCGAGACGACCAGATTATCCAAATCCACGCCGACAGTTTTAGCATATCGCGGGTCAAGGGCATGCTCTACATCTACAAAAACTGCATTGCCACCGTTTCGCTGGGCTTCTGCCGCCACACTAAGGCAAAAAGTTGTTTTACCGGATGATTCCGGGCCGTAAATTTCGATTATTCGGCCACGCGGCAATCCACCCACTCCCAGAGCAAGATCTATGGCCAATGAACCGGTTGAAAGAACGGATACATTCATCCGTTGGGCACTACCAAGCCGCATGATGGAGCCTTCGCCGAACTGTTTATTTATGCCGGCAATAGCTTGATCCAGTGCCACCTTTCTGCCGCTCGATTCCTTACCTTTTGTTGTTTTTTTAGCTGCCATTACCTTATTTTTTGTCTTTTAAATGAATAAATCGTGACCTTGTGTCAGCCTGATTTCCAAGGCAAGCGCATTCGGTTTTTTGTATGGAGTAAGCGCTTTTACTTATCATTTTAATTCTATAAATTATGAACAATGGTGGATTGACGGCAACACCTTTGGGGTGGACAAGGATTGGAGCAGAAAATGGTTTAATTAAATCAATCGACTTTGCGGAGAGAAAGCCGCTCTCACTTGGTCAAAAATACTTCCAGAGGTACTTTTGCGTGCTAATGAATCATTCCGCCTGAACTTACCTATTGTGCCATTTCTATCCTTGTCGTGTACAATGAAACAGCAGTTAATATGGAAAACTCTGAGTGCCATACCGAGAGGAAATACTGTAACCTACGGAGAGGTCGCATATAAGATTGATCGGCGCTCGCATCCGCGCTGCATCGCGCGATTTTGCTTAAATATTGTAGGTGGCTTAATCCCTTGTCATCGAGTGGTTGGGAAAAGTAATATAGGGGGATATCGGTCTGGGGTTAATTTGGAAAAAGAATTAATGGAATGGGAGAAAAGGGCAGGGGAGGGTGAGGTATTCATTAAGTCATATTGGACAAAGCTAAACAAAAGGTGACTTGAGTTATTTCTTTTTTAGTTTGGGTTAATTGCATAAATCAAAACATAGACGTAAAACAACTGATTCATGGTAAAGCATATTTTTTGGGATTGGAATGGCACTCTGCTAAATGATGCAAGTTATTGTGCATCTATAATAAACAGAATTCTTTCAGATCACGATTTGTCTCCAATATCGTATAAGCAATATCGTCATACCTTCGGATTTCCCGTTAAATCTTTTTATAAAACTCTGGGTTTATCATCAATTGGTGTATCATTTGAGGAAACTTCTAATGATTTCATAAAATATTATCAGGAGGGTTGGAAAAGTTGCTCCCTACAAGAAGGTGTACTTGAGACTCTTGAGGAAATTTCCAAATTTGGAGTAGACCAATCAATTATTACAGCAGGTAAGGAAAATTTGTTAGGCGAATATGTAAATTATTTTGATTTAGCACAGTATTTTAACGGCCTAGTTGGGGTTAGCCATATACATGCTAGCGGAAAAGAGGCGCGTGCTACCGAATACGCAAAATCCTTGGATTTGAAAAGTGGGGAGGTTTTGATGATTGGTGATACAATACATGATCATGAGGTAGGTATTGCACTTGGTGCTGAGGTTTTACTTGTTAAAAACGGTCATCAAGAGCCGGAGCGGCTAAAAAAACTGGGTTCTAGGTTAATAGGATCAGTTAATGAAGTATTGAACTTTTTGTGGAAGTGATTGCTGTGTCAGAAAACATAACAATTTTGTTGTTGGTAGCACTAAAGTCTGAAGCAAGGCCGTTAATAAGAGAGTTAGATCTTAAGCAGAAAACAAAACCTTGTAACAGATTTTATAAAAATGATGATGTCGGTTTGTTAATAACAGGTGTTGGATATGAAATAGTCGAAAGAGATTTATTTAATATAGTAGATTACATAAACCCTATGGCATTGTTAAATATAGGTATTTGTGGATCTACTGAGCAATCATATGAAATAGGAACTTTATTTTATATAAATAAATTAAGTTATAATAAAACGAAAGAAGACTTTTATCCTGATACTGTTGTTAAGACAACTTTGCCAAACTGTTCGATAATTACTTATGAAACTGCTCAAATGGATAATAAGAACCATTTAATTGATGACAGTAAATATTTAGTTGATATGGAGAGCGCAATTATTTTTAAGCACTCTATGAAAAATTTTGGGCCTCACAACATACAATTTCTAAAAGTTGTATCGGATCACCTCAGCGAAAATGAATTTCATTGTGTCTCGGTAGAAAAGTTAATAGAATATTCCTTACACGATATTAAGGAATTTATAAATACATATATTTCCTTTGTTAAGTTGCAAAACTCATTACCTGAGATATTTTATGANTTAGTTGAATCTATTTGTATTAATTTAAAACTTACTAGTACTCAAAGAATAAAACTTAATCGTCTAGCCAAATCTAAATATTTACATAATAAGAACATGATTAAAGATTTGCATTCGTTTAACAAATTAAAAAGTGTTAACAAAAAAGAAAGATCTATTCTTTTTCAACATATTTGTGATGAAATATTACAATAAACACTTTTCTCATATATATGTGGAGAGAGATTGTCTGCATTATTCCTTAACAACAAATATATTAAATAAATTTAATAAATCAGAATTAGTATATATTGATAACTACAAAGATTTATTTTTTAGACGCAATCAATCTTTTGATATTCAAAAGCGTAGTAAGGCTCTTATTTTGTCAAAGAAAAGAGACTCATTTATATATGATGGAAGCCACTTCGCACAAGATGCAGGTCACTCAAATTTTTTTTACAACACTCTAATGCACAATTGTATATACGATTGCTCATATTGTTATCTACAAGGCATGTACCCCTCTTCCAACCTTATAAGTTTTGTAAATATACATGATTTCACCACTGCAGCAACTAAAGCAATACAATCTCGGAACAATAAAAATCAACCCCTCTTTCTTAGCTTATCGTATGATACTGATTTACTCGCCACTGAAAACATTATTCCCTATTGCAGAAAATGGATTGAATTTGCTTATACCACCTCTTCTTTTATTGGAGAAATTCGAACCAAAAGTTCCAGCTTCAAGCAACTTAATGATTTGCAACCAACCAAACGAATTCTTTTTTCATGGACACTATCACCTCCTAAAATCGTAAAGCTTTTTGAATCTGGTACGCCTTCTTTTGAAAGTCGTCTTTCTTCAATACATGATGCCATTTCCAATGGATGGATCATTCGATTATGTTTTGATCCAGTTATTACAGTCAGTGGATGGGAGTCTCTGTATGAAGATTGTGTACANCGCACCCTAAGTAACCTGCCCATTAATCAAATCCACGACATAACCATTGGTGTATTTAGAATGTCCTCCGACTTTTTAAGATTAGCTCGTGCTCGAAGGCCCCATATTCCATTACTCCAGCAAGATTGGGATGTTTCAAACGGAGTTGCATCAGATTCCCAGGCAAATACAGACAAGGTAAATTCCTTTATGATTAACCTTTTATCAAAATGGGTCCCAAAAAGTAGTATTTCTTGTTGGAATTAATTGTTCCAATCACATTAAATCCCATCTCCTTTATCGATTGACCCGAAGTTCTTATTGAGCAACCTTTTTGGCTCTTTTTTTCAAATGAATCGGGTTTACATCAAGACATACGGTTGCCAGATGAACGAGCGTGACTCATCTGCNGTTGCTCAAATGCTCAGNCAGAGAGGNTATTCAATAGTTACCAATGAGCATGATGCTGATATTGTCCTGCTTAACACCTGCAGTGTTCGCGATCAATCTGAACAAAAAGCTATTGGGAAGGCTGGATATTTAACAAAACGAAAAAAATCCAATCCAAACTTCATTCTGGGCGTACTTGGTTGTATGGCCCAAAACCGTGGTGCTGATTTACTAGATAATTTGCCTGACTTAGATTTGATAGTTGGTACACAAAAATTTCACCGTACCCCCGATCACCTGGACAACTTAATCACAGCAATGCAAGGCCAAGGTCCAATCCCTGCAACCATAGTTGACCTTGAGGAGGAGGATGGTTCTCAAAATACAATTAACTCTCACAACCCCAGTGAGAGAAAAATCTCTGCATTTGTCTCCATAATGCAAGGTTGTGANATGAATTGCGCTTTTTGTATCGTACCAAAAACAAGAGGTACGGAGAGATCCAGACCGATGGAGGAAATTGTTAATGAGATTAGATCCCTAACCGACAAAGGAACGAAAGAGATTACATTACTGGGGCAGATTGTTACAAGTTATGGGAAGGGGATATATCCCGCTATTCTTGGAAGAACTCCATTTGTACAATTGCTCGAAAAAATACACGAAATTCCAGATCTTGAACGAATTAGGTTTACTTCTCCCCATCCCTTGGGTTTCCGCAAGGACTTGGTGAATGCGTTTAGAGATTTGCCCAAGCTCGGGGAATATGCCCATCTCCCTGTACAAAGTGGTTCTGACAGGATATTGAAGNNTATGAATCGACCCTATTCCAGGGATCGTTATCTTCGTTTGGTCTCGGATCTTCGGGTAGCTTCACCAAATATACATTTGAGTACGGATGTCATTGTCGGTTTTCCTGGTGAAAATGATATCGATTTTAAGCAAACGGTTGATTTGTTTAACGAAGTGTCTTTCGACATGGCCTATATCTTCAAGTATAGTCAGCGTTCTGGTACACCTGCAGTAGACATGGATGATCAGGTTCCCCGAGAAACAAAGGAAGAACGAAACCATATACTGTTAAAGGCACTTGAGAAGAATTCCCTGAAGCGCAATCTTTCGTTGGTGGGCGATGTTCAGGAAGTTTTGGTTGAAGGACGAGCTCGCAAGGGGGCAGGAATGTTCATGGGACGCACGCGAGGATACAGGAAAGTTGTTTTTCCCGGAAAAGATCGTCTTGTGGGTGAACTTCTCGATATTCGCATTACATCAGCTTCCGTTTCTATTTTGAAGGGAGACCCCATCTTAAATTCTACGGTTGATAGTATTTCACAGCCTGCCCTGGCAGAATCTTTATAACTGAGTGCGATTGATGAGTCTTTTTCAAGCTACCTTGATAACCGGTATTATGTTAATTGCATTGGGTCTGCCCTTGTTGTTGGTTAATAAATTTACACAACGCCTGGCAGAGCGCTTCCCTCGTTCGAAATCAGTTGCTGGCGTTACAATGATTGTTGGTACGGGATGGTTTTTGATGCGACATGTTTTAAATTTAAGTGATGCAGATTTTGGAGACTACAAAGGGCTCATAACCATAATCTCTCTCGGTATCCTGTTGTTTTCATTTCTTTATCTGCCAGATTTTCTCGCTGTACGCGGAACTTCAATTCTTGTTTTACTTTATGCTCGAGAAGCAATCGACGCAGCCTTTCAGCAAGAGCCTGCATCTCGTCTATTTATGGTAGGTGCAGTATACGTTGCCATTGCTTTATCTTTATATTTAAGTGCTTGGCCTTATAGGCTTAGAGATTTCATTGATTGGCTTTATCTAAAGGACATACGGGGCAAGGTGATAGGTGCTACCATGGCTTGCTATGGACTTTTTTTGGGAAGCATAGCTTACGGTTATTGATTTGATTATGCCCGATTTGCGGAGAGCTGGAGGTTTGTTACTTATTGTTTCGGGTCCTGCGGGTTGCGGCAAAACGACTGTCTGTGACCGTTTGTATCAAAGCCATGTACCCAAATTGAACAAGGTTATCACAACCACGACTCGCGAACCTCGGGAAGGCGAAAAGGATGGCGTGGACTATCATTTCGTAAGTAACCGGCAATTTGACGATGATTTGAACAAGGACGCCTTTTATGAGCATGCGATTGTTCATGGGAGTAAATATGGTGTATTCAAGGCTGCCATTCTTGGTAAACTGGAAACCGGACTGGATCTGGTCCTTAACGTGGATGTCCAGGGGGCTGCCACACTACGAAAGGCCGCCGCAAACGATCCGTTGCTTGGGGCATCTTTGGTAAGTTTGTTTTTGATGCCTGCGAACCTTGAAACCATCCGACAGAGATTGGATGAAAGGGGTAAGGACGATGCTCAGGAAATCGCCCGCAGGCTCAAGGTCGCAGAAAATGAAGTAGCTCGTTGGAGGGAGTACGATTATTGCATCGTGAGTGGCTCCAAAGAGGATGATTACGCACGGATCGACGCTATATATAAAGCCGAGAAAATTCGCGTGAAGCGATTGGTTGACGAAGGTTAGCGGTTAACCTTGGTAGTGGGGTCTAGATTTCGATTTCCGGCCGTTCGGAATCTGGCCAGTCCAAATGAAAGCGTCGGCCGCGCTCCTTGTCCACACGCTCGTAAGTATGGGCCCCGAAATAATCTCGTTGGGCCTGTAGGAGGTTTTGGGGAAGCCTGCCACAACGATACCCATCATAATATGCCAAGGCTGAGGAAAAAGTGGGGGTGGGAACACCGCTTTGGACTGCAGTGGATACAACTTTTCTCCAATTGGCTTGAGCGGATGCGATGGCATCCCGAAAATAGGGGTCTAAAAGGAGGTTAGCCAATTGGGGGTCTCGTGCATAAGCCTCTGTTATCTTTTGGAGAAATGCAGCTCGTATAATACATCCACCTCTCCAAATTTGAGCAATTTCACCAAAATTTAATTTCCAGTCGTATTCGTTTTGGGCTTCTCTCATCAATTGAAACCCTTGGGCGTAGGAGCAAATCTTAGAACAATAGAGTGCGTCGCGAATGGCTTCTACAAAAGTTTCTTTATCTATATCGAAGCTTTGTTCCGGGGGTGCGAGCACCGTTTCTGCCTCGATTCGCTCTTGCTTTACCGCACTCAAACATCTGGCGAACACCGCTTCCGCCACGGTAGGAGCGGGGACCCCCATGTCCAGAGCGTTAACCGATGTCCATTTTCCGGTGCCTTTTTGGCCTGCGGTATCCATTACAACATCAACGAAAGGTCCCGTTCCGGCTGGATCGTCCTGTTTGAGAATATCTGCGGTAATTTCGATTAAAAAGGAGTCGAGTAACCCATCGTTCCATTGAGAAAATACTTTACCCATCTCGGGTGGCGTCATGCCAAGCAAGCGTTGCATGAGATCATAGGCTTCGCATATCATCTGCATGTCACCGTACTCGATTCCGTTATGTACCATCTTGACGTAGTGGCCCGCACCGTTTGGTCCAATGTATGCAGCACAGGAAAAACCTCCGGCAACAGGATGACCAGGTTTGGCCCCCTCCAGAGGTTTTCCTGTTTCGGAATCTACTTTTGCCGCAATGGCCGTCCATATCGGTTCCAGTTCCCTCCAAGCACTGATGTCTCCTCCGGGCATGAGAGATGGGCCGAATCGAGCCCCTTCCTCCCCGCCACTAACGCCTGAACCAACAAAGCGGAGCCCACGCTGACATAAATCGCTCTCTCGGCGAATGGTGTCCGTCCATTTCGCGTTACCTCCATCGATGATAATGTCGTCCTTATCCAAATGGGGGAGGAGTGATTCTATAACGGCATCGGTGGCACCTCCGGCTTGAACCAAGATTATTATCTTGCGAGGCCGCTTGAGTGATGCGGCAAAAGCATTCAGGGAATCGGTGCCGAGCAAACCGCCTGGAGTATCAGGGTTTTCGGCAACAAATTTATCTGTCTTCGAGGTGGTTCGGTTAAAAACGGATATGCGAAATCCGTGATCTGCGATATTTAAAGCAAGGTTTTGGCCCATGACGGCCAACCCTATAAGTCCTATGTCAGAAAGTTCTTCGCTCATGAGAAAAAGGTGGGGGTCAATGAAACTAAGCTAGTTAAAAGAGGCGAGCTTATTGCGCAAAGATCGTTACGCTGAGTGTCCGTGGTTGGCACAAGCAGGGCATCCCACCCATTCTGATTCGCCATCTTGGTAAAATTCTTTTTTCCAAATGGGAACGCGTGCCTTGATTTGATCTATGGCGAAACGGCAGGCAGCAAATGATTCTGCGCGATGCCTTCCGGTCGCACCAACCCAAACCGCGACATCACATACTTCCAATTCACCCAAACGGTGGATGGAGCAAAGATTTCGAATGGGGTATTGTTTCAATGCTTCGTCCATTATTCTCTGGCCCTCACTAAGCGCCAAAGACTCATATGCCTCGTAATGAAGTTTGTTTACACGGCGCCCTTCATTCCAATCACGAACCCAACCTTCAAATGAAACAAAGCCACCGCATTCCGAATTAACCATGGAAGAGCGAAGCTCATGCTCCTGAATGGGTTGCGTCGTAAGCTCAAACATGGTTCAGCCTCCGGAAACCGGTGGTATGAAGGCGATTTCATCACCTTCGTTGAGGTTATCCTCCATATCCGCAAACTCTCCGTTAACGGCTACCCTTAATTCGTTTTCAGTTATGGAGAGGTTCCAACGTTCCTTTAGTTCCGTATAAAGTTCCTTGGGGGTGTTGGCGGAGGTTGATAAATCTTCCGACGATATTCCGGTGGATTCCCTCAATATAGCGAAATAAAGCAAGCGTAGGCTTTTCTTTTTCATGATGTTCCCAATCACCTTTGGGGGAAGAATTCTGCTACTGCATTTTGGTATTCTTCAGGCGTATTGATGTTATCAAGGGCCCTTTGGTCCAGCGGATCGATTAGTTTGGGTTCCGTTTGCATCAGGATCTTTCTTGGACAGAGAAGTTTTTTCTCTTGGAAAAAGTGATTTAGTTGGCGAGCGGCGGAAGGTTCATAAATTGCACAAAGCGGTTCGGGCAAGCCATCATGCGAGCTGCTATAGGCAGTGGCCAGTTTTTTGGTATCCCTTTCCTCCAAAAGGTGTTTCAGTGTATCTTCCCCCAAGAAAGGAAGGTCGCAGGCAAGCACCAACCAAGCGTGCTCCGGTTTACTGGCAAAAGCGGACAAGATGCCTCCCAATGGACCTATTTCACCGAAGGCATCGGCAATTATTGGTAAATTCAAGCTCTCTACGGGTGCATTTTGGTTCTTGCGGAGCGAAAGGTGAACATTGGGACAAAATTGGCTTAGAAGTTTTGTCGCACGCTCGAGTTGTATTTGGCCGTCGTAAGAAAGGGTTGCTTTGTCGTGACGCATCCGGCTACTTCGGCCGCCGGCAAGCAAAAGGCCATTGGGTGGGGTGGGGGACATCCTTACGTTTTTTGTTTAAAGTCGCTCTTTCCGCCTTTTTTTTCAATCAGGCGAACCTCTTCAATGACAACGTCCCTGGACAAAGCCTTGGTCATATCGTAAATAGTTAACGCTGCAATAGAGGCTCCAGTCATTGCCTCCATCTCGACTCCTGTTTTGTGAGTAGCCTTCGCCTGACAGTCTATCACCAACTGCTTTCCGTCATCTTGAGGTTTTATCTCCACACTCACATCGTCCAGTGGCACCATATGGCAGAGCGGAATAAGTTCGGGTGTTCGTTTGGCCGCCTGAATGCCCGCCAGCGCCGCTGTTGAAAACACCGCTCCCTTGGGGGTGGAAATATCTCCTTTGGATAATTTCTTTGCTACTTCGGGCGGGAGAGAAACGGTGGCCCGAGCAATGGCTATTCTCTCAGTCAAGGGTTTTGCGCCAACGTCAACCATTGTGGGGCGACCCTGTTTGTCTAGATGTGTAAATGCCATGGTTTTTTGGGTGCTCCAAGCAAGCGCTTCGTTAAGGGAAAAGCAATGTCTCCTTTTACCATCGAAAAAAAGTTGTTTCGAAGCCTGCGGGAAACTTTTTCCGATTGGCCGGCAGTTGAACGAAGCCATCAGTGCCTAATACAGAGGCCACGTTTCCCGAATTCCCGAGAGGGAGGGGCGTAACCTTTAATATGCCACCGTTTGAAGAGTGTATTGTTACGGGCAAGAACCCCGTGGTTGGCGCAAGGTGTGTAGCTTGTTGACTTAAAACCACCTTGAGCGGTTGGTTTGGCTCTGTTCCCGACAATCGCCTTAAGGCATCTCTGACATAGCGATGAAAACATGTCATGGCAGACAGTGGATTTCCCGGCAGTCCGAAGACCAGGGCCCCATGTGGATCTCTGCCAAACCACATGGGTTTTCCTGGCCATTGATTTACCCAGTGAAAACCCTTCTCTATACCGTGATCGGAGAGAATGGTTGGCACATAGTCATGATCTCCCTTGGAAACCCCACCAGAAAGCAAAATCACATCGCTTACTTTTAGAGCTTCACCAAATGCTTGATTCAGGGCCTCTTTATTGTCCGGACAGTGCCGAGAGGTTGCCGTTACGAAAGGTGTGTTCGTGCAGGATGCGACAAGTGCATGGGCGTTAGAGCGACGAATTTGATGGGGNTCGATTGGTTCGCAAACATCAACGAGTTCATCTCCCGTATCAATGATCAGTACCTTGATTTTGCGCGTAACGGTCAGTCGATCATAACCACAAGAGGCCGCGACTGCGATTTCATTTGGGCCCAACTCGGTGCCGGAAAAAACCAATTCATCTCCGGCGATACAATCAGTTCCTTTACGGTGCAGGTATTTACCGGTTTGGGCATCAAAGTCATCGGAAACCCTTATCGTTTCCTCGCCCTCTTCGTGTAGTTCCTCGCGGGGAATCACGATGTCGCAACCCAAAGGCATAACTGCTCCCGTCATTGCCTTGATGCAGTCCTTGTGCGAATTCAAAGAGAGTGGCGGTTGTCCGGGCAACTGTTTTCCGGACAAATTGAATCTGCGGAGACCTGAGGACCAACCTTTTGACGAAAGAACTATCCCGTCCATCATGACTCGGTCAAATGGCGGTAGGTCGCGATCAGCGGCAATGGGTTTGCGCAAAATACGACCTATTGCTTGCAAGAATGGGATTTCCTCGATTTCCAAAGGGTGTGATTCTTGAGTGATACTCGCCTCTGCTTCTGTAACCGAAATCATTGCTATTGTAATTTTTGTAGTGGAGAGATCTTGATTTTGTGGTTTATCGCATGTCTTCAACGATATTCGAAATGACATTTCCAAAAGATAACCTGAATAGACCTTTGCGAGATCTGCGGATTTCGGTCACTGACCGGTGTAATTTGCGTTGTGAATATTGCATGCCTGCAGAGATATTTGGTCCCGATTATCCGTTTTTACCAAAGGGCGATATTTTGGCATTTGGTGAAATTAGTAGGTTGGCAAATTTGTTTGTAAAGTGCGGCGTGGAAAAAATTCGTCTAACGGGCGGCGAGCCTTTGTTGCGTGATCGTTTGCCAGACCTTGTAAGTGAGTTGGCCAAGATAGATGGGTTGCATGACTTGGCCTTGACTACAAATGGTTTGCGGCTTGAGGCTTTTGCCATTCCCTTGCGAGATGCGGGGTTACAGCGAGTCACGGTTAGCCTGGATGCCTTGTCCAGAGAAACGGCAAAGCGCCTAAATGGAAGCTTTGAGTCCACCAACCATACCTTGAATGGTATTGCGGCGGCTAAAGAGGCAGGGCTCGAGGTGAAAATCAATACCGTGATAAAGCGAGGTGTTAATGAACATGAAATATTGCCCTTGGCGAACCGATTTAGGGGAAGTGGCACCTGTGTGCGCTTCATCGAATACATGGATGCAGGGAATTACAATGGGTGGGATGGGCAAGATGTTGTTCGTTCGAATGAAGTTCTTGATTTATTGAAAAATGAACATCCCCTCGAGGCAGTCCCACCGCGCTATCAGGGTGAGGTTGCCAAAAGATACAAATATCTCGATGGGGCAGGAGAGGTCGGTTTTATATCTTCTGTGTCTGAGCCTTTCTGTGGAGATTGTTGCCGCGCCCGACTAACGGCCGACGGAAAATTGGTTACCTGCCTGTTTGCAAAGAATGGGCATGATTTGAGGGTGCCTTTGCGTGACGGCCTTTGTGACAAAGATCTTTTGGAGATAATTAAAAAGGTTTGGCGTTTGCGACAAGACAGGTACTCGGAGCTGCGGCACCAGGGCATGAGTGATTCAGGTGAAGAAACAAAGGTAGAAATGTCTTACGTGGGAGGATAGATTAACTTGCCGAAACCCCAAAATATTTAAGGAGAAGGATTTCCTTCCACATCCGGTATCTGCCTTCTTGCGAGAAACGCCCGAATTGCTCCCAGCTTGGTCTCGGATTAAGAATACCCCTGTCTTCGTTGGTTCTTTCTAAAAGTCGGTGTTGTTCTTTTGTGTCATTCAGTGGCAAATCAAGCCAAGGCATGAAAGTTTTTCCTGACTTAACCAAACGCTTTTCATGCCTTTTCAGTAACCTTGACGGCGATCGCATGAGTGGTCTGCGAACCAATTTCCATTTGTCCGGAAAACAGCCACCGTAGGGCAGAAGCGAATTGTCGGTAACATATCGATCACCTTCTTTACTTATAGAGCTGGCAGAATAGGTCACATAAATTGTATCGAGTCCGCGAGGTATGAAATTGACGCTAAATCTGATGGTTTCATCACTTGAATCAAAGTGAAATTCGCGGATGCATAATTCCGGAAATGGATACGCGTGCAATGCCTCCACTTGCTTATAGCCATTTTTTTGGATCCATTCGCGTAAACGAATGTTAGTGGAATCAGCCGGCCACTCATCAGTATCTTCATTGCGCGTATAACGGGGAAAAAGGGGGGTGTCTTGATGGCTAAAGCCTCTCACCTTCACCCATGTCCTTATGGTATCAAAAAGGAGACAACCTATAAGCAGAAATGAGATAATTGACCAAGGTGGGCGTCTGCCCACCATGGATTCGTCCATGCTATAGAGCAAATACGCTACACCGAAAGAAATTGCGAGCAGGCATGACCATCTGGCACAAATTTCTAGTAGAGGTTCTCCAAACCTCATAGCAGCCCATTGGCCCCCAATGGATGCAAGGGCTGCGCCTATTGCAATTGCACCCACCAATGTCATGAGGTTTTCCGGGGGGCTCGCCTGAGCTACTGCGAGTATGGCGCCCAATTAATCGGTGCGAATCGGCATTATGACACACAAGAAAGATATTTGGTCATCGTCCTTGGGTGCATCCGTGCGAAAAATGCCTGGGCTTATTTCGTCTCTAAATTCGAGTATGACCTTGTCTTTTGTAAGTGCTTTTAATGGATCACAGGCAAAGCCGGGATTAAATGAAACCGTTACTTCATCTCCTTCGTAATCAATGCCCATGGTTTCCCTGGAATCCCCTAACGTACTTTGTCCGGTGATCTCTAGCTCCCCTGACTTTATGGAAAGCGTTACTTTTTCATCGGAAACCAGAGCTGCCCGAGTAATACACTCTTGCAGAAGCTCCCGCTCAACTTCGCTTTTTTCAAAAACTTCAGCGGGGATGACTTGTTTATAATTTGGATAGCGGCCTTCTACCACCTTAGAGACTAGGTAAATAGAATCCACAAATCCCTTGCCTGCAGCTTTTTCCTCATCGCTGGCATCATTGCCGACATCCGATATTTTCATTTCGAACGCGACTTGCCGTTCATTGAAAGAGACTTTCACCATATCACCCAATGGGGGCATTTTCATCAATTCGCTGACCGTAGAGGCAGGTAAGATAAATTCACCTCCGCTATCCTTGGATACAGTCATTTCGCGTTCCGTGACAGCAAGTCTTCGCCCATCTGTGGCAACAAGAGTCAGTTTGTCATCTGCGAAGGAAAAGAATACACCGCGTAACATATATCGCTCTTCGTTAACGGACTGAGCATATGATACATTTTTGAGCATTTGAGTTAATTCCACTCGAGACAAGTCATACTGGTTGAGTTTATCCAAGGCTGGAAGTGGTGGGAACTCTTTGCTTTCAATCCCCATGATATGGAAGAGCGATCCACGAGTTGAAATTGTGGCACGGTTTCCCTCGGTGCATTCAACGCTCACCTCCATGCCGGCCAATTGCCTGACAATACTGCCCAGTTCGCGAACTGGCAGGGTTATCGACCCCTCTTCGCTGACTTCTGCCTTTACCGAACACCGAACACCTAGATCGAGATTCGTGGTGATGAGAGACACCTTCCCATCGGATGCTTCTATCAAAACATTTTGCAGAATCTGCATCGTTTTACGGACACCAACAACACTCATTACCAGTTGGAGTCCATTGGCAAAATGATCGCGATTTATTTTAAACTTCATTGAGGGGGTTAGTTGTGGGAGAAAATCGTTTTACTGGCAAACGATATTTATTAAGTAAATAATTATTCAAATCAATCCCTATTAACATATAGTTGGGAATTACTACAATAAGAGGTGCAAACAATTGACGGAAAACGATTTGTGTAAAAACAAAACCCTTTGTTCATCCACGAATATAGCTTGAATTGCAACTAATACCTCTTAAAAAAAACCATAGTTCGCACGTTGCCAACGTTTTGTTCTCGGCCACAATCATTTTTTGGCCAAGCCCTCAAGGTATTGCCAAAATGATTGGTCTTTTTCCAACAACTGCCCGTCTTTGACCGGCAGTTTGCACCGAAAGACAAAATCCTCTAGGGTATTCTTGTGGAGGATACAATGACACGCCAAGAAACCTCCTGATTTTGTGAAATAACAACGGAAATCACCAGTACGAAGACGGTAAAAGACAACCCCTCCACGATTAAAGCGGCCTATGGTATCGCTTTCCGAAGACAAAATTTCATCAGTCAGTGAACTCAGTTGGTCAACTAAGACCAACTGCTCCCTCTGATCAAGAGCATTGAGTTCTTGCATGCTTTGATCGCTGAANGTNAACTGAAACATAAAATAAAGTGGTTGAGGCCCTCCCCCAGCGGAAAACCTTAAGCGAGACAAGGGTTGGTCAAAGAAAATTTAGAAAAATCAGGAATCGAGCTTTCCAGAGTAAGCGAGATTTAGTGCAACCGCAAGATGTAACACCTTTGGGCATGAGGGGGATCGTTTTAAGTGATGACGAAGCTGGTTTATGCAACCGATGTTTCCAGATACAACGATATCAGGCTTTGCCTCAAGAATTTTTGCCGCCTTACGCCGCCCGAGCTCATCACCAATATCAGGCTGTTGGAAATTTGAAAAATCTACCTTATTTTCCATCTTTTGCTATATAGCATTCAAATCAAGTATTTCACCGTCCCCGCCCCGAAAGGCAAATCTCTAAGAGGTGAAACTGGGGAACGATCTTCAATAACGCATGCCATTAAACTTATTGGCCGCTCCACGTTATTGCGATTATAGATCGATGGCTTTGCCCGTTCGGAAGGATTTGTCTGCAGCAATCACGATTCGCAGACTATTAACGGCATCCTCGAGATGCTCCGATAAATCAAGATCTTCCCTAATGGCTTTCAAAAAATGAGCCTGCTCTCGCTCGCACAAGTCATCATGTCCCGGTTCCTCGTCCATATCAATGGTTTCATCGGGGTGAACAAAATCACCACCTTCATTTAACTCGGCGCGATGGTAAAGCAATCGATTTGTTCGGCAGTGTGAATCAACGTCATCACTGTCGACGCCACCTTCCTCTCCTGCCAAAATACTTACGCAACCTTTTGGACCAGATACGTCTTTGACGAAATAAGCGGTTTCGCTCATCATGGGACCCCAGCCCGCCTCGTACCATCCACAAGAACCATCCTCAAATTGGATGTGNAGGGCNCCATAATTGTAGGTGTCCTCGGCTATCTCATTGCTCATGCGAGCCCCTATGCCATGAACGCGTATTGGCTTGCGCCTAGTCATTTGACACATCACGTCCACGTAATGTACCCCGCAATCAACAACGGGAGATGTGGATTTTAGTAGATTTTTATGGGTCTCCCAATTGTCACCCTTACTCTGCTGATTTAAATTCATNCGCATAACCAGNGGCTTACCAAGGCCTTGNGCAATTTCTATAAACNTAATCCAAGATGGGTGNTGGCGCAGGATGTAGCCAACAAGNACCTTCCGNCCGGTTTTTTTGGCCATATNTGCAATTTCTTNNGCCTTCTCTACNCTTTCAGCCANGGGTTTCTCGACAAAGACATGGCAACCAGCAGCTAAGGCAGCCATTGTAAAAGGATGATGNGTNTCNGTGTANGAGCTTATNGAAACGGCATTNGGGGAGCTTTNNTCCAATGCCTCATCGAAATTCGTAAATTGNNGANANGGGCCAAGTTCATCAAGCATGGCTTGAGATGAGGCTTTGGTTCGGGTGACAACGCCACAAATTTCAAACCCATCTAGCTTATTATAAGCTCTTGCATGCGAAATGCCCATGTGACCAGCCCCAACGACTAATACACGAATGGGAGAATTTTCAGTCATTGTCTATGGCGTTCTTGTTAAAAAGGTAAATCGAGTAGCGTAAGAACGAAACAAACAAAAGCTTTTTTTAGAATTTATCATGGACTGAAATTTCTGCCGATCACTTTTAGAATAGAGCGCTTCAAACCCAGAGAGTCCAGATCACCAGCCCGGCGATATGGTATATCCCCTCCCGGTTTAACTAGCATAATGAATGGATGTGCACTTGGTTTTGCCCCCAATTTATCAAAAAGTTCTCCAACCCCCCGTGTGCGAAAATAGTTGCGACAAGATGCGTGTCGCTCGCGGAGAAAAGAAAGGATCTTTTCTTCATTAAAATCATTCTGCGCCGCAATAGTGATTATTTCCAAGCCTCGCTTTCGAAAGCGCCGGTGAATTTCCACAAGTTGATCAAACTCCTTCATGTTATTTTCTCCATCAGGTGACCAAACAACAAAGAGCCGCAACAACTTGGATTTGTTTTCGAGAAGAAAAAGAAAAGTGTCATCGTCCAGAGCCTTGAGGGATACCTTTTCTCGATCAAGGCGAGCAAGATCTTTTGCTGCCAATGCACGCCGATCGGACCACTTTATGGAACAACCAAATACCTTGGTGGTGGGTGTTCGAATCTTCTTTCCCTTCAAAACACTTTCGATGGCGACTCGAAGATCTTTGAGGTTTGCCTTGGCTGGATCCACTGCATTGTCAATGCGGCCCGAATAAAAAAGGCTACGATCTTCACCAAATACAAAAACATGGGGAGTGACTCTGGGACGATACAAAAGTGCGGCTTTTTGGTCCGCTCCATCGTAAAGGTATGGGAATTCAAACCCTCTTATTTGGGCCCGAACCTTCATACCCTCGAAACTGTCGTCTACCGCGGAATAACCCAACTCGTCCATTCTGAAGGCCAAAGGATCGTTCGAGGAAATGGCGACCAAGGCAACGTTTCGAGAATCGTAATCTCCAGAGATCGCCATTAGCCGATCTTCATAAGCCTGTGAAGTTGGACAATGGTTACAGGTAAATACCACGACCAAAACCTTTGCGTTCGCGAAATCCTTGAGCGAATAAATTTTACCATCAGTTGCCGGTAGCAGAAAATCGGGTGCGGGATCACCGATCTCCAGAGCATCCAAGGAAAGACTTGAAAATAATATGCCATAAACACACAAGGCCCAACCAAAAACATTTTGCGGAAAGAACACTCTCATGGTTCTATGCTTTAATGAATGATCCTAGGCGTGATCGCCTCGCGATTAATAGAAGGATCACCCGATGAACCTCACTTGGGCAAGGAAATATCCCACCATTGCCTATCAATGCGGAAAGATATGTTTGAGGTGAAAAGTGTTCTTTCAATTGAGGCAACATGCTATTGTATTTATGCATTAAGGTCAAAGTTGGCAAGGTTCGGAAAGAACTTTCCATTCTTTGTTTTTGGGGGCAATGTTTGGTCACTATCGATGTGCGGGAAGATGAAAAAAAAAGCTAACATCCAAGGGTGGTTTTACATATGGGCTTCATTTTGGCCTGTATTCACTGCCCTTTCAGCATTGCTGACAGGATATCGCATCGTGATGTCTGCGGATATTTCGAGTATGCTCGAAACCACCGATATACCGGCCCTTCTTTTTTTTCAAACCCATCTCGAGAAGTTTGCTTTTGGTGCTACGATTGCTAGCGGAACATGCCTAATCTCTTGTGGTTGTCTGTATAGAAAACTAGGCACCACATGGTCTGGGTTGAGCTTATGGATAGCAATGGCAACTTGTGGTGTATTGGCTGGAGTTGAAGCCATATGGGTGCTGACGGATCGTGTAAGCTTCGAGATGACAAAAATGACATCTTTTCTAGACTGGACGAGGACAGCTGCTTTTCCCATGGCAGGTGTGCTTTTCCTAACTATGACTGGCGGACGCAATTGGGATGGAGAGGAAAGAATAAACAAGGATAAGCCATGGAGATATCAATTGATTTTTGTTTTTGGAGCCCTGTCGGCATTTCTGTATGCACTATTGGATCATATTGCCTTTTGGTTCCCGTCATTAAACGGCGGCTACCATTACGGAAGGTTTTTTTTGGAAGGTGAGACGACCCAAGCTAACGCGGTGCTCTATTCGACCTCTATGTTGTTTGCTTCTTTGGTGGGCATATGTGCCGTATTATGCAGGGTGGGGTTCCGTGGGTTTTGCGTCCATGAGTCGGGTCGACTAGGTCTTTGGTGCCCCGCTCAGGGCAGACAGGCAATAGTGGTTACTCTTTTGTGGTCTTTTTCTCTCAGTGTACCTTGGTTGTTGAAGCTGTGGCCCGAAATACAAGGAGAAGGGGCTTGGATTTTACCCTTCGCCACAACTAGTTTTATTTTCTCTGTTTTGGTTGGCCCAATAAGCATGGCCAGCAAACTGCTTGCTAATGATGAACTGATTAAACGACAAACCCCTGGACCAGAAGACGGTACTTCGGAAAGGACTTTTTTAACAGCGACGCTGTTCCTTGTTTACCCAATTGTTAGATGGATTCCGGCAAAAACACCGGATCGCCGTCGAAGGATGCTGCTTTTTCTCGGAATAGCCATCACGACATTGCTAACCTGGTTGTCACATGTCGCATACGATAGGTTTTCTTTCGAGGATTGGAGGGGAATGCTAAAGAAGGGCCAACTACCATTTTTACAGGTTTTATGTTCAGCTCTTTTGGCTTTTGGTTTGTACCTCGGGTGGAAAAGGTTCGTGAATTGGCGGGGTTACGCACGCTCCCCCCAAAATTTACCAAAGAGTGTTTGGAAAGAATGCATTTGCGGGCGCTGTTTGACCCTCGCTGTATTTTTCTGCCTGCCATTGGGTGGGGTCTGGTCCTTTTGGGGTTGGGCTGGCATTAACGAAAATGTTTTTGCCAGAACGGCGGAATTCAACGATCGGCACCGCTTTGAACTACTTGCTCTTCACTGGGTTCTGGATGGAGATGGAGATGGTTATGCCAGCCTGTTGCATGGCGCAGATCCCGATGGCAGTGATCCATCAATATTGGCGGGAGGCATGGCGGCCGTTGGCCCTACTTTTGCCCAAGAAGATGTTTTTATAGTTGAAAACCCGCATGCCAGTGAAAAATTTCCAAACATCGTCTTGCTGTTTCTGGAAGGGGTAACCCCTGATGCCCTGACGGTCTACGGAGAAAGAAAGTTGGAAAAAGGCAGATTGGCCACGCCGCATCTGGATCAAATTGCCACAGAAGGGGCTTTTCTAAGCAATGCCCGAGTACCATACCCAAGTACGTGGGACACATGGTATGGGGTTTTGTCGGGACGCCTTCTTCGGGTCATGGAGATGAGCGCTAGGTGGAAATTTGAAGATAGGTATAGTCGTTTGAATAATATCCAAAAAACACTGGAGGCCTGCGATATCCAAAGATGGTGCTATCCGGACGTGGCTGGCTTTTGCAAACTGTTCTTGACCGATGAAAATCGGAGAATGAATTGGCAGCCACAACTTGATGCATCCCTTAGCTTCAGGGAAAGAGCTGAAGAAATCTCGCGAGGCGACAAACGAATGCGGCGAATAATTGATTTTGTAGATGACCTAAAAGAGGGCGAGAGCTTCTTCATTTGCGAACACATGGCGGACACGCATTTCCCGTGGAAGCGAACCTCTGATAAAAGAGCTAGGCAACTTGGCTTTGCCGAAGGACTGGGTTTTGCCGAGGAGGGCGGAAAAACCGATCAGCAAAAAAGATACTATCAAACTATTACACGCATGGATGGGCAAATAGGTGTTTTGACAAAGCGGTTAAAGGAACGAGGTTTTTATGATAAAACCTGTATCATAATAGTTGGGGATCATGGTTGCCAATGGCATGAACATGAGCGTGGATATTATGTCAGCCACCTATACGAACAGAGCATAAGGATTCCTTTAATTTTCAAGTTACCTAAGAATATGGGCCTTTCCGGGGTGAAAATCGAAGCGCCTGCCTCACCACAAGACATACTTCCCACGCTTTGCGAAATAGGCGGCCTTGCGCATGAGCCCAACGAGGTTCTGGGGCCACTTTATGGCAACAGTCTCTTGCCCCTGCTTGATGGACGTGAACCGAAACTAGGGAGTGAAAATCGATGGAATCGTGATATGTTGCTAATCACCCATTATGACAAGACAGGGGTATTGCATCGCGCTCGCTGGAAATTGATCTTTGATCGACCTGTGGGCACCTACCGCTTGTTTGATCTGCATAATGATCCAGATGAAATGAAAAATTTGGCTGATTCTGAAAAAAATGGCATGATGAAAACCCTTGCTCGTCTACTTCAAGTGCTTGGTTGGCGTCATCGTCATTTTCTTGGAGGCATTCGTTGGGCTGATGAAGAAGCCGTAGATAAGCCATGAGCTTGGAGGCGAAAAATTTACTTCAAGTGACCCAAGATCTTTTGGATGATCTGGACAAACTCGAATTCAGTCCCCCGGTGGCAGTAACCTATAATGTACTTCGGTATGCATGGCGGGGTTATCGCGCCTATTTGGAAAAGTTCGGGAATGGTCCCAAGCGTGTTTTGTTCCTTGGCATGAATCCCGGACCCTGGGGAATGGCGCAAACGGGAGTACCTTTTGGAGAGGTTGCTTCGGTTCGGGACTGGATGAAAATCAAAGCCATCATTGACAGACCTGAATTTGAGCACCCCAAGCGTCCAATACTGGGTTTTTCATGTGAAAAATCTGAGGTCAGCGGGCGGAGGTTATGGGGATTATTCGCCGAAAAATTTGACTCTGCCCAAGCTTTTTTCTTGGAACACCTTGTCATCAACTATTGCCCGTTGGTGTTTATGGAGGAAAGTGGACGAAATTTGACACCAGATAAATTATCCGCCAAAGAAGCAATCCCCCTACATGCCGTTTGTAACATGTACTTGTCCAAGATAACTGAGATTATTCAACCTAAGTGGGTCATTGGTGTCGGTGTCTATGCGGAGAAGCGGGCGAAACAAGCATTGGGGCCCAACTATAAATTTGGCCGAATCCTTCATCCCTCTCCCGCAAGCCCTGCTGCCAATGCAGGTTGGACCGAGCGAGCCGAAAGCCAGCTTAACATGCTGGGAATTTGGGAATAACTACAAGTTTGTCCCAAAAGCTACCAGAAACAGGCACAATACATTGACGAGAAAGATAATTTTATCTATTCTTCCACAATCTCATGTATCCCCGAGACGGTTTAGATAATTGGCATTCAGGAAAGGGCCTTTGGGCAGATGTCCCTGATAAAGATTGGGACAATTGGGTTTGGCAACTGCAGAACCGATTGACCAACCTGGACCAACTCACCGCATACTTGACCCTTACTCCGGAGGAACACAAGGGATGCCTTTTGGCAAATAACAAACTGGCGTTGGCCATAACGCCATTTTTCTTTAACTTGATAGATAGAGACGACCCCGACTGCCCCATCAGAAAACAAATAATTCCACGAGTGGACGAAATGACCGTTTCGCCAGACGAGCGATTGGATCCTGTGGGTGAGGATGAAAATTCACCCACACCGGGTATCGTACATCGCTACCCTGACAGGGTGTTATTTTTGGTCACTGATCGATGTGCATCCTATTGCCGATATTGTACGCGCAGCCGAATGGTTTCCAATGCTCAGGATTACAATTTCCATCCGGCTTTCGAGCAAGGATTACAGTACATAGCCGAACACAAGGAGGTCAGGGACGTTCTCCTAAGCGGGGGAGACCCCTTGCTTCTTTCAGACCGCAAACTTGATTATTTATTATCCAGATTACGCGACATTCCTCATGTTGAGTTCATTCGCATTGGCAGCAGAATACCGATTTTCTTACCTCAGCGAATAACCGAAGGGCTCCAAAACGTTTTCCGCAAGCATGGACCAATTTGGATGAGCTTGCATGTTAATCATCCTCGAGAGTGTACCCTGGAGCTACAGTCTGCTTGCGAAAAACTAACTTTTGCCGGAGTTCCGCTTGGGAACCAATCCGTCCTTCTCGGCGGTGTCAACGACGACACCCACACGATGCGTAGCCTTGTTCATCGATTGCTTATGATGCGAGTGCGTCCATATTACCTATACCAATGTGATTTGATTACGGGGAGTGCCCATTTGCGAGTTGATCCCCGAAAAGGGCTGGAAATTATTCGAGATTTGCGCGGCCATACATCAGGTTACGCCGTTCCACAGTTCGTAATTGATGCACCTGGTGGCGGAGGCAAAGTGCCCATTAATCCGGAATACGTCGAAAGCATAAGCGACAACCAAATAACACTCCGTAATTTTCAGGGCCGCCTATACCATTACCCCCTGAATCAATCTGCCGCCAGTCTTTGCAAAGAAGACTTCAAGGGTGCGTTTGAGGAAATTATTCTTTAACCCACCCGGACCTGACAACGGCTACCAGTCAAATAAAATCCCGCTCAGATTGGCGAAACAATGGGTATTTCGTCAGCAGGGAACAAAAAGTTTTCTTCTCCGCTACGCTTTGGGTTGGGGAAAATAAAACCAGGATTTGTAAGCTTGGGGTTAATTCCATACAATTTCATCAACTGCCTCATGTCTTCTACAGTAGGGTTAATGGCTTTAATTGCCAGCGATCGGGCGGCGTCGAGTGCTGCATCCTTGTTCCCAACGCCAACAGCATTTTTAATGGCGGCTTCAGACCGAATGGATGCTTCATTTACTTTGTCTTCGGCAAAACCTAACGCCAGAGCCCCACCATCCATAGATCCTTCCGTCAAGCCCTGTTCCGTAGCTTGTTTGACCGAAACATCCGAGGAAATCCCCGCTGCATCACCTCCAAGAATAGCACCCTTGGTGGCACCATAAGATACTGACTTTGCGGTTTTGATCGAATCTATGTCCGCAGTGCGTACATCTGGTTGACTCTGCAGCAACGCTGTAATTTCAAACAAAGCTCCAGTGGAAGCGCCATTGGCGACGGCTCGAGCGATTTCCACTTCGAAATCCTCTTTATGTCCAGGGAGCTTATCTCTAGTGGATCCATCGTCATGAACTAAATCGGCTGTCATGCTTCCATAAGCAGTTCCCTGTGCCGCAGACGAAATAACCTCTTGAATATCAACCTCATATGCATTAAGGTGATTATAGGCCGCCATTGCTACACTACCCAAGACAGATCCCATGGAAGTTCCGCGGGCAAGGGTTAGCAATTCGTCGTTTTCTGTTTCTGTATTACCCTTTTTGTTGGCAGCTTCGATCATTGCGCCTTTGGCTGCACCCTGAGCCGTGGATTGGGCAAGCGCTGCACGATCAACCCCCTTTAGCATTGAGCCAGCCAACCCCGTTCCCATAGCAGTTCCATAAGCTGCGGCTTCTCCAACCTTTGCTATATCTGTGGCGGCAAGCCCCAAACTCAGGACTTTTTCAACAGAACCCGATGCAATGCCATAAGACATGTTTTCGGCAACAGTGTTGGTCAAAGTTGTATTGTTGCCCAAAGATCCAACCACAAGCACCGCGCTCATGCTAGTTCCGTAACCAATGGCTTTTACGGTTTCGTACAAAAACAAACTATTGTCACCGGTGAGTGAATTAAACTTTGTTATTGCTGCTTCAGTTGCCTTCTTGCCGATTGTCTTGGAAAGAGCAGAAAC
Source organism: Opitutia bacterium (assembly GCA_002716045.1). GTDB lineage: Bacteria > Verrucomicrobiota > Verrucomicrobiia > Opitutales > Seribacteraceae > UBA2993. Next base: position 37,530 of record PAZC01000039.1, read on the forward strand.
ATCGGTTTTGGGTATAGCGATTGCTGACTCCAGAATACCGTAGGTAGAGCCATTGGTAACGTATTCGATGATTCGCGCCTTGTCGGGATGAAACTTTTTATAAGTGCCATCGTAAAGCATCGTGGGGTTATCAATACCCTTAGTTACTGGCGTGATACCCTTAAAGAAAGTTGACCCATCAGCCGTGGCGGTTTCCAGAAAATCCAAGGCACCGCTAGTTAATTCACTAGTCAATGTTTCTGAAATCTCAGTGACTGTCGAGTTGTTTATTGTCGCTGATATAGCGCCTTTGCCAATGGCCATGGCGACTTCCTTCCCCACGGAAGGAACATGCTGATTGTTTGTAATGGCCCACTTAAAAGCCCCTGATGTAGCGGGGGTAGACGTTGAATTACCTATTAGCAGCGGGCGGGCCAAGTTTTCTGCCAGTTTTTTTGGATTTGGTGCGTCTTCGCCATTGTTTGTATCTCTCTGATCCGAAGCCTCGAATGCAACTTTTGTAAATATCTGAAGTGCATTTGTGGCGGCTTCCAGATCCAAACCAAAAGTGGTAATACCGCTAACTAGTGTGTAGTCGAATGCGTATTGTACAGCCTCGGCGATTTCAGCATCAGTGTGGCCAGCCAAAAGAGCGCCAAAGGCCGCCTCAAGAGTCGCAGTGTTTGAAAAAGCCGCGGCATTAGGCAAAGCAGCGTCTATCAACGAGGTATCGACATTCGCTCTTCGAGTGCGTGTCTCCGATGACTCGACGGAGCCAGATGCCAATGAATCGAAATTAACCAGTATAACACTTTCGATGAGAGCAGTGTCTACATTAGCCGCAGACAAAGGTAGGGCACTCCACGCCATCAGCAACAAACTAGTGCGACGTATATAATAACTCATCAGGCTGAAAACAATCCTTGGAGGTAAGGTTACGGGCATTTCGACCAATAATCAAATTAGGTAATCAATATTGCGGTGCCTGGGCAAGGAACTTTTTTATCTAGTCTTTTTATTCACCCCACGCCTGCCGTATTTCAACGCGGCCCCCATAACCACCGAAAAAAGAATTGAGCATGCAGGTGTTCGAGATGGGAAATCGACAAATGAATACAATAACAATGATCCGCATGCAAACAAGGCCCACAAAGTGACTGATTTTGACAAACGCTTCCCCCTCAGGGCCATAACTGGACCTACCACCAACAAGGCAACGCCGATTACTCCGGTTTCCGCCAGGTATTGAAACCAGTCATTGTGACTGTGCTCCAGTCCAAAAAAACGCTCGTCATGATGGGCGTATTCCAGCTGTTTTTCCGATTGCTTGATTATTTCACTTGATGCGTATAGTGGATAAAGTGGTGCTGTTGACCCTAGCCCCCAACCCCAAACAGGCTTGTCCATGAACATGGTCCAAGAATCTTTTGAATGGTAATATCTCCATGGTAATTGACCTGCTTTTATGGCCGCCCATCTATTGCTTATTTTCTGCAAGGTTTCCCTTTTGGTTTCTGGGCTGGAAGCCAACACAATCCAACTTGCGATGATTGGCAGGGAAACAGCAATTAGACAACCAATCCGTCGTCTTGCCCGCCCCCAACTTTTGGACACCAACTGCCGGAAAAAAAATCCGGCAAAAGGGATTGCCACAAATAAGGTTAATATGGTTCCCAAAACGGACCCAGATAATGGAGCGGAAGCCACCAAAATAACCATGCCTAGCAGGGCTATGGGTACAGGGGATCCACGAAAAAAATCTTTGGAATGACCTCGTAGCCAATTTGTTATTAATCCCGCTAAAATACCCATCCCCAAAACCGCATATGCACACCAATGGTTCTTGTATGTAAAGCTAGCAAAAAAATATCGCGGTTCGGGTGCCTCCCAAACGCCCCAAATTTCCGGATCTATGTCGTTTGGATTAAAGGCCAACTTTTGCCATATACCAGCAATTGCGATTAAGACACAGTTGATGCCTAGAACAGTAAGTAACAATCTCAACAGTTTTCTCTCCCGAAGATAGCGATAAACCAAAATCCCCTGAAGAAAAACAAAGGTAAGTAGATAAAGTTTTCTTTGAGATGTCTCTGGTGTTGCAGCACTGGGAAACCATTCCGCAGACTTCACCCGAATATCTTCCAAATATCTTTCAAACGTGCGTTTAAGGGCAGACTTGGGTTCATTTATCACATATCTGTAAGCTAAGTGGAATCGGGCCAGTGCCAAATCTTGGTTTTGTTGCTCCACTTGTTTGCGAAACAAATACATTTCTCTCATAACGCGATTGATGAAATGGGGATTTCCACCCAACGCGAATTCTCTCTTTGCGAGGATTTCCAATTCCTTTTTTTCGCCATATGCAAATGTATTTTCCAGTTTCTTGAAGCTAGGATTAAGCGACCCCAAAATCCCCACCATGAAAAATAAAAGCAGAGGGACGAACCCCTTCCAGGATAAATCCGCATGACCATCTTTCTCTCTGCGGCGTAGTAAAGGAGCTCCAATTAGGCCAACGAAAACAGTAATCATAATAAATGTTGGCCCCCATTCCGTAAGCCCCGCCTTAGCCCACGAAACCACAAGAACAAGTAAAAGGGTTTGGGCGATTATGAAAGTTTGACTATTCATCTATCAACCAAAAGAGATTAACCGCTTAAGCGAACACATGGAAAACAACAATACAGAACTGCTTAAATCGGCGAGTGTTTTATTGTTGCGAATTAGCACGCCTTTTGCACACTTGATAATTAGTTCTTTTGCCCATTAATGCTTTTTTCCCGAGATTGAGCATGACACTCATTAAACTACCCATAACCAATAGATTAATATTGGCTGTGTTTATTGTTTGTATCTCAACAATTTATGCACAGGCTGCACTTACTGACGGACCACTGGGCAAAATTGAGCTCTCGGTCAATACGAAGGCTACTTATGACAGTAATGTGTTTTCAATGCCGACACCTCAGTTCAATGCTCGCAAGACCGCCTCTTCCGAATTAAAAAGCTCTGACGATTTGATGCTAGAGCTTACCCCGGCCGCTCATTTCACTAAGAAAATAAAGATGATTCAGTTAGAAGGAACATTGGGTGCCAGAGGAGTTTACTTTGTTCGCAACAAAGCCAAAAGTTACGTTAATCCAATTACGACACTTTCTGTCGATTTCGACGAATCACTCACAAAGCGTATCTCAAATAACGCAAAAATTCGATTCGATGCCATTTTTGATCTTGGCCAGAGAACTGAAACGAGTGTCCTTGAAAACGACCTCACGTCATACACCTATTATTTAGTGGGATTAAATGCTCGCTATAACCACAGTCCAAAGTTTGGTGTAGGTGCAAGCACCAGTTATACTTACAGGGATTATCAAAGCGAAACAGGGGTCAATCAATATCAGGATGTTACCTCTATGCCTGTTTCTGCGCGTATGTTCTATATATACTCACCCAAACTGGATTTTCTTACAGAATATACATATACGCCAACTCGAGGTGGGAACACTTCATCAGCGCGGGCCATAGATGCTGCTACACACACCATTAACTTTGGTGTACAGGGAGATTTATTTTCCAAGGCGTCTGGCTCTGTTCGAATAGGTCACATTATTAAAAATTACGATAACGACAGCCTTTCTGAAAGCAGTGTCTCTCTATCCACCGATCTTTCATGGAGAATAAATCAAAAAAGCAGCATGACCTTTAATTTGGGGCGAAAATTCGAGCCTTCGCCACAAAATAACTCAATTCTTACCGCCTCCGCCTCAGTGTCGCTTGACCATCGGCTTAACGAGAAAATGTCAGCATCAATATTTTCAAGTTGGTCATCTTCTGACTACACTACCGTTAATGGTCTATCCGGCAAATTGGATTCCGCCAGTCGCAGCATGGACCTACTTACATTTGGTGCATCTTTAAGCAAACGACTCAGTCAACGCTTCAGTGCAAATAGTGGCTATACTTTTTCAACAGCGACTCAGAGTGTTGGCGGGGATTTTGATCGTCATGTGCTTTATGTTGGCCTTGATGGTAGATATTAATCGATCGAATAAGTGAACTATAAATCCGTTAATTTATCGATTCTCTCTTTTGTTGCACTAGGAATCCTGCAGATTCTTTGGGGTCAAGCACGCCAATCAACAGGTGTTTTATTTGATCCAGGAGGATATAGACTTGGTTATGGTGATGAGGTCCAAATAATGGTTTTCGGAGAACCTGAAGTAACCACCGCCGGCAAAATTTCCCGCAAAGGCACCATTCGCCTTGTTTACATTACGGGCGACGTGCCAATCGTGGGTCTCACCGCCAAGGAAGCAGAGGCGTTTATTTCCAAACAATATTATGAGCACCGCATCTATCGCAAAGCCCACGTATTGCTCAAAATCACAAAATACTCAGCCAAAGAAGTAATGGTCACGGGAAAATTTGCACAAACAGGGCCATTTGTTTTTCCACCTGAAGTAGAGGCGATGGATATTTTGGAGGTGATAACTCGAAATGGGGGCTTTGCGGAAGCAGCTAAGACCAGTGAAGTCAAGGTAACGCGGGTCGTTCATGATAAAAACGGGAGCAACAAGAAAGAGGTCTATACGGTCGATGTTAAGGCAAGAATGGAGGGAGATGTCGAGAGCAAGCCATTTATGATCTACCCCGGAGACACTCTTTTTGTCAGGGAAAAGCTTATTTGAAAACAAGCTATTTTTCAATTAATCAATTTTTGTGAACGAAGATATAGAAGAACTGCAACCGTTGCCTGGTAGGGGGGGGTCACCAGCCCCAAAACTCAAGGGGGTCTTCGAGTATGTATTGATTGTCCGAGATCGTTGGCTGTTGGCTATTGCCTTAGCCCTACCCATTTCCTTGGGCTATGTTTATAAGCAATATCAGCAACCAGAATTATACCAAACTAGTGCAACTTTCAGGGTCGAGCCCCCACTTTCGATCATCAATAACATGCAACCTGTCGATCGCGACAAATATTCTGCACGAATAATCGGACAGCACCTAGAGGGATTGAGGAGTGGTGAGCTCAGAAATCGAATTGTTCGAGCTATCAACGAAGATGATCACAAAAAAGCGACTTTACTTGCACCTTATGTTAAGCAAGGCCCACCGCCACCGGTAGCTAGTGTCGTAAACTATACCGTTAGTTTGGCTGGCGAGGGTACTCCTATCCTTCGAATAAATTCAATGGCTCGCAATGGAGAAGGAGCTGCTATGGTAGCAAATCTCGCACAAGATGAGTACGAACGAATTCACGAAAGCCGCCAAGGCAAAAAACATGACACGGCCATTGCCTTCTTGGAAGAACAAATGACAAGAAGTCGTAATGCGGAAACGGAAATCGATAACAAAGTTCGCGAATTCAAAAGGCGCCATAATCTAGCCTTCATCGCCGATGAAAAAAAAGATGTAGCTGACAGAAAGAGCCAATATCAATCTGCAATTACTCAAGCGCAGGTCGAGAAACTGAAAATCCAATCCACCCTTCGACAGATAATTGCCATTCAAGGACGAGTGGAGCGTGCCACAAATGCAGTTAAAGACAACGAGCATGCTCGGGCTAATGCCGAAACCGATAAAATCAAGGAGTATTTCGAAATCTCTGCAATTGAGGGGTATGGAAATGTGCAAACATTACGCCAAAAGCTTCTAGATCTAGAAACCATCAGAAAAGAACATGAGGTAAAATATCTGGAGCTTCATCCCAAAATGAGTTCCAATACTCGTGCGATTATGGAATTGCACCGCCTTTTACGTTTGGAGGTGAAAACCGCCATAGAGGATTTGACCAATCGGGTGTCTGAACTCGCATCTCAAGAAAGAGAATTCACAAAGGCAATGTTAGCCGTACAGAAGGAATCTCAAAAGCTTGATGACATAGAGGTTCAAATTTTAGGCATGACTCGTGAAGGTCTGGTGCATCGAACAACTTATGACCAAATGCTGAAACGACTTAATGAAGTCAAAGTAACCCGCGAATTGCCTCAAGATGAAGACGACCCATTGCGCCGCGGAGATGTAGCCATGACACCCGCCACACCAATTTCGCCTGATAAAGCAGCTATAAGGCGAACAGGCATCTTAATTTTCGTCGCATGCTTCATTTTAATTCCCATTGGATTCGAATTCATTGATAACCGGATTAAGTCTCCATGGGATGTGGAGGTATTTATAGGTAGGGATTTAATTGCTGGCATCCCAAAGATTTCGACCATCAAAGAGGCGGATCGCCCTTTGATTGTAGGAAACGAACTAGATGATAGTTTAATGGAGTCTTTCCGTAGCATGTTTAGTCGCATTCAGATGAATTCTCATGTTGAATATCCCAAGAGCATGCTGATAACCAGTGCCATCCCAAGTGAAGGCAAAAGCTTGTTGGCGGCGAATCTTGCTTACAGTTGCGCAAACCACGGGCGTCGCACCATTTTGATAGATTTCGACTTGCGGCGACCTGGGCTACATAAATTTTGCGGTGTCAGCAATGATCGAGGGCTTCTGACTTTGGTTAATGAAATTAATGGAGAACATGATACCGAAGCGGAACGAAATGCACTAACTGAAATTTACCCCAATCTTTATGTGCTTCCTTCTGGGGGCAAAACACGAGCAGCCACAGAAATGCTCGAACGACCAGATTTTGACATCCTTTTGAACAACCTCAAGAAGCTGTGCGACATTTTAATCATTGATAGTCCCCCGGTAGGTTTGTTCCCGGACTCAATGGCGATGGCGAGAAAAGTGGATGAAGTTCTTTTTGTGACACGCTACGGAAAAGTGGCCCGCAAGGTAGTCAAAAATCTTTTAATGAGAATGGACGAGACTGGTGCCAATACCCTTGGCGTTGTCCTAAATGATTTACCTGAGAAAAAAACGCCCGGTTATTATTATGCAGGGTATTATGGATACGGCTATTTCCGCTACAAGTACTACAACAAGTACTATGGCGGAAGAGGGGAAGACGAAAAGGCCGAGAAGAAAGCTCAAGCGAGTTAATAACCTTAAGTTCGCTCCATCGGTTTTGCGGGATTGCCCGCAACGATTGTTTTGGAGTCTACGTTTTTGGTTACAACCGAACAGGCTCCCACTATGGCATCATCACCTATTGATATATCAGGTAATACAAAAGCTCTGGCACCGATAAAAGCGTTTGACCCCACGTTTATTTCTCCAACCTTCAATGATAGGATAGGATCCTCGAAATCATGCGTTCCAGTGCATAGATATGCTTCTTGAGCAATGGTACACCCCTCGCCAAGAACAATTTTTCCCAATGAATAGGCGTTTGATCTATCACCTAAACAAGAACGATCCCTAAGAGTTATATTCCAAGGAATTTGTATCCTAGCTCGCTGATGGACAAAAGGCTTACCCTCAATTGAGGCACCAAACAGCTTAAGAATTAACAAACGCCAAAAGTTTAAAGGTTTTGGTGTCCACCGACAAAGCATCACCCACATAAAAAACCAGGCAAACATCTTTAGACGGCAACCTATTGACCAAGGGCTGTGGTATGAAGACTTTTGGGATTTAAGTGAATGCACGATTGAAAAAACGACTTTAGGAATACAGAGTTAATACATTTTTTTGGACCATGAGCTACTCATATAAAATTTTAACTATAACACCAACCGGTCTCAGGGTAGGCGGTGATGACCAAACCGCCCAATTATCCGAATCTCTTGAAGAGAAAAGTAATGAATTAGGGAAAAAAGGTTGGGAGATGGTAACGGCAGTACCCACTTTATCGCACGGAGGGGCAGTGTCAAAGATCATGGCCATTTTCAAGCGATCTACTTCTGCCAACAAGAGTTAATAAACAAAATCTACGTCCCGGACAACCCCGTTAACTAAAGTAAGAGTTAGCAATTCAGTCGTCTTGTTACACAACTTGCTTTCCTGAGAAAAACTACCCCAACGGGAGGTAACGACATGGGACAGCAGATAACGCCTTCTTTCCCAAATATCATTCCCCGACGAAGTTCGAGCAAGAACATCAAAACGAAATCCTGCAACATCTGCGAGATCAGCGGAATTCATACCAACCCTTACCCTTTTAATTATTGAATTTTGGAGTCGAACCAAGTTTTGTTCGGCTGTTTGTAATCTAATATTTTTTTCCCGCTGAAGCTTGGCAGCAATTTTTTGTCGTTCTTTTTCAAAATGTTTATCCGCATTCCATCTGCCACAACCACAAAACAGGTAGCAAATGCCAGCTATCATCAGTAAATGCTCAAATCGCATCACTTTAGGTTGTTCAATATAAGGGGAATAATGGCAAACCAGAATTGTTAAAGGAAGGTTGTTCGATCAGTTGGTACTGTACTTGCTATGTTAGATATCAAACAAAATACCTCATTGAGAATTAAACCAACAGCTCATGACTTTGACCTCCTTAATTGGGAGCGGAGAGTGTTTACCAATGCAGCATGCCCTCTCAAGCCTGAGGGTAATGCACGATGGGCTTTGCGCTTATTGTATCTTCCCGCCAAAGGGACAGAAACGGTATGGGATTTTTTAAGTGGACCAGTTAACAAAGTTCGTGTGACACGCTTTCTTCAATCCGTTAGAAGAGAATTGGAAACCATGGACTGCTCCCAAAATCTTTTATCGATTGTTCCAAAGGAAATTAGTCAGGGAGAAATGACATGCCGGGAACCAATTGTACTCGAAGTCGATAAAGGTTTGATTTGGGGATGCAGGCAAGGTCTCGAAAACAGCGCGAATAAAGACCACTATTTTCTTTGGTACAGAGAAAAAAAAGGAACCACTAGAATTTCTGCGATCACCGATCCTTACGAGCAACCATATGCCGAATCATGGCAACGATTGATTAATCGTTCCATTGGTGCAGGCTTGATACCTCCGAGAAGATTGACTGCAGACTTAACGGTTAAGGCATGAACAGTTTACAAAACGACGAGCAAAAGACTCGTCGACCCCATAAAGCCAAACAGCTTTCACTACCTCGGTTGTTACCAAACATACTGACAACCATTGGGATGTGCGCAGGTTTGACGAGCATAAGATTTGCACTGGAGGGTGATTGGGAAAAAGCGGTTTTTGCTATTTTGGTAGCAGGGGCATTTGATACTGTTGATGGACTATCGGCCAGGATTTTTGGATCTAGTTCACGTTTTGGAGCAGAACTTGATAGTCTAGCCGATGTCATAAGTTTCGGAGTTGCGCCGGCCATTGTTCTATATCTGTGGATAAGAGAACCACTGATTAAGACCAATGAGGAGTATTTACTGGAATGGTATTGGATTCCGATGCTAGCTTTCACAACTTGCAGCGCATTGCGTCTAGCACGCTTCAATGTTTCTCACAATGAAGAACCAAGTAAAAACAAGCCTGACAATAATTATTTAGTTGGGGTACCCGCACCCGCGGGTGCGGGATTGGCATCCATGCCCATGGGCCTCGAGTTCATTTTAAAAAGATTTGATGCCAGTATTAATATTTCCGAATTTCCCGTTTGGATACTTTTCTGGATCGTCATTGTGTCTGCACTGACGATTAGTCAAGTGCCGACCTTTTCCTTTCGAAATATGCGTTTTAGGGTGCCTCGCCATCAGGCGATAATAGTATTGGTTCTCACAAGCTTGAGTTTTGCTGTATTAGAAAAAGAGCCATGGATCTTCCTTTTTTCCATAGGTGTTATATATATGGGTAGTCTGCCAATAAGCATATGGGCAGAAGGAGTTGACAGAAGAAAAGTTAACAAAAGTAAAAATAAATAGTTACACTTAATAATAGTTATTTCAACATTTCATTATCAATGAATTTATCTTACATTAATATACTAATTATTTTAAGTTTATAAAGTTGTGATTAATTATTAATATAAATTAAAGCAGACTAAAAGAATCCATATAATAGATCCAAAAGAATGGTTACACAAAATAATCTTACAAAGTGACTAAAATAATATTTACTTTTCATAACCCCCTATGATCTATAACAAAAATATTCTGTTTACGCATAAACCTAAGCTTTTATTGAGTTAGCTAAACCTTGCTGCAAACTTTATACAACTGCAGTATATTTTTCATTTTAAACGAATTTAAATCACAATTATCAAACGAAATTTTTATTAAACTATCCCTCACAAACTTAATAATTAATTTAACATACAAATATAAACAGCCAACAAAAAAGTAAATAACAGTAGCCTCTTTTAATTTTTATGAAAAATATCGAATTCCATCGATTTGAGAAAATTCCGGCAACTATTGTTAATTCCTCTTTAGATGGATGCCAACAAATCGCTTCTGAAATTTGCACATTAATTAAAGAACGTAACTTAACTCAATCACCTACTGTATTGGGTTTAGCTACAGGTTCTACTCCAACTGGAATTTATCGCGAATTAATTAGAATTCACAAAGAAGAAGGACTGAGCTTTTCTAATGTAATAACCTTCAACTTAGATGAATACTATAATATTACATCTAGCCACCCCGAAAGTTACAACCTGTTCATGCAGGAACAACTTTTCGATCATCTGGATATTCCAACTAAAAACATTAATATTCCAGATGGTACCGTTGAAAGAACAGCAACATTTGCTTACTGCCAAGATTATGAAAATAGAATATTAGATGCAGGTGGTATAGACATTCAAGTTTTAGGCATTGGTCGCACAGGCCATATTGGTTTCAATGAGCCTGGTTCTAGCGCTCAAAGTAGAACAAGGTTGGTGCATTTGGATAGCCTCACAAAAAAAGATGCTGCCAGAGATTTCTTAGGCGAGGAAAATGTTCCCCGATATGCATTAACAATGGGCGTCGGTACAATATTGGACAGTGAACGCATCTATCTGTTAGCTTGGGGGCGCTCCAAAGCATCCATTTTAGCCCTTGCCGTAGAAGGTGAGCCATCAGAGGCATTACCCGCAAGCTTGTTACAAAGCCACCCCAACATAGAGATACTTGCTGATCAAGCGGCCGCTTCTGAATTAACACGACTTAAACGCCCTTGGCTCGTTCGGCACGTTGATTGGACCTCCTCATTAATTCGCTCAGCAGTATCTTGGTTGTCTGCAAATTCCGCAAAACCAATATTAAAATTACTGGATGATGACTATACTGAAAACGGTTTGGCCGACTTGTTGACACAGCATGGCCCTGCCTATGATCTAAACATCCGAATTTTCAACGAGATTCAACATACCTTGACGGGTTGGCCAGGAGGTAAAACAAAATCTTCCGACGAACGTCGTCCTGAACGAGCCGAACCACATCCCAAACGATCCTTGATTTTGGCACCAGAGCCGTTCGATGATGTAATTGGCATGGGAGGAACTATTCATCGTTTGGTTGACCAAGGTCATGAGGTTATTGTGGCCTATTTGACCTCCGGCAACTTGGCTGTTCCTGATGCTGATGCCAGTAAGGCGGCGGAATTAGTGGTTGATTTGGCTGAATTAAGTGATGATTGTGAAACAGAAGAAGTTCGTTTAGCCAAGTCAGTCCTGAAGGAGTTAGGTGAAAAAGCTGATTTCGCAACTGATTCCCCAAATGTTCGCAGCATCAAAGGGTTGATTCGTCGAGGTGAAGCTAAGATTGCCTGCGAGATATGCGGTTTGTCCGGATCGAAAGTGCGATTTTTATCTCTCCCTTTTTATGAAAGAGGCAAGTATCGTCAGTTTAAACTTAGCGGCGATGACACCGATCTGTTAAAGGGTTTGTTTGAAGAGATACAGCCCCATCAATTGTATTTTACTGGAGCCCTGTCTGAACCGAGTACGGTGCAGGCAAATTGCTACCAGTCCATGCGAAGAGCCTTGCTTGATCTCAGCGACTCCCCATGGATACAAAATTGTTATATGTGGCAATATAGAGAGGCTTCACAGGAATGGGATATTCAGGAAATTGATATGGCAGTCCCCTTGAGCCCAACGGAATTGACCAACAAGATACAGGGAATCTACCAACACCAGACCCAACGCAGACAGGCACCTACATCTGACCGTGCATCTAATGACATTTGGCGGCAAGCCGAGGAATGCGATAGGCGCTTGGCGGAAACCTACGACAATTTGGGTTTGGCTGAATATGAGGCAATAGAAGGTTTCAAGCGTTATTCATTGATCTAATTTTAATGAATTAATGTTTGTCTTTATACTTTCATTTTGGACATTCACCGATTCTTGATATGGATTTTCCAAGAGAAATATCGAACCGCTTTCGCATAAACGGAGAATTCATTGATTCCAAGCGTTGGGGAAGCGGAAACGTCAACGACACTTTTCTGACGACATTTCGATGTAATGGCAGAAAGAAACGTTTCGTTCATCAGCGGATCAACCATTCAGTGTTTGCGGATCCCGTGCTTTTAATGGAAAATGTGCGAAGGGTGACCGACCATTTGATTACCAAGGCGAATGGTTGTCGAAGCCTTCGGTTGATTGATACAGAAGAGGGCGAATGGTTTGCTTGCGATGACAGGGGCAATTATTGGCGGGCTTACGAGTATGTGGAAGATACGGAATCGCCAAGTTATGCTCGCGACATACAACAAGCCTATGAGGCGGCCAAGGCATTTGGTGCATTTCAACGCGACTTAATCGATTTGCCTGGACCACCCTTAAGAGAAACCATTCCAGAGTTTCATCATACCCGAAAGCGGCTGGATCGCTTTCAGCAAATTGTATCGGATGATCCATGTAACCGGATTGCAGAGGTTCGGGAAGAAATCGCTTACATTAATGAACATCGGGAATTGGCGGAATGGATTGAGGCCAAGGAAGCGAGTGGTGAACTCCCCCAGCGTGTCGTCCACAACGACACTAAATTAAATAACGTGATGTTAGATCGCAATACCGGTGAGGCGGTTTGCGTTATTGATCTAGATACCGTTATGCCAGGACTTGTTGCATCGGATTTTGGGGATTTGGTTAGAAGCGCAGCAGCATCTGCCCCAGAGGATGAGTTGGATTTGGATAAAATGGTTTTTAGACTGGATGTTTTCGAGGCTTTGGCACGTGGTTACCTGCATTCGGCTTCAAGCTTTTTAACACCAGCTGAATTGGAAAGCCTTTCGTTGGCGCCAATGATACTCACCTTAGAATTGGCGACCCGCTTCTTGACAGACTATTTGGAGGGAGACCCTTATTTCAAAATTGGATATCCGGAACATAATTTGGATCGCTGCAGAGCCCAACTTAAACTGCTTACCTCCATGGAGGAGCAAAAGGTTGAAATCAAAGAGATACTTGAGCGTCATTCATTGAAGTCCTCTTGAGAAAGCTTTCAGGACAACGTCAAGTTAACCGGCTAAGGCACAGGAGCCCTTCAAGTGGATCGCAAGAGCATAATTAAGGTACTTGGGGATATTGCCGTACTCCTTGAAATTAAAGGCGAAAACCCATTTAAAATACGTGCCTACCAAAATGGGGCCAGAATCCTAGAGACAATGGAGGATTTCGAGGAGCGCTTGGAAAGCGACGCCTTGGGGGAAGTATCGGGCTTAGGAAAAGCTTTGTGTGAAAAAATTACGACCCTCCACCTAACTGGCAAATTAGATTATTTTGAGACATTACGTGCATCGGTGCCCTCCGGGCTACTGGATATGCTAGAAATTCCAGGTTTGGGCGGGAAAAAAATAAAAGTCTTACGGGAAGCTTTAAGCCTCGAAACAATAGATGATTTAAAGAAAGCATGCATACAAGGTCGCGTGGCTGAACTTAAAGGCTTTGGATCGACATCTCAGGACAACATATTGATTGGTATAGAGAACCGGGAGCGTTACAATGCCAGGCACCTATGGTGGTCGGCGCGAGATGTTGCACTACCGATATTGGAATCCTTGCGAGCTTTGCCCGAGGTGGAGATTGCTGAAATTGCAGGAAGTTTTCGTCGTCGGATGGAAACGGTCGGCGACCTTGATTTCATAGCCGCTTCCACTCAACCTGGCCCAGTCATGGACTTTTTTGTTTCAATGGATGGCGTAAGCGAAATAACAGCTAGGGGAGAAACAAAATCGAGCGTTCGCTTGAGTAGCGGAATGCAATCAGATTTGCGTGTGGTGCCACCCAAACAGTTTTATTTCACACTACATCACTTCACTGGATCCAAAGATCATAACGTAATGTTACGGCAAAGAGCTTTGGCCCGCGGTTTCAGCTTAAGTGAATGGGGGTTGTCTGCAACCAGAGAATGCAACCATGCTGCCAAACCACCGAAATCCCTTTTAAGCGAGGAGGAATTATTCAAGTCTCTGGGCCTTGCTTTTGTACCCCCTGAATTAAGGGAGGGACGTGGAGAAATTGAGGCCGCGGAAAAGGGCAAGTTGCCCAAACTCTGCCAATTGCCCGACTTGCGGGGGGTCTTTCATTGCCACACAATAGCATCTGATGGCAGCAACAGAGTGGAGGACTTGCTTTCTGCCGCATCTGCGCTCGAGTGGGAATATGTGGGAATTTCCGATCACTCCAAATCAAGTTTTCAGGCTAATGGATTGGATGAAGCTCGGTTGATTAAACAAATGGAAGAAATTGCCGCAATCAACCAAACCGGCAAATTTAGAGCACATGCCTTCACGGGGATCGAATGCGATATTTTGCCCGACGGAACCCTTGATTTGGCCGATGACATATTAGCTAAATTGGATTACGTAATCGTCTCTGTGCATTCATCTTTCTCTCAAGGCAAAGAGGAAATGACAGCTCGTATTGTAAAGGCTTTGGAGCATCCTTCTAGCACCATGCTCGGACACCCTTGCGGTCGCCTTTTGTTGCGCCGAGAGTCCTACTCGCTGGATATGGACAAAATAATCGATGCAGCCGCTGCAAATGATAAAATAATAGAGATAAACGCCAATCCCATGCGTCTGGACATGGATTGGCGGCATTGGCGGAAAGCAATTCAAAAAGGGGTTTTGGCGTCGATCAACCCTGATGCCCACGACATAAGCCATTTCGACTTTTGCGAAGCTGGTGTACATATCGCTCGCAAGGGTTGGTTAACTGCAAACAATGTATTTAACACCCGCCCTCTGGAAGAAGTACGGATGTTCTTGGCGAAATCTTAATTTCTTGGCAAACGCACTGAAGTAACGTCCAAAATCGGGACAACGAGCCATTACATCAAATTGTTTTTATCAGGCAGACAAGCTAAACAAATTAAAAATCCCTTTGCCATTTCCAAGAAATCCCCTTAAGTCGGAAGTTGATGAATGGGAAGAAGTTGCTTTGGATTACACTAGGCTGTCTTCAGCTCGGCGTAATCCTTTTTTTCGGATATAGATTGTTCGAAGAATATAAAGAGCTTGAATATCGAGAATCGAAAAAAGCGGCACTGGAACACGAGAAGGAAGATCTGCACCAAAAAATTGAACAGCGAAGGGACTTTCTCGATCGGCTTGGTCGAGACACTGAATTTCAGGACGCGGTTGTTCGACGTCAATTAGGGTATGCAAAAGAGGGTGAAGCCGTGTTTCATTTCCAGCCCATCCAACAAGATTAGCTCCAATCACTTTGAGCTCCAATTTAGGTCAAGAGACGAGATTGGCCTTTGCTGAGGCAAAGCAAGGGCAGGTTTTTCGCTTTTGGGACAAGCTTAACCAAGTCGAAAGAGAAGCTTTGGTTAGCCAGGCCAACCAGATAGACTTAATTGAATTAAGAGAAGGTCTGCAGCAAGCCCTTAACTTAGACTTAAGTGAGGCCCAATCATTTGCCAACATAAAACCAACTCCCTGGATCTCACTTCCTGCCGACCTCGACAGCGAACATTGCTGGAAGGACGCTCATGAGCAAGGCGAAGAACTTTTGCGAAAGGGAAGGGTGGCGGCCTTCACTGTAGCCGGAGGGCAGGGGACTCGCTTGGGTTACAATGGTCCCAAGGGGGCATATCCAGTAACCCCGGTTACGAAAAAACCACTCTTTCAGGTGTTTGCCGAAAAATTAAAGGCAGCGGAGAAGCGATATGGAAAAAACATTCTTTGGTTTGTCATGACCAGTGAGGCAAATCACAGTCAAACCAAAGAATTTTTTAATCAATCAAATTACTTTGGGATTAGCTCGTCTAGCATTCGTTTTATACAACAAGGCATGATGCCCGCTGTTCTCGAAACAGGCGAAATTATCCTCGAGAGTCCAAGTCGCATTGCCATGAACCCGGATGGACACGGAGGCTCCTTTCGTGCGTTGGCAAATAGTGGAGCAACTGAGGAAATGATTAAAAAGGGCATTGAAATAATAAGCTATTTCCAAGTAGACAATCCACTTGCTCCATTCCTTGAGCCATCCTTCTTGGGCTTCCATGCATCCACTGGCTCGCAGATGTCTAGTCGAGCTGCCCCAAAAACAGGACCGGAGGAAAAAGTCGGGGTCTTTTGTTTGAGAAATGGATCATTGACCGTCATCGAATACAGCGATTTACCAGAAAAATTAGCCTGTCACATGCAAAGCGATGGAACTTTGACCTTTAAGGCCGGTAATTTGGCAATGCACGCAATTGATCCAAGCTTTGCCCATAAATTGGGCAAGCGCACCCACGATTGCAAATTGCCCTTTCACGCTGCTCGAAAGAAAATACCAACAATAGATGAGAAAGGGAACCCAGTTTCCCCAAAAAAACCAAATGGAATAAAATTAGAGACATTTGTATTCGATGCACTACCTTTTGCAAAAAATCCATGTGTAATAGAAGTTTCGCGCCAAGATGCATTTAGCCCAGTAAAGAATGCGGATGGAATTGATTCGATCCTGACATGCCAAGCAGATCAATTACGTAAATTTGCCCGTTGGGCGAGGGCTGTCGGAGCAGAAATTGATACTGATGCAAGCGGTTTGCCGAGCATTAACTTCGAGATAAGCGCCGGATTTGCCCTTGACCATGAGGAGTTCGCACTACGTTGGGAGGAAGTGGGCAAACCCTCCATTTTAGAGGGAACAGTCTTTACCTGAGAATTTTAATGATCACCAAACAATACCCATGAATTTACTTCAGGCCATTCAACAAGCAGCAGATAGCCAAAATTTGACCCCAAGCGCCCACACGAACATCCAAACGTGGTTAGAGGTTGAGGAATTGCCAGAATGGACCCGCAACAGTCTCACTGAATTGATCCGGGGCGAGGAATGGGAAGAGTTAAATGATCGATTTTACAAGGACATTACTTTCGGTACTGGAGGAATGCGGGGACGGACAATTGGTAAAATAATGACCTCTTCTGAAAGGGGAAACACGGCAACGGAAGATAGCCCTGAAAGGCCAATGGTGGGAAGCAATGCACTCAATGACTATACGTTGCTCCGGGCGACAATGGCATTGTTCAATTATGTTAAAAACTTTTTGGAGGAGCAGGGACGATACGAGACACCGACACTTGTCATCGCGCATGACGTAAGACATTTTTCAAGAAGGTTTTGCTTACTCGCAGCTTCTCTTTGGAGTCGTTTAGGCGGTATCTCAATGGTTTTTGATGGTCCACGGTCGACGCCCCAGTTGAGTTTTGCAGTTCGGCGTCGATCTGCACATGCCGGTATTGTGATTACGGCGAGCCATAATCCATCACATGACAATGGATTTAAAGCATATTTCGAAGATGGAGCTCAAGTGGTTTCGCCTCAAGCCGAGGGTATTGTCGAGCAATATACAAAAAGTACACTTCAACAAACAATCGAATACCTGGAGATGGATGAGAACGAAATACGGATACTTCCGCAGGATGATGATATTGCATATTTAAAGGTGGTGGAACAGGCAGCGATTGATCCTGAAATTATTCAAAAACAAAAACCCAAGGTAGTCTTTACACCAATACACGGAACAGGAGCGATAAGTACGGTACCCGCTCTATGGGAACTAGGCTTAGAACCGATAGTTGTGGATGCTCAAAACAAACAAGATCCAAGGTTTCCGACTGTAGAATCACCAAATCCCGAAAATCACGAAGCATTGGAAATGGGGATTACATTGGCCCGCAAAACGGGGGCAGATGCTGTTATTGCAACTGATCCCGATAGTGATCGAGTGGGAGTGGTGACTCTGGGTAAGAATAAAAAATATACTGTCCTAAATGGAAACCAGATAAGCGCATTATTGGCGGAATATAGAATAAATAAGTTAAAGGAACTAGGATGCCTGCCGGAAGGGGGCACAGAAAGGGCCACCATAATTAAAACATTTGTCACTACCCCACTGGTTGATGCCATTGCAAGAGGACAAGGTTTGAATTGTATTAATACGCTTACAGGATTCAAATGGACAGGTCAGAGAATTAGAGATTATGAAACACAGCTAAAAAAGGAATTACAAAAAAAAGAAGGAATATCTTTGGATTATGATTCAACAGATTATTACACCAGAATTAATTTAGGGTTGAAATATGCGAAAGCATTTCTTTTCGCTTGCGAAGAAAGTTACGGATATTTGCCATATGACTTTGTGCGTGATAAAGATGGTAATGCCTCTACTATAGCATTTTGCGAATTGATTGCAGATTTGAAATCAAGGAATGAAACGGTTTTAGAATATCTCGATAATATTTATTTGAAATATGGGTATTATGATCAGAAAACAGTCAGTGTCTATTTTGAGGGTGAATCAGGTTCTAAAAAGATTAAGAACATATTGTGTTCCTATAAAACAGAACCTCCTAAAACTTTAGACGGAAGGAAGATTATAACAAAAAAAGACTATAATGAGTCTGGATATAAAGATAATGATGGTAAATTAATACCTACAGAGAACTTTTACATATTTACTCTGGACAATGATTACAGCTATGCGGTCAGAGCAAGTGGCACAGAACCCAAGATGAAGTTTTATGTGTTTGGCACTGCTTTTTGTAAAACTCTGGAAGAATTAAAAAATGAAAAACAAAATGTTACAGAAAATATAAATCAAATTGCTAATGCCATTAAGGAAGATTCGATTCTCAGATCTCAGATTTAAACATTAAATTTACATTATCTAATCATTGTTAATAATTTCAGACAATCGATTTAAAAAAGCAGCACACATTGTACTATTTATATTTTTCTGATTGGAAGAAAGGCAGAACTTTAGTAATTTGCCGACAACAACTTCATTATTATCTGTTACGATCGGTTTCGAAATAGGACTGGTGAAGGAAAGGCAGCAGGTTTCTGTAGATGGCAGAATAAAGAATGAATTCATACCATCAGCCCCAAGGTTATATATTGTGAAGGTAGGCTGATTAAAATTCACTTCCTCCAATTTACCATTACGTATAGCATGTATTATCCTTTTAGTTTCCGAAGATAATAAATTAATATTTTTCGCACTGGCAATAGGTAGCACGGGATAATGGGATACAGCTTCCGTATTCACACAAAAAGCTAAATTGATACTTTCATAAACAACATTATTTAAGCAGTTTATTTCAGGAATATCTTTTAATGCCATTATAACTGCATACATTATAATATCATTACTGGTAATATTTTCATCTCCATCATTGTTACAGTTCTTTTTTTTCGCCAAAATACCTTCATAATCAATTTCTTTAGTCACAAAAATATAATCATCACGATTACATATGGTTACTCGTTTATCTAAATCTTGAAAATCAACATTGTCTTTTTCTCCTTCCCCGATTATATTATCATTTGTCTTAATATTCTCTGATAAAATTTCTTTTTTTTCATTTTCAACAACAATAGCGATGGTCGTACCGATTGATACAACTTCATCTTCTTTTATTAGAAATTCTTTAATTATGCCTTCAACTGTACTCATTATTGGCATTATAACGCTACCGGTTTCAACTTCAGCGATTGCTTCTCCTTTCATCAATGTTTCACCAATTGATTTCAGCCATCCTTTCATAGTGGCTTGATGCATTGCATCACTAAGTTTAGGTAATATTATATTATGTGTCACAGAT
Organism: Opitutia bacterium; assembly: GCA_002716045.1. GTDB lineage: Bacteria > Verrucomicrobiota > Verrucomicrobiia > Opitutales > Seribacteraceae > UBA2993. The sequence continues at coordinate 57,369 of PAZC01000039.1, forward strand.
TGCTACGATTCGATATTCTTTAAAAAAACTACAATCAGGGCTTTCTCATTGCCCAATCTCCACTTTCTTCTACTTGTACTTTTAAATTTTTTGGATCTGAGCAATCTGCTCGCACCACTGCAAATCCAGATTCACTGTAATTGTCAAATAATGGCCATATCAGTGTTTGGTCACTCGGGGGTATATCCAACGTTTCTATCAACGACCTTTGAAAGAATTCAAATTTACCTTCATCTCCATCAATCGGCAAATAGTTCAATGATTTATTGCAATTGAAGAGGAACATTAGCCAATGTCCTGCATTTTCATAATTCTTTTCTGAAACACAGGCAAATAGGTGAAGGTCGGTTTCAATTATTTGGAAACCCGTTTCTTCATTTGTTTCCCTAATGGCACATTCGAAGGGTGATTCACCTTTATCTCCTTCAAGCTTCCCTCCTTTTGGACTCCATTTCCCTTCATTTGGTGACTTGCTACGCTTTAGCATTAGTAATTCACCCTTTTGGTTTCGCAGGAAAATCAAAGTGGAAATTTTCAATGGCAATGAATCAGTGCTAAACTCTGCATTGCTTGCTGTCATGTTATAAAACTTTGTAAAATTAGATTGGCGTTGAAGGATGTTCCCTTTTTATAAAGGTTTGAGTTTTAAGCCTCGTCCACATAACAAGCAACTCATGAGAATTTACCTCCTAGCATTATCTCTATCTTTGTTAACCCCAGTTTTTTCCGCTGACGACTATATTGATTTCCAGCGTCTTGACTTGATGAGTGACCAAAAGAAATGGTTGGTTGCCACCGTTCAATTCTCACCCAAGGAGCACCCCAACCCCAAAGAGGCACTCAACGAAAAATTTATAGATGACGTAAAGGTATCTATTCACCTTTGCTTCAAAAATGTCACTCGAGAAAAAAAAATATTTAGAGATACGCGACGCAGACCTGAGCTTCCTGAACTGTTGGATTATTATCATGCGGAAGTTGAAATTCCGACTATCGAGGTGGATGGCAGACCGAAGAGCTTGTCTTTCTTGTTTCCTTTGGAAATAGCCAAAAGAGACGGCTTCGATCGTGTGCAAAAACCATTTGGTTACGTAGTGGAAATCTCAATAGGTGATACCCCCTTGGAGTTAGAGGAACCAATTGTTTGTGAAATTTCCAAGCAAGAGAATGTTCTTAAAAGCTTCAAGGATCAGGCTTTGTCTAAATCCACTAAAAACGAAGGCCTTCTATTGCCCGCCCATCTCGTGGATATCTCATATATGGGGAGATTGGAGAATGCACCTGCGGTGAAGTTCCCAGAGCCCTAAAATAAATAATGATTCACCTTGCCCTTACTTCCGTCGCAAGAGCGTCGGCTTATTAGCATTTTTTGCACTTAACATCACGGATTCCCTTAGATGAAAGCCTCTCCAACCTTGATCGTTAATTGTGGCGTTAGCCATGTTTCGGCAAGTGTATTTACATCCGGAGAGGATGGGATTCTGCGACTGGAAGAAGTCCGCTTTGCTCAACTAACCCATGATCTATCCAACGAGGATGAATGGCTCGGTGGAGTTGAGACTGGGCTCAAGGAACTAAAAAGTACCTATGGTATGGGTGGAGAAACCCATTTTATCCTCCCAGGTAGCCTCTTGCTAACTAAAACAATTAGGGTTCCCCATGTGGAGGAGGCCAAGCAAGACCAAATTGTAACCTTCGAGCTGCAGCAAAAAATGCCCTATCCCTTGACCGAATTGGTTTGGGGCTATCAGGTGGTCGAGGATGATGGTGTGGAGCAAGAGGTATTAGCTGCCGCCGTCCGCCCCGCCATTGCCGAAGCTTTTTGCGAAAGAGTCGATGCCATCGGCTTCAGGCCGGTTGAGCTCAGTGCAGCGTCCATTTTGGATTACAATGCAATGCGACATTCGCACATTGATTTGAAGGACGGAGAAATGTTGGTGATTAACGTGGGGGCGAAATCCAGCAACCTGCTTTTTATTAATCCGGGCGGCTTTCTAATTCGAAACATTGGCTTGGGTGGCAATTCATTGACACAGCACATGGCTGATAATCTGGGTGTTTCATTTGTTAAGGCCGAGGACATTAAGATCAGTTATTTCAGTGGAAAAACGACATTTGCCGCTGATGATCCTGGCGTTGCTATCATGCAAAAAAACGCCAGCCAGTTCATGACTCGCTTAAGTCAGGAGGTGACTCGGTCAGTTGTCACTTACAAACGCCTTAAAAAAGGAAAAGCACCATCGCGGGTTTTTCTCACGGGACGGGGCGCCCTGCTTCCGGGTCTACCTGAATATTTAAGTGAAACCCAAAGCCTTTCGGTTGATTATTTCGATCCTTTGCGCGCAATTCGTGTGAGCGAATCCGTGACGGAAGAAATGCTTCAAGAGGCTGTTTTCATGTTAAGTGAAGTGGTTGGTGAAGCTGGGCGCCAATTCGATAAAGATGCTACCGGCGTCCTCAAAGGCATTGATTTGTTGCCGCGTGACAAAAAGCTGCAAATGGGCTTCCGCCACAAGAGATGGTTTCTGTTAGCCGCTGCCGCTTTTGCCTCATCGATTCCACTGACTGGCTTATTGGACAACCTGTCTAGCCTTAAAAGCGTTGAGCAAGAAACTCAGGAGTGGGAAGGCTGGGTTAGCAAAGCCAGAAAAGAGACTCAATCTCGTGATATTGACGAAGAGGAGTTGGCCTTTGCCCAAGAATTGAACAATGCCTTGGCTCAAGACACACAACCTTTTAGAGAAATGCTCGCAGCATCTCATAACTGGTTGGAGCTTTTGGCTGACCTACAGACGCGTTTGGACAAAGTTGGCCATGTTTGGATAGATGACCTTTCTGTCGAGCGAACCAATAAAACTGTTGGAAACCGACCACAAACAACAGCCGGTACGGCAACTGAAAACCTGCAATACCGGTTAAAGATATCCGGTCGTTTTCTAGTTCCTGTGCCTGGAGTTGATTTTGTTCCGCCAGATGAAGAATCGCCCAATCCGGCATCGGTTTCCATCGACAAGTTAATCGCCCTTAATCGTGACCGCCTTCAAGCACTGACCGAGGCAATTCAGGAGTGTGAATTCGTAGAGAAAATCGAAAATGAGAATTCTGAAATCCAGAGACGCGGGGACCTTCAGAATCGCCGCTTTACTTTCTTTGAATACACCATTTTAACCAATCCAAACCGCCCCCTCTAGGATGCTGACTTTTCTTAAGGAAAACATCATGTTTTTCTCCTTTTTGGGGATGTTTGTGGCTATCTATATTACTTTGTCGATTTACTCTTGTGGTTTGGAAGGGAATTTAAAGGTGGAAGAAGCAAAGCGTACAGCCTTGCGCAATGAATTGCAGGACGAACTTGATCGCCAAGCTAATTTTAATGATGTGGCTGAAAATCTCAAGGTTGCTCAACAAGACAGCAAAGACCTCGCCAATTCTCGCAAGGCGGAATTAAGTGCCCTTCGAACCATATTGAGCAAAGAAGGCATCTTGGCTGACGCTGACCGGAAAAGTTCTCAAGACGTGAACAGCGACCTGCAGCGTTTCATTCGTTTGTATCGTGAAAAACTGACCCAAAAAGGCATTAAGGTGAAGGGTTCCACCTTTGGTGATTCCTCGCTTGGTTTCCCCGCAGAAGGCGATGGAAAACAGGAAAGTTTTGGATTTGCCAAATATGATGGGCAGTGGCCCAGCTTCGAGGTTTCCGAAGCAAGGGAAATTTATAAACAAAAACAAATCATTCTCCGACTGCTGGATTTGCTTATTCAGGCCAAGGGCAGTAACGCCGCTCAACCGCTCGAATTGTTATCAGTAAAGAGAGAATTAGTTGGAGAAGAAGATTCCAAAAGAAGAGACCGTGACACTTTGGCTACCGAGTCATTGGGCGATTCGTTGGTAGAGCAACCAGGTAAAATCCAAACTTATGCCTTTCGCATTGAATTGGTGGCCCGCACAACCACTTTGCGCCAATTCATCACGTTGCTTGAACCTCCATTTATCGTAAGTGACGTAGAGGTGCACCGGGCGCAATCCGCTACCAATGAATTTGCTCCGAGTGATGGCCTTTTTCCGCCCGAAGAAGAAGTTACCACCTCGATTCCAATTATTGTCGACGTTGATTCCCGCTTCGTTGTCACAATAGAATATCTAATTGGCGTCCAAGCAGACCCGACGCAGTTCTTGAAGACCTATTATAGCCAAAAGGACGAGGAGGGCAACTTGAAGCCGCCGCCTCAAACCACAGCGGATTTTTTGTCGAAGCATGTCTTTAACATGGAAGCCGAAGCATTTGGGGAGATTCTTGATTCCATCTATAAAAAGGAAGAGTAGCGACATTGCTTACCACCGTGCCGCCAATGCAATTCTTGAAGCAATATTACGATAAAGTCGCCTTTGGGCTAGGCATAGTCTTGTGCCTTGTTTTTTGGGTGAAATTCCTACTTTCCGATGGCAATATCGAAAGTCTGGGACCGCGTCCTCAATCAACTGCGTTTGTCATTGATATGAGGGCTTCGGACAATAACGCCAGCCTCGTCCATTTTGAAACCACGAATCCTCATGGCTTGATGCCAGGAGATTTCATTGAAATCGTTGGTGCAGTGCCTGAATCCTTCAATCGGAAATATCTCGTGCAGGAAATTCTTTTCCCCGAAGAATATGAAGATGTCACGGTGACCCGGCATGATGGAACTGATTTGGCAGGTTTTTTCAAAGAAGCCCGGGGCAAATTAGCAACTAATGCCGAACTGGCCAAAGTGAAAATTACAGTTGAGGTAGATGGCAGCGCAGTAACTGTTTCCGGAGATGCAATCAAGAGCATGAATGGCTCTCGCATGGCACTTTTTGCCTTGGATGGAAATCAAACGGCAAACGATCTCGGGGGACAACTTTCTCTAGTTTGCTACCAACGCCAACATCAAGACCGTATAACCCAATCACGCCAAAGTTGGATAGCCCCAATTACTGGGGACGACAACGTTTCATACGATCTTTTTACGCCGCCGAGAATCTTTGTCGTAGGAGGCAAGCTATCACCTGAGCCACCCAAGGCTCCCGAGGTGATAAAGGAAAAGGAGGCCTTTGGGGTAAAGTTAATCGCCTTCGACAATACGCCCTATCGATTCAATATCAGGAGTTGGGGAGCAGATCCTTTGTTATACGATCAAAATATCAAGCGGAATGTCATCGTGAAGGTAGGACAAACCTACAAGCAAGGGAAAAACTGGATCATGCCGACGACAGAGGAGGATCCGGACAAAATTATTAAAATCACAGATTTTGAAGTAGAGTCCATAAGGGACCCTAAAAGTGGAGGTACGCGAAATGTTGCGACTTTGAAGGTTTTTGACTTCGGTTTGCGCAAGGAAATTAGCATGACAAACCTCGCCCCGACCATGGCCGGACAATTAATTATTAAGGTAAGTTCGACTCTTCCCGACACATTGGGCGAAACCAAAGATTTGACTGAGAGTTCCAGTGAATTTTTCCTCGGTGGAAAGGAGTATCGCATTTTGAAGATTGACCCTGCGAACCGTAACCTCTTACTGGAAAAGCTTACGGACAATCCAAATGATGTACGAGAAGTCCAGCGCTTGGAATTAACCGCCCCCACACCAAACCCATGACCGTTGCCCACCAATTGCGCATCCACCCCTATCTTGCTATTTTAGCTTTGGTAGGTCTGTTGCTAGGTTCTCTTGGCTTTGTGTTAGGTCAAGAAGAGCCTGCTTTGCCTCCCATTGGCGACTTGCCACTTCCTGACGGTGGTGCTCCGGGTTTGCCTGGTCTGCCTCCTCTTCCGAGTGATCCCGACAGCGATCCACTTATCGATCCTTTGGGAGGAGGGCTACCTCCTTTGCCTGAAGATCCAGTTATTGATCCAGTGATTCCTGAGCCTGCAGTCCCTGCGGTCGATCCCCCCTTGGACCCTGTGGTTCCTGTCGACGAACCAGTTCAACCCGCCCTCCCCCCGCTCACTCCCGTAGATGAAGTGACGGATCCGCCACCGCCAACCCCGATTCCAGTTGACCCGGTCCCCGCAGATCCAGATCCATTAGCCCCGCCACCAACCTCAGCACTACTCCCTGATTTCATTACGGATAGCACTAACCTCACAAAGTTGTTGAATCAAATAAGGGCGCTTATTCGCCGCAACGACCATACCGGAGCCCAAGCCTTGATCGAGTCTACCCTAAAGGATTTCGGTGATAAACGTGAATATGCCTTCTATGTTCGGCAAGTTCGTCGTGAGCAAAATAATTTGTGGTACGAAATGGCCCAAAAGGCCATGAAAGATAAAGAGTACGCCCTTGCCCGTAGATTGCTTGGACATTACCGCGAGGGCGTAAAACGTGAGATGGAGGACCGGCAACGAACAGGCCAGATCCAAGTAAAAGAAACAAAACAGGATGCCACCTTGGTCGGAAAACTTGTGCGTGAACTAGATGAAGCAAAGAAAAAATTAGCAGAGGCGCGCGCCAAAGCGGGAGAACCCGAAACTGATTTGGCCCCCAACTTTGATCAAATCATGGCAGCGGAGCGCCGCCAAAAGACAGAATTGACCCAAAAAGCTGAGAAACTGCTCCTAAAAGCTCAAAAGGATGCTGCTGACGGACAATATGCAATCGCCCATAAGCAAGTGGACGAAGGTTTATCGATGTTGCCTCGAGATGTTTCTACCATCGCCATGATAAGTGATCTTTACAAAGAAAAGGAGCGCATTGTGTGGTTCCAGATCGGTGAAGCTATGCAAAAAGGACAGGTAGGTAGTGTGTCTCAGTTGATTGCTGCATATGAGCGCATCGAGGCTATGCGTCGGGATGAGGAAACCATAACACCTGGCATACCGTTGGAAGAACAAATAGATTTCGATGAATTGCAACGGAAGGAGCAGGAGCGGGTAAAGCGTCAGGTGGCGCGAGCGCGTCAATTGCTTGCCGAATCTCGTGGTTTTTTGGCCAAGAAAAAATATTCCGAAGCGGAGAAACGCCTCTTCAGCATTAGCAATAATCTTGAGCCCAACTACCAGACTTGGCCAATTATCCGGGAATCGGCCATGGAATTGAACCGCATCAATTTACTCAAAGCCGAGGATGCGCGAAAGCTAAAAAATTGGGATTTGGCCCGTGAATTCACTGAAAAATATAGGCAAAACCTTTTTCAGACTCGAAACCTTGTGGTCAATCCAAAGGAACCGGAACGTCCGGGACTTACCGACAAGGAGCGCGACAAAGAAACCGAGAGAGCCAATCGTCTTGATGATAGAATAGAACGCGACATGAAAAATCCAGCCAGTCGCGACATCACGGAATTCAAGAAGGAGTGGCCCGAGGAGAAAGAAGCGGAACGCGAACTCTTGATGCAGGGACGGGTTCGTTTCCTTGCGGGAGATTTGACTGGGGCTGTTGAGGTGTACCGCATGATCGAAACTCGATTTCCGGACAACAACGAAGCCAAATCAATGCTGCGCCGCATTTCGGAGTTAAGGGAGGCAAACAGTTACTTGGGATACCAAAAAACACGTGCCGAAATGTTTGAGTGGATTCGCTATGAATGGGAATTGCCAAAAGTGTTTGATCGGCAGGTGTCTGGACCAGGGGAAGTTGCCACAAGGGAAAGTCCCATTCAGGATAAATTAAAACGAATTGAAATTCCAGGCGTTAATTTCTTCAACACCAGTCTAGAGGAAGTAATAAACACCCTTATGTCGTTTTCTCGCCAAAACGATTTTGCCGAGGCTGATCCTGCCGCGAAAGGTGTTAATATTATACCTATGCTAGGTGGGGAAGCAGCCCCGAGCGTCACCATCCAGCTCAACAAAATGACACTCGAGAAAATGCTCGATTTCATTACCGAAATGGTAGGTTGGACCTATGAGGTGCGAGACGATGCCGTTGTCGTATCCAAGGCCGGTGGGGACAATGCGAATGTGCGTGGCCTCGAAATTGAATTCTTCGAAGTATCACAAGGCACCATCCAGCGAATGACCGGTGGGGCTGCCGGAGGCGGAGGCGGAGGCGGAGCTCCCGATCCCTTTAATCCAGGCGGTGGCGGAGGCGGTGCCGGTGACGACCAAGCCGAGAAAATCAAGCAATTCTTAATCAATGCCGGAATTGAATTCGATGAGCAAAAAGGACACAAGTTCGTATTCGACGGCTTTCAGATCATTGCCACGAATACACGCCGCAACCTGGACAAACTGACTCGCTTGTTGACCAAACTCGACAAAGACTCAAGCCAGCAAGTGGAAATCGAAACCAAGTTCATCGAGGTGCAACAAGGTGCGATGGAAGAGATTAGTTTTGATTGGAACCTTAATTGGGGAAACGCAACCCCTTTGTTTGATCCAAGAACAGGACTGCCCCAGATCGACAGCAATGGTGATGTTATCATGCGGTTTGATAAAAATCTCATAGGGAACACCCGTACCTTGGCCCGCGCGCACTCAGCGGGCGAAGGGGCAACCGGCAGCGATACAACCATTACTTTCCCCAACAACCCATCCGGCAATCAAATTTTCCCGAACCCTCCTCCCAGTTTACCTCGTCAGATTAGTGTTGGCACTGGAGTGAAACCATTGGTCGACCTGACTGGTACAAGCGTACTTTCTGGCGGCCAAGCACAATTGTTAATAAGTGCATTGAATCGAAAACAGGGAACTGACTTGCTAAGTGCTCCTCGTCTTACAGTGATGGATGGTCAACCCGCTTCCATCACTGTTGCTCAAGAATTCATTTACCCTACCGATTGGCAGGCGGCTCAGTTGCCTAACGCAGGCGGAGGCGGTGGCGGTGGACTGGGAGGGCTTGGCGGCGGTTTAGGAGGGGGTATTCAATTGAATCCAGCCACTCCCCAGTTTGGGACAGTGGCACCTGACGACGAGCAACCGGGGTTTCGAGAAGTTGGGGTTGTTTTGGATGTAACCCCTCGGGTGGAACCCAAATACAATTCCATTAATCTCGAACTGGCACCCAAGGTCACTGAATTCGACGGATTCATTGAATATGGGGGTCGCTCGGCTATGATTGGAACAGGCTTGGCTACACCCACAATTATTCAACCTTCTGGCATTTTGATGCCTATTTTCTCGGTCCGAAAAGTAAACACGTCAGTCACAATTTTTGATGGGGCCACGGTAATCATTGGCGGACTTACCCGCGAGGAAATCAAAACCGTGAACGATAAGATTCCCGTGCTTGGAAACATTCCTTTTATAGGGAACCTCTTCAGGTCCAATGCAGAGAGTTATTCCAAGCGCAATTTATTGATTTTCGTGACGGCCAACATTGTAAGTCGAGGCGGTTCTCCGACTCGCGAACGCATACAATCCATCGACGATAGTTCGATCTTCAGGCACCCTGTTTTGCTCACGCCTACGGGTCCCATTCGACGGAACTTCCGCGAAGGCGAGGAAGAATGAAAATCCATCGCCCAATAAGAAAATGGGCCAAGGGTAGGTTTGTGGCCCGCCTGCCATTTCCTCCATTTTTTTTTCGCGCGCGCGTGAACCATTTGCTTTTTCTCTTTCGCGCACCCATTGAAACCCAAGTTTTTCGTCAGTTTTTTGGCTTTGCGCGCGTATTAATGTCTACCGATGCACCACCAACTCATGGCAACTGACTGGATTTTTCCTGCACACATGCCTTTGTTCAAGGTTGTTGGGCAAGCCAACGAGGGATTTTTAAAGCAACAATAACATAACTGGATCGAACATTGGGCTGTATTAATTTTATGGAAACAGGCCGTGAGCCGGAGATGAATCGCACCATTCGTTTGCTTGTGTTGCACGCCTTGTTCACTTTCACTTTTTGCTTGGCCGTGCGCGCGCAAGGATTATCTCGACCGCCTGAGGCTCTTTGCCAATGAAACGCCTCCAACCCATCATCACTCAAGGCCTTCCTCTTATTGGAGGGATTGGCAGTGTGGTTGCATTGATGGCTTGGTGGGTTGTCCGTTTACCCGAACCAAAGGTTTTTCGACAGATCGACAACGAGGAGGTTGCCTCATTGCATTCCCCAACGACCAAACAAGAACTTAACGCCATCCCTCTCGATTCCCTGCAATGGTGCGGTGGCAGTGCGTTTCTCGCAACCCGCAAAAACGCAAACGAACGATCCTCTTTCGCTATATTGACTGAACCTTCGGCATTGTCTTCCTACAAAGGAGCCCCTTCTGAATTCCGAAGGTTTTCTTTATGGACGGATGATTTTCTTATTGGCAAGGCGAGCGCTGAACAAGGTTTGGTTTTGGCTCGAGCACGACGTGCGGCCCTCAAGGCATTAATTGAAACGAATCCGGCAAAGGCCTTGACCATGAGTGTGCCCATGAGCGTTCGTAGGCATTTGCCCGATGAGGTGAAGGAACTCTTGGAGGAGCGAATTAACGAGGCGGGCAATTTTTACCTTGGTGCCATTTGTTTCGGACCAAATACCTTGAAGGACGTTAATTTCCGACAAGTGGAGCTTTCCGATGGACGACGATTGAAGGCATATACCTACGGCCGTCGACTAGATGTCTCCAGTAAACGGGGCATGTCTCTGCATGGTGTTGTTGTGGATGATGCGATGGCTCTGCACGAAAGCCCCTTGCGCTTGCTTGATGATGTGGAAAAAGAGGAACAAGGACTTCCCGATGGTGAGATTACTGTCCAAGTGAGTGGTGAAGTCCTAGGTTTCGAGACCCCTGAAAAGGTGGTGGAATTCTTTGAGCAATGTGATGCCGCCGAACGTGATTCCCGCAACGTGTGTCGGTACCCGCGTGTTCTAGGCAGTGACCTCACGACTATCCAGTACAAGGTGGTAACTACCCCGAAAACTTGGGAACGAGCCCAGAAACACGCCTTGTCCGAAGGCGGTCGCCTCGTCGTAATAGATGACATCGTTGAAAATGACGTTGTGGCGAATCTGCTGATCGATGCCTATGCTGACACCAGAGCCCCCGATGGAGGTGGAGCGATCTACGCTTGGATCGGGGCTTCTGATTCAGAGGATGCCAATGGAACGGATGAAAACGCCACCGTATTGGACATAAACGCCACCGAAGGTTCTTGGAAATGGACTGATGGAACGGACGTTAATGCAAGCTACCAGAACTGGGGAACTGGGGCTCCGGAAAGCAATGGATCTGATTATGCCGCCATGGCCTTGGAAAACTGGGAGGAAAATTCCACCAGAAAAGGAAGCCTCGGACAATGGAATGACATTAATGGGTCCAACCAATTGGCTTATGTCATAGAGTTCGACCTAGGCGATGCTCCGGTCACCATAGGATCTTCTGTTGGAGCCAAAAAAGTTTTAGTTATTCGCGCCCGATACCAAGAAGACCAGACGGATGGGGTAGTGTTCGGGCCCGATGGTACCATTCTTGACGAGGGCGTGGACGTCCTCGAGCCACAAACTCTCGAAAGCATCCTCAGCGTGATGGATCAAGTCAGCCAATATTATCAAGACAACTCGAATGGCCAATTGATTTTGGAAACCGTGGCAACCGAGACAGTGAATCTTCCTCGAACCGCCGATGAATATGATAATTTAAGCGGTGCTTTTGGCACTTTGCTAAAAGAGGCTCGTGCCGCAGCCGCAGCTGCCAACTCGGCATGGGATTGGGATGCTCTTACAACCGATGAAAATGGCACGTTCGACCCTAACTCGGAGTACATCTCCTATATAGTCGTTACCCGAAAAGCACATGGTGATTATGGCGGACTGGCTTGGGTTGGTTCACCGGGTTGCCATGTGCCAGGCTGGTCTTGGAGTGTGGCGGCACATGAGCTTGGCCATAATTTTGGGTTGAACCATGCAAACTATTGGGATGCCAAAACGGAAAGCCCGATAGGCGATGGCTTCAATCAAGAGTACGGCAACCCCCTATCTATCATGGGAGGGAGCGGTCCCTTGACTCTAGCTGCCAAAAGAAGGTTGGATTTTTATAAAGAAGGTCGGGATATCGCTTATCTTACCGATGACACCAACGGCACCTTAGCCGTGGACGGCGCTCACAAGTTTCGTATCTACCGACACGATTACGAAAAGGTTCCCTACAGTTTGAAAACAGGATTTTACAATGCGAACCTCCCTTCATCGGTCAATGATACGACCACCTACACCTTGGCTCCCACAGTTGAATTCAATGGAGCGGGTGGGACAGAAGCCAATGCCACCGTGAATTTGACCTCGAATAAGGTTACGGGCTTTTCCGTTACCTCTGCAGGCACAGGTTTTGTGCAAGAACCCTTGGTGACTATCGTGCCTCACAAGGACGATACCAATGCGTCCCGCTTAACCTTGGACGCAAGTTGGATTGTCGATTCAAATGGAACCCAACTAACCCTTCTCGACAACGAAGAGAATGCGACTCGCGGGCTTCGTGGCATCAAATTGGCGGCGGGAGACGGCAATTTTTATTGGGTTAGTTACCGTCACGACTTCGATGAAAATGGACTTACTGTGGTGTGGGGGAATGCTTCCGGCAGCAACCATTGGCTAGTCGACATGACGCGGGAGACACCGAATGTTTATGAAGATGGAGGAGCGCCGATTGGTCGTACCGTAACCGACATTGGTTCTGAAATAAATTTTACGCCCGTGGCTCGCGGAGGTGTTTATCCTAGCGAATACATAGATGTTGTCGTTAGGATAGGGACACGTGAATCGAACAATGCGCCTGTGCCTTCTTTGATCGTCAGTGATTATGCGCCAGCAGCGCAAAACCCAGTTGATTTCGCAGTCGATGCAACTGACGCCGACGGTGATACCGAGTTCGCATATTCGTGGTATGTGGACGATGCCTTGATTACGGATTTGAGCGAACCGAACAAACCGTTCTTCACTCGGATTTTCTCGAAACCTGGCATCCGCAAGGTAAGAGTTGCGGTTTCGGACATGAAGGGTGGCGTGGGTTCGGCCACGATACTTATCCGTGTATCGGAGCCTGAAAAGCATTCGCATTCTAGAATAGAGGGTAGGGTTCTCAGTGGAGGCAAACCTGTGGAAGGCGCTCGGGTGTTTGTGGAGAAAAGTGTGCCGATAATACACTCGGTCAAAGTCCATGGTTCCCAATCTGATTCTAGGATCCCGAAATACTACGTGGATGACGTTGAATCTCCGGATTTGATTTTTTACAGGGGACAAACGCATCGATTTTTGTTCGAAGGGGCAGCAAAGGATCATCCTTTGAGGTTCGGTTTGGCAGAAGAAGGAAAGGCTGCATTGGCCAAGGTAATTTTGGCAACAGCAGTTCAATTGGACTACAATGGTAGCGGTTACGTCACTGCCCCCGAGGCTAACTTTCTGGGGGATTACCAACCTTATGCCGTCAAATTGGCTACTCTTTTAAACCCGTCGACTGTATCCAACATCACGGTTACGCATGGTGGCTCCGGGTACGATCCGCTTACACCACCTGACGCCAATGTCTCTGGCGTGGACGAGAATAACTCTGCTATTTCCGCCACGACCTCGACCGTCGTGAGTGGCGTTGGCGAGATCACTATAGCTTCAGCTGGCTCTGGTTATCCTGCCGCTCCATCAGTCATTGTGGTCGGTAATGGAACTGATTTCAACGGAACTGCGGGTCTTATAGGGACCTCAGTTAACGAAGTAAATGCAACTACCACCGGTAGTGGATATGATGCCGCCAGCACTTTCGTTAAACTCGTTTACCCCACATCCCCTTCGGGCTATTGGCCTTTGGATGATGGTATCTCCGTGGGCGCGACCATCCTTTCACGAGATTTTGGAGGAAGCGACCTCAACGGGACCTTGATGGATGGTGATGGCACTAGTTTTTCGGCCGGAGCGATCGACAATGCATTGGACTTCAATGGATCGCGATACTTGGATTTGTCTGCCGGTGTGCTGGGATTCAACTCATTGCTTGAGGGATCCGTCGCCTTTTGGTTCAAGGCCTCGGCCAATGCGGTGGACCGCACTATTTTCTCGGCCAGTGATGTTGCTGACGCTGATTCTTTCTTCAAAATCGTACTCCGAGACAACGGCTTTCTGCAAGTAACCGTTTCCGAAGCGGGAGCTACCGTTCTTGATTTTAGTACCACCGCCACTTTCCATGACGACACTTGGCATCACGTGGTTTTTGCGGTGGATGCAACAGGCAGCCAGTTTTTCGTAGATGGAGCGGAGCCTACCCTCAACTTTTCCACGGGAACTGCAGCAACTCAGGCATTTGTCGCCAATGTCTCAGGTATAGATGATGTTTCATTTGGGCGCCTAGTAAATTCAAGCAATACCAGTGGAACCGATTTCTTCCAAGGTAGCTTGGATGACATTTATTTGTATTCTCGAAAATTAGATGCCACCGAGGTAGGTTTTCTCAACGATTTAGGAACGGGCGTGGCAACGATGGCCAAGGCGACGGCCAACGTAAATGCGGTGGGATCCGTCGATGCCTCAAGTGTTTCGCTTCAGTTTGCCGCTGATCCGACTGTTACGATTGCCCCGCCAACTTCAGGTGTGACAGCCTTGGCCACGTCAGAGCTCAATGCGACCTCAGTGGCTAAAGTTTACGTTGATGACGTGAATGGAACGAGCCCTGTTTTTGAGATAACTGGATCAGGTTGGAGTAAGTTCGTACTGGGATACGAGAACCTTCCACAGGTAATTATTGGGCCATCTCCCACCGGTGATGATGCCAATGGGTCCGCCTATTTTACCCCCACAGACGTTCAAATCATCGATCGCGGACATGGGTACCTGAAGGACCTCACTACAAGTGATGTGAGGATAACAGGTTTGGGCAATCAGGCGCCGGAATATGAGGTCCTTATGGGTCCTGCGGAAAACAATCCCGGCTATTTTGTAATCAAGGGTGTGCGATTGCTCCGATCAGGTGAAGGAAATTATACCGCAATACCTAGAATAGTACTCAGTGGGGGAGGGGAGATCGTGGACCTGAACGGCACTATGTCCTCGGGCATTGCCAATACCATCCATCCCCCATCCGGAACCGCATCCTTACTGGCTGACCTCAATGGCAGTAGTTATTTCACTGTCGATATCAATGCCTCTATTACCGTAAGTCCCACGATCGAGAATTTTCTTTTTTCCGAGACGCCAACCTTGACCGTTGTCGATGAACCGGATGGGGGCATTGCTGCCACAAGTGTCACCATGCAGCAGAATTTTGTGGCCGCTGTTACCGTAACCGACGGAGGAAAAGGTTATACAAATCCCGTTCAGGTAAATTTTCATGGAGGGTATGGTACCGATGGAAATGCCACAACGGTCACTGCAGCCCAAGCGCATGTAGTGGCCGACGCAAATGGAAGCATAACGGCAGTCGTTTTGGACTCGGGTGGTTCTGGTTACACTGGTAGCCCTGAAATTTCCATTACCGGTGGAGGTGGCACGGGGGCAAGTGCCCGCGCGGTAGCCATTGGCGGATCCGTGGTGTTCGTTATTGTCGTGGATGGTGGCACAGGTTATCGCAACGTCGACCAGAACAATACCATATCGGTGGCCTTTGATGGAGCCCCAACAGGTTGGGAGGCAAATGCCACTGCATCCCTCGGAGGAAAAATCGAATCCATTGATATTCTCAACGGGGGAGAGTCGTATGTTGCCCCCACCGTGACAATTACTGGGGATGGCATAAATGCTAAAGCCCACGCCAAGGTTGAGAATGGCAAAATCGTCAAAGTTGTAATTGATGACCCAGGCTCTGGCTACACCGATGCAAACGTAACTATTTCCGATGGACGTGGCATTAATCTAACCGGATCAACAGTTACCGTTACAGGAGGAGACGCAAACTGCACGGCAGTAGTCACTGATGGATTGATTGAGAAAATTCTAATCAACAATGGGGGATTTGCCTACTACGCCCCTGAAATTGTTGTGGAAGGAGATGGTGCGGGGGTCGATGCATACCCTGTTGTCGAAGCTGGTGTAATTACCCGTGTTGTGATCGATGATCCAGGAAGTGGCTTTACTGCCTCTCCCACCGTCAGGATCATGGATTTTGCTCGGGATGCCTATTCTCTTTTTGCGTTTCTTGCTCCTGACCAAGACCCTCCGGTCGATGCGAACTTAGTGGCGAACTTAACTGATAAGGAAGGAGACGCAATCGTTTGGATAAATGTTTCGGACGGAGGCTCCGGGTATGACTTTGCCTCCCCTCCAAATCTTACTGCTACCTTCGGAGACAACGATAGAAACGCTTCCTTTGAGGTGCAGCTTTCAGGCGACAGGCGACTTTGGGACATTAACGTCACTACCACAACGGATCCCATTGCTTTCCAAAGCGCCGCGAATATTTATTTCTATCACGACCCAAATGGAGCCAGCCCGTTCAAGGATGAAACTGCGCTTGCCAGCATTCACGGCCATGGTGTCCATGAAAACTACTTGGATATTGTAGTTACCGATGATCTGCCAAATGAATTTTACTACTACCGCCAAGATTGGAACGGCATCGGAATGGGGGGCCGAATCAGGGTGGTTGACTCGTCGCCTGAATTGCATTGGTGGTCCCCGCAAGATTGGAAATCCAATCGCCATTATCACGAAGGTGCATTGGTTGTCTTCGATAAAGTCAGTTACGTTTGTTTGAGCACCCACGTCTCACAGGTTTTCAAGTCAGACAATAACGTAACGTTCGAGAGAATAGACACTCAGTTCGCCTCTTGGGCTGATGCGAAAAATCATGCCGCGACACAAGGCGGTCACCTCGCCACCTTCCTCACGCAAGCAGAATGGGACCTGATGTTGGCTGAAACTGGCGATATAAATGCCACTTACTTCCTTGGTGGCATGCAACCGGCTCTTAGTGAACAGGCAGATGGCAATTGGAAATGGATTACCGGTGAAGACTGGGCTCCGGAAATGGTTTCCACCTGGAACGCCGGGATAGATCCGCCTCAACCTGAACCTTTTGATGATCCTGCCAACACCAATACTCATCCGGAGCGTTGGTTGGTGGTGGACAACACAAAGAAATGGCGGGCCGTGCATGACATGGCAAGTGCCGGGTACGTTGTGGACGTGGATGTTATCAACGGTGGAACTGGGTACACGCCCGATGACAACATCGTCTTTTCGGAAGGTGGTGGCAACGGAGCGGTGGCTGACTTGCGCCGATTGTTTCCATTGGTTGATGGAGGTGGAGTCATTCAGGACGTCGACATGGAAGAATGGGGCGTCAATTACACGGATGAACCAACGGTGACCGTCAACGGAGCAGGAACAGGAGCCCAACTTGTGGCCGTCATGTCCGGAGCTGAATTTGGTTATATATTGGAATATGAAGACAAGTCCGATCTGGCAAACGGCTATTGGATGAGGTTAGGCCAAGCGCCTTGGGTGCTGCCAGAATGGAGTGCCGGAAGTAAGTACGTGATAGGAGACGCAGTTAAGATTGGCAATTTAGGAGAAGAGGAAACCTATGTTTGCTTGGTGCGCCACGAAGAGGCCAGTGCCGATTTCAATATCGATCTTGCCAATGGGTATTGGCTGAAGACTGAGTACGATAGGGCGATCACTTATGTTCAGGATTCGGATCCGACTCAAGAGGGGTTTTGGTCTGTAATTCCCAAAGGGCTCGAAACCTACACCGACGCCGAAGGCTATTATGCCTTCTCTGACTTGGAACATGGACTTTATTCAGTGGGGGTGGATTTGGAGGACAAGGACAGGAAGCCAATTAGCTATGACAAGCAAAATACATCCGCCGTTCTTTTGGGAGGTTTTGACGAATTGACTCTAGTTGGTGATGTCGAGGGCGATAAAAACAGCAGCTTGATTTGGCCTGACGAATTGGTTGATTCTTTCTACGCAGGCAAAAGTTTTAAGGACTGGGCGAGCGGACGTGAATATTTAGCCTACCAAGGCCATGTAAAATATGGAGGCAGAAAGTATGTCAGCGTCAAGGACCACAATGCGTCCACTTCGTTCATAAACGATAGCAACGCGACAAATGCTTTCTGGAAGCGGATAGACAAACACCTTCATGGCGTTGGCTTTGGATTTGCCACTAAACCAGCCCTCACCATTTTAGCAGATCCAGCAAACACGGGCAGTGGCGAGGCGATCGTAGAGGTATCCGTGGCTTCTGATGGAACCCTTGACCTAACGATCAACGACGATGCCACTTCCTCCAAGAAACATGATCCAGGTGACAAGTTTACCATTCGCACCAACTCTTGGACACAAGGGATAGATTTTTGGGAATCAGCCTACTCCAGTAATCCGGGCGCAACACCGGCCCATGTGGTGATTTCACCCAATTCGGCGGTCAACGGTATTGAAATACCTATTTATTGGGCCACCCCCTTGGATAACAACACCACCTTCACCGCGACTACCTGGGATGCTGATGGAAAACTTGTTACTGATGGTACGGTGAGTTGGTCGCTGCAGTTTGATTTCAACGCCACGTCTGGGGATTATAATTCCTCTATAAAGATCGTTTCCTCGACCAATGTCAGCGCCATACTTGCCCTCGCCTCAACCCTTCGCAAAGGACAAGTTGTTGCGATCGAGGTCGAAAACGGTGGCAGTAATTACACCAGTGCCCCAACCGTAACCATTCACGGTGATGGAACTGGAGCCACAGCCACTGCCGAAATAAATGCAACCGGATCTGTTACTGCAATCTCTCTCGTAACGGGTGGTTCCGGATATTCCAGTGCCCCTGCGGTCAATTTGAGCGGAGGCGGCGGAACAGGAGCCACCGGAAAAGCCTTGGTAGGAGGTCAGGCGATGCTTCGGGCAGTTGCCGACGCCAATTCCAGTGCTTATGATGAAGTCACAGTTATAGTAGGCAATCTTCGCATAATGTCTGAGGAAGAAATTTGGCGCGATCAGTACTTCGACACTATCCTTGATGACGTCAACGCTACCTACGACCTCTCTGACAACGGTGACGCGGATGACGACAACATGACCAATGCCCAGGAATTTGCCCTCCTCACAAATCCTCTCTCTACGGACTCCGATGGCGATGGAATAACCGATTTCCATGAATACAATGCCACAAGTTCTTATGGCACAAATCCCATTTTGGCGGACACTGACGGCGATGGACTTATTGATGGGGACGAAGTTAACGTTTATTTCTCCAACCCATTGCTCGTGGATACCGATGGGGATGGTGTTTCCGATGGAGACGAAGTCGCGGCGGGCGACGATCCAACCAAAGTCGAAGTTGCGACCACAGTTTCCGCTAATGGGGTGATTTATTATCGTGGCGCTCAAAGTGGCAAGATTTACGTCACCGCTGAAGAAGTAGCTATCGGTGCATCGGTTCCTTCTTTGTATACGGTGATAGATGCACCAGGATATTACACGCTTTCCGAGTTGACCCTTAATGCTTCCTACACCCCTTTTGCCTTTTTAGATGCCGATGGTGACGGAATCCGCGATGAAGAAGAGGCATTCGGACAATATGCCGGCACCGATTCCAATTACACGGCCGATCTTTATGGGATAGACATTACACTGTTTGCCATACCACGAATACTGTTTCAAGAAGTCATAGCGATTGACGTCAATGCTTCTGGTTCCGGATATGTCAGCACTCCATCGATTACTATTTCAGGAGGTGAGGGTTCGGGTGCTGCGGCAACAGCCACGGTAGATGCCACAGCTACGAACCTTAGCTCAATTACAGTAACCAGTGGAGGCAGTAGTTATGTCTATGCCCCTTCCGTCATTATTTCTAGCGGCGCTGGATCTGGGGCAAGCGCCGTTGCCGTTACTGGATTTGTGACCACGGCAACCTATGACGAAACCTTTTCTTTTCCAATCAGGGCTCGTGAATATCCGACGGCCTTCACCGTCCAGGGGTCTCTGCCGTCGGGATTAACACTAAATTCAACAAATGGACTAATTTCAGGAGCACCCGATGCCAATGCCGGCGGAACTTATGATCTGAATGTCACTGCGTCAAATCCGGCGGGCACTGGGATCGCGGCATTGCATATCACTGTGCCTGATGTCCTTCCTCCCATTATTGATTTGAATGGATCGGCCGCCATGACGGTTGAAATTAACCAGCCTTACGTTGAAACGGCTACTGCTTGGGATAACAAAGATGGAAACCTTTCATCATCCATGGTTATAGTGGGCTCGGTCGACGTGTCGACTGTTGGCACCTACGTATTAACATATGACGTGACCGACTCCACCGGCTACGCCGCCACTCAACAAACACGAACCGTAACGGTTGTTTACGTGGATGATCCTATTATCACGCTGAACGGAGATAATCCATATCAAGCAGAGGCCGGGGTTGCATTTGTCGATCCCGGAGCCACGGCTTCGGACGTAACGGATGGCAATCTATCTTCTTCCATTGTTATTGGTGGAGCCACCGTCGACGTTAGTGTCCTCGGTGATTATGTTATAACCTATGACGTCAATGATTCCGCTGGTCGACCTGCAACTCAAGTGACACGAACAGTCACCGTTTCCGACACACAGGCACCAGTGATCACATTGGTCGGCGATGCCGAAATGAAAGTTGTTCAGGGACAAACTTTTACCGAACCCGGTTATTCGGCTACGGATTTGTTCGAAGGGGCGGTCACGGTTTCTGTTAGCGGACAAACCGTCGATGTTAATACTACCGGTAAATACGTCATTATCTATGATGCTTCGGACAGCTTGGACAACAATGCCACCTCCGCTCGTATCGTCACTGTGGAAAGAGATGGTATCACTATGGGTGCAAAGGCAATTGATGGCTACTTGGTGGGGGCTACGGTTATTTTTGATGCCGACGGGGACGGGAACCATGACCTTGTGGATACCAACCAAACCGATTCAACCGGCAAATTTGAACTTCATTTCACACCCGAGGAAGTTACGGCTTATGACAAGGACTCAGATGGAACAATTGGCGTCGACGAGGGTATTTTCATTCTTAGTGGGGGCGTGGATTCTTCTACCGGAACTGCATTCAAAGGCGCGCTCACTGCCTTGCCCGGAACAGAAGTCATCACGCCATTAACTACTTTGATCGCGAGCTTGGCTCAACAAGGGCAAGATGCTGCTACCGCGGAAAGTCTTGTGAAAACTGCCTTTGGAATCTCCGATGACATCAATCTTTCGACTTTTGACCCCCTATCGGCTGCAGCGGACGGCAATCTTTCTTCTACAGCAGTGCTTGCTGCCGGAGCTCAAGTCATGAATGTCATGCTTCAAACTGCTACAGTTGTGGATTATGCTTCAAGCTCCAACTTATCTTCAGCTTCAATCGCACTTTCAGCAGCAGATCAATTGGCGAGCGCAGTCACTACTGCCACGGGCGCGATTAATTTTGAAACAAACCTGACCACGCTTTCCGCCATTGTATCGGGAGCATTGAGTGCCTCTGATGCCTCAGCTTCGCTCAGCTCTTCCGACTTGTCCGCTTCCATCGCGCTTATTTCTTCGCTCAATGGTTTGGTGGCCAACAGTTTGGCCACGAACGCAAGTTCTCCGGAAACACTCGCTGTGGATACTGCGCGCATTCGAATAGTTGGAGAAGATGTGGTCTCAAACGCAATCGATGCTCTTGAAATTGAGGGTGGCACTCTTTCAGCTATTTCAAGTTCGATTGATTCCAATTATCTCACGAGTTACCTTACCAACGTACAAGCCACCAATGTTTTTGCCCCCAGTAGCCCAGATCAAACTTTCGCTAAATCCAGAACTAACCTGACTCTAGGCGCTACTTTACGAACCCTATCTGCGACTGACTTGGATGGCGCGGGTTCAACGAACTTCAGTATTTCCAGCGGTAATTTCGATTACGATGGCGATGGAACAAGTGCCTTTGTTGTGGATTCGTTCACTGGAGAGGTTTCCGTGGCGGATCCCGACGATATTTCCAAACACCCCTTTTCTTCTGTCGAGTTAACCGTAGGTGTCACTGATGCCGGAGGACTCTCCTCCGACACCTTGGTCAAGGCATATTTGGATGCACCCAATTTACTTCATGCCGAGGCCTCCGAGGGATCATCCACTTCTTGGCGCAACCTTGGTTGGTTTGGCAATTTTCATTCCCAGTCGTCAAGCTGGATTTATCACGCCGACCAAGGTTGGTTTTATATATCTGACGATGCCGACCTCAATTCCATTTGGTTGTGGGATGCCAGTCTCCAAACTTGGATTTGGACCAACCAAACCGTTTTCCCATACGTTTACCGCTATGATTCTAGCTCGTGGATCTATTTTGCCACCACTGGCGACCCCCAACAGTATTACGATTACTCCACTCAATCCTGGAAGACTAAATGAACGCCCTTCCCGAGAATACATATTCCCGTTCGAACCATGGTTCATTCGCCATGACTCGGAAAATTTTCAGTTGTTTCTATGTCAGGAATTCGCAATTAAATCGTGTTCCTTTTAGGAACAAAGGCTTTTTCCGCCGTACTTCCCTTGAAAGTGTAATGAAAATTTTATCCCCACAATGTCTGATTTCGTTGATTCGCCGACCGGCGAACCTTCTTTCAGTCTGCTTCTTTTTGGGCTTTGGATCATTGCATGGGCAAGATGTCACAGTGGCGGTTACTAGCGGAGACACCGTCAAGGTGGGCGGAGACCTTTCTTATTCGGTTACGGTTTCCACGGTGGGTGGCGATTACGGATCCGGCGAACTTGTCAGCGTGCAGACTGAGGTACTTGCTCCAAATGGCACAGCGATCGTTGCTTTTGGCCAAGTGGAATCCATCACTGCAGGATTAAGTCAGGCGGCACCGCAAACTTTCGACTATTCTTTTACGATGCCTTATTCATTGGCTAGCAACTGGGTTGGCAACTGGACTGTGCGGAGTACTGTCACGGCAGGTACGGACGCCGATGGAACTAATAATCAGGGCACGCATCTTTTCGAGATGACAGTCCCCGATCTTCGCATACAGACACTCACCATACCTGCAAATCGCTTGCCCGGCCAAACAGTGGATGCTACCGTTTCCGTGGTTAACGGAGGGCAAGCAGACATGGATCCGACGACTGCGATCCGCGTGGATGCTGTTCTTACAGATGATGCCAATAACGTCATGGACACCCAATCCGTGCTCCTACCCGCCCTCACCCAAGGGGCGAGCGCCAACTTAACTTTGACTTCGCTTAATATACCAAAGACAGCAGCCAACGGCACCTATACAATTTCAGCCCATGTCGATCCTGATAATCCCGACTTGGTGGAGGAAAGTGATGAAACTAACAACATATCCACTTCTACCTTCAATATTGCTGCAGCTTCCGACCTCGACGTTGTTAAATTCGAAGGGGGGCAAGGCACATACCGATCGGGGGATCCGGTCCATTTCAAATTAAGTGTCATCAATTCGGGTGATGGAGCGCTTTTGTCGACGGACAACTACAACATCAGGGTGGCTTTGGGGCACCGCAATGATGCGATTGGTGGCAATGATTTCATTTTGCGCGACTTCACCGCCACCGGCAATGGCTTCGGTGGACCTTTGCTCCCTGGAGAAACTTCGACCATAGAATGGGTGCAAAGGCTTCCTAACAATTATTTCGGCACCTATTTCCTCTTGGCGGAAGCGAATGGCACCTTGTTTCAGACTGACACTAGCCCCGATGAAGTGATTTTGCCACTTACTTCCCCGGACATCAGCCTGAGTTCCACCAATACCACCCTGCTTAGCGAAAATCCTGATATAAGTGGCGATGGTCGCCTGACCGCCTACGTTTCGCTTGTAAATGGGATTTCCGATATCTTTGTAAGCGACAAGGTCACTGGAAATATCACAACTATTACCACTGGTGATGGTCACTCAACCGCACCTTCGATCAGCAATGACGGACGCTATGTTGTGTTTGCTTCAGAAGCCACTAACCTTGTGCCTGGCGACACCAACCAATTTTCAGATGTTTTCCGTTACGATTTGGTCAATTCCGAGACCCGCCGCCTATCCATGGCGACCACTGGCGGTCAAGCCAATGGCGGTAGTTTCAATCCAGATGTAAGCCAAGATGGCCAATTTGTCGTATTCGAGTCTCAAGCAAGTAATTTACTGGAAGGAGATGACACCAACTTTGCTTCTGACATTTTCTTGTACAGCGTAGCAGATGGAAACATGACTCGTCTTAGTGAAAATGCCACTACACCAGCCGCCGGAGGTAATTTCAATAGCTTCACTCCAGCCATTAGCTCAGATGGCAAGCGAGTGGTCTTTTCTTCTTATGCCACCAACCTCGTTGATGAAAACGGCGATTGGGACTTTTCCAATGATGACAACAACAGTGCGGCGGATGTTTTTCTAAATGTAATAAATGATGCAAACGCTTCCAATATTGGCTTGTATAGAGTTAGCCGCACCTACTCTTTCGCCTCCTATGGAGAAACCAACGGTTCCAGTTTCGAACCAGCAATTAGTGGTGATGGCACGAAGGTGGCTTTCCATTCCAAGGCTTCCAACATCCCAAGCGGTGTTGGCATTCTTTCCTTCACCGTCACCGATCCCGGTTGGGGATATACCATCCCGCCCACTGTAACTATCACTGACATAACTGGTGCGGGGGTCTCCGCGACCGCCCAAATTGACGCGAATGGAAAGCTTGCCTCAATAACGGTCAATGATCCCGGTTCCAATTACCAGGCCCCCACGGTGGCAATCGTCCCCGATCCCACAGATACCGGTCCAGTTGTTCCTGCAACCGCCACTGCCAATTTATCTCATCCCCTTGGAGATGTCTATCGGGTAGACCTCGATCTCCTAATTCCCTATTTAAATAACGTAACGGGTAATTTTTCAGGAGCAATTATCAGGGCAAGCCAATCTCCAAGTGGAGTTGGCGGTAATGATTTCAGTGATGAACCCGCCTTGAACAAGGATGGTAGCCTTATGGTATTTCGCTCCCGTGCCAATAATTTGCTTCCCACCTCGATCACTCGTTCCGATGGCCATGTTTTCTATAATACAGTAACGACCGTTGCTACTGCTAGCGCTACGCTAGGAGGTGAATTAACGGAGATTGAAATTGCCAATCGTGGAAGTGGATATATTGCGGGCTTTTTCACCATCGTCGATACCTCTGGGCGCGGGAGTGGAGCGATAGCATCCTTTGACGTGGATTCAGCGGGCCGCATATCCACTACGACGATTATCAACCCAGGTCAAAATTACGACCCAAACAATACAACCATAGCGGTTACCAATCCGGGTAGCGGGCAAGGATTCCAAGCTGGTACAATTCGGACAAATGGAGCTGTGCTTTCTGTCCAAATGGCAAATGAGGGACTAGGCTATCCGGAAGATCCAACCAAACCGGGATATCCACACCCTGATCTTACGTTTGAAATTGGGGGTGATGGGCAGAATGCCCTCCTCGATCATGACATGATACGGATTGGCACGAATGGCGAAGTACAATTGATACAACAAACCTTGGTTCAAATTCTCAGTAATTCGAATACCTTGGACGGAGAGACACTCACCATTTCGGACGGCACCAATACCGTTGTTTTCGAACTGGACAACAATGGAGCACAAGCAATTGCCGGGAGCACATTGGTTACAGTTGGAACGGGCGGTGTTACCACCTCCACCGTAACACAGGTTCGTGATGCCCTTGAATCAAATGCAGGCCTGTCCGGCTTGACGAATGTCACTTTTGCCAACTCCGGAACAGATGGGTTTGCTATATTTGCGGCGCATGGGTCAGTTGTTTCCAGTGAACCCTCCCTCGTGGCTACCTTGCCCCAAAGTAATCTAATCACTCAAGGTAGTGGCTACACCCAAACCTCTTTGGCTATTGGTCCTGATGGGATTATTTACGGTTATTCCGAAATAGATAAGGATGATTTCTCTCCTGATTCGGAAAGTTCGGATGTATATCTTTTCGATTTCGACTCGAATCGCTCGGAACGAGTGTCTGTTAATCGCTTCGGTTACTCAGTCGCGGCTTTTGCCAATACCGCCATGCCATCTAGCCGAAACGGCGCTATCAGCGCAGATGGACGCTTCGTCGCCTTCAGTTCCGATGCAGACGGTGCCGGTGGCCTGATCTTTGGCACAAACAATCAAGCAGCCCAAGCTCAGGACACCAATGGTTTCCGCGATGTTTTCCTATATGATCGCAAAACCATCTACTTGCCGGAATATCCCGAGCACAACGCCACCCTTTTGTTCCCTATGCCGGGTATCGATCATACTTTTTCGCTGAACAACGCAGTCCCCGTCGCGGTCGAAGTGGAAATTGGCGAAGGCTCAATCTCCCGCGTGGACTTATATGTTAACAATGCCTTGGATGCTACCCTGACCACACCTTCGATTACCGACAGTAATAGATATGTGTTCTCTTGGACACCGTCTCTTCCCGGAGAGTATCGCCTTACGGTGGCCGCCACTGATCAACTTGGTGAACAATCCGCTTTTTCTCCCGAAGCCATTATAACAGTGCCTCCTTTTCAGGGCTCTTTTTCTCCCACTGCCTCCATTACCTACCCTCAAGCCAACAACCAGTTCACTTCGGCCTCCAATGTCCATATGAGCGCAGCAGCCTCCGACACCGACGGCAATCTCGTTGGAACACGTTTTTACGTGAATGGAGCCAACGCAATGTTTCAATTTCGATATCTTCCCACTGATGCAGATGCCGTCACCTTGTCCGTGACAGATGGAGCCGCTGATTCCAATGTCACAAGAACCTTCGAATTTACCAGCGACACAATTATTAACGCCGACGTTTGGGTACCCATAGGCGCGACCATCGAGGCCACCCGGGACAATCTAATCTCCGCTATTAAAACGGAATTCACGGACAGCAGTATTCCCAATCCCAGCAAGATGATAATTACGGACTATGGGACAGACACCGTCCACTTTGGCTTTATTGATCATAATGCAACATCGGGAGGAGCAGTCAGCAGTTCTTCCGATTCCATTGTCCTTGGCCAAACTTTTTCCGAAGTTCCCAGAGAATCGGCCTACAGCCCATCCGCTTACCCTTTTGGCAAGTCTTGGGAGCCTGGACTGACTGGTGTTTATACAATTGTTGCAGTTACTCGTGACGACACTGCCAATTACGTTTCTTCTTCCTCTGTTACAGTTACTGCAACGATCGGGCAAAATCCACCTACCAACGTTACGTTGTTTCAACTAGACTCATCCTATGAGTTGGGTGAAACGGTTTTTCTGCAAGTTAATACTGCATCTGATGACGGGGTACTCCAATCAGCGAGCTTCTTTGTGAATGGAAACCTTGTCCATACTGACACAGATTCCCCATATTACTTCGATCAATGGACCCCCACTGCCGCTGGACGCTACGAAGTCCATGCCATGGTCCTCGATGACGAAGGCAATTATGGAATAACCCCCGTCAGTACTGTAGACATTCTCTTTTCCGGTGCCCCCACTTTGGCGATTACTGGTCCTGGCCGACCGCTTAGCGGAACTATTTCTGGCTCAGTAACCATCAACTCGACTTCACCAAACTCCAAGCGCCTTCGAAGGTCCACCGTTAAAACCTACGTTACAGTCGAAGGCACAGGAACCTCTTTCGACACCGAACTAGTCGTAGGTCAATACGTCAAATTCATCTCGGGTGATCAGCAAAGCAGCGCTTACAAGGTATCCAGTATCACTGATGCCGACACCCTAATCCTCGAATTGGCGGATTCGACAACCCTTTCAACTGCCGACCAAGCCATCTTGTCAACGGGTGGAGCCACCATTGAGGTAGTGGAGACGCTCAGGGCTGGATCATGGATACATCTTACCGCTGATGCCATTGAGGAGGGTAGTTCCGTCCAGAGCATGCAGTTCTTGATCAACGGACATTCCGTCGCAACCGATACGACTTGGCCTTTTAGCACGGATTTTATTCCCGATGCCGCTGGCAATTATGTCATGCGAGCCATCGCAACGGACGACAAGGGCAACCAAAGCATCGTGGAAAAAATACTTGTCGTGGAAGCTCAAATAGGAGAAGTACCCGACGGTACCTTCGGTTTGCATCCCACTTCCATCACCGATGTTAGTCGTGGCTCAAAACTTCTCGCTGCACCGAAGTTTCAGGATTCGGATGGGTCGATTTCAAGGGTGGAATTCTATCTTAATGGCAAACTTATCCGCATCGATGACAAGGAGCCTTTTTATTGTGTTTTCACTCCCGAATCCAGTGCCCCTATTTTGGATTCAGCAACTGGCTTGGCGGTGACTAATCGTCAATGGGAACTTACCATGGTAGGCATCGACAACGACGAAAACCGCATTTCCTTGTCCTCTAGCGGAACCGTTGCGGGGGCAGCCACGATGCCATCAATAGCGATCACTCTTCCATCGGCTTCCACTAAGGCTATAGATGGTGAAGAGATAGAGATTATTGTTGAAGTAAAGGGAACTAATACAGCTCAGCTCGGGTTACAGCAAACGACTACTTCAGACACCAATGGAACGGTGCTTCTTTTTGCCAATGGCCAAGAAATAGGCACGGTTCCGGAACTAGGAACGGGATCTGGCATTTTCACCTATAAATGGACGGTTCAAGAAGCCTTTGCAACGAGTGATCAGAAAGTTGATATCGTGGCCATTGCATCTCTCCCCGATACCACCGTCAACACGGCTACCGTGAGGCCCGTTATAGTTGCTGATCCCGTTACCATCGAGGTGCGAAAGCGCGACCCCATCAATGATCAGCATGCGGCTGTTGTCCAAGCTTATCAGGATTTACTGTTCCACACTCCCAGTGATAACGAAGTAGAAGCTATCTTGGCCTCCATTCTCGAAGGCAAGACCACTTATGTTAAATGGGTCGCTTCACTGACCGAACTAGGTGGATTTCAAGACATCGTAGACGCTCTCTCGGCGCATTACGTGACAGTTGGAACTTGGCCTAGCTTCCTTGATGTTCGTGATGCCTTGGTGACCTACTCACTAATCCCAAATTATGGTACCGATGGCAGTCCGGATGCCGACGGTGATGGATATTCGGAAAACCAGGAGACCGCAAATGGAACTTTGGATACCGATGCAAGTTTCTTTCCCAGCAATCAGTTTCGCGTTAACAACTACATCGACGAATTGTTCCGCTCTCCTGAATTCTTACAACGCCATGGTCTGTTGCCGCAGTTGCAAGGTACAAGTAATACGGAAGACCTTGAATTGAACCGCCGTAACTTTGTTTCCACAATAATAAAAAACAAATATGATGGGTACGATGCCACTGTGCAGCAGCGAATTCAGGGATCTTACAGAATGCAGAATTTCGACCCTACTTCCACTGCCTCCCAACAAGAGCAAATGCAACAACAGATGATGCAGATGGCCATGATGGGTGGTGGCATGGGCATGGGTATGGGTGGATTCGGAGGCATGGGCGGATTCGGAGGCATGGGCGGATTTGGGCGACCAGGGAACAACAACAACAACAACAATTGGAACAATTGGTTTGGGAATGGGAACAACAATAATAATAACAATAATAACAATAACAACAACCAGCCCCAAACCCCTCAGTATAAAAGCGGGATTAGCCCGGTGGTTTTCACGGGATACATGGTGACCGAGGAAAAAATCGACAACCTAGATCTCGTTTGGGGATTATCTTCTCGTCGTAAGGATTTCCACACCGCTGCCCTCATGGTCGCTTTGTGGCAGGGCAATCAACCTCAACTTGATCCAACCGAACTGAAGCAATTTGCCAGCCTGAGCACTGAAAAACAGATCGAGAAAATGATTAGAGATTACCGCTACAGGACCCGCTTTTCCTATGTCTGGAACAATGCGACGACTCCGAACGAAGACGTGCCTGAATGGAAATTTCTCGATTGGTTTGGCTATTTCAATGATAAAAGTTATCCTTGGACCTTTCACAAGGACCATGGATGGATTTACGTAAGTAGCACGAGTGACGATGATATGTGGTTTTATGATCCTGGAATCGGAGGTTGGTTATGGACCAACAAGAACATCTATCCCTACATGCGCGACGAAACGCGTGATTCCTGGATTTATTACAACAAGGAAAGTTCGCCTCGCCAGTTCTACGATTTTTCCAAGCAAGCTTGGGAAACCCGCTGACTTTCTCGACGCCGCCTAAACGGTCGCATGAGAATCCTCCACGCGATTGATTCCTGCGATCCCACGGCTGGGGGCGTAGTAGAAGCCGTCGTTCGCCTTTCGGAAGCCCTTTGCGAGCAAGGGATCGCATCAGAAATTCTAAGTGGAGATGACCCTTGCGCACCTTTCTTGGGAAACCGACAAGACAATGTACACGTTCTTGGTCCATCAAGTCGGGGGAGTTATGGTTTTGCTTCGGCTATGCTACCATGGCTCCGCGAACATGTATGTGATTACGATGCCATCGTGGTTCATGGCCTTTGGCAATATCCCGGTGTGGCTGTCCACAAAGCCCTTCTGGGAACTGAGGTTCCTTATTACGTTTATCCCCATGGGATGTTGGATCCATGGTTCAAGGCTACCTATCCGTTGAAGCATCTGAAGAAACTTGTTTTCTGGAAAATTGCCCAATCAAAGATTTTGCGGGATGCCCGCAGTGTTTGCTTCACTACCGAGGACGAGCGACTTCTGGGCCAATCTACCTTTAGCCCATACAGTTGCCGGGAAACCGTTGTTGGCTTGGGTTCGGTGGACCCACCTGAGGATTCAGAAAAACAAATGAGGGCCTTTTTTGAACGGTTTCCCCAAGTCCGTGGTCGCAAGAGTCTTTTGTTTCTCGGTCGCATACATTTCAAGAAAGGTGCGGATCTTCTCTTGAAAGCCTTTGGAGAGATCGCCACCAATGAAGATTTCCTTATTTTGGCAGGACCATGCGAAGATGAAGTGCATTCCAGAAAACTTCGAGAAATGGCATCGGGTTTCGAGGATCGGGTGCTTTGGACCGGCATGATCGATGGCGATTGTAAATGGGGGGCTTTGCGAATTGCTGAAGCACTGGTGTTGCCATCTCATCAGGAAAACTTCGGCATCGTGGTGGCAGAAGCGCTCTCCGTGGGCACCCCGGTATTAATTTCCAACAAGGTCAATTTGTGGAGGGAAGTGGAGAAAGATTGCGCCGGATTAGTTGATGCCGATGATCTCGATGGAACTAGCCGTTTGTTACGGCAGGCAAAGAAAACAGGCTTGGTAGAGGAACGATCGAATGCGCGCGCTTGTTTCAGCAAACGGTTTTCCATTCGCCAAGGAGCCTCCAACTTACTTGAGTTGATTAAACGAGATGCTAACCTGTAGTGACTTGATGGACATCCTTGTTGGGCAACGCCAATTTTAGCCTAATTTTTCCATGCGTAT
>PAZC01000040.1 GCA_002716045.1 Opitutia bacterium
AAATGCTTCCAATAGCGATTTACCAAGGTATGCGCGAAGAAGGGGTTTTTCTCCTGGGACATCCAGTCGACGAGGGCGTGCCGAGGGTCGTCGTCGACCAGAAGCTCGGGGGGTTTCGCCCCTAAGCCGGCAGGATGGACGGGTTGGTTGTTTTTCTTGTTGGTGGCCTTGGCCAAGCCGCGCTTGTGGAAAATCACGTCCTCGTCCGGATAACGGCTCTTCTCGCGCCCGACCTGGGAGAAGAAGGCGGCCAGCTTGTAGTAGTCCTCCTGACTCCACTTTTCGAAGGGATGGTGGTGACACTGGGCGCACTGGATGCGCGTGCCGAGAAAGAGCTGGGCGGTGTCCTCGAGTTGGTTCTGGACGGTCTTCACTTCACGGTACCATGCGACAGCGGGGTTGTGGAGCATTTCCCCGGAGGCCCCGACCACCTCGCGCACGAACTGGTCATAGGGCTTGTTTTGTTGCAGACTGTCGCGAATCCAAGCGTGAAAGGCGAAGTTGCCCCGTTGGTAAGAGGTCTTGGTTCGCTTGTTGCGAAGCAGGGAGGACCACTTGTTTGCAAAGTAATTGGCATAGTCGGTACTGGCCAAAAGGCGATCGATCAACTGGTCACGTTTCTTGGGATCCTTGCTTTCCAGAAAGGTCTTGGTTTCCTCGATGGTAGGCAAGCGGCCTGCAACGTCTATGGTCACGCGGCGAATGAAAGTGGAATCGTCGGAATTTTCAGAGGGAGGCATGCCCACGGCCTTGAGTTTGGTGAAAACATGCTCGTCAACGTAATTTACCGGTGTGGGCAAGTTATCGACCGGTGCCCCCAATGGCACGATCGCGCGGTAAACAGATACCTTGTCTTGGTAGCGAACCATCACACCGAGATCTCCCGGTTGTTCGAACACGGCGACGTGACCGTTCTCATCTACCTCGCCAACCTCCTCGTCATTCACTTCGTAGACGGATGAACGGGTCACGTCTTTCATCGAACCATCCGAATACTTAGCCGTGACCAAGAGTTGCTGCTCCCCCGTCATGTCCATTATACGGACGCCGGGATGGACGGATATGCCCTCCAATGTGGGATCGTCAGGCTTTCCGTATGGCATGCCTTGGGCAATCCAGGAACGAAGGAGGCGATAATCCAAGGAATCCTTCTCTATGCGGGAACCGCCGCCATGAGGCGACTGGTTGATGGCCTTGAGCAAAAGCAGGCTGTGATCAGGAGCGGCAGGGAACACCCGACGGCCGCGGGCTTCCTTCACGATGTATTCGTAGTCCTCTTGTGGTTCGAATCCGAGGAGCGAGAGGCGAAATCCGTTTTGACCGCCCGACTTGCCATGGCATCCACCGCCATTGCAACCATACTTGGTGAACAAAGGGGTGATTTCATTGGGGAAATTGATTCGCTGAATGGCACTTGAATCCTCAACCGTAATTTCAGCTGTAGCAATTGAATCACCGTCAGCCTTTGCAGTGATTACCGCCTTGCCGTCCTCGACCGGACTCACCCAACCCGTCTTGTCTATGACCACGATGCCTGCAGGTTCGGCATTATATTGAACCTGACGGGTCAAGTCACGTTTATCACCATCCAAATAAATCCCAGTGACGACCAATTGACGACGCGCATCGATGCCTTTCAATTTGAGGGAGTCACCCTCGAATGCGGAAAACGAAAGCGTGATTTTCTCCGGGTCGCCGAAATCGGCGGCGTGAACAAGAGGCGAGAAGGCCAAGGAAGTGGTGATTGCGGCAAAGATGCCAAGTCGGGCAAAAGTCATGTTGTTTGAGCGCTGGATTGTTTCAGGTCTGTTGCTTTGTCTGAGTTTCGGGAACCGGTCAGCCAACCAGTTCGGAAAGAGGTCCGTGGCCATTTTCCACCAAATACTGCGGGCGACCGGAAAGGTCTTTCAATTGAGTCTTCGTAACGTCAATGCCCACGTTGTGGTAAAGCGTGGCGAATACTTCGCCCAAATAGACGGGACGATCGGCGGGCTCTCCGCCTTTGGGATCGGTGGTGCCTATGACTTGTCCATTCTTCATGCCTCCACCGGCAAGAAGCACCGACATGACGCGACTCCAGTGGTCGCGACCGGCGTTGCCATTTATCTTGGGCGTGCGGCCGAACTCACCCCAAACAATAACTGTGACGTCATCCAACATGGAGCGATCTCGCAAGTCTTGGATTAGATTGGATACGCCCTTGTCCAAATTGGGGAGTCGAGAGTTGCGAAGATTAATGAAGTTCTTGCTATGCGTATCCCATCCTCCCGTGGTCAATGTTACGAAACGGGCTCCAGCTTCCACTACGCGGCGGGCCAAGAGGAAATTTTTGCAGTCATTGCCATACCGCTTGACTGTCTTGGCATCCTCGTTCTTCAGGTCCAGGGCCTTGGCCAGACGTTCCGAGGTAATGATGTCAAAAGCCTGACGATTGAATACGTCGAATCCGTTCATCATGCCACTGGCATCACAATCGCGGCGAAATTGGTCGAACCCCTTGAGCAAACCCATGCGGGAAGCGTAGCGATTCTCCTTCATGCCCGACTGGCGGGCCATGTCGTAACGGCCCTTGCCGCCACTGCTGAAGCCCGCATAGGCGGAACCCAAGAACCCGCCACCTTTGAGACCGCCTCCCATGTTGACGTAGCCGGGCGTGCCCAAGTGATCCCCTTGGACCTTGGAAACGATGGAACCGATGGAAGGCCAGCCACCGACAGGTTGCGGACCATTCTTCGGGCGACCCGTCATGCAATGGTAGGAACTATGGTTGTTCACCGTGTCGGCAATCGAACGAATGATAGAGCATTGATCCATTTGAGCGGCGATGCCCGGCAGGTGTTCGCAAATACGTATGCCAGGGACCTTGGTCGGAATAGAAGCGAACTCCCCGCGAAATTCGGAAGGGGCATCCTCCTTGAGGTCGAAAGTGTCCATATGAGAAGGACCTCCGGCGAGAAAAACCATGATGACGGCTTTCTGCGAGCCCTTCCCTTGCGCCTTCTCCGCTTGGAGCAAACCCGGCAAACTCAAGCCTCCCATGCCCAATGCGCCGATCTTCAAAAAATCGCGTCTGGCGACTCCGTCACAAAATCCCCGTTGCTTGCCTCCGTTAACGTTCAACATGTCAAATACCCTCCCATGTCATTACTGTAACTTTGCGAATTATTGCATGCACAAATACAATAGAACATAACTATTAGTTTAAGACAATAACTTCTCGCCCGCACGAGGAGGCATGAAAATGGGCGAAGCGCCAAAACACGGCGCAGACATTCTAGCCCACTAATTCGGGCAGGGGTTTCCAGTCGTCGACCAAGTAATGAGGCCGCCCGGAAAGATCTTTCACGGTCGTGGCATGGGGATTTATGCCCAAGTGCTGATAAAGAGTGGCATGTACTTCGCCGAAATGAACCGGTCTTTCAGTCGGCTCGGCCGCCTTGGCATCGGTGGCGCCGATCATTTGGCCATGGTTCATGCCGCCTCCCGCGAAAAAGGCACATCCGACCTGCGGCCAATGGTCCCGACCGCCGTCCTTGTTGATCACGGGGGTACGGCCAAATTCGCCCCAAGCAACCACCGCAACGTCATCCGCCATGCCTCGTTGGTGAAGATCCTCGATGAGGGCACTAAGGCCTTGATCGAAGATGGGAGCATGACCTTTAACGCCACCGGTGTTGTTGCTGTGAAAATCCCAACGCCCGAAATTCAGCGTGACGACACGAGCCCCGGCCTCGACCAATCGTCGAGCCAAGAGGAAATGTTCGTTGTTGCGAGGCGCTCCGTCACCTACGTTTTTCGGGTCGCCTTTGCCGTAGCGTTCCCGAACCTTCGGATCCTCATTGTCGAGATCGAGGGCTTCACCCAAAAGGGAGGAGGAGAGCACACCGAAGGCCTGTTGGGTGAAGGCGTCCATGGTTTCCAATTCATTACCTTGGTCCAACTTTCGCCGAAAGGCATCGAAGCCTGAAAGCAAGGACTGCCTTCTGTCCAGACGCGCAGAACCGACGGGTTTGGGATCCATGTCCGTCCGGGCTGGGCCCGATGGACGAAACGGTCCATGCGAGGCACCCAAAAAGCCAGCCTCGCCCGGTGACCCATAAGGAGGATGGCCCGCCATGGGAGCCAATCCCACGAAGGGCGGCATCCCGGGAAACCTTGCGCCTGCAAGCTTGGAAACCGTGGAGCCAATGCTCGGCCAATTGCCGGGAGGTTTCGGGTAAGGACGATCGAAAAAAGCGGAACCGGGACGTCCGGTATAACACATGAAGGAGTCGTGACTTCCGCTCGGAGCGCCCACGAGGGAGCGAATTCCGGTCCACTTGTCCATCACTTTGGCCATCATGGGGAGCGATTCGTTGATATGTATGCCCTTCACCTTCGTGGCAATCGGGCCAAATACACTTCGCACCTCTTTGGGCGCGTCCGGTTTCGGGTCGATCAAGTCTTGGTGCGGAGGGGCCCCTGCCATGTAGATCATAATGACAGACTTGTTGGAATGCCCCAACCCAGCAGCCTTTTCGGCCTGAAGCAATTGAGAGAGATTAAGCCCACCCATGCCCAAGGCGCCGACGGTCAAGAAATCCCGTCGGCTCAAGCCGTCGCAAAAACGTCCTGCTCCTTTACCCTCGACGTTCAACATGAGATTGATCTTGAGAGATTCATTGATTGCACGCAATGCAAACCAACCATTCAAAGCATAACCAAAAACCTGCGAAGCGCCACCGAACAATCCGAAAATCAAGTTTCAGGTGGCCCGTTACTCAACTCAATCGGGAGCCAGAGCCATCACGGCCCAGCAGGTCGCAGCAATTGATATGAACTGGTCCTTGCCGTGAGGAAATTCACTGTCGAGTGGTTTCTGGATCGGCTTGCTGCGTGTCTTGACCAACCAGGAACCGTCCTTCAGTTGGTTGTCCAGCAGCCACTTCTCACCCAAGGAAATGGCCTTGGGCACGGGTTGCGGCACACCGCTTTCCTTCAAGGCAAAGAGTGCAAGCGAAGTAGCGTAAGCATCGCTCGCCATGTCAGGCAGCTGACCCCAGCCATTATCCTCGCGTTGCAGGGCGAGCAAAGCCCGAGACGCTTCGCCTGCCTGCCCTGCCTTCGGGACGCCGCCCCAGTGAAGTCCAAGCAGCTTGAAGGCATGATCCTCTGTTGAACTGGGCGGGAACTCCTTCATCCATTGGAGTGCCTTTGCCATCGCGCCTTGCCGTTCATCGGTCCCGCCATAGGCTTGCAGTCCCCTGTAGGACAGAGCGGTGGCGGCGAAATGGCTGTCCTCGATCGGCGGTCGATGATTGATGATCTTCCACGACCCGTCCTTCTTTTGGGACTTGAGCAGGTAACGAACCAAAGACTGGGTCACTTCATCGGCAGGCTCCCCCGCCGCGGACAAGCTGGTGAGGGCATAACCTGCATTATAGGGTCCGCCCGGCACACCCTTCCCTTGAAGCAAAAGTTTGCTTCGTCCACCAAAGTAATCGAGGGAGAACTTGACCTGCGTCGCGATAGAATCCTGAGCCACCTTGAGGCCGAAGTCCCGTGATCTTCCCAACGCCATCATCGCCAGGGCTTGATGGTGACAAGAGAAGCAATCACGCTTCTCCACGTAGGCGAGGACGCTCTTCTCGATCAAGGGAATGGCCCGAGAAACCGCCTCGCCTGCGGGCGAACTCGTTTCCTTGGCCGACAATGCTCCCCAACCCGACGAAAAGGTTGCCAGTACGAGCAAAAAACGAAAGGGGAAGATTCTCATCTTCACTCAAGCCTTGCAGGAACCCGTCACAATTCCAAGGAATAGATTGTTTCAAACAAAGGGTCGCGAAGAGCAAGCATAGCTTAATCGCGGACCGGTTTCCTAACGGAATAAGCCTTGCTGCCCAAACCCAGTGCCTCGACCGCTTTAGCGGGGAAAGGGTCGTACTTCCCCTCGGGTTGGTAGAGGACGACGCGGCAACGCTCGGCGGCAAGAGCAACCGCTTGGGGAAGATTGAGGTGTCGCAACACATGGAGATAGGCGGGGCCTTCCATATGGCTGGCGGAGAGGTCGTGGAGATCAAGACGAGTGACTTTGGGAGTGAAGAGCGATGCGTACAGAAGATTGGCCGCCATGTGACCGTGGGCCTGCATCCAAAGAGGCGTTTTGGCGAAGCCGTCCACCTTTCTGAGCGCCTCTGCGGAACGGATAACGTCGAGGACGCGCATGCCGTCGAGGGTTTGGCCGAGCAGGTAAAAGCGGCGGCGAATATGGTTCTGTTTGCGGGCGTCTCCCGACCAAGCGGTGAGTCCTATGCCACGTGGGGCGACGTATGCCATGGCCCATTCCTGATTCTTGAACATGCGTTTTTCAGAGGCGAAGGCATCGGCATCGTGGGCGGGAAGTTCGTCCAGCTCGCCCAAGACCTTGGAGAAGGGTTTGCCATATGTAGCGGCGAACTCGCCCCACCCTTTTTCGTCGAGGACGTTGAGGACGACGAGGTCGAGATCCTTGCGAGGGAGTCCCTTGCGGTGGACTACGAAAAGGCGGAGGTTCCACGGTTCCTGCGAAACAAAGTCATAAGCGGAGAAGGCAACGTCGTCCGACTGCATCCCGATCACCTTCCGAACAGTTACGGGATGAGGTTTGTCAGGCCATGCCAGAAAAACGTTTTTCTTGAGACCGCTTATGGTGTTTTCGCGAAAAGTGGCCCAGACCTTCTTGTTCTCTGGAATAGCAGGTGGAGCGATCGGCGGCACGAAGGTTTCATGTATCGTGCTGGTGATTTGATTCTCGGGAAGTTTGTCGAAGACTTTCAATTCCTCGGGCTCGAAATACTTCACGGCGGGCTTGTCAATGAGTGGTCGCTCATTCTTGAGGAAGCGGTTGAACCATGAAAAGGCATGCACCCGAAGGTCCTGCGTGTCCTTGTGCGGGCCTTCTGCAATCTGGAGGCCGAGCTTGCTGGAGGCGCCGAGCATATCATAGACCCGCTTCGTCTTGCGGTGCACCTCGACAACACCATCGAGGGGAAAAATACGGTCCTTGTCGGTGTTCGAAATGAGCAGGGCCCGCGGGGCCACGAGCGAGGATATCAAGGCGAAGTCCCAACCTTGGGAATTCACCTGGTACATGCAGTCGCAATGGCCCTCGACGCATCCGTCGACGACGTGGTTGCGCATACTGGTGATGCCCGCCACGGGGACGGCGGCCTTGACCCGCTCGTCTAGGGCGGCCACCCACCAACTGTAGGCGCCCCCACCCGACCGGCCGGTCACGCCAATGCGTTCACCGTCCACTTCGGAACGGGACTGCAGGTAATCTATGCCTCGAATGCCATTCCAAGCCTCCACACCAGCAGGTGTGTATCCACGAGACGCCCACCACCACATGTTCTTGGAATAGATGCCGTGGTGAAGTCCCTCGATCTCGCCCAGTTGAATGGTATCTATGGTGAGGCAAACGTAGCCATGCCTTGCGAACCATGATCCGTGGTGATGGTAGTGCACCTTGTTGCCGTAGCTGATGCCGTCCTTCTTCACCCGGCCATGCCCACAGACATAGAGTATGGCGGGAAATTTCTGGTTAGGTTTGCGATCGGCGGGAAGATAAAGGTTGCCCGTTACGTATAAGCCGGGACTCGATTGGTAGTGCAATTTCTCGACCATAAAGCCCTCCTCTTCCACTTTGCCGGTGATGGTCGCCTTCAGATCTGTTCGGGGTCGATTGGGATCGAGACCCAACATATGGAAGAGCTGCTTTCGATAGATGTCCTTCTTAGCCGACCAGTCCGCCGCGTTCTTCACCTCGGCGAGAAAACCCGCTTCGATCTTGGTCGTCTCGAGCTCGAAATATTCCTTGAGAGCGTCGTCGCCGGGATTGGCGAAAACTCCAGAAGCAAAAGAAGCAAGGGGGAGGAGCAAGCAAGGGGCATACGGTTTCATGGCATGAGTTTCGGGAAGAGAGCGAGAACGGTCAAACTCGAAGGAGCGCGAACAAGTCAATTGGGGAAATCAGGACAAAGGGGAATACGCGCTTGCCCGCAACTGCCTTTCTACCAACCTTATCACCATGAAACAAATATTCGCCTTCATCCTGATGGCCTGCCTGATAGGCGGAACCCTTTTCGCCCAAGAGGCAAAGAAACCGAAACGGATCAGCCCGCTGACTTCGATCAAGGACGTCGCGGGCTTGCCCCGGGTCCTAATCATAGGGGACTCCATTTCGATCGGGTATACTTTGCCCACTCGCGCCTTGCTCAAGGGGAAGGTGAACCTGCACAGGATACCGACCAACGGCGGCCCGACGACCAAGGGCGTTGCGGAAATCGACAAATGGCTGGGTGACGGGAAGTGGGATCTCATCCACTTCAACTGGGGTCTGCACGACCTGAAGTACATGGGGCCCAACGGTGAAAACCTGTTTCCCAAGGAAAAGGGCGGAAAGGTACAGGTGCCGATCGACGAATATGAAAAAAATCTGCACAAACTCGTTGCCCGCATGAAGAAAACCGGTGCCAAGTTGGTCTGGCGGAATACCACACCAGTGCCTCCGGGTTCAAAGGGTCGTTACGTGGGAGATTCGGTTCGATTCAACGAAGCCGCCGCTCGAGTTATGAAAAAGCACGGCGTGCCCACGCTGGACCTGTTCACAATGAGCAAGGAACGAATGAAAGAGCTCATGCGGCCAGCCAACGTGCACTACTTTCCCGAAGGCTCGAAGGCTCTCGCCGAAGTGGTCGCCAAGGATATCCTGAAGCGCTTGAAGGACTAGTTCTTCTTGGCTTGGCGCACCGCGACCAAGGCGTCGAGCAAACCGGCGCCATATTGTGTGTCGTAACCTTTGGGCCCAAGATCGACGGCGGTACTCTCAAGCAGTACCTTGACCTCCCAGGGATTCATCTCGGGATTGGCCGAAAGCACCAATGCGGCGACACCAACGCCATGGGGCCCGGAAAAGGAATTTCCTCCGGGGCCGACGACCAAGGAAGCTCCCTCTTCGGCGCTGATCTCCTGCCAACCACGTGCCTTGGTCTGTCGGCTCGGAGGATAGGTCCACATCGGATATCCGGTGGGGAAAGCGGTGAGGTCCGGCTTGGAAAGAGGTTTCTTCCGAGGATAGTCGGAAAAGAAAGCAACGTCCTCCCAATAACATGGCCCCTTGCTGCTGAAGGAAACGGTCGCTCGATCCTTAGCTGTCCCGGCCACAGCCACCACGCAGGGAATATCCTTTGGCAAACCGATCTGCTTGCCTTTGCCCAAGGCTCTGGGCCCTGCGGCATAATTGCCAGCTCCGCCCATGGATAGGACACCCGCTGCGGAAAGATGCTCGAAGGCATTGCGATAGAGTCCGCGAAGGTGTCCCAGCTCGCGACCCACGATCATGAAGCTCATGGAAACGAGGTCCGCATCGTTGAGCAACAGATATTCCAAGGCCCGGAGGTCAAAGGATCCCTTGAGCAGCATGAGCTCCGCCTTGGGAGCCACTCCCGTCAACCATTTGCTTTTCGCCGAGGGCCGACCCGCGATGATACCCGAACAGGCGCTGCCATGTGACATCATTTGATTTGTTTCCTGCACGAATCCACTGTCAGAACTGAAATCATATCCGAAAACATCGTCCACCAAACCGTTGCCATCGTCATCCTTGCGGTTGAAGGTTTCCTGCGGATTCTTCCACAAGGCATGAGCCAAGGAAGGGGTGGGTAAAATACCTGAATCGATCACCGCAACGGTGACACCTTGGCCAAATGCCTTTTCCTTGCGCCAAGCTTCAGGGGCTTTGATTTCCTTCAAGTTCCAAGGAATCTTAGCATCCCTCCAGTTAGGATCTGCAGGCTTTTTTTGCCACAATTCGAAGAGGCCCTTCATGGCAATCCTTTGGTCATCACTCATGGGTCTGGGTCTTGTCGCGGGTCGAGCAAATCGATTGAGATAGACGAAGGACACAGCCTCATGCTCAGCCAGTTTCTTAATCGCTGACGGCTTTGCGGCACAGACAAATCCATTTACGATCCAGAAACGTCGGAGTCCGCGAATCCCTCCTTCTTTCTCCAGTTGGGCAACCAACTCCTCGACCTGTTTCCAGGAACCGTCGGCCTTCTTTTGCAACAAGGCAGTAACCTCCTTGCGGTTTTGCGAACGGGGACGATCAGCATGCTTTTTGCAAAAGTCTTCGTGATCACCCGCCTTGCGAAACAGTTGGTCCTCCATGCGAACGAACACGGGACGAAAGGAATCTCCCGTCATGGGGATCGCCTCATCGACCTTGGCCTCGCTTGCCCATGCCGCGGCAAATGCCGACAGCATGGCAAAGACTAAAAGCATTCGGCACATGGCGAGGAAACGCCTCACTGCGGGGAGGCTATTGAGCCAAGTATTTCTTCACCTTTTCCTCAAGACCCGAACGGGCATTCTGGTCGACTAGATTGCCTTCCTTATCGATCAACCACATAGCGGGGATACTCCGGATGCCATGCTCTTGCGCAAGAGCGCTCTTCCATCCCTTGCCGTCGCAAAACTGCACCCAAGGCATGTCGTTCTTGGCCACGAAGTCAGTTAGCTTTTTCTCACTGTTGTCGAGAGAAATTCCGACGATCTCAAAACCTTGCTCATGAAGCTCGGCGTAGGCTTTCTTTACGCTAGGCAACTCACGCACACAGGGACCACACCAAGTGGCCCAAAAATCAATCAGCACCACATTGCCCTTCATCTTGGAAACATCGACCTCACGCCCGTCAACGGCAGTGAATTTCATTTCAAAAGGCTTGCCCAAGGCTTCCATTTTCTTGATCTCGCCTTTGGCTTGTCCAACGATTCGGGCAATTTTTTCATCAGAGCCCTCCAACGCCGCCAATTGATTCAATATTGCTGTTTTCTTTTCGTTGTCGCTCGTACTGCGAGCAACAAAAGAAAGCATGGCGTAGGGTATGAATTCCTCGGGGTAATCCTTGATCAAAAGGCGGGCAATGCGCTCCACTTCCTTGACCCCCTCCTTGGGATCTTTCTTCATGGCGGCGCGGGCTTCGGCATCGAGTTTCTTGAAAACCTCCTGAAATGGAGGCTTGTCTTCAGCGACCTCTTTTCCCTTGGTCTCCTCCTTCTGTGCGGAGAGCAAAGCGGTGGAAAATAGCATTAGAAAAGCCCCCAACAAGAGGCTTAAAACAGTAGAGGGTGATGATTTCATTCAGGCAGAATGCGCCATATCAAATCACAGCGCGAGCAGAATAAGAGTGGACGCAATTTTAGATTAACTGTGAGTGAATCAATTACTGCGCTTGGTGACTAGATGGGTTGACGACATCAGAAACAGGAGTGCGGGTAGCAAAGGTAAAGCCCTCCCGAATGGCATAGGAACCTACTCGTCCCTGTATGTCCAAAGCGAGAACACCTAACTGCGAATCCCCTATGTCCTGTTTTTCAACCACTCTCCTGATCGCCTGCTCGCAAGCCTCTTGGGGGGATGCTCCGTCCCGCATCAATTGAACCATGAAAAAGGAACTGAGGGCGCGCATGGCTAATTCGCCGACACCGGTGGCACAGGCCACGCCCACCTCGCCGTCAACGAACAAACCTGCTCCGGCAATGGGTGAATCCCCCACCCTGCCACTCATTTTCCCAGCAAGGCCGGAAGTTGAGCAAGCACCCGCCAAACGACCGGACGCATCCAAAGCCAAAACCCCCACCGTGTCATGATCCTCGACGTTGGCGATAGGCTTGAAATCTTCATTTTCCAGGCTCTTTCGCCATCGCTCCTCGGCATATTCCGTAAGCAAGTCTTCTCGCTCGAAGCCCTGCTCCAATGCAAATTGCAAGGCACCTTTGCCCGTTAGCATGACATGCGGAGTATCCTCCATGACCTTGCGAGCGACTGAGATTGGATGACGCACCTCTCGCAAACAAGAGACTGCGCCGCAATCTCCCTCATGATTCATGATCAAGGCATCCAATGTCACTTCGCCTTCACGGTCGGGCAAACCACCAAAACCAACGGAGGTAAAACTAGGGTCAGTCTCGACTGCCCGAGCTCCTGCCTCTACGGCATCAAGAGAATCACCACCCTCGGAAAGCAAGGCCCAAGCCGCCTCATTCGCGGCTCGCCCATGATTCCAAGTGGAAACAACCAAAGGACCGGAGGTCATCATACGCAGGCAGAAAATCAGGGTTTGGGAACAGACGCCAACTGCAGAGGCAAAGGGCCTTTCACCGAGAAACCAAATTCGGGATCACCGCGTTCCTCCAAGGTTCGGCAAAGGGAGGAAACGGAAGGGTTTAGGGCTCGATTCACCACCTCGATCCCATTGACGCGCACAATCACGGGCTTGCTGAAATCAACCAAGCGTTCGTCGAGATAGAGGTTCAGTTCTTCCACTTTGGTAAGCTTTATCTCGATCCGATTATTGTCGCAGGAAGCCTCAACCAATTGCTTCTTCGAAGGTTTCGGTATTTCCAGCCAAGCGAAACGGCTCACCACTGAATCAGTGGGCTCCCAGACAAGGGTCTTGGGCACAGGGTTACGGATTGCGGGATACATTATCTTGATATGATCGCGATCCGGCAAACCGCCATGACCATGACCACGCATGAGAAACATTTTCGAAGGGTAAATATCCTTACGAATTCGCAGTTTTTGAACCTCTTTGTGGAAGGCGATGCAACGCTTGAGACGACCATAAGCCGTGTCTCTCTCCCCTATCATGAAAGTGAAGGGAGTGTTGCGGAGATTTTTCGGTGAAGATTCGCCGTCTGTGGGAGCAGCGGCAGAACTATGAATGGCGGCAAAGCGATCGGCCATCTTCGGCCCAATCGCGAAGGCACCATACCCACCGTGGGAATAACCCATTAGAAAGACTTTGTTTGGATCCACCTCTTCAAAGATCAAGAACTGGCGGATGAGCTTGGCGATCAAAGGATAAACGTACCCCGTGTAAAACCCATTCCATTCATCGGTTGGGGCGCGCAAAGCGAGGTAAAGATATCCACCCTTTTCAGCATGATCCTTATAATAAAGCTGCATCATCCTCCACTGACTGTCGTTTACTTGCTTTGGCGCTCCACCACCTCCATGCATGGCAATGAACAAAGGCCACCCCGAAGCAGGTTTCTTCCCTACCTTTCTCACCACGTATGGACTCAGGTATTTGCCGGAGGTCACGCGATCCGCCTTGAAATCCTTCTGCAACTCACGGCGAGTTCTGCCTGCTCGATACGCTTCCCAAGCCAAGGATCGAATGACCTTCGCATGATCTCCCATGAGATTATCAAAGGACGCCAAGGATCGAAGG
The DNA here is from genome assembly GCA_002716045.1 of Opitutia bacterium. GTDB lineage: Bacteria > Verrucomicrobiota > Verrucomicrobiia > Opitutales > Seribacteraceae > UBA2993. Next base: position 13,260 of record PAZC01000040.1, read on the forward strand.
CTCTCTGGCGTCGACTGTGGTTGATCAAAGAATTTACGAAGGGCTTCAGCGACGTCTCGTCCTTGTTTGGTTGAAGTAAAATTTTGGCCGGCAAGATGGTGGCCAATGCAAAAAAATGCGACTAGCAGCAATGCGCTGGATCTTCGTATCTCCAATCTGACACCGGCCATTGGATCGCAGGCAATTATTCGATCAAGCGCAAGGCGGACGAGGAAACGTACGCTGTGATTCCCGACTCACTGGTCACCAAGGAATAACTTCCCGCATCGATCACCAAAGCTACTCGGGTACCCAATTTAAAAGTGCCGTCCGGAGGACGAGCCTGTTGTGGGCCGGTCAGGTAATAAACAGCGTCAGACGCTGCCACGGAAAGAGGATATGGCCCATTGAATGGCCTACCGAGGACGGAAGGATCAAGCAGAGGCGGTTTGCTCTGTTGCTCCACCTGGGGAGATGAGCACGAGGCAAACAAAAGAAGAATGGAAATCGGTGAAAGCCAACCTGACATAACCAAATGGATCAGAAACGAGACTAGATAATCCGTCCGGTTCAGGCCTTCAGGCCAGCAAGCGCCGCTTGCTTGACGATGTTCTCAACCGATAGGCCTAATTCGGACATCACGCTTCCTCCTGGAGCCGAAAGGCCAAAACGGTCAATTGCAACGATAACGCCATTGGTGCCAACGTACTTGTGCCAAAGATCGCTTACACCGGCTTCAACGGCCATGCGGTTACTACAATTGCGAGGCAAAACCTCACGCTTGTATTCTTCGTCCTGCCGGTCAAAGCGTTCCATGCATGGCATGGAGACTACTCGGACAGTGTCACCTAACTCATTGGCAGCATCCAAGGCTAGCGAAAGTTCGCTTCCGGAAGCGAGAATGATGAGTTCAAGTTCATTGGATTCCCTACGAGCCACGTAACCTCCGCGAAGAACGCCAGCCCTGCGTTCGGCAACAGGAATTTCATTGAGGTTGGGAACTCCTTGGCGTGTCAGCATGAGACCGGTGGGGCCATCGGTTCGCTGGATAGCTGCGACAAAAGCGGCAGCGGTTTCCTCCGGATCGCCAGGACGTATCACGTCGAGATTCGGTATGAGGCGCAAGGCGCTGGTCGTCTCCACGGGTTGATGGGTGGGACCATCCTCGCCAACGGCAACGGAATCGTGCGTCCAAACGTGGAACACGGGCAATCCCGCGAGCGCTGCGATACGGACCGAAGGCCGCATGTAGTCGGAGAATACGGCAAAGGTAGCTCCCGAGGCACGGAAGATGCCGTAGTAAGCGAAACCATTCACCATGGCTCCCATCGCATGTTCCCGAATCCCGAAAAGTATGTTGCGCCCACCTCGGTTATCTCGGGAGAAATCACCTTTTTCCTTGAGGTAATTCTTGGTGGAGCCATGAAGATCTGCCGAACCACTAACCAGCAAAGGCAGGGCAGTCGCCAAATCGTTGATAATTTGGGCTCCGGCGGCGCGAGTGGCAAGCTTGGCATCCTCTGGAAAGGTTTGCACCCGATCCATCAGGTCGGCCGGCACTTCACGGGCAAGGCCGCTCGCCAGGAGGCTAGCCTTGTCAGGGTTAGCCGCTTTCCAGGCTTCAAATGTTTGGTTCCAAGCGGAACGCTGCTCCAACAATTGAGCCTTACGTGTCGAAAAGTAGTTCCTGACCTCCTCGGACACATGGAAGGTTTCCTCGGGCAAACCGAGAGCGGCGCGTGATTCGGCAGCGAACTTGGCGCCACCTTCCCCATGACCCGCAGCGGTGCCGGCGACCTCGGGGATGCCCTTGGCAATGATTGTCTTAGCCTCGATGAACTTGGGCTTGCCGTTGTCATTGGCACGAGCTCTGTCAACGGCAGCCGCTATGGCATCCAAGTCGTGACCATCCTCGACACGCTCGACGTCGAAGCCATAGGCAACGAAACGGTCCTGAACACTTTCGCTTTGGGTGGCATCGGCCATGGCATCAAGCGTGACGTCATTGGAATCATAAATGATTATAAGGTTATCCAGTCCAAGGTGCCCGGCGAGAGAAGCTGACTCCGCGGCCACGCCTTCCTGCAAACATCCATCGCCAGCGAGGCAAATGACGTGATGGTTGAAGATGCTATGTTCATCGGTATTGAAAGTGAAGGCAGCCAACTTCGCGGCAACAGCCATACCAACGGAATTCCCAACGCCTTGGCCGAGAGGGCCTGAGGTGCACTCTACGCCCGGTGTCTCACCAAACTCCGGATGTCCGGGGGTCTTGCTATGCATCTTGCGGAAATTCCGAACCTCCTCAAGCGACAGATCAAAGCCAAGCAGATGGAGCCATGAATAAATAAACATGCTGCCATGGCCGGCGGAGAGAACAAAACGATCCCGATTGATCCAGTCGGGATCATCGGGGTCGACGCAAAGAGAGTGCCCGAAGAGAACAGCCCCGATCTCGGCGGCGCCCAAAGGGAGACCCAGATGACCGGAACTGCATGCGTGAATGGCGTCGATGGCTAAGCCTCGAGCCTGTGAGGCGGCTTGTTGAAGTATTTCTTTGTTAAGGTCGCTCATGAGAAAAAGCGGGAACTAAAGGGAAGTCGCCTTGGATGGCGAGACTTAGATTCGAAAGTTTGGAAAGGGAAAAGAGTTTACTTGTTCCAAACGACGTCCTGAAGGGATAGCTCGACAAGGTTTTCACCTCGCCCGACAGCGATGGGCTTGGACCAAATGGTTACAATTCCAGTCTCGTCATCCTTGTCGATGCCGATGAGGTAGTAGTCATCTGGCTTCAAGCCGGCAAGTTCCGCCTCCCCCTTGAAATCAGTGAGAACTTTGCTGACTTGCGCCTTGATCAAGACGGACTTCACGTTGAGAGCCAGTTTCACCCCTTTGCCACCTGCCCGTTTTTCCGACTCGGCCCACAACCGAATCAGTTGACGAACGTCATTGGCAGCCGATGGATAAGGAATGGCTTCGGTCAAGAGATCCTCGAGTTGACGAGTGGTGAGAAAAAACTCCGAAGCGAAAGCTGGTCTTTGAGAACCATCGGGCAAGGGCACCTTGGCCGCAACCCGCAAAGTGCCTTGATCGGGCAGAACCTGATCGTTCGATTGAACAGCAACCAAAGGAGAAAGGGGCGGCTCGATGAGTACTTGCGGGGTCGACAAGGCTTGAGGAGAAACAGCGGAAGGCAAAGAGGCGGAGTCTGGATTGGGGAGCGCTGGAATAGGTAGATTCAAAGTGGAAGAAGCGGGAGGACTAATTATAGATTTGGGTTGAGCCTCGGTGCGTAAACTTTCCAAGAAAGCAATACCCTTTCGCAAATCCTCTTCAGATGGAGGATTGACAAGCATGCGAGCCTTGAGGGCAATCTCGTCAACGGAATTGGAAGCTTCCTCCGATAGCCGAGCAATGTATTGATCAACGGCATCCTGATCTTCGTTATTTTCAGTTTCATCCGTGGGGTTCCTTGAAAAACCTGGGGCAACCAACAAATCAGAACCCACTTCCTTGTCATGCGATTTCGGGAAAGCCTCATGAGCAAGATCGGGGTGTTCGATTAGATCCTGCAGGGAATGCCAATTCGACTTAGCCGAATCAATCCACGAAAAAATATTAGCTGCCCGCGGATAAAACAAGGGGGGCTTGCTTAGCAAACGGTCATAGGAAGGCAAACCGAGTTGGTCGGCGTCATCCAAGCGGAAAGGAGCCTCAATATAGTGAGGAGGGACGACCGGAACGGTCTCCTGAGCTGGGGCAGTCTCATCGGCAAAAGTCGGCAAACAGGCAAACAAGGCAGATACAGCAAGAATCTCGATCACGGGAAATAACCGATTAATAATGCGCATGGGTTTAAAACGCCTCATCTCAAGTGATGCAAACAAGTGCAAAAGGATATACTGCATTTTCTCGTTATAAGCGCTTTTGCCAAGGTTTTTTTCTTGATTAAAATGGAAAGACAATTTTTTGAGAAGAGTTCAATACCCTAAGAAAGTCTTTGTTTCACATAGAAGATAGAAGGAAATTCTTTCTGCATCTTGTTCCACAAATAACATTATGAGTGACGACATAAGCACAGGAAACAGCTCAATCATGATAGAAGCGATTGGATTGAGCAAATATTATGGGAAATTCAAAGCCGTGGAGGATTTGAATTTCAAAGTTCGCGAAGGCGAAATCGTCGCCTTCCTTGGTCCAAATGGCGCCGGCAAAAGCACAACCATGAAAATGCTCACGGGCTATTTGGCACCATCAGCGGGCGAAGCATGGATTTGTGGTGAAAACGTCTTGGAAAACCGCATGGCGTCAGCCAATCGAATCGGGTACCTTCCTGAAAATGGGCCGCTTTACGAAGAAATGACCCCTTTGGATCTTCTGGATTTTTTTGGCAATGCCCGCGGCATGGACGCAGATCGATTGGAAGCACGCATCGAAAAGGTTATCGCCCAATGTTCCCTTAATACTGTAATGAACAAGCCAATCGGCAAGCTATCACGAGGATATCGCCAGCGCGTGGGCATGGCGAACGTTCTCCTGCATGAACCTGACGTACTCATTATGGATGAACCAACTGCCGGACTGGATCCAAACCAAATACTGGAAGTGCGAAGCACCATCAAGAAACTCGGAAAAACCGTGCTGCTTTCCACTCATATCCTACAGGAAGTTCGCGAAATGGCGGACCGTATTCTCCTCATCAACGAAGGCAGATTGATCTTCGAAGGAAAGCCCGAGGACTTGAGAGAAGAGTCATCCTTGGATTCCTGGTTCCGCAATCAGACGGCAGCCGCATAGGCCAACCGCTCACAATGACCTTTGAACTTCAATTTTTGAAATCATGAACCTAAAAGCAGTCAAAGCCATCTTTAAGCGTAACCTCGCTGCCTATTTCGGTAGTCCGAGCGGTTACTTGTTTATTTGCGCATTCGTACTGGTGAGCGGGCTGTCCGCGTTTTGGCCACACGAATTCTTCAATTCCAACTTGGCCAACCTCGACCAATTAAACAAAGTTTTGCCTATCATCATGCTGGGCTTCATCCCTGCCATCACCATGGGCGTCTGGGCTGACGAGAGGCGTCAAGGGACCGACGAACTCCTTCTCACTCTTCCGAACGGAGATATTGAAGTAGTCCTTGGCAAATACCTGGGAGCTGTCGCGATCTTCACTATATCGTTACTATTCTCTCTGACCAACGTGATCGTTCTGATGACCCTCGGCGAGCCTGACGTCGGCCTTCTTCTTTCCACCTACGCCGGATATTGGTTTGTTGGTTTGGCCATGCTTGCCGTAGGCATAGTGGCCTCCTTCCTTAGCGCCAACCTAACCGTCGCCTTTGTTCTGGGAGTGGCCTTCAACGCACCACTCGTACTTCTCTCATCCGCCGACGTTTTCATGGCAGAAGCCGAATGGATTCGTTCTTTCAAGGATTGGAGCATACATGCCAATTTCCTCGATTTCAGTCGTGGCGTATTGAGCCTCTCCAGTATTTCTTTCTTTCTCGGTTTAGTCAGTGTCATGCTATATCTTTGCTCAGTACTCATTGGAAAGCGGCACTGGGCCGCAATCGATGGTCGAGCCAAACACTACTTTGGCCGAGCATTATCGATTGCAGTAATCGCCTTCTCCGTGACTTTCTTTTTGCGCGATCATGACCTACGCGGCGACGTCAGCTCCGAAGGTCTAAGCTCTCTTTCCGAAAAGAGCCTTGCCCTACTGAATGAACTGGATCGCAACGTCGAAGTGGAAGCCTTCGTGAGTCCTGAACTAGAACTACCCGAAACCTATGTCCAGACCCGACTCAACCTGCTCACCACGCTGGACGAGCTTCAAAAGCGGAGTGGCGGGAAAGTGAAGGTAAGGGTTCACGAAACCGAATCTTTCAAAAAGGAGGCCACCGTGGCCGAGCAACGATTCGGCATCGAGGCACAAAATATCTTCGTCAGCGAGCGTGGACGAAACCAAGACTATCGCGTCTACCTCGGCCTTGCTTTCAAGAGCGGCGTTGACGACAAGCTAGTGGTGCCATTCCTCGACAAGGGAATCCCCGTCGAATATGAATTAATGCGCTCCATTGCCACTTTAGCAGGCGAAAAAGGTCGGAAGAAAATAGGTATTTTCACCACCGATGCGCCCATTATGGGCATAAGTCCAATGATGGATCCCATGGGAATGGGCTTTAACATGGGAGGAGGAACCCCACCCTACCAGTTCATCACCGAACTTCGCAAACAATACGATCTCCAAAACGTCGATGGTGGTGAAATCAAAAAGGGTGATTACGACGCCCTCATAGTAGTTCAACCATCCACCTTGAACAACGAAAAGATGGGGGATCTCATCAGTGCCATTCGAAACGGCGTTCCCACTGCGATATTCGAGGATCCCCTACCCCTTCTGGACGGACGCATAACCGGCACCTACGATCCGATACGCAACAACCAAGGCGGAGGTCCCGGTCAACCTCCCCCCAAAGAAAAGGGTGACATCGGGAAATTGTGGGATGTCCTTGGGGTGCATTTCAATTATGACCCAGTGGCCCGGACAAAGGCGATTCAAAGGGAAGTCTCGGAAATGACCGGACGACTCAACGGACTCCATCCCAGTTTCAAGAATTTGCTCGGAGGCCTTGGTTTCAATCCCAAGCGAGCAGATCTCGACAGAAAAGTAAATGCCCTCGTTGCGAAAGCAAATGGTTCTCAGACAATAACTGACGCCGACTGGAAGGGCATCACTTCCGCGATTGATGGAGTTCGCGATTCGGTCAACGATCTGGACTATCGTCATCCATTGCGAAAATTCGTTCAGGAAACCCTCGTAGCACCCATTAAAACGAAACTCGAAATACTTGAAAAACGAGTGGTGTGGGATGATTACAATCCCTTCCCCAAGATCGAGAAACCAACGGAAGGCTTTCCGAACGAATTTGTCTACGTCGGGGGTGCCGAAGGAATCTCTTTTGCCAAGCATCGAACCACCACTGGACTCCAGCACATACTGCTCACCTGCCCTGGCTCACTGTACAAGGCAAAGAAAAACAACCTGAAGTTCACTCCCCTGCTAAGGGTTGCCGGAAAAAACTCCGGCTTCACCAATTCGGCTGAATTTTGGCAAACCAGCATTATGGGACAGCGAGAGGGATTCAACGCCAACCGCACCACGGTGCTTGATCGAAGCAACCACGTCCTCGCAACAAAGATTACCGGAAAATTGAGCCCAACTATTGATTCCAATGCCAGTAATTTCATCGACGTCACCTTGGTGGCGGACTCTGACATAGTGGGTGACCCTTTCTTTGACATAAGGAATCGTGGAGCTCACGAAGACTTCCCCCTCGACGTCGACAACGTGACCTTCGTGCTGAATCTCATTGACGAACTCACCAAGGATGATCGCTTCATTGACATCAGGGCTCGCCGCATCCGGCACCGAACCCTATCAGCCTTCGAGGAAAGCATTGCCGAATCCCGCGAGCAAGCCAGGCAAGCCGCGAAAGAGCAAAAAGACAACTTCAACGAAATGCTAAGAAAGGAGCAGGACAAGATCAACACCCGTCTGGCAGAACTGCAGCAGCGAAAGGAGAATATGGATCAACGGCAATTCGAGCGGATGTTGAACTCTTCAATGGCTCAGCTACAGCAAGTCCTGGCTACCAAGCAACGTCAGATGCAGCAAGACATGGAAGCCGAGATAAAGCAGGCTGACAACAAGATGCAGCTAGCTATTCGCGAACAGGAAAACTCCACCAAACTCATAGCGGTTTTCCTCCCCCCCATTCTACCACTCTGCATAGCCATTTACGTCTACAGTCTGAAACGAAGACGTGAACTCGAGGGAGCCGTCGCCAGTCGCGTGCTCCCCTCCTGAACTTGCCTTCGGACCTAAATCCAGCGTTACCTTTTCGACTGAATCGCCATGAACGAAAATACCAAGACTTATATCTTCGTCGGTATAGCCGCCGCTTCTCTAGCCATTGCTCTGCTGACTGAACCTCAAGGAATCGAACAGGCATCTTCGGAAGTCGATTCCGGCAATGTCTTCTTCCCCGCCTTCGAAGACCCCCTCGCAGCCAACAAACTGCAAATCGTCGGATTTGACGAAGACAAGGGATTGAAGGAAAACTTCGAAGTAACCTCAAGTCCCGAAGGCTGGTTCATTCCTTCTCATGAAAACTATCCAGCTGACGCAGACAACCAACTGGAGGACGTAGCCTCCATGTTGATTGGCGTGACCAAGTTGGGAATGGAAACGGAAGACAAGGGCTCTCACAAGGAATATGGGGTCGTTAATCCCGAAAAAGCAAAACCCGGTTCCTCCGGCGTCGGAAAACTCGTGCGCCTTGCAAAAGATTCCGAAACACTGGCCGAACTCATCATAGGAAATTCCTTTGATGCCCCTGCAGGTGTCGACTCCATTCGAACTCTGTACTATGTAAGGGAACCAGGGAAGGATCGGGTCTATTCCGCTGGTCTTCGTAACGTCGACGATATTTCCACAAAGTTTGTCGATTGGGTCGAGAAAGACTTCCTCGACCTCGACAAATGGGACGTCATGCAAGTGCATTTTGACAATTACGACTTCGACGAAACACAAAGGGAACTAGAAAAGGCCAAGAAACAAATCGGTAAATATACGCTGTCCTACGTTGACGGAAACTGGACCAGTCCAAACGTAAAGTTAAGTGGAGCCGAATCCTTGGACAAGGATGTCCTCGACGCTCTCAAGGATGCCGTTGACGACTTGGAGATCATCGACGTGGAACGCAAACCTAAATACCTGGCCGAAAGGTTGAGCAAGGGGAACGAGTTCCACGACGTGAAAAGCTTACCCCAACTGCAAGACATTGCCCGATCACTGGCAAGCAAGGGATTTTACGTCGGACAAAGCCCCATGCCCGGAGGGCAAGTCGCCTTGGAAGTTGTCTCGAACAAGGGAGAAATCCACGTCGGCATGAAAGACGGCGTCGAATACGTTCTCCGTTTCGGAGAAGTCTATCTTGGCCAGGAAACAGATGAAAACGCCACCGGTTCAAGCCGCTATCTCTATGCATTGGCCCGATTGAACAGATCTCTTCTAGAAGTACCCGTGCTCGAAACCGTTCCCGCGCCAATTCCGCCGCAAAAGATATCTTCCCCAGATGGAAATGCCACTTCTGCTGCTCCAACTGACGCAAATGCAACAGCGGCTTATGAGAAGAAACGCGCTGAACGGGCTACGCAGATTGCCCGCATCAATGCAAGCAACGCCAACAAGCAGAAGACCTACGACGACAAGTTGAGCAAGGCCAACAAACGAATAAATGAACTGAATGCTCGTTTGGCGCCCTGGTACTATGTCATTTCAGACGACATCTACAAAAAGATACACCTAGATCGCAAAGACTTCGTCAAGACCGACGAAGCCCCGAAGTCAGGTGACCAAAACGGCACCCCCCCATCAGAAATTCGCGCTTCCCACATCTTGGTCGCATACAAAGGTGGTCCTGACCCCAAACCATCAATCACCAGAACCAAGGAAGAAGCCAGAGCCCGAGCGGAAACAATTCGCAAGCAAGTCTCGGAAGAGGGCAAGGATTTCGCTCAAGTGGCTCGCGAGAGCTCAGATGGTCCCAGTGCTCCACAAGGAGGTGATCTAGGGAAATTCACCTTTGATAAAATGGTCAAGCCCTTCTCCGAAGCTGCGTTCGCCCTCAAGGTCGGAGGCATTTCAGGCGTGGTCGAAAGCAAATTCGGCTTCCATGTAATCAAACGCACGGAATAAAAATCGGGTGTAATTCAAGCGTTGCCTTTCAGGGCAACAGCTAGAATATCATAAGCTTCCATCATGCCCATACCTTTCCTTCAGAGGCAGGGGAAACGTCTGGAGAAACGCTTTGGCGAAGACGACCCAACAAGACTGCGCCTTAAGTACGAGCCGTACTATCATACCTTCAACAAGCAGGTAGGCTCACGCGTTTGGCGGGATGATCGCGAATACATAATGTTGGCGAGCAACGATTACCTTGGCTTGGGCAATCATCCGCTTGTGATCGAAGCCGGCAAGAAAGCATTGGACGAGTGGGGATCCGGCACCACAGGCGCAAGACTGGCAAATGGCAGTCGATCTTTCCATTTGGAGCTTGAGGAGGAATTGGCAGACTTCCTGGGCAAGGAGGCCTGTCAAATATCATCGGCAGGATATCTTTCTTGCATGTCGGCAGTGGCCTCCTTCGCTACTCGTGGCGACATGATTTTCGTGGACAAGAACTCTCATTCCTCCCTTTGGTCAGGCATACAGGCTTCCGGAGCCTCCTATGAAAAATTTTCCCACAACAACGCCGATGACCTTCGGCACCTGCTTTCGACGGAAAAACCTGAAAAAACCAAAATAATTATCATCGAAGGGGTTTATTCGATGGAAGGACATATCGCAAAATTGCCCGAAATCGTTGCCCTCGCCGAGGAATTCGACGCCTTTCTCCTGATGGACGACGCGCATGGCTTCGGTGTACTTGGACAAAATGGAAGGGGAACGGTCGAGCATTTCGAGATAGAAAATGGAGTAGATGCAATCTGCGGTAGTTTTTCGAAATCATTGGCCGGAACAGGCGGATTCGTCGCAGCAAGCCGAGATGCAATTGAATACCTCCGTAGCCACTCGAAACAAACCATCTTCAGCGCCGCAGTCTCTCCTGTTGCAACAGCCTGCGCCAAGACTGTCCTTGGCATCATGAAGGAAGAACCGGAGCACCGATACCGATTGTGGGAAAACGCCAGGAAATACAAAGCAATTCTAGCGGATTTGGAGCTCGATACCTGGGAAAGTGAAACGCCCGCCGTTCCCATTGTGCTAGGCGACAAGGAGAAAGTTTATTTCTTTTGGAAAGCGTTAATGGAAAAAGGAATTTTCACGGTCATCTCAGTGGCTCCCGCTGTACCTCCGGGAAAAGACCTGATTAGGACTGCCATCTCCGCTCGCCACACTGGGGAGGACCTCGAACGAATCGCCGATGCCTTGGCTTATGCCAAGAGTAAATGCCGACTGTAACAGGGCAACCCGGCCCCGCGATGCTTCAGGTAGACGTCACGCAATCCTGCCGATCCGCAAATAGCTCCGGGATCCAAGTCGTCACGCGAAAGCTATTTGGTGCGCTGAGAGCTCAAGCCCAGGTGGAGCCTGTGGCTTGGGATTCAATTCTCCGCCGCTACGCTCGTCTGGGGCCAACTGAAATAAAACGCATGGAAACTCCATTCCCGAATAATTACCGACCCACAGCCCGGCCTAACAAAAAAGACAACCCGCTCTGGAAGACCTTGGTAAGTTCCATCTTCCGCCTGTCCCGAAGAATCAAGTGGGAAGAATTCCATCTTCGGGGCAATGCCATGCTATTCCCCGAGGTTTTCCGTGATGCCCGCACTCGAATTCTTCCGCGAAAACTCTCTAGCACTATCCCCTCTTCCGCCATCTTTTATGATGTATATGTCCTGAAGGAATCCGAAAAAACACCTCCGGCGCGAGCTCTAAACTTCATGGAATATGCCAAGTTTGCTGCATCCAGAGACCTCGTGCTTTGCATTTCCAATGAAACGAAAGAAGACCTGCAAAGATTAATCATGCCACAGGTCGAACGCCCCGGATACTCCGCCGTCGAGCCATTGCCCGTCGAACGTCCCGAAAAGATTCCGGAAAGTCCTGCCAACGGAGAATTGCCGCTCATCCTTTGCGTTTCCACATTAGGCTATCAAAAGAATCACTTTCTCTTGCTCGATGCCGCCGACAAACTTTGGCAGGAAGGCATCGACTTCCGTCTTGAATTGATAGGAAAGGCGGATCCGACTTGGAGTTCACGGGTCATTGCCCGAATTGATAAACTAAAGGCCTCTGGGCGTAACCTGAGTTGGCTTCGGCACGTCGATGACAAAGCCCTATGCGATCGCTACCGGCAAAGCACATTCACCGTTTACCCTTCGAGGTACGAAGGGTTCGGTTTGCCTATCCTGGAAAGCATCGCTCACGGAAAACCTTGCATCTGCGGCTCAAACGGAGCCATCGGGGAAGTTTCTTCTGGCGGAGGATGCCTGCAAGTTGATCAAAACGACCTAGAATCATTGGCCGCAGGCATAAAAAAGCTGTTGGAAGATGAAAGTCTCGTCAAAAAATTACGAGATCAAGCCCTCCGCCGCGAACTCGGTTCATGGGAAGGCTACGCCGAACGTTTTCTGGAGCGTTTTGGAGAAATCTCAGGGGAATGAGCCGCGAAGGCGCACAAGAGCCTGTTGGCGGTTTTGCGAACGTCGAACTCCTCTTCCGTCCAAGATCGGGCCATTCTTCGAATATCAGCCAGACTGTTGGGTGAGGTCAGGAGTTTCTCCACCCGATTCACCCAAGATCCGGGCTCATGAGGATTCAGGACAAACCCACTTTTGCCGTCCGTAATAGCTTCCGTGACGCCTCCAGTTGGTGAAGACAACACGATAGCTCCCGCGGCCATGGCCTCCGGTACAACGTTCGGCAAACCATCGCGATCACCGCTGCCATCAGATATGCCCGTGAAAAAGAACAAGTCTGCTTTTTCCTGTAGCAAAGCAACTTCTTCGCGAGGCAAAGCTCCACAGAAATTCACAATATTCCCCAAGTCCAAGCGAGCGCACTCTGCCTTCAACTCAATATAGAGAGGCCCATCCCCAGCAATTCTAGCCTTGAATGAAATTCCAGCATCGGCCAATGCTCGATAGATTGCCAACTGAAGAAAATAACCTTTCTTGGGCACCAATCGACCAACGCTCAATATAGAAAGTGTTCCATCTTCATCTCGTTTGCGGATAGTAGGGAATTTCTCCAAACCACGTCTGATAAGAAAAATTTTCTCGGACGCCATCCCCATGAGTAGCAACCGCCTTTGTGTCGATTCAGAGGAAGTTCTGACAAAGGTTGCTTCACGGAACTTGATAGGTAGCAAACAATCACCTCCATCACGAAAAACATCATAGGCATGCGCTCCTATGCTGAATTTAATTCCAACAAGCTTGTGAATTACCAAGGCGGCGGTCGCTGGAAGTGTGCTCCAGACTGCATGACAAGAGGTGAAGCCTTGCTCTCGGAAGTCCCCAGCCCGAACCAAGCCAAAGCCAAAGCCAAGAAAAGTCTCCTGCCAATTTTGCCAAGAAGGGATACCGCGGTTCCACAACTCCACCAAGACTTCAACGAAAGCCCCTGGTCGACGAACCAACCAAAGCGGCAACCTCCAGACCAAGCTCCATAACTCCCGCAAACGAAACTTCCTGATCTTAACACCATGAAAGTCACCACCGCCCCTCCATATTGAAAATGGTATTATTTCATGCCCCTGATTCAGCATGGCTCGCAACTCACGCCGGACGAATGTCTCGGTAGGTTGAGGGAAAGTTGCATAGAGAACGGCGATCTTATGCTCCATTGGACAAACCCTTTACGAGCTAGACAGCGCTCGGTTGCAAACCGTCACCTTGGCGACGTCGAAAAAACTAGAACTGCTCATTCGGCGGAATCGCCGCCAGTCACGTCCAGTTTCGGGAAATAATCAAAGGTGAGTTTGATTTCCTCTGCTGAGGCAGCCTTCTGGTCACCTACCCGAATCAACCCATCGAAGACCGCCATGGGATGTCGAATCTGCTTGGGCTTTATGGTAAGTTCCAATTTTTCTCCCGGCTTACAAACACGGCGGCAACGCACCCCATCACAAGAAGTAAAGAATATGGAGTCGGGGCGAATGGGCCCTTCGAATAAGGGGTTTTCTCCTTTGAGCAAGTAGAAGACACCTAATTGGCCGAGGGCTTCGATCATAATGGAGGCCGGGAACACGGGATTGTTCTTGAAATGACCCTCCATGAAACCCTCTGTGCCCGAAATATTGTAAATGCCAGTGGCCACATCACCATTCAAGGTAGCCGACTCAAGAAATAGAAATGGGTCTTGGTGCGGCATCACCGAGGCGATTTCCTCAATCCGATAAGTCTTTTCCCTGGATGGAGGCTCCTCTCCCTTGATCTTGCAATCAATGTAAACTTTGACGTCACCAATTGTACGGAGATCCTTCAATTCCTCGTTGTCCAGACTAAGCTCAAGAGTTTGTTCCGTCATCATCACAATCTCCAGCATGGTCAAGGAGTCGACGCCAAGATCCTCATACAAACGAATTTCGTCTCCACCAGACCTCAAGACTTCCTTCTGTTCAGCTTCGAGATGGCGTTCGATTATACCCATCACGATAACTGGAACTTGCTCAGGATTCTGATCCTCGCGGAAGGCAACCACAGCATCAAAAGTTCCCTCAGGGCAACGCTTGAGGGTTTCCTTGATGTCTTCCAAAGACAACGTAGATTGTTGGGCGGTAGTCACCGTTTCGTGATTATAACCTTGAGGAATGCAGGGAAAACTAGTTTCTAACAACCCATCCGTAAGGGATTTCCAAAGGAAACGTCAATCTCTTACCCATCAGAACAAAAAGTATGGAAGAAAAGCCAGTTATATTAACATGCGCTCAACCTACCGGTGGGCTCACCTTGGGCAACTACTTGGGAGCGTTGAGAAATTGGTCGCGCATGCAATACGATCACGAGTGCTACTTTGGGATCGTAGACATGCATTCAATCACTATGCCATGTGTTCCCTCAGAGCTTCGTAGCAATACGCTCTCTTGCCTGGCTCAATACATTGCCTGCGGGCTGGACCCCGAAAAGTCCCACATCTTCGTTCAATCCCATGTCATAGGTCATGCGGAACTGGCGTGGGTGCTATCTTGCCTAACTCCCCTGGGTGAACTCCAGCGGATGACTCAATTCAAGGACAAGGTGTCCAAGTTGGGTTTCAAGGCGAGTGAGCCGGAAGATGAAAAAGAGGGCGAGGCAGTGAAATTCAAGCATTCAGGAGCCCGGGCTCAAGCCTCCATAAACTCGGGGTTACTAAGTTACCCCGTACTGATGGCGGCAGACATCTTGCTGTATAATGCAGATCTAGTTCCAGTTGGAGAGGATCAGCGGCAGCACATGGAACTATGTCGAGACCTTGCCCAGCGTTTCAACCAGGTATATTCAGAAACATTCAAGATTCCCTCAGCCTATGTCTCCAAAGCCGGTGCCCGAGTAATGTCTCTGGCTGACCCCACTCGCAAGATGTCCAAATCGGACGAAAACCAAAACGCGACCATCTTCATTCACGACGATCCTGACCTTGTTCGCAAGAAAATCGGCTCAGCCGTGACCGACTCGGGAAATGAAATCAAGGCGGGTCAGGAAAAGCCAGGTGTGACCAACTTGCTTTCCATTCTTTCGGCCCTTACAGGCAAGGAAACAAGCGAAATCGAGGAAGATTTCACGGGGAAAGGCTACGGCGAATTCAAAAAGGAGGTGGCCGAAGCCACGATCGAGACACTGCGACCTGTCCGCGAAAAATATCTTTCGTTGTCAGAGGACAAGACTTACCTGCTTTCGGCCCTCCAAAACGGAACCGCGGTCGCCCAAAAAAGAGCTTACCGAATTTTAAGCAAAGTATATAGGAAAATAGGCTTTGTGGAACGACCGCGTTGACATCGGTTCGTAATTACTTAAAAAGTTTAGATATGGACGACGAGCATGATTTTTCCACTACAAGAAATAATTTAATCAAATGGCCGTTCTACGTGGCCAACGCCCTCATATTGGGCACCGTTGTTTCCTATCTGATAAATCGCCCGAAAGGTGAAATTGGCAACGGGGAAGTCGCCATCTGCGTTTTCGCAGTCGCTCTCTCCGCAATGCTCTTCTTCGTCCCATACTTGGTAGAGTATTTCATCTCCATTTCGGCTCCGGAAAAAAAAGATTCATCCAATCAGGACGGCCTTCTTGAAAAGACTTATCTTGAATCGAAGGGGCTGAAAGAAAATCTTTCCGACTTTGGCGTAAAGCTAGAAAAAATTCCTTCCATCATCGAAGGCATTGTGAATGAAGCCAACCTGAAGAACGACGATGATGAGAGCTTGGCCAAACTGGAAAAACAAATTGATTCCCTGCGCTCCAATCTAGAAGAAATTCTCTCCAAGCTGAGTGAAACACCGACCCCTCAAGATTCAGGGACCGACCCACGCTTGGATGAAATAATCTCATCCATGAAAGGTCTCGAGGAAACCTTGAAGCAAATCGGTCAGGACATTGCTAATCAACCGGCAATCGATTCCAGAGAACCTGGACTGGTGGAGGAGGAACCTGCTGAATCAGATCAAGAGCACCCGGAAGGTAACCTGGCAAAAGTCGACCGCATCCTAGAGGAAACAAAACCAGCTGTAGAAGAAGAAGAAGAAGAAGAAGAAGAAGAAGAAGAACGGGAGGATCTAGACGAGGAGGATGAGGTTGATGAAGGCTCCGATTCCGACGACGAGGGTGACGAGGATGAAGACACCTCGGACGACGAGGGTGACGAGGACGATTCCGACGACGAGGGTGACGAGGATGAAGACACCTCGGACGACGAGGATAACGAGAATGATTTCTCCCCGGAAGGAAATGAGGAAAATGTGGCAGACGAGACAACGGGAGAAGACACCGCTGATTCTTCAGGTGTGGTCAAGGGGGTCTCACAACCTGCCACCGTTGTGGCTAAGATAATTATCGGCATAGGCAACAAAGTACATGTCAGGGGCGAGGGACCAGGTTTAAGTTGGGATGAGGGTGTTCCCATGAGTTTTCTGGAAATTGGCAAGTGGAGCTGGACACCTTCTGACAAATCCATCCCTCTCGTCATCCAGTTATACAAAAATGACGAGGAACCGGACACCAATGGAAGGATAGAATTGGATCCTGGCGAAAACGTGGAGATCTCCCCAAAATTCACCGCCTGAGGCTTTTGGCGAAAGGACGAGGACGAGATCAGTCCCAAAGCCGTTCGGGATATGTTCCTTTTGCGGCCAAATCCCGAAGTTTGCTCATGACGAGTGGTCGATCATCTTGATAGGTGATTCCCATCCATGGACCTCTAGCATGATAAGTATGCACGGTTCCTCTACCCTCTCGGATCATCGCATCAACCGCGGCAGGAAGATAGAACTCATCGGTCTTTAGATCGGTCGCTGTTTCACCAAAGGTTTTCATACCTCGCTCCAGTTCCGAGAAAAATTCTTGAGGAAAAGCCCAAACGTTCATGGAAACGGTTTCCTCGCCGGCGAGGGAAACGGGAAGCCCAAGGGCTCCCAAACCTTCATATCCAGTACCATTTCTTTGAATGGACGTGGTTTCCTCGACAGTGCGCAAGAGACCTTCTTCAATTGTACATATACCGCGAGCGACGGTGCCATTCTCGGAAGTGACGTCAACCAAGCGAAAGCCAGCCATGGCACATGCCAAGCCATCGGAAGACTCCGACTGCATCAGGAAATCGGCCAACAAGCGGAAGGCATCCTCGCCGTAAAAGTCATCTGCGTTACAGACAGCAAAAGGGCCATCGATCACGTCTCGAGCGCACCAAGTCGCATGTCCCGTACCCCACGGCTTATTCCTTTCCTTGGTGGCAGGAAATTCATCCGGTAAATCATCTATATCCTGATAGGCGTAGGAAACTTTCAGTTGTTGCGCAAAACGTGCCCCGACCCGTGCTTCGAATTCCTCCCTCATGTTCTTTCCAATGACAAAAACCAAGTGTCCAAAACCCGCTCTACTGGCATCAAAGGCCGCATAGTCGAGCAAGGTTTCGCCAGAGGGGCCAACTTGCTCCAACTGCTTCATGCCGCCATAACGGCGCCCCAATCCGGCAGCCAATATCAATAAAGTAGGTTTTTCAGCCACTTGCATTCCACACGCTTTCAAAAGAAAGAGTTTCCCATCATGAACCGACCAAGCTGATTGCAGTTTTTCTTAGAAACGTCAAATATCGTTGCGCAGAGCAAAAGCCAATTGATCGAGAAGCTCGGTGGTGGCAACGGCTTCTTGCCCCCGTTGGCGGGCGAGACAATCGGCTGCAATGCCATGCCATATGGTGCCAAGGGATGAAGCGTCCAATGACTTGTGTCCGCGAGCCAACAAACCGCCGACAATGCCCGCGAGCAAATCACCGCTCCCTCCGCGAGCCAAAACGGGACCACCCCGGTAATTAATAAGCACGCGCTCGGGATCACAAACACTGGAAAGGGGTCCTTTGAGAATCATGGTGACACCACCATTTTCCCGGCAGAAAGCTTTCAAGGCATCGGCTCCTTCAGGAGGATCATCCCCGCCGACCAAGCGAGCCAATTCCCCCAAGTGCGGCGTGAGGATTGCCCACTCGGGGCGGGCCAAGCTTTTGATGATCTCCGGACGCAAGGCATCGGCATCCAATAAAACTGGTCCGGCAAAAGCTTTCAAAACCTCCTCAAGCAAAAGCAGTGTTTCACGCTCGGCACCCAAGCCAGGACCGGCGACCAATGCAGACGCCCCTTCCAATGCAGCCAATACTTGCCCACGCCCCTCCAGAGCCAATCCACCTGTCTCGGTCTCGGGCAAAGCCGCCCACATGGCTTCAGGCAATGCCGCGGAAAAGGATGGCATGACGGATTCAGGCCCACAAGCAGTGAGCAAGCCTACACCGGAGCGAGCCGCTGCCTTGGTCGCCATCAAGAGGGCTCCTGGCATATTGCGGGAACCTCCGAGGAGGACGAGGCGCCCAAAAGTTCGCTTGTCGCAAAGCGCTGGTCTCAAGGATCGAAGCAAAGCTATGTTTTCAGCGAGCAAAAGTTCCTCCGGACGAGCGGCCACCGGTAATTTTGCGCCATCGAAAAATCCCACGTCAACGTAACGCAAACGCCCTAGTGTTTTTGCATTGGCAGGTTCAAGCACGGGAGACTTGGCAATGCCGGTGGCATAGGTGAAATCAGCCCGAAAGCTGATTTCATCGGACTCGTCGCCCACCCCACTAGGCAGATCCACAGCAACTCGGACCCCGATTTTCTCAAAGTTATTGACGGCCTCGATCAACGAACGAAGGGGCTCCCGCAAGGGGGGACGAAACTGCATTCCCACCAAACCGTCGAGACATACGTCGAAGCCCGAGCCCACAACCTCCTCTAATCCGGCAGTTATTTCGGCAACACTGTCATCAGGACCAAGAGGATCGAGAAAAGTCACCCGATCGGTCTTCTCCAGTTGAGCGACCGCTCGGCGAACATTAGGCTTGGCATCATGAAAAGGCACTTGGGGCAGAACGAAAGCATGGCCCAAGGGAAGGAATTTCAGCAAACGGCGAGTGACCACCAAGGCATCTCCTCCATTGTGACCCTTGCCAACCAAGGCAAGAATGCGGAGCTTGCGAGGCAAATTGCGCCATTCGCGTAGGTCACGAGCCAATTCGTCGGCCAAACCTTCACCCGCTCGGGTCATGGCTTGCCATTCCGCCTCCTCGTCCCCACTCAACAAATCCCGCTCAAAGGCAAGCGACTCCTGGCAAGAAAGAAAAGGGGCTGTCCGGAGAGAATTCATCGGGTAATTACGGCAAATGCCACAGCCATGTCCTTTAGGTGAGACAGGCTGAGCAAAACTTGTTCGCCTCCGATGACCTTGAGTTGGGCAGCGGCCTTTTCGTCTAGCTTTACAACAGGGGCGCCGCTGTCTTGTCGTGAGACTGAAACCGAGAGCCAACCAATCTCAGCTCCGATCCCAGTGCCAAAGGCCTTGGAAACCGCTTCCTTGGCCGCGAAACGGGCCGCAAAGTGGGGGTCGGGATCGCTCATGGCCAGACAGTACTCCCGCTCCTCAAAGGTGAATACCTTCTCAAGGAAATGTTCTCCGTGATTTTCACGGGAATTGCGGATGCGGGCGACTTCCACCAAGTCAACGCCAACCCCCAAGGTGATGGCATCGGCTGAAAAATCGGGGTTCATGAGTCTGGGTTGAGGGAGGCGCGCATGCTGGCGACGGCTTCCTCAATGCCGGTGAAAAGAGAACGACTGATTATGCTATGGCCTATATTGAATTCATGAACTTGATCCAAGGTGCGCGCCTCCACGACGTTATCATAATTGATGCCGTGCCCAGCGTTTACTCGCAGACCCAACTCCACGCCGAGTGTCATGCCGGAGCGCAAAGCCTCCATTTCACGGGTTCGGGCTTCCTGGTCGAACCAAGCTTGGGCAAAGCTTCCGGTGTGCAATTCGACCCACGGAGCACCTACCTCGGCAGATGCCTCTAGTTGTGAGCTTTCGGGATCAATGAACATGCTCACAGGAATACCCGCATCGACCAAGGCACTGGTGACTTCCCTCGCCTTGGTTCGGTTTCCCGCCACGTCGAGTCCACCCTCAGTGGTGACTTCCTCGCGGTGCTCGGGGACCAGGCAGACGCTGTCTGGCTTGATGCGCAAGGCGTAGTCCACCATTTCCTCGGCCCAAGACATTTCCAAATTAAGGCGAGTCCGCTTATTCTCCATGTACCGCTCCACGTCTTCCGTCTGCACGTGCCGGCGATCTTCGCGGACATGCATCGTGATGCCGTCGGCTCCAGCCTCTTCCGAGCGCCATGCGATTTCAGCGGGATCGGGTTCGACGAAGCCCCCGAAGGTGTTCGGTTCGTCTCGATAGCGAGCCTGCCGCACGGTTGCGGCATGGTCCACGTTCACTCCAAGCAGAATCATGGCAAGAAAAGCAAAGGAATAGTAAATATCTGAAACTCAGCTGAAATTCAACAGGGATTGCTCGGGCTTCTCCGTGTTGGGCTCGGACAAGATTTTCTTGAGAAACCGCGGACGGTGAACCTCGGTTGGTCCATCCTTGGCTAAACCTTTCAAATGGTTCGGCGAACCATAACCTTTGTTACTAGCGAAATCGTAGCCGGGATAACGGGCGGCTAATTCGATCATCAGCCTATCACGGGTGACCTTGGCCGCGATCGACCCCATTGCCACGGCCAAGGAAATCGTGTCGCCCTTGATCAAGCCTTGGTGATCATAAGGCAAACGCCTCATCGGTCGACCATCCACAAGTATAAGCCAACGTTCGCTGGCACTGGAGAGCGGAGAAAAGAAGTTGTCAGATTCTTCTTTTTTTTTCGGCTTCCAAATCCCATCGCATTGGTCGGCCAACGCATCCATGGCTCGTCGCATGGCGAGGCAGGTGGCACCAACTATATTCTCGCTCTCGATTTCATCAATCGATGCTTCGCCTGTCGCGAACCAAAGTTCGCCGGCATCGCGCATCGTTTCCATTTTCGCCAACAATTTCTCTCGTTTCGCTTGATCCAGTTGCTTTGAATCGTTGACCTCGGCGCAACGGCGTCGGTTAGCCGCGTTGGCAAAGAAACCAACAGTCAGAAGAGCGGCTCCTGCTACGACAGGACCTGCCAAACAACCTCTCCCAGCCTCATCTACGCCCACAACACCTGAACAAGGTTTTGCAGCCTTGCGGTCATGGGTCCAGAGGGGATTGGGCATAATCCACTAACCTTATTTTTTGCTGCGCCCCCAATTCGGGTTCCAAGGCTTCTTCGCCGGAGGTGTTTTGCCCAAGGCCTCGTAGGCAGTCTTGAAGTGCAGTTTGCAGAAGCGATTGAGTGAATCCGGACCAAGGCGAGAAATAATTGCCTTTGCTTTCTCCTTGGCATTGGCGCCGGACCCCTTCGGCAAGGTCTCGCCACACTCCTTTTCCAACTTGCGCATTTGCTGAAGCCAAGTGGCTCGAGCCACCACCGAGGCGGCGGCCACCACGGGATCTTCCTCCGCCTTTGGGCGCATGCGCAGGTCAAAGCTCTTGTCCTCGATGTGCCGCTGGACAAGAGGTTGCTTCGAAAATTGGTCCAGCAGGCCCCAAGTTGGCTTGCTTACCTCAAGGGCGTCATTGAGAGCCCGCCCATGCAACCACGCAAGGAACTTGTTTAGGTTCTTGCCAAACTTGAGGTACAATTCATTGTACTTGGGCATTCCCGTGTAGGCCGTCTTGATTACGACGCCCTTGGTTTCAATGATCAGCTTATGCATCTTCACGATGATGCTGTCCGTGATTGTCTTGCTGTCGCGTATGCCGCCGTCCATCCATTTGCGCACCATGTCCCCATCTGCAATAACACAGGCAGTGACAACGGGTCCGAAAAGGTCACCCTTTCCACTTTCATCGAGCCCGGCATGGTGCTCGAACCATTCCGGGTTATTGACTTCCTCGTAGCCCAGAAGAAATTCCCCGGTGATCTCGGGTTCCAGTAAATTTTGCACGAAGTCCTCGGTCTTCTTTCCCTGAACGACCAACTTGCCGCTGGTGTATCCCACCACGTTCACCTGCTCGCCCTTGAATGCGAAATTGGAATAGTTAACCTCGTGCGGAAACCATCCACGAGCATCCAGAACGCCGCCAAGTTTTTCCATCTGCTCATCAGTGAGCTTGATGGTGTACATCGTTTTCTTGGGCTTTTCGCCATCGCCATTTCCTGATGCTTTTCTTGCCATGTCGCCGCCACCTATGGAAAAGAGATCGAGTAAACGCAACCGCCAACCAACTTGAATTTACCGAAAGCGCATCCTCTTGCCCCCACCCGAAGTCGCGCCGCCTTTGGTGAAAACTTGCTGGAATGGTATGACGAACACCAACGCGTCCTGCCTTGGAGACAACAGCCCAGCCTCTACAAAACAGTGGTCTCTGAATTCATGCTTCAACAAACACGCGTTGCCACTGCGCTCCCTTACTTCGAACGATGGTTGAAGAAGTTTCCAGACTTCGCCTCCTTGGCAGCATCTTCCGAAGAGGTGGTAGTCAAGGCATGGGAAGGGCTCGGTTACTATTCGCGAGCCCGCAATCTGCGAAAGCTCGCCCAACAAATCGACACTCTCGAAGAAATCCCGACCGACTCCAAGTCATGGGAAAGCTTTCCTGGCATAGGACCTTATGTCGCGGCCGCAGTCACCAGCATAAATTTCGGTACCCAAGCAGCCGTGGTGGATGGCAACGTAGTGCGCGTGCTCTGCCGGCTATTGTCGGTCGACAAGGAATATCGTGACGGCGCCAGCGCCCAACGCGAATTGCGACCAGTTGCACAAAAACTGCTGAATCCAGAAAGACCGGGAGATTACAACCAAGCCATCATGGAGTTGGGAGCTACCGTCTGCCATCGACAAGCCCCTGTCTGTACCGTTTGTCCCATAGTGAAATTTTGCCATAGCGGAAGCCGCGGAGACGCCGAAAGGTTTCCCCGAATAGCGAAACGAAAAACTGAGAAAGTCAGCGTTGATCGCCTCTGGATCACCCGTGACAGTTGCCTGCTTCTGCACGAAACACCAACCGATTCCAAACGCCTCGCAGGTCTTATGGAACTGCCTCGAACAGAGAATCTGCCCACCTTGTCAAAACCAAAGAAAAAAGACCTCATCACCATCAAGAAAAGGGCAATCAGCAACCAATCGATCGAGGAACGCATTCATCGATCAGAATTACCGGAAGACTTGGACTTGGAAGATTATCCCGAGCTACGCTTCGTGCCCTTGGCCAACTTGGATGAGATCACCCTGTCTGGCCCCCACCGCAGATGGTTACTCGAGTTAGCGACAAAGAAGTAATCAAACCAAACTCTCCGCGACCTGACCAATCACACCGTCGAAGGAGCCATTAGAGAAAAAGGCCAGGAGAACTTTTCCCTCGCTCGAAAATTTGCGTGCAAGGAGTGATTCACCAAGGTCTGCATTTGTCTCATAGGCTTCGGCCAAACGACCTTTCTGCTGCAAGCATTCGATCATCGATCGAACGTCCAAGCGCTCCTTGGGGGCAAATCTTTCGGCCCGGTTTATTCCGCCGACCAATACTTCGTCAGCCTCCGCGAGAGCTTCAGTGAACTCGGCTTGGAAGACATTGGTCACGGCGGTGTTGCTTCGAGGTTCGAAGCACGCGATGAGACGATGCTGCGGCCAACGGGCACGCAAGGAAACCAACGCTCCCTCAATGGCCGTGGGGTGATGGGCGAAATCCGACAAGACAACGAGGCTCTCCCTATCAACCAGTACTTCCTGCCGTCGCTTGACACCTTGGCACTTGTTGAAGGGTGGTATGCCAAAAGAGGCAAAGGGGTTCGTCAAGTCGGGCTCAATTCCGGAAGCGACAGCTTGAGCCAGGACGGATGACATTGCGGCCATGGCGGCATTGCGGGCATTGTATTCTCCAGGAAGGCTCCATTCGATGGCACCGACCGGAGTGTCTCGCCAGACCAAGTTGAAGGAGGCCCCGGCAGGCCCTTCCGAGAAACCCGCCATGCGGAGGTCGTTGTCGGGGCCAACCCCCACGCGAACGGTTGTTGTCCAAGAGGCAGTTGGCAAGGAAGCTATGTTGGGATCGTCTCCGTTCAAGAGGACAAAGCCGTCGCTTGGCACAATTCGCAGAAGATGCTCAAAGGTTCGAGTGACGTCAGCGAGGTCACGAAAAATATCAGAGTGATCAAACTCTAGATTGTTAAGAATTAGTATGCGGGGACGATAGTGAATGAACTTGCTGCGCTTGTCGAAGAAAGCCGAGTCGTACTCGTCGCCCTCAATCACAAATGGCGCAGTGGGCAAACCTAACTCGCTTCCCGAGGGAAGATCCAGCGGAACGCCGCCAACGAGATACCCCGGCTCGACCCCAGCCTCGCGCAGAGCGAATGCGGCAAGAGAGGTAGTAGTTGTCTTGCCATGGGTGCCTGCCACAACCACGGAAGGTCGACTTCCGATAAGTTCTTCGCCAATTAATTGCGGAAGACAAACAAAGGGCACGGATCTGTCGCGAAGAAGCCATTCCACTTGAGCATTTCCTCGTGAAACCGCATTGCCAACCACTACGCGGTCAGGCAACCAAGTGTGGAGAGCTTTCTCATCGAACCCCTCGAAAAGCTCGATGCCGGCTTCCGACAAGACATCAGACATGGGTGGATAGACCCCCGCATCCGAACCAGCCACCTCAACCCCTTGCTTCTTGAGCAAGACCGCGGCATTGCCCATGGCTGTTCCACATATTCCAATGAAAAAAACTCGCATGAGTGATGCATGGTTACGAATCGACGCCGGAACGGAAGCTTGAAATTAGTACGCCCCAAACAAAAACCCTTTTCCCTCGACACTAACGAAGTTTTTGCAAAAACATGTCCATGGCTATAAACGACAACTTGAAAATTTTAATTTTAGGCTCCGGCGGCCGTGAGCACATGCTAGCAAAGGTCTGCTCCCAAAGCCCCTTGGCCAATGAAGTGATCGTGGCTCCGGGCAACGGAGGAATGGCCAAGGAGTTCACCTGTTTTCCGATTAATGCTGGAGACAACGCTGCAGTGCTCGATTTAGTCAGGCAAGAGGAGGTAAACTTCGTCGTTGTGGGACCAGAAGTACCTCTTTGCAATGGCATAGTGGATGCCTTGGCGGATGCGAACGTCCCGGCCTACGGACCCAACGCCGCCGGAGCCCAACTGGAGGGCAGCAAGGCATTCACAAAGGATTTCCTCGCTCGGCACGGCATTCCAACAGCCGCTTACGGAACCTTTACCGAAGTGGAAGATGCCTTGGCTTTCCTCGCCCAGTCCGATTTGCCCGTGGTGGTGAAAGCTAGCGGACTCGCTGCAGGCAAGGGGGTCATCATTTGCCAAACCCGCGAGGAAGCCGAGGATGCCACCCGGGAAATGCTTTCAGGAGCTTCCTTTGGAGAGAGTGGAAAAAAGGTAGTGATCGAAGAGTTTCTGGAGGGAGAAGAAGCTTCCTTGCACGTCATAGCCTCAGGCGAAAGTTACGTCACCTTGCCGATGAGCCAAGATCACAAGAATATTGGCGAAGGAGACGTCGGCTTGAACACTGGGGGCATGGGGGCATATGCGCCAGCTAGCCTGGTCACCCCCGAGATGCTGGCTGATTACGAGGAAAACGTCGTACGCCCTACCCTAGCGGGATTGAAAGCAGACGGCATAGACTTTCGCGGCACCTTATACGTCGGCCTGATGTTGTCGGCGGACGGTCCCAAGGTGCTCGAATTCAACGTCAGGTTCGGCGATCCCGAAACCCAAGCCATCTTGCCTATGGTCAACGAAGACCTGCTCCCCTCATTGCTTGCAAGTGCAAAGGGTGAACCCATGCCCGAACGGCTTAAGTTCAAGGAAGGGGCGACAATGGTTGTGGTATTGGCATCAAAAGGATACCCGGAATCTTATCCCAAAGGGGAAATCATTGAGGTTCCCGAAAATCTTCCGGAAGGCACCCAGCTCGTGCATGCTGGAACTTCTCTCGCTGATTCAGGTGAATTAATTACTTCGGGAGGGCGAGTGCTCGGAGCAGTCGGCATAGGCTCGAATCTTGGCGAGGCCGCGAAAAAAGCATACCTGTTATGTGACCAAGTGGCATTTGAGTCGAAATATTTCCGCCGCGACATCGGACACCACGAGTTAAACCGCACTTGATTTATTAGCCCTTGCCTTTTCCTGAGTTAAACAAAAAAAAGGCGTTAATACAGGCATGGGTCGAAAAAGCAGAAAGAAAAAAGAAAAAAGGCAGGAAAAACTAGTTGTTTTCATCTGCACCGCCAACATATGCAGAAGCCCGATGGCGGAAAAGTTGTTTGAGGAAGCCCTCGCCAAGTCAGAAACCAAGCAAAACATTCGCGTATTCTCCGCAGGATTGACTGCTGCCAATGGTGACAAGGCATCGGAGAATTCCTGCGAGGCCGTGAAGGAACTCGGTCTCGATTTGTCCGATCATCGTAGCTCTTCAGTGACTCGCGGCACTTTGCAGAATGCATCGGCTATTTTTTGCATGACGGAATCCCACCGCGCCCTCATGCACATGTATTTCGACCTACCCGAAAATGCCCCAGTCTTCCTGATGCGAGAATTTGTTGAGGACGCCGAAGACAAAGAACTGCCCGATCCATTCGGGCAAGATTTGGCAACTTACAAGGTATGTCGAGACAAAATGGTCGAGTCACTCCCCTCCATCCTCAAATGGGTGGAAGAAAATTTCTGAGGTAACGAACTTTACAACATCGAACCCAAGATCCAAAACATGTCATTGAACTCTGCCACTCTTGCAGACCTCGATCCAGCCATCTATCAAGCCATCGAGGACGAAAGAAAACGCCAGCAAAGTCATCTCGAGTTAATCGCGTCCGAAAACTTCACTTTGCCTGCCATCATGGAAGCAACAGGAAGTGTGCTCACAAACAAGTATGCTGAAGGATATCCCGCCAAACGCTATTATGGCGGTTGCGAACACGTAGACGTCGCGGAGAGCTTGGCCATCGAGCGGGCAAAGAAGCTTTTCGGGGCCGAGCATGCCAACGTTCAAGCTCATTCAGGAAGCCAAGCCAACACTGCAGTTTACTTCGCCGTCCTAGATGTCGGTGACAAAATACTCACCATGAGTCTGCAGGACGGAGGTCACCTGACCCATGGTCATCCCAAGAACTGCAGCGGCTTTCTTTACGAGGTCGTCAACTACGGGGTAAGCCAGGAAACGGGACGAATAGATTACGACGAAATCGAAAAGATCGCCCAAGCCGAAAAACCTAAGCTCATCACGGTGGGCGCATCCGCATACCCAAGGACAATTGACTTCGAGCGAATGGGGGAAATCGCCAAGGAATGCGGAGCCATGCTCCTTGCGGACATTGCTCATATCGCCGGATTAGTGGCAACTGGTCTTCATCCGTCACCAGTTCCACACGCCGACTTTGTGACGACTACCACTCATAAGACTCTTCGTGGTCCGCGGGGCGGACTGATGATGTGCCGCGAGGAATATGCCAAGGCAATTGACTCCGCAGTCTTCCCGGGTTCCCAAGGAGGTCCTCTCATGCATGTGATCGCAGCGAAGGCGGTTTGTTTCGGAGAAGCGGCAAAACCCGAATTCAAAAGTTACCAGGAACAAGTGGTCCTAAACGCAAAAGCTCTTGCCACTGGATTGTCCAAACGTGAATTGAGCTTGGTCAGCGGAGGCACCGACAATCATCTCATCCTCCTCGACTTGCGACCCTCCCATCCCGATCTAACCGGGAAAGTCGCTCAAAACGCTTTGGAGAAAGCCAATATTACACTCAATCGAAACACGGTTCCCGGTGAAAGCCGCAGCCCTTTTCAGGCGAGTGGCCTGCGAATTGGGTCACCAGCAGTCACGAGTCGGGGCATGAGAGAAGAGCAAATGGCGGAGATCGCCGAAATAATAGCTAACGTACTGGACGATCCCGAAAATGAAACCGTGCTGGAGGCTGCAAAGGAAAAGACGCTTGCGATTTGCAAGGAATTCCCCTTATATTGATATTGAAAATGACTTGAAAGGGAGGCTACCTAGCCCACCGCCATTATCACCCAAACACTATTCCAAGCCATGAAGAAATCCAAAAAAGGTTTCACGCTAATCGAACTCTTGGTGGTCATCACCATTATTGGCATCCTAGCTGCCATCGTAATCGCGAATCTCGGTGACGTCACCGATGCAGCTGAGGTGGAGGCCGAAAAAGCCACTATCAAGTCCTTCTACAATACCTTGCAAACAAAGAAAATTCCGGTCTTCCCAGCCAAGGGGTCAGATGACTTGAAGGAAAGCACAACCGCAGGTTTCGCCGCATGGTTCCGGAAACGCGCCGATTTCATCCAGAATGACTTTTGGTACATTGAGTCCGCGGAGGACGTCATTGCCATTGCGGAGGATGAAGACAAGGGTGGCATTCCAACGGGTGCCTCAGGCATCGCCAAATCCGACGGCACCTTGTCCACCGACCTGAAGAAAGATCAAAAGGATGCCATGAGCTATTGCATTGCAGTGCCAGGCGGAGGAAACGGTGTGAAAACGAACCTCAGAAATCTAAAGAACGGCAGCAACTTTCCCATCCTATGGACCAAGGGCCTGAAAAGAGATGGCACTTGGGACGGCGATTCTCCGTGGAGCGGCAAAGGTGGTCACATTCTTTTCAACGATGGTAGCATCAGATGGTTCGAGGACACGCTGGGAGCTGATGAAAAAGGGGTGTTCACCGACGTCGACACGGAAGAGAAAACCAAAGACATTCAAGATGCTATTCCCGACCAATGGGAAATCCTCACGCCTGACGGCGGTGGCATCCAATAAGCGAGCCTTTTGACAGGTAAGTCTTTTTTCCAAGAACGCCGTGGGTAAATCGAATACCCGCGGCGTTCTTGTTTTTCGACGTAACGGCAAAGCCCACGTCGAGGTAGGTCAAGGCCGTAAATTCCTACAACTGACGAGGTCGGGAACCAGAACCGGGCTTCATGGCGATGAAGTGGAAATACGTCCATTGGCCCGAAAAAAAGGGGATAGGCGAAAACAAAGAACGCCGAACAGACCCCGACATGAAGTGGTCAAGATCCTGAATCGATCCTTAGATCAATTTCTGGGCTATGCAAAACGAGAGGGTGATCGCTGGATAATTCGGCCTGAAGATGGAAGAATTCACGTCAATTTTTCCGTTTCGGGCAAGCTTCCCAGAAAACTGAAGGAAGGTAACAAGGTTTTGGTGCAATTCACCAAGTGGGACCAACCACGTAGGACACCGCTTTGTCGTGTATTGAGAGTTCTTGGACCAGCTGGAGA
This sequence comes from Opitutia bacterium, assembly GCA_002716045.1. Classification (GTDB taxonomy): domain Bacteria; phylum Verrucomicrobiota; class Verrucomicrobiia; order Opitutales; family Seribacteraceae; genus UBA2993. The sequence goes on from PAZC01000040.1 coordinate 42,715, forward strand.
TTCCATGACCGATCACTTGGGAATCCTCGCAAAGTACAAGCTGCCCTCACATTTCCCCAAACAAGCGGTTAAAGAACTCGACGCAATTCCCGATAAAGTTCGGGCAACCGATACAAAAGGGCGGCTAGACCTGCGGGAACGCTTCACCCTAACCGTGGATCCCATCGACGCCCGTGACTTTGACGATGCTCTTTCCGTGCACCTGCTGAAGGGTGGCAACGTAGAGGTAGGCGTTCACATCGCAGACGTATCAGCTTATGTTCGAGCAGGCACTGCCCTCGACAACGAAGCTTACCGGCGGGGGAACTCAACCTACTTGGTGGGAGAAGTCGTCCCCATGTTGCCTAAGCAACTTTCAAATGGCATATGCAGCCTAGTGGAAGGCGAGGATCGCCTGACTAAATCGGTTCTCTATACCTTCGACGGCAAAGGGGAAATACTTGGGCGACAATTGGCTGAAACAATAATATGCAGCGACAAACGCCTCACCTACGAGCAAGCCAAGCTCTTAATGGACGAAAAAGACCTCTCCAAAGTGCGTTCCGCCAAGCCTCCTGAAAGTCGATACTCAGGCGCCCCGGGGACACCTCTTGAGAAAGTTCCGGAAAAAAAACTTCTCCAGCTACAATCCAGTCTACGCAAACTATGGAAACTAGCTGAAAGTTTGAGACGAGGAAGATTGAGCCGAGGTGCTCTGGACCTTGGCGGAGAGGAAGTGAAAATTCTGGTGGATGATCGAGGGAGACCCGAGCGGATGATGAGAATGGTCAATGACGAAAGCCATCAACTGATCGAGGAATTCATGCTCCTTGCCAATGAAACAGTGGCCAAGGAATTCAAGCGGCTCAAGCGCCCAGCTCTCCACCGCGTCCACGATGAACCAGACCCCGAGAAACTCGACGAATTGCGAAGCTTCGCATCTATGTTCGGTATATCTTGCGGTGACCTGAATCACCGCAAAGCCATGACCAAGTTAGGCAAGTCGATCAAGGGTCACCCCTTGTCCCAAGTGCTGCGCATCAAACTCTTGCGAAGCCTTCGCAAAGCCTGCTATCGATCCAGTCCGGATGGGCATTATGGATTGGCTAAAAAAGACTATCTTCACTTCACTTCACCCATCCGTCGCTACGTCGACCTGATTGTTCACCGTATTCTGGAATCTCATCTACGTAATTCACGCAAAACCAGTCACTCGTATGGACGCCTGGACGGCATCGCGAAACACATTTCGGAGACCGAACGCAACAGCATCGATGCAGAACGGGAATCAAAGAAGACAAAGCTTGTCGCTTACTATGCCCGCGAAATAGAGGAGAATAATCTTCGTGAACATAAAGCGACAATTACTCAAATCGGTCGGAAGGGGTTCTTCGTGGAACTCGATGAAAGCCTTGCCCAAGGATTCGTCGCTCTTCGAACACTTCCTCGGCACGAAGGCTATCGTGTCTCCACCAACGAAACGGCAATCACAGCTCGGAACTCAAAGAACACCCTGAATATCGGACAAACTATCAAAGTAGTGATTGACCGCATCGATCGTGATGAAAAACTACTCGATTTCCGCCTCGCATAGCTAACAACAATAGCCTTTTCATAAAATAAAGATGCATCACAACTACCAAGATACACTGGTTCGGATTTGGAACGATGCCGTGGAGCGTTACAAACAAGGACACACGAAGACCGAGGGCTTCCTTGATGAGGAAGAACTGGGATTTATCGAATCCATTGGCATGAACCTAATGGATGTCTTTGATTTCGCGGAGGACTGGGTTTGCGAAGGATCGCCCGACTTGGCAACCTTCTTGCTGATTCATGACGCCCGGCGAGATTACTTCCTCAGAGAACAAGACAGTCAACGCTCTGAAAACCAACTTGACTCCTCCACCCTGCCGGCCAAGACGGATGAGGTTCAAGGCATCCGTTGGTTGCCACGCATCATACCAAAGGCAAGAGCCAAGCTACGAGGCGAACTACCACCTGATACGATGTTTTGTTGTGGAGGGGATCGTAATTTTTTCCAAATCAACAATGTCCATCCCAGTGAATTTCTCCGGGTGGTTCGAGAAGCCGGGGAAAATGATTCCATCATCATAGACTGGGTGGTGGAACGAAGTTCGAAAACCTGAAGAGTCGCAATGAATTTTGAGAAATATCACGCCCTCGGAAACGACTACCTGGTCCTCGATCCAAAAGATGGATCAGAGTTTCCCTCGGAGAAAGAAATCATTCGCATATGCCACCGAAACTTCGGGTTAGGTTCCGACGGCATCCTGTGGGGCCCATTCCCTTGCGACGAGGCGAACTTCGGCCTGCGCATACTGAATCCCGACGGAAGTGAAGCCGAGAAGAGCGGCAACGGTCTGCGAATCTTCGCACGCTACCTGCGAGACCAAGGCAAAGTGGGGACTGAACCATTCAGCGTTCACACATTGGGAGGCATAGTGACTTGCGATGTCTCGGAAGACGCATCCTCGATCTCCGTTGAAATGGGGCAAGTCAGTTTTCGAAGCGACGTAATACCCGTCAATCTGGAAGGAGAAGCCCGCGAAGTACTTGACGAAGCAATCGAAGTAGCCGGTCACTCTCTCCAATATTATGCGGCCACCATCGGGAATCCCCATTGTGTAATCCCAATGGAGGAAGTGAGCGAATCTTTTGTTCGCGAGATCGGCAACGATCTCGAAAACCACCCGATATTTCCCAATAGAACGAACTTGCAACTCCTTCAGGTATTGGATCGGAACAATATCAGGATCGAGATTTGGGAACGAGGAGCCGGCTATACCTTGGCCTCGGGCAGCAGCAGCTCCGCAGCTGGCGCGGTGGCTCGCAAAATAGGCGCTTGTGATAATGAAATCACTGTCCACATGCCGGGCGGACAAATAGAATTACGAATAGACGACGATTTCAACGTCACCATGAAAGGGCCGGCTACCCGGGTGGGAGCAATGGCCCTTGACCAAGAGTGCCTTTGAGAAACTGGCAAGGGACAATCCCTTCCAGATCTCAATCAACATGGTTTTCGGGCCACCCAGAAACGACATTCATCAGAAAATTCACGCACGGGCTCAGATTCAATCGCCACTTGGGACCTAAGGACGTCAGCCTCGAGCTTGAACCCGATCGACTTCAGATCTTTCACAACGTCATTCTTTGCTGGCACATGAATGAAGAGATTTCCTAGTTTCGTTGGTTCATAGCGATCACCGTACTCACCGAGATCCTTGGCTTGCTTCCCTTTTTTCCACCGTTCGCGTTCTTGTTTCCAGAACTTCTTCCACTTGGTCATTTCACGTTCATGAGTGGTAAAGACAAAGTAGGATCCCGGACTGAGCACACGAAAAACTTCCTTTAGGGCGGCACGGCGCCTGTCGCGGCCAGGAATCTGCATGAGGCCGTTAAAGCCAAAAATAGCTCCCTCGAACAAATTATCGGAAAAAGGAAGCTCAGTGGCATCTGCTACTTGAAAAGATAAGCCAACTTGGCGGATGCGAGCAATTTGGCGGGCTTTCTTTATCATTTTTTTAGAAAAATCGATGCCCAATAGATTCTTGTACCCAAGCTCGTTCAATCCAAAGCAAATACGACCACAACCACAACCAACCTCCAGAATACTTGCCTTGGAGTCACCAAAAACACGCTCGAAGATTTTTGCCTCGGAAACCCACAACCCAACAGATGAGGTGGCCTTGGCGTAATAATCAACCACGGTGTCCGACAAATAGTATTCCTTCACCTTGTCAACTTGCATCACGAATACCTTTTACATAACTTCTTTTTCTTGGGCCACAACCTTCATTACTAGGTTAACCTAGAAACATCTTGCCATAGAGGGCCTAAATCTCTTTTATCTATCCTTTTTCCGAAATGAAAGCGACTGTCCAGACACAAGGTCGACAATTCACCGTCGAAAAGGGTGACAAATTCACCGTTAATCGTTTCAAAGAAACGGAAGCCGGTGACGTGGTCGAGCTTGATCAAGTGCTAATGGTAATCGACGAGGGCAAGGCAACCTTTGGTTCACCCTACCTTGAGGGAACCGTTGTCAAAGCAAAGATTCTTGAAAACAAGAAAGATCGTAAGATTATGGTTTTCAAGAAGAAGCGTCGAAAAGGATACAAGCGTCGCAAGGGACATCGACAACGTGTTTCCGTAATTGAAATCGAGTCCATAGAAACAAAGTAACCGGAGAACGAGAAAATGGCTCACAAGAAGGGACAAGGAACTTCCAAGAACGGGCGTGACAGCAACAGCAAGCGCTTGGGCGTAAAGAAATTCGGCGGGCAATCCGTCATAGCGGGCAACATCATTTTAAGGCAAAGAGGCACGCGCTATCACCCTGGTGACAACGTGGGTATGGGTCGAGATTTCACCCTCTTCGCCCTTACCGAAGGCCAAGTGGAATTCGACAAACCTCACCGCAAGGTGAACGTTGTAGAAGTAGCCTAAGGAAGCAAACCCGGGACCGGGGCATTGCAAATTAAAGTCCCCCGTGGAAGAAAACCTCCAAGAGGATTCTCCCTACCTCAATTTCGAGGAAACCCGCGTATTGGGATCTCTGGCTGAAAAAGCCATCATTACACCGGAAAACTATCCGATCTCTCTCAATGCTCTGACCAATGCTTGCAATCAAAAGACAAGTCGGTACCCCAGAACGGAACTGGTGGACGAGGAAGTACAAGAGGCACTAGACTCACTGAGATACAAAAAACTCGTCATGCGAGTGGACTTGGCCAGTTCACGGATACCTCGATTTGAGCATAGGATTCCAGAAACCCTGAATTTAGATAAAGGCCAAACGGCTCTGTTAATTGTTCTTATGTTGCGCGGTCCCCAAACCATCGGAGAATTGCGTACAAGAGTCGAACGCATGCATCCATTTGCGGACTTGGAAGACGTCGAAGAAACACTCACCGCAATGAGACAGCGAGAAGTCCCGTTGACCGAGGCACTCGAACCAGCAACAGGGCAAAAAGAAATTCGATACTATCATTTACTGACAGACCCACCGGAAATCGAGGAGACGGCAGGCATGGTATATGTACCGGCACCCGACCGCAAAGTGAGCCAAGTGGAAGATATTTCGCAACAGATCGAAAGGATGCGTGAGGAAATCGATGCCCTTCGCAGCGAACTAAGGGAAACCACCGACTCCTTCCGGGAATTCAAGAAACAGTTCGGGGAATGAAATGACCAAGGAACCCTAATTCCGAAGGGTGCCTTTTGCCAATTCTCGCTGAAAATCAGCATAGGTAGCAAGTAAACCCTCATCGAGGGAAATCTGTGCCTCCCATCCCGTCGAACGGAGCAAGGAACTATCCATTAGTTTGCGAGGAGATCCGTCAGGTTTGGTTGAATCAAAGATCAGTTCCCCCTCATACCCCAAGGTATGCTTTATTTTTTCGGCCAACTCGCGAATACTGACCTCCATTCCCGACCCAACGTTTACCCAATCGGGAGGATCTTCCAGTTTCAGTAAATGCAAGCAGGCGGAAGCAAGATCATCCACGTGCATGAATTCGCGCATGGGATTACCAGTGCCCCAAATGACTACCTCGGAATCATTTTGCTGCTTCGCTTCGTGCATTCGCCGAAGCAAGGCGGGCAAAACATGAGAGTTTTCCGAATGGTAATTATCCCCGGTGCCATATAGATTGGTAGGCATAGCCGAGTGAAAAAGAACGTCATACTGCTTCCGATAATGACTGCACAGCTTGAGGGCAGCGATCTTGGCTACTGCATAGGCTTCGTTGGTTGGCTCCAACGAACCACTAAGCAAAGCTTTTTCACTCATTGGCTGGGTAGCTTCGCGTGGATAAATACAAGAACTCCCCAGATTCAGTAATCTCGAACACCCGTGACGCCAAGCGGCATGAGTGACGTTCATGGAAATAGCCAAGTTTTCGTAAATGAACTCTGCGGAGTAAGTGTCATTGGCATGAATGCCGCCCACCCGAGCAGCTGCCATGATCACAACGTCCGGTTTCTCACTGGCAAAAAATTGATCTACCGCCGAACCCTCGCAAAGGTCGAGCTCGGCCCGGGATCGAGTAATGATCTCAACCTCCTTGCTAAACTGGAGGTTACGTAAAACAGAAGAGCCCACCATGCCCTGATGACCTGCCACGTAGATGCGTTGGCTCATCTTGATAAAACTAAGCTTCAGTGGCCTGTTTGAGAACAAGCTCCCGTTCCGCTATCTTCATGTCGGCATCGGTCATGATATGAGCCAGTTCGGCAAAGGTTACTTTCGGTTCCCAGCCCAACTCCTTCTTGGCCTTGGAAGCATCACCGATAAGCAAGTCCACTTCCGCCGGGCGTTCGTATTTCTGGTCGAAGCCAACAAATTCCTTCCAATCCATGTCCAGATAAGAGAAAACTTCCTCAAGAAATTCCTTCACAGAATGGGTTTCGTTGGTGGCAATGACATAGTCGTCCGGTTCATCTTGTTGCAACATCATCCACATCGCCTCGACGTATTCCTTGGCGTATCCCCAGTCACGCTTGGCGTCCAAGTTCCCGAGAATAAGTTTTTTCTGGAGACCAAGTTTTATGCGCGTGGCGGCCCGAGTAATTTTTCGAGTTACAAAGGTTTCACCGCGACGGGGAGATTCGTGATTGAAAAGGATACCACTGCTTGCATGCAATCCATAGGACTCGCGGAAGTTGATGGTTAGCCAATGGGCGTATACCTTGGCGCATCCATAGGGAGATCGGGGCCAAAAGGGAGTAGTCTCCGTTTGCGGGACAGATTGCACTTTACCAAACATCTCCGAGGACGAAGCCTGATAGTAGCGTGCCTTGTTGACCAATCCGGCTTCCCTCAGAGATTCCAGAATGCGGGTTGCGCCCAAGGCAGTGACGTCACTGGTGTATTCAGGTACGTCGAACGACACCCTGACATGACTCTGAGCACCCAGATTATAGATTTCATCAGGCTGCAGGTCATAGAGCAACTTGACCAGATGCACCGAGTCAGCCAAATCACCATAGTGAAGAAAAAGTTTGGTATCGTCCACCAAGGGATCCTTGTAGAGATGATCAAGCCTACTGGTGTTAAAGGTAGAGGCTCTCCTGATGATCCCATGCACCTCGTAGCCTTTCTCCAAAAGTAGCTCAGCCAAGTACGATCCATCCTGTCCCGTGATTCCAGTAACCAGTGCTTTTTTCATAAGTCGAACAATCTAAACCAATAGAAGCGCCGTTTGTAAAGATAAGAGGAAACGATTTATCTTAGTGAAGACAGGTTGACGTGCACCCGGAATGCGCTAGGGAAATGTGTCTTGATTCCAAGGGGGATTAGCTCAGTTGGTTAGAGCGCATGCATGACACGCATGAGGTCACTGGTTCGAATCCAGTATCTCCCACCACCTCCCCGAAGATCAATGTAAGGAAATTGGATCGATAAAATGATCGCTGTACCCGAAGAGAATCGGATTGCTTGCGTAACGGGTTGCGCTCGGGGTCTGGGGCGAGCCATGAGCCGCATCCTAGCTAATCGTGGTTGGACGGTGGCGGGATGCAGTCGGTCAAAAGAGCACTTGGCGGATTTGAGAAAGGAACTGTCTTCACCTCACTTCTTTCAATCAGTTGACGTCAGGTATGAGGATGAGGTCAGGAGGTTCGCCGAGGAGACTTTGAATGAAGTTGGTCCGATCGATCTATTGCTGAACAATGCAGGAGTGATAAATAGAAACGCTCCTCTGACCGAACTTTCGGAAGAGGAGGTTTCCCACGTTATCGACGTAAACGTCAAAGGAGTGATCTCTTTCATGCGACACTTTATGCCAGCAATGGAAGAGCGTGGGCGTGGCGTAGTGGTGAATTTCAGTTCGGGATGGGGGCGTTCGACTTCTCCTGAGGTAGCTCCATATTGCGCCTCGAAGTGGGCGATTGAAGGTCTTAGCCAAGCCGTTGCCCAAGAAGTACCAGCGGGAATTGCAGTTATCGCCCTGAATCCAGGAATCATAGATACTGACATGCTTCGCAGTTGCTTCGGGGAATCCGCCGCCAGTTATCCCAATGCCGAGACTTGGGCGGCTAGCGCCGTGCCCTTTTTGGAGAAACTCGATTCTTCCGACAATGGGAGGGCCCTCACTGCTCCCTGAAAAAGTCGATAGACACAAGGATTGACTTGCGGTTTGCCAAAAAGGGAAGTTTTGCCTAGCTCGTTGGCTTTCCCATTAACAATCATTAAATATCATGCTAGTTCACAACGTATATTTTTGGCTTAAGGAAGGTCTAACTGAAGAGGAGAAGGCACAATTTCGTGCCGGCGTCGAAACACTGGCTGAAATTCAGTCAAGCATACATACCTTCATCGGTGACCCTGCCGGCACCGAGCCAAGACCCATAATCGATCGAAGCTATGATCTAGGGCTAACTGTGGTTTTACAGGACGTAAACGCCCATGACGAATACCAAGTGGATCCAATACACCTCAAGTTTGTCGAGGAATGCGGTCATCTCTGGGAACGCGTTCAGATTTACGATAGCGAGTGAAGCTAAGATTTCCCGGGGTGTGACTCGTCGTCAACCGGGACAAGCAAAAAGCGGCCAATGGCGGAAACCGCGATAATTGCGGCTGGGCCAATCACGAATCCCGCTGCTCCATGAGCAAGCACACCACCAATGATGCTTAGGAAAAGCAAAAAACTAGTCCAAGCGCCCTGCTCATGAAGCTTGGCTCCCAAACGACTCTTGCCGATACTCACCAGGGAATTGAGGACGATGCAAACAACTGCCAAAATGACAGCTTGATAAATATCTCCTCGTGACCAAGCGATAGACGCCAGAGGGAACCATACCATGGCCGCTCCAACGACCGGAACCAATCCGGCAAAGGCACCCGCCAATACAACCAGGAAAAAGGGGAATCCACCGAAGATCCAAGCCGCTCCACCGAGGCACAAGCCCCGAACAACAGCTGTCATCACAGTGTCCCACCACAACCGCAAGACAGTTCGTCGATGCAAGCGGGCCAAACGACTTACCTCACGCTTGGCGAAACCCGCCCGTTCCAGCAAAGTACGAGTGAGCTCGGTCCCATGTACGTAGAGAAAAGAAAGAGCCATGAGGGATAGAACCAGTTCGGCAAGAAATCCACTCGCTCCTCTAAATAAATAACCAAGAAAGGATCCGGAAAACTCCCGAGCATCACCCAACAATTCGTTCACGAAGGCACGAACACGATCCTCCTCGATAGGCAAACGGGGATACAACTCCTTGAGCTCGGCTATCTGGACGGAGATGCGATCAAGGAAGATTTTCCGCCATGCCTCGTCCCCCAGGGCCACACCGACCAGCATCTCCGAAACGGATCCCGAGCTAGCATAAAGCAAAGGGAAAATTGGGGTCACAGCCAAGACAACCAAGAGGCAAGTAGCTCCGATTCCACAACAGGCGCGGCGAGCAGAGGTATCCCATTTCGGGAACTTGCGTGAAGTCAAGGCATTCAAAGGCGAAAATAAAATCGGTGAGGTCAGAATGGCCAAGGAAATTGCTAGCAAGAGAAATCCAAAAAGAGGACGAAACACCCCGAACAATGGAACCAGGGCCAAGAACAGCAAACCGAAGGCAAGCAGTCGGGGAGCCCATGAGCGCAAGCCAGATGCTTCCGTTGCTTTATCAGGTTTTTCGCTCATGAGAAGTTGGTTTCCTTTTCCGCCAAACAAGACCCTGTGGCAGAAGATTTATTTTGAAGCAAATCATCCACAGACCCCTGATGTATGATACGTCCGCCAGAAGAACCGCCACCGGGTCCTAGCTCCATCACCCAGTCAGCGCATCTAATGAAATCCAAGTTGTGCTCGATCACGATTACGGTGTTTCCAGCGTCCCTCAAACGGAACAACAAGTCCAGTAAACGCTGAGCATCCACCCAATGCAAGCCAGTGGTCGGTTCATCCAGCAAATACAAGCTAAGCCCCTGTTGACGCTTGGATAGCTCCAGCGAAAGCTTGAGTCGTTGAGCTTCACCTCCGGACAAGGTATTGGAAGGTTGTCCGAGCTTGAGGTATCCCAAGCCCACTTCGTCCAACACCTCGAGCTTGCCTAGAATCGAGCGATGGTTGCGGAAAACTTCCTTGGCTTCGGTCACCCGCATATCAAGGGTTTCCGCAATGTTGTATCCCTTGAATCGAACATCAAGTGTTTCACGATTAAATCGGCGGCCACCGCAACTTTCGCACTCTACGAAAACATCGGCGAGAAACTGCATGTCGAGGCGGATCATACCATCGCCCTTGCAACGCTCGCAACGCCCACCAGGGGAATTGAAACTGAAACGGCCTGGCTTGTAGCCACGCACTCGGGACAAGGGAAGTTGAGAATAAAGACGACGCATGGCGTCAAAGAGTTTTACGTAAGTGGCGGGATTGGACCGTGGACTGCGTCCAACAGGTGACTGGTCGACTCGAGCCACTTTCTTGAAATGTTCAAGTCCCTCGATGCCTGCATGCTTGCCGGGAACTTCCTTGGCGCGATTCAACTTGAAGGCAGCCGACCGGGCCAAGATGTCATTGACCAAGGTACTCTTACCTGAACCTGAGACTCCGCAAACGACAGTAAGCAATCCCACGGGAAAACTAGCCTCTACTTTTTGCAAGTTATTCTCCGCCGCACCCAACACTCGAATCTCCCTGCCATCTGGTCGCAAGGTCTTGACCTCTTTCTCAATCTGTTGCTCTCCCCCAAGAAATGGTCCCGTGCGGCTCTCCTTGGAAACGAGACATTCCTCGACAGTACCGGAAAAAGTGAGGAGTCCGCCTTCTGCACCTGCACCAGGTCCGATCTCAAGCAAGTGGTCACAAGACAACAAAGTCTCAGGGTCATGCTCAACCACCACCACGGAATTACCGTGATCACGGAGACTCAGCAAAGTATCCAAAAGGCGCCGGTTATCACTCGGATGCAAGCCAATGCTAGGCTCATCCAAGATATAGAGCACACCTACCAAACCCATGCCCAACTGCGTGGCCAAACGAGTTCTCTGGGATTCACCTCCACTCAAGCTACCAAAAGGTCGATCCAAGCCAAGATACCCCAGTCCAACCTCATTCAAGAAACGCAAGCGCTGCTCCAAGCCTGCAACGGCATCGTCCACGGCCTCGAAACCTTCTCGCTCAATCACTTCCTTGCGGACGAACTGCAACCCCTTCTCGGCCGACATGCTAAGAAAATCGGAATATGACAACCCGCTAACGGTTATTCCTCGGGCGTAGGACGACAAGCGACTTCCCTTACAGGAACGACAACCGGAAGCCACCTGAAAAGCCATCAACTTGGCGCGAAGCCCTTCACTCGTGGTAATGCGAAAAATGCGATCCAAGTCAGCAATGACACCACCAAAAACCATTTTCACGGGCGGCTTGCGCCCTCTGCCAAGCTTGAAGAAGAACTTTCGGCGAGCATCTCCGTGAAGAATGAGGCGCCGAATCTTTGGATCAAGTTCTTGCCATGGGAGATTTATATCAAATGGCACCTGCTCGGCAAGCTGACGCAAGATAGCGTTCCGCCTGATAATCATGCTCCGCGAACCCACTCGCCAAGGTTTTATGGCACCTCTGCGGACCGATTTGGTGAGGTCTGGAGTTATCAATGCCTCGTGAAATTTCAAGGTTTGCCCAAGACCTCCGCATTCCTCGCAAGCACCGTCAGGATGATTCCAGGAAAAGAGTCGGGGCTTTACCTTTGGATAAGTCGTTCCACAGGTTTCGCAGGCCAAGCTATTGCTTACGGTGAATTCCTTGGATGCATCTTCCTTGGTCGCAGGGGACAGTATGACAGCAAAATCGTCACCCTCGCGAAAGGCTTGCTCAAGTGCATCGGCCAAGCGACTTCGCTGAGCTTCTTCGGCAATTAAGCGGTCGATCACCAAGTCAACGCTTACCTCGTCTTGTCCCCGCTTGACGAAATCTCGATCATCCAAACGGTGGATTTCATTATAAATCCTAACTCGCTGAAAACCCCTGGAAGCGAAAAGTTCGAGTTCTTCACGAACAACCGAAGGTTTTGCATTAAGGACCGGGGCCAAGACCATGAAGCGCCTTCCTTCCAACTCAGACAATATACGGGCAATGATATCATCGATGGAACGGCGCGTCACGGTGCCACCGTCAACGGGGCAATGGATATTTCCCGTAACCGACCAGAGCAGGCTGGCGTAATCAGAAATCTCAGTCGCGGAAGCCAAGGTACTGCGGAGGTTAGCTCCCGCAGTAGTTCTTTGCTCTATGGCAATGACAGGGGACAAGCCTTCGACGTAATCTACGTTCGGACGGCGAACTTGAGCCAATGCCTGTCTTGCCTTGGCTGACAAACTCTCGACGTATTTGCGATGGCCCTCCGCATAGAGCACGTCAAAGGCAAGTGAAGATTTCCCGGAACCACTTACCCCGGTAACCCCTACCAGTTGACCACGAGGAATCCTTACGGTGATATTACGCAAGTTATTCTCTTGGGCACCTTTAATGACTATGCAGTCATCCCTTTGCTTAGCCTTTTTCATCTTGTTGCAAACTGCCTGTTACAGCCAAAGGCTCAACCATGAAAACCAAAAGGCATCCGAACCAAATTTGAATAACAAAAAAAACGTCGGTTGTATTGCCTTGCGATTGGAAGAAATAAGAAAATAAGATCAATTGAATTAAAAGTCCAAAAGCTTGCTCGTGGAAAACAATCTGAAAACGACATCGGAAGCAATCGACACGCTCTTCAAACAAGGGATTGGGACAAAACGAAAAAATGAAAAAAACCATACTTTTCGTCAAGACGGGATGCCCATGGTGTATTGACGCCTTGGCCTATTTCGAGAGCAAGCAGGTAAAACTTGATATCATTGACGTGCGAGCTGATGGGCAGAGAATGGACGAACTGGTAGCGACCAGCGGCCAAACCAAAACGCCTACCCTGAAGCACGGGGATTTCGTAGTGGCGGATTTCGATCTGGAGGAGTTAGAAGCCGCGCTCGCCAAGAACCCTGAAGCCAAGACTGCACTGGGGCTTTGAGGTATTAGATGGCAGACACTATGCCATCAGTCCATGCTCCATTCGGGCTTATTCAACTTCGGGAGGAGTGAGTTTTATTCGCAACTCACAAAAGAAAGTGGAAATTGAATCAAAGATTAGCGCAAAATTCCTGAAAGCGGGCAACGCCCTTCTCAATCACCTCGTCGGAAGTGGCATAACTCAGACGTATGTATCCCTCCGCCCCAAAACCACTGCCAGGCACAACTGCAACCTTGTGATCGTCAAGCAACCTGTCAGCGAGATCATCCGTTCCTATGCCGAAAGAAGAAACGTTAGGAAATAGATAAAAGGCTCCTTGGGCACGTGGACATGAAACCCCATCAATGGCGTTAAGTGAATCCAACAGGAAAAGACGCCGGCGATCAAAGTGGGTTAACATTTCAGCTACAGCCGCCATGGCATCGTCCGATCGCTCGAGGGCAGCCAAAGCTCCGTACTGGGCAAAAGTCGTTGCATTGGAGGTGGTTTGGCTCTGAATGCTTGCAACGGCCTTGGCCACCGGCGCAGAAGCCACCAAGGTACCCAAGCGCCACCCAGTCATTGAATAGGTTTTGCTGAAGCCAGCTACAGTGATGACTTTGTCGGCTGCCTCTGCGGAAAAGGAAGCGGGACTGTGGTGCGTAACGTCATCATAGAGAAGATACTCGTAGATTTCGTCTGACATCACGTAGAGTCCGTGCTCGAGAACCACTTCCATGATGGCCTCCATCTCCTCGCGATCGTAGATAGCTCCAGTAGGATTGGAGGGGCTATTGAGAATGAGCATTCTGGATCGATCAGTAATGGCTTCCCTAAGCTGGCCTGCAGTGATTTTAAATCCTTGCTCGTCGCCTGCGAAAATAACCTTCGGTTCGGCTCCAGCCAACTTCGCCATCTCCGGGTAACTTACCCAGTAAGGAGCAGGTATTATGACTTCGTCTCCCGGACCACAAGTTGCCTGGATGGCAAGGAAGCAAGAATACTTGCCACCCGGACTCACCACAACGTTGACAGGCTCAAGCCCTGTTATGCCATTCTCCGAAACATACTTGGAAGCAAGAGCCTCTCGCAAGGCGGGCAAACCTGCCGCAGGAATATATTTGGTCTGACCTTCGGCCAAAGCCTTGGCACAAGCTTCCTTAATGAACTCGGGGGTATCGAAATCAGGTTCCCCTGATCCAAATCCACAAACGTCCTCTCCAGCGGCTTTGAGCGCCTTGGCCTTCGAGTCCACCGCCAATGTTGGAGATGGCGAAACATTAGCTGCAACTGCTGACAGAATTCTATTTTCAGTAGACATGACTTATATGGAGTTAGTGAAAATTGGTTGAAAACCTTTGTGGGGAAAAATCAATCGAAGAAAACAAAAGATTTTTCTGGCACATCCGGCAAGCGGTCGAGATTTTCTTTGCGAAATATTTCCGGACCCAAGGAAAGATCGACCGCAGCAGCTTCGATGCGCAAACGAGTCTTTTCCCGTGAACGCGTATCCAGAAGGTCGATTGTCTTCACGATCCAAACGTCCCGGACTTTCTTGAATCCGATGACCGAAAATTTCCGATCAACCACTCCCCGCCGGCCAAAAATCTCTACTCGCAGAAGGGCATTGTACGCATCATCCACGGCCACTCGAACAGATCGTATGTCGGGTTTAATCTCCAGCATCTCCTTCGGGGGTAAGCAGGAAAACAAATGCGACACTCGGCCAATGACTCTACCTGAGCCAACGTAGGAGACGTTGTCCCAGTGGATAAAAGGCATAAGCGCATCGAACCCCGAATAATCGATACCAATGGCAAGAGGGTCGAAAAATTCAACGGCTTCCATTTTTTGAGCTTCCTTGTCTCCTGACGCGAGACGCCATGCTTCGGGACTGGTCCCGTTGCGAAATACCACAGAGGCAGATTTTTCGCCATTTTTCGAAGGGAAGTCCATGCGCAGAAGACCTTGGTCCGACCAAAGACCATAAAGAAAACCTTTTCGAGTAATCACTTCTCCCCGCCTCGGAAATTTCTCCAAACGAGCCTTGAAAGCAAAGCCCGGCAAATTGTCAGTGACCGGCAATTGCCCACGAAACTGATCACGAAATTTTTCCCATCTCTCGGAAGCCTTGTCCGCGGTAAGGGCCTTGCGGTCGATGCCTCTAGCCGGCACCGGAGTAGCTGCAACTGCCTGCGTCCCAAAGAAGACAACGCTCAAGGAAGAGAGGAAAAGCAGGTAAACTAGCGAAAGCCTAGGCTGTTCGCCCATAAGGCAAACCGGCGCAGTTCGGCTTCGCCAGTTACTCGCCACCTTAAGGGCTTGGCGTTACAGGACCGTTCGGAGGAGTGGCATTGCTGTCCGGTTGAACGGAGGCATTGGCTTCCAACTCGGGCGGTGATAGTGGCGGGGATCCTGGATTTGCTGGAGGAATCTGCAAATTAGGTGTCGGGCCGGTGGCGTTACCAGTGGACGATGGAGCCTTGGGGGCGACCGTCGGATTGGGTGCCACGGGTTCTGGTGCTCCCGCATTGTGTTGATTTTTCAAGTAAAGGGCAAAGGAAAGCAGGAAAAACAGCAGCACTCCCCAAACAGTCCATTTCGTCAAGACTGCGGCTGATCCACCGCCAAAGACTTGATCAGCGGCACCTCCGCCCAAGGCAGAGCCCATCCCCCCCGAAGTTCTTTGCAAGAGGATGAGGAGAACAAGAAAAAGGCTCAAGAGAACCAATACAATCGTAAGGAAAGCGGTCATAACCGTTTATAAAAATCCAAAGGACAAAGAAAAAAGAGATTTCGGCGAAAAACGCAACCCCCCTTTCACGAAGAAGTCATATCAAGGGAGACGGGAGAATCTAGAGACCGAACTTTGATCCCAAGGTAGCGAGTTCCCCCGAACTTCCGTACTCAATAGTGATTCGCCCTTTGCCTTCGCCATTGGATGAAACACTGACCTTAGTCTTAAGCAAATCAGATAATTGCATCGCCATATGCCTGGCTGCCTTTGCGTTTTCACGAGCGGCGGGGCTACCGGTTCTTCCCTTGCCCTTTGTCTTGACCGCGGCCACCTCGTCCTCGGCTTGCCTTACGCTCAATTCATTACCAACAATCTTCTTGGCCAACTGCAATCGGGCAGAATCATCCTCAACGCCAAGCAAAACCTTGGCATGACCTACAGAAAGGCGTTCATCCGAAAGAAATTGCTGTATTTGCTCATCCAGTTGCAACAAGCGCAAAGCATTGGTTACGTAAACACGACTTTTGCCAAGACGCTCGGCCACTTGAGCTTGGGTGAGCTCGAAATCTTGAATCAAGACAGAGCAGCCCAAGGCTTCCTCGATCGGATCCAAACCCTCCCGTTGCAAATTCTCGATCAAGGATAGAGAAGCGGATGAAGCATCACCCACCTCAAGAACTCTCACGGTAATAGTTTTTCGTCCGAGTTGGCGATAGGCTCGCCAACGTCTTTCTCCTGCTATGATCTCATAGCCTTCCTTGGAGGAACGCGCTGTAATCGGCTGAATCAGCCCCTCTGCCTTAATACTAGCAGCCAATTCCTTGATTTGGTCTGCATTGATCCGTTTACGCGGTTGATATCGATTGGGCTTCACCTGATTGATCGGGACTTCGATCAAGGTTTCCCCACCAGTTCCAGACGAAGGCTTGGGCTTTGCGTTGGAACGGGTTGCCTTCGCCTTGGATTGAGCCTTGGACTTTTCCTTTTTGGTTTTTGGGGCAGCCTTGCCCGCCACACCCGACGAAATCAAGCCTCCCAAGCCACGTCCCAGACCCATTGCCTTTTTCGCCATGACTAAAGATTCAATTGTTTTGGGGAATAAAAACTGCCCGACCCACCTGCAAACTGGTGTCCTTTACAATATTGTTGGCTGCCTTGATCCAAGAAACCCTGGACCCGTGTTTTCTGGCAATGGCACTCAAGGTGTCACCACCCTTGACGGTATAGACCGTACCATCATTCGGGTAATTCACTTGGGCGGCAGCAGGCGCAGCGGGCGGAGCCTTTGCCATGGTGTCGAACTGTTGTTTGGTTTGTTTTGCGAGGGCGGTGAGCTTGGCATTTACCTCCTTCAAGAGATCCTTCTTGTGAGTCGCATTGGAACTAGTGATCTCGCTGCGGAAGGTAGAAAACTTGTTGTCCATGATCTCACCCAAGGAACGCAAGTTATCCCTTGTCACCAAGTTGGAGGAAGAGGTTGCTTTGAGTTGAGCGTTTTCCCGGCGCAAAGCCTCTACTTCCGAGCGCAGGATGGCCACTTGGCGACTGAGCAATTCAACGTCTTGGGTCAAATTGGCCAAACGAACGTTAGCCTGAGCGCAAATCGATGCAGGCAACGATCCGAGCGACGTCAACAAAATCAAGCAACCGCCGAAGCGGATTGGCATTCTTCCCATCATGTTCACCTCCCCTTAGGTAAATTATATATGTAGCTTCGTTGCTAGATTGGTATGCGCAATGTGAGAAAAATCAATCAGTCTTTTCGTTTTTCGTGGAGAAACCTAGTTTTTTCCTAACCAAGGGAGTGGCCGGAAAAATCTCCATGCAGGCGTCGAGCAAGGCGGGAAATCCTCTCAAGAAATCTGGCGCAGCCAACATTTTACCCCCTGGACGCTGAAGCTCCAGTAACTCGAGAGAACCATCCCCGGTGGCCACGGACAAAGCACCGTTCCGTTCGCCGAGGACAGTGCCCGGAGAGGCATCGACAGGTTGAGAATTAGGGCGCGCGAAGCCCACCTTAATCCGTAAATCACCAAACTCAATGAAACATCCGGGCCAAGAACGAAAAGCAGCAACCCGACGAGCCAGAAGGTGTGCGGACTTGGAGAAATCGAGCCTTCCATCATCTTTGCGCAGAAGCCGGCAATAAGTTGCTGATTGATCGTCTTGTGGTTCCTCCCGAACTTCCCCGCTCAACAAATCGGGGAAGTTGCGCGACAGCAAAGGCAAGCATGCAGTGGCAAGTTTCTGGCGCAGGGAAGGACCGCCATCATCGGGATCGATAGCCACCAACTCTTGATCCACCAGAGGGCCTGCATCCATTTTTTGCACAAGGCGCATCAAGCTGACACCGGTGTTTGACTCTCCCTCGGCAAGAGCCGTTTCAACAGGTGAAGCACCTCGGTAGGCAGGCAACAACGAAGCATGTAAATTGTAAAATCGCCCACCGGCGGCTTGCAGGAGCGCTGACGACAAAATGTGCCCATATGCCATGACGATTACAATATCCACCCGTTGCTCCGAAAGCCATTGGGCATCAGGTTTTCCTGGGCGTTCCGGTTCGCGGACCTGCGTTCCGTTCAAGACTGACCATTCCTTGATAGGGTTGGCTCGCAACCGCTTGCCCCGCCCGGAGGGACGATCCGGTTGCGTAAAGACAGCAACCAGTTCGACCTGCTTCTCCTGAGCAAGTAAAGACAACGTCGGTAACGCAATGGCATCCGATCCCATGAAGATGATTCGCTTCTTTTCTCCCATACAGTACTACTCTTTAGACACGAAAAAAGGCCGGCGTTCAAGAAAACGACCGACCCAACGAAAAAAAAGGGATGTTCTGGAGGTTAGTTCTTCTTTGTGTAGCGAGCTTCTTTTCCGGTCAAAGTGAAGCGCAAAGGGGCGCCAAGGAGGTCGAAACGGGTAGTCAAGCCGTTGGTCAGATAGCGTTGATAAACGTCCTCCAACCGGTCGGCTCGGTTACAAAACAAGCGTATGGTAAAAGGGCGGGTACTTGTTTGCACCGCATAGAAAATCTTGAATCGCTTGCCTTTGCGGGCAGCCGGCGGACGACTCTCCATCATGCTGATGATGGTACGATTAAGGTCCGGGGTGGGAAGGAAACGGTCGAGGCCTTGATCCACTCGGCGAACTGCGGAAAGCATCTCTTCAATGGATAACCCTGTCTTGGCCGAAACAAAGAGCATGGGGAAACGAGGAAGCACAAATAATTCCTTCCGAGCCGCCTTCTCGTACTCGGCTCGAAAATGGTCCTCATCCCTAAAGCCACTCAAAGGATCCCGACGAAATCCATCGATCGCGACGTCCCATTTGTTGACCACTACAACAAGAGCCTTCCCTGCATCGACAATGCGGCCAGCCATAATCTTGTCTTGCCTGGAAACTCCTTCGCGAGCATCGAGAACCAAAAGAGCGACGTCTGTTTGCGTAATTGCTTCATCTGTCCGGAGAGAAGAGAAATACTCAAGTGAGTCGGCGATTTTTTTTCTTCGACGCAAGCCCGCGGTATCGAAGAGGCGGAAACGCCAGGATTCGCCATCATTAGTCTTGTAATCAAGTTCTCTTGTGGTGGTTTCACGAGTCGTCCCGGGCAATTCGCTTACGATGAGGCGTTCGGCATCAAGCAAACGATTGCAGAGAGAGGACTTTCCCACATTGGGTCGTCCCACAAAGGCGATGTGAATGGCTCGATCTTTCGTGGACGGAGCCTCTTTGGACACCGGACCGAGTCGCTTACGAATTTCTTCGACCAAGCCATCCACCCCAAAAGCATGCTCCGCAGAGACTCGGTGGAAATCATCGAAGCCTAGTTTGGCAAATTCGTCGGCAAGCCCGACTTGGTTGGGGAAATCGATCTTGTTGACTACCAAGAGCGGTGTTTTCCCCAAGCGGCGCAACTTTTCAGCCACCATTTCATCCAAGGGGGCGAGGCCGTCCCGGCCATCGCAAACAAAAAGAATGAGGTCGGCAGCCTCTATGGCGAAAGCTACTTGGGTTTCGGTGGCATCCTGGATTTCAACGGGAGTCATACTCTCCCGCAGACCGAGGCCACCAGTATCCATCAGGACGTAACCGTCAGAAGACTCGGCGGTCACGACGTCGCGAGTTACCCCGGGGCGGTCATGGACAATCGATATGCGTCGCCCGGCCAACCGGTTGAAGAGACGGCTTTTCCCGACGTTGGGACGGCCCACGATGGCAATGCTGGGAACAGGACCCATAGGAAAAATCAGGAGGCGTTGGAAGAGGAAGAAGGCAAGTCTGCAAAAGTGTCCATGAATCGAGCAATTCTTTCGGTCGCTTCCTGCAATTTGTCATAGGAGGTGGAGAAACTGGCCCGAACATGCCCTTTGCCTGCCTGCCCGAAAGCGGATCCGGGAACAACGGCAACCTCGTGTTCACGCAGCAATCGATGAGCGAAGTCAATTTCATCAAGACCTGTTCCACTGACCTTGGGAAAGACGTAAAAAGAGCCTCCCGGAGAATGGCAGGCAAGCCCCAGTTCATTGAGGCGGCGTACCATGAAATCACGTCGGCGAAGGTACTGTTCCTTCATCCTGGAAACACTTTCCTCTCCATGCAGAAGCGCTTCCACGGCAGCTTCCTGACTCAGGATCGGAGCACACATCATGGCATATTGATGCACCTTCATCATTGCTTCGATCAAGTCAGCCGGGCCGCAAGCATAGCCGATACGAAAGCCCGTCATCGCAAAGGCCTTGGAAAAGCCATGCAGAAAAATCACCCTTTCCTTCATTCCGGGGAGCGAGGCAATACTGATATGTTCGCCTTCAAAAGTGAGTTCGGCATAGATTTCGTCACTCAGTACAAGCAGGTCCTTTTCCACCGCGAAGCGAGCAATTCTATCCAAGGTAGCCTTGTCCGCGATACCACCTGTGGGGTTAGTGGGAAAGTTCAGGATAAGGGCTTTGCAACCGGGTTCCCAGGCATCCTCAAGGGAGGCGGGATCGAGAGAGAAATCTTTTTCAGCGAAAGTGGGAGCACCTATGGCTTGTCCGTGAACCAAGGTGACGCTTGGATCATATGAAACATAACAAGGCTGATGATGAAGAACTTTGTCACCTGGGTTCACAATGGCTCGAAGGGCAATGTCCAAAGCCTCGGAGACCCCGACCGTGACCAAAACTTCTTCTTCTGGTTGGTAGTCTACCCCAAAGGTTTTTCCCACGTATTTTGAAATAGCTTTGCGCAGGCGAAGCAGACCCCGGTTGTCAGTATAACTGGTGCAGCCTTTCTCGAGAGCGAAAATAGCTGCTTCACGAACATGCCAAGGGGTAATGAAATCGGGCTCGCCAATGCCTAGTGATATAGCCTCGGGCATCTCCGAGACCACTGCGAAAAAGTCGCGAATACCGGATCTTGGCAAATCCCTGACGTGATTTGCCACAAATCTTGAAGTCGTGGCACTCATCAGGGACTGACGGCTGGTTGATCAACTGCGGAGCTTTCGCCCACCAAAAGGTGACGCTGCTCCTTGTAAGCCCTTAGCAAAAAATGCGTGGAGGTAGAAAGCACTCCTTCGATCGAGGCAAGACGCTCGGAAACAAAGGTCGCGACGGAGCGAAGATTTTTGCCCGCCACAATAACAAGAAGGTCGTATCCTCCGGACATCAAGTAACAGGACTCCACTTCGTCGAATCTGCTTATTCTCAGAGACAGACGGTCAAAGCCGCCCTCGCGCTCCGGGCTGATCTTTACCTCGATCACAGCGCGCACCTGATCGTCCTCGACCTCCGCCGGATTGAAAACAGGACGCCACCCCAAAAGGATTCTCTCATGCTGCAAACGAGTCAATTCGCTCTCCACCTCGGCTTGTTCCAAACCAAGAATCTCCGCCATCTGGGAAGTTTCCAGACGTTCTCCTTCAAGTAATAATTGCAGAACTGAACTCATGGGATGCTGAATCAGAGATCGGTTGAATGCCTCGAAATCAAAGGGAGAGTTATAATTGACGAAGAATTAGTGGGCAATGCCAAATTCAAGCCAAGTCCGCGTCGCGCCGATGCAGCCAAAGATAAAAAATCGCATCCACGCTGAGGGCATGTTGAATAAGACCATCCTTGACCCATGCAAATGCCTCTTCCAAAGGAATCAGGCGTGTCTCCAGCTCCTCGTTAGGATCAAACGAGATATCGCCGGTCAATCTGGCTCCTTCGATCAAAAAGAAATGGCAGCGATTGCGCAGAATAGCTGGATTCGGCCGACAGGAAGCGAGGGGAATCACGCTCTCTCCCTCGTACCCCGTTTCCTCCCTGAGTTCCCTGACGGCCGTATCGATCGGATCCTCGCCTGCATCGATTACTCCTCCGGGCACCTCCCATGAAAGTTCACCCGAGCCGAACCGATGTTGCCTGACAAGGATCAATTCGTCCGCTGGAGTAAGGGCCACCACGTTGGCCCAATCAGAAGTATCGAGAACAAAGAAATCGTCCTCGCGCCCATCGGGATGTCGGCAACGCAATCGGCGGACGTCGAAAATCAGGCAATCCGCCTCGAGCTCGTCCGAGAGGATATCCCAAGGAGCAGGTTCTTTGTCTTCACTCATAATGCTTTCAGTTTATCAACGAAGGAGACAAAGTCATCGAAAACTCCCATGCCGCGTTCTTTGGCATAGGAGCAAACTTCCTCGCTGAAGGGTTTGCCGGTCTTTACCAAAGCGCCTCCGGTACCGGCGTTCGCAGCAGTTTCGAGATCAGACATCTTGTCTCCCACCATATAGGAAAGATTCAAGTCAAGATCATGCTTTGCGGCCATTTCCAAAATGAATCGAGGAGATGGCTTTCGATAAACCGGTTCCTCATCGGGATGTTCCGTGGCGAGGCATATCTCGATGAAGAAATCCTTCGGTAGGTTCATTAAATCGAGCATTCTTTGGTTACAGGCGTGAACTGTCTCCAAGGAGAAGAAACCCCTACCCACACCTGACTGATTGGAAAAGAGAAACAAGGAGTACCCTAGGGCAGAGGCACTCCGCAGGGCATCTGAAACACCAGGGACAATCTCGATGAGCTCTGGATCATCCAAATAATCATAGTCAGGAATTAGGGTACCGTCCCGATCCAAAAACAAACCGCGATTCATACCTCTCCCAGATAGCTCAATATTTCCTCGGAATCAGTAGTCGCAGTGCCTACCTTGCCGACCACAACACCGGCCGCGGCATTGGCAAGGGTAGCCGCATCGCGAAAACTCGCCCCAGCAGCCAAAGACAGGGCCAAGGAAGCAATCACAGTGTCGCCCGCCCCCGACACGTCGAACACTTCGCGGGCAGCGGTGGGAATGGTTTCTCCCACTTGTCCCTCCTCGGACAGCAGCATGCCCTCACTGCCCAGGGTAATGGCCAAATGCCGAGGTTCATAAAGTTCGTGTATGGCAGCGCAAATCAACTCGGAGGGAAAGGAGGAATGCTCTTCTTTGTCTAGTTGGGCCAGTTCAATGGCTTCACTTCGATTGGGAGTCAAAAGATCGACCCCCTTGTGGTTCAATCTCCGACGAGGCTTGGGATCCAAGGCCACAATAACGGAAGGGGAAGAACGCTTGCGAAGAATGCGCTCGACTAATGATTGATCGACGAATCCCTTTCCATAATCAGAAATTATCACGACATCCGCTAATTCCAAACGAGCATCAAAGGCATCAAAGTCACTTTCGGAATTGAGCGCATAAGCTTCCGGTGACAATTCGCGGTCCACCCTGCACAGCTGTTGGTTGCGCGCCATGACTCGAGCTTTGCATATCGTTTTCTTCGAATCGCTTACAAATGCCTTCTCGCACTCGACCCCCTGTTCATCCAATACAGTAATCAAGCGATTCCCTGGATCATCTTTTCCAATCCAAGAACACAGAGAGACCTCTGCCTCCAGAGCAGCGGCGTTTAATGCAACGTTGGCCGCGCCTCCGGCCGCATATGAGTCATGATCCACCTTCACGACAGGCACTGGGGCTTCGGGGGAAACCCGGTCAACATCGCCCCAAACGTAATGATCGAGCATCGCGTCACCCACAACGAGAACGCGAAGTTTCTTGATTTTTTCCATCAGGGCCTTCACCAGTCGACTTTCTCCTTTTTTAATTCAATCATGGAACAAATTCTTTTTTCTTGATGTCTCGAGACAGTTCAATCGCTCGCAGAAAATTCCTTGGCTTGCTGATTCCGTTGCCTTTGGCCGCATCGTGCAGGTCGCGTCCTTCGGATGAAAAAGGCAGCAGCAGCGATCTCGGGCCGGACAAATGGTTTCCCATCGGCCTCGATTCCAACAAGCTCCAGCTTCAATTGGCGCTTTCCCAGGAAGAGAGGGGCAAAGGCCTCATGCATCGCAAGAGTTTGGCAGCAGACCATGGCATGCTGTTTCTCTCCGAAAAACCAGAACGGCAAAGCTTCTGGATGAAGAACACCTGGATTCCTCTCGACATAGGATTCTTCGACTCCGAGGGTGTCTTGATCGAAGTTCGGAAATTGCATCCCCATGAAGAGGAATCCGTAAAGTCCACTTCCCCGAACATCCTCTTTGCGATCGAACTTAACCGCAACGGATACCGAGACGCCAACGTATCGCTGGGAGCAAAGATAAACCTCGATGACTTGAAAAATGCCTTGAAGGCGCGAGGCATAAATCCCGAGAAGCACGGATTGTAAAGCATCTGGAAAAGACATCATCAAGTATCGTAGCCTCGCGGGTTCTCGCTTTGCCAACGCCAAGCGTCCGATATCATTTCCTTCAGGTCACGAGTGGTGCTCCAACCAAGAAGTTCCTTGGCAAGAGAGGGATCGGCCCAAGCTTCAACGACATCGCCAGGGCGTTTATTGGCAAACTCTCGGGGCACCTTTTTTCCCGTGACCACCTCGAAAGCCTTAACGACTTCCAGCACCGTGCTGCCACGACCAGTGCCAAGATTCACGAAAAATGCACCCGGCCTCTCCGAAAGCTTTTCCAAGGCCTTGAGGTGAGCGTCGGCTAAATCCATTACGTGAAGATAGTCACGGATACAGGTTCCGTCACTGGTTGGATAATCGTCACCAAACACAAAAAGCTTTTCCAGTTTCCCGGCAAGAACCTGACAGATAAAGGGGATGAGGTTTTCGGGGGTGCCCAGCGGATTCTCTCCAAGCCGTCCGCTCGCATGGGCCCCCACGGGATTGAAGTAGCGCAGAATAGCGGCATTCCAGCGGGGATCAGACAAGCAGAGATCTTTCAGCATCATCTCGACGAGGAATTTTGTTCTTCCGTAGGGACTTGAAACTGCGCCAACACGGTGGTCCTCCTTGATCGGAACAGTTTCAGGCTCGCCATAGACGGTACAAGAGGAACTGAAGACCAGGTCACGGACCTCGAATTCCTCCATCACCTCCAACAAGGCAATGGATCCCCCCACGTTGTTATTGTAATAAGCAAGAGGCTTCTCTGTTGACTCGCCCACTGCCTTGAAAGCAGCAAAATGCATGACCGCACTAATTTGCTCTTGGTCATCAAACAACTGGGTCAAGGCTTCTCGATCACCAACGTCCCCCTCCACCAAAACGGCTTCGCGCCCAGCCAATTCCCCCACCCTCTTCAAGGACTCCGGTGAAGAATTCGAGAAATTGTCTAAAACAACCACCTCGTGACCTGCATCGAGTAGAGCAAGCGTGGCATGGCTGCCTATGTATCCCGCGCCGCCTGTAACTAATATCTTCAAGAGATTTTCAGCGACTCCCCTTTGCCACCGATCGGAGGGTGGATAAAATGATTTGCAAATCCAACAGAATGGAAGCGTTTTTCAGATAAAAAAGATCATAGGCTAATTTCTCTTTGGACGCGTCGGGACCGGCGGCGTAGCGAAAACGTATCTGGGCCCAACCGCTGAGCCCCGGTTTAAGAAGATGCCGGCAGGGCCAAAGTGTAATTTCCTCATTTAATTGCTCCACGAATTCAGGTCTTTCAGGACGAGGTCCGACAATCGACATTTCACCTTTCAAGACATTCCAGAACTGAGGAATTTCATCAATTCGGGACAACCTCAGGAATTTGCCCACCCGAGTGATTCGTCGATCACCTTCGCTTGCCCATTTTGCACCATCCGCCTCAGCATCCTTGCGCATGGTGCGCAACTTGTGTAAAGTGAATGTACGCCCGAGGAATCCCACCCTCTTTTGGGAAAAGAACACAGGGGACCCCGTTTCCAAGAGTATGGCAAAGGCAGCAAGCAAGAGGATCGGAGAAAGAGCAAGCAAGCCTATGAAGGCAACCAAGACGTCGAGGAAGCGTTTGGCTCGATGAAAAATCGGGTGCCTGACACGCAGGTCCAAACGAGCTAGCCAAGATTCGTCGACGTAATCGGGAGGCACGCGTGAAAAGTAGCGTTCCCAAAAGTCGACCAAATCCGAAACTCGGGTTCCCGCTGCCATCAATTCAACCAAATTGATTTCCTGGTCAAATTCGCCGCTGCGCATCATGACAACTTCGTCAACGCCCTCCGACAGGCAAAATTCCGTAAGAGCCTTAACGCCACCTTTCTTTTCCAATGATGACGAATCCTCCAAGGCAAGAGGAATACCTTCGGCCTCCACGCGCTCAGTCAAATCTCGCTCCACTACTTCGGGCACCAAAGCGAGAACACGTGGCCGGCTACGAGAAGCCATGCTTCCAATGGTCAACCTGAAAAAAGCAACCGACATGGCGGAAGAAGCTCCGATTTTCAAGAGGGCAAATCGGCCAACGAAGCGAAACTCAATGAGGTAAACAACAAACAACAAAGCCAAGCAAGCTAGCGCCGCCACGACCATCGAAACAACAAGGTAAAAGCGCAAGGATCGCCGTGGTTGGGTTTCATGCAATCCCAAGACCTCGCCAACCACCACAAAGGACAAGCCATAGAGCAGTCCGTAAAAAACCAATCTCTCCAGGCTAATCAAAAGCAAGGTCTCGTTCTCGAAAGGAATCCAATATAGGGTAACCAACAACACGGAGCATGTGGCCAATAAAATATCCAAGGCCACCCAAGTGCCTTTCCCTAAGTTCCAATTTGAGCCCCGCTCCATCAATTCGATCCTCTCGCGCCTTTCTTCAAGAAAAGATTTTCCAGAGATTCCACGAAACGGGTGGCAGACATGCGTCGATCCATTTCAAGACGAATAGCGCGAACGTTGGCAGACAAGCGATCATAGGTTGGATGATCATTGGCCAAGTTAATCAATGCCTCTGTCATGGCAACAGGTTCTGGTTGTGAAAAAACAATGCCTACGTCTTGGGATTGAAGAATCTGAGTCATTTCACC
Organism: Opitutia bacterium; assembly: GCA_002716045.1. GTDB lineage: Bacteria > Verrucomicrobiota > Verrucomicrobiia > Opitutales > Seribacteraceae > UBA2993. Next base: position 69,731 of record PAZC01000040.1, read on the forward strand.
CTCTGGGGAAGCGAGAACGGGCAACCCGGCACCGAGATATTCGAATACCTTGGCCGGGAAAGCAACAGTTGTCGCCCGGTTGGTCTTCATCAAGCTTATCCCGAGGTGGCAAGGGGCAAGAAGTCCGGGAATATCTTTCCTGGGAGTTTCACCATGAAATTCCGTGTTCCCCCAATCCTTCTCCCTAATGGAATTGGGGATAGGGCCAATAATAAGAAACCTCACCTCGGCTTTGCGAAGCTGAACCTCCAAAGTGGTGCGCCGCAAAGCTTCCACGTCATGCAAGCGGCTAAATCGGCCATGGTAAACCACCGTGAATTTTTCTCGCTTGGGAGTGTTCAACAAATCCGTTGAAAACAAGGACTCATCAAAACCGTTGGGTATGTGCAAAACCTTGTCTGCGTCAGTCAACTCACTCAAATGCCCCTGCAAGGACTTGGTGACGGTCGTAACAAGACGTGCCTTTTGATAAATTTTTCGCTCAAAGTACGAAAGGCACCGGCCAATAATGCCTCCGGGTCGCAAGACACCGAGTTGGAAGAGAACGTCAGGATAGCGATCCCGAACGTCGAAGACAAAAGGTACCCCCATTTCGAATGCAGCTCGACAGCACATAGAGGCCATAAAGAAAGGTGGCGAGGTGATCACGACGCAATCGAGATCGTTCGGGAGACGCTTGAGGGAGGCAACCAATTCTCGTCCCAAAAGAAACTCCTGCCAAAATCTCGAAAGCAAACCGGATTGATTGGACGGAACACCGCGGCGAGAGGCCTTAATTCGTGAATCACCCGTCCCACCAGCCTCTTTGGAGGTAAGTATCAAAACCTCATGACCACGGTCAGACAAGGCATCGGCCCATGGTCCGATGCGGGCGGCAGCGGCTTGATTCATAGGAGGAAACTCGGAGGTTACGAGGGCAATTTTCAACTCAGTTGGCCTCTCCCAAGGCTCGGGCGATGATTTCAGAAGCTTGACCGTCTCCGTAAAAAGCAGCGTTCCAGTCGGGATCAGCAGCCATGGCTTCACCTGCTTTTTCAGGAATGGAATCGACTCCGGGCCGAGCCAGACGATTATGACCGCCGGGCAAAAGTTCCGTCCATTCCGTTTCCGAACGGATGGTGACACAGGGAGTCCGCTGAAAAAAAGCCTCCTTCTGCATACCGCCGGAATCCGTAAGAATAAGAGAAGCTTCGGATTCCAGTTTCAGAATATCTAGATAGCCGAGAGGCTCCACTATGCAAATTCCTTGGTCAAGGGATTCAAGAAGACCAAATTCATCAAGTCGAAGACGCGTCCTGGGATGCAGGGGGAAAACAAGAGGCAAGGAAGCGGCAACTTCCCCGAGGCCGCGAAGAATAGACTCGAGGCAGGCTCTGTCATCAACGTTTTCGGCTCGATGCAAGGTGCACAAGGCAAAAGAACCAGAATCAAGACCATGAGCTTCAAGCACCGTGCTCTTCTGGTCAGCAAGTTGGCCAAATTTCCTTGCCGCATCAAGCATGACGTCTCCCGTTTGAACCACCTTGCTTCCAATAATCCCCTCGGCTGAAAGTCGGCGCACGGCTTCATCGGTAGGGGCGAAAAGCAAGTCGGATGCATGATCTGCGAGGATACGGTTGAGCTCCTCGGGCATTGCCCGATTATCGGAACGAAGTCCGGCCTCCACATGGGCGCATGGGCAATTGAGCTTGGCGGCGGCAAGAGCACCCGCCAAAGTAGAGTTAGTATCCCCGTAGACCAAGGCCCAGTCAGGTTGCTCACGCAAAAGAATCTTCTCTATTCCGACAAGCATGGCTGCGGTCATGGCGCCGTGGGCGCCCCCGGAAATGCCAAGGTTGGCATCAGGCTCGGGAATCTCGAGTTCGTTGAAAAAGACTCGTGACATCTTTTCGTCAAAGTGTTGCCCGGTGTGGACGATGAACTCCTCCACGGCCTCACGCTGCGCCAAAGCACGAGAAACAACGGCAGATTTAACAAACTGAGGCCTAGCGCCAATGATGGATACCACTTTCATGAAAACTTCATTCGGTTAGCCAGTCTCTCGATCCAGATTGGACTGTATGATCTGAGGCTTTCCAGACTTGGTTGCCGGAATGGAATCCACGGAGCGAAAAGAAACCAATAATTCTTCATCTGCCAAATATTTCCCCATGTCCTTTCGTATCTTATCCAGAGTTTCAGGAGAAAACTCAAAAGTGGGAATATATTCAATTTCAATGGAACCAAGCTCATTTTGAATAACCCTAAACTGCCTTATCTCAGGATAGAATTCAAATATCCCCGTGAAGAAATGAACAATCAAGGTCTTGCCACTGGAAGTGCGCACAAGATCAGTGTCCCGTCCAACGACCTTTTTCAACAGAGGGAAAGCGAGAGATCGCTCGGGAGGATATTCAGTCAATGGCAACTTGATCGCGAGATCGCCCGTGTAGTAACGTATCAGGGGCATGGCGAACCCATCCAGTTTTGTCAGTACCACCTTACCCATTTCGCCATCGGGGACGCTTTGCCAGTTATCATCGAGGATTTCCAGATAAACGTTTGGCGTATATAGGTAAAAGGAATCCAAATCTTTTTTTTGGCCTACCATGAAGCCTTCGTTCATTCCATAGTTTTCAAAAACCTTGGTTTTAAAGACTGTTTGGATCTCGGTCTGGTAATGATCAAACATATGATCTCCCCAAGCAATCGCAGCATCAAAGCGAACATCGAGATCATGCTTTTTGGCAATTTTTGCCAAGACATAAAGAGAGGAGGCGTATCCACCCAAATGGCAGGCTTCCCTACCCTCCATGCGGCGCAAATATGGAAGCACCTCATCCTCTGGCAAACCGAAGGCATTCAAGTAAGTTGTCCTTGTCAGGACGTCCTTGGCTTTCTTGATTACACCACGTTGCGGAGTCATTCCTGTCTGCAACAATTGCTTGCCCAAATAAAATCCCGTCCACTCCCACCAATTAATCAAGATGGCGCGAAAGTTAGCCTGCTCCTTCTTGTCGACGTAAACCTCGGTTTGTATGCCACTGGAACCACTGGTCGAATAGAGAAGAAGTTCATTTTTCGGGCGGGTGAGGAGGGCATCCGAGTGTTTTCTCAAGATCGGTTTCGTCAGAACGGGAAAACGCTTCAGCCATGCCTCCGGATCAGAATCCGAAGAGATCTTCAAGTTCTTGTAATAGGGCGATTTGGAGGAAGCGAAATCAAGTACGGCAGCTAGCTTATCTAATTGCAGTTCCTGCAAGTCCGACTGGGCCATGAAGCTGTAAGCGCGGTGTTGGTCCAATCGCTTGGTGAAGTCAGTTGAGAGGATTTTATCGCCGATGGAAAGCATCGTTTCGGCGAAAAAGTTGTAGGCGGACTTTTTGATCTTCTCAGCTCCTCGTGGCACGCAGGGTTTTCAATGTGTCGCACCACTTGGGCCCGACTTGACTGACATCGAATCGATGGGCGACTTCCTTGGCTCTCTTGGTCATTTGGGAAGCCAAAGATAAGTTCTGCATGACAAGTTTCAGGTTGTCAGCCAGGGCATGGGCATCGCCGGTCTCACTTAGCAAAGCAGTCTTTTGATGTTCGACCAAATAAGGAATCCCTCCCGGATTAGTCGATACCACGAGCAATCCCAAAGCCATCATTTCAATCATGCTGACGGGAGTGTTATCGATTTTATTGCTGCAGAGGAAAACATCACACTCCTCAGCCAACGCCATCTTTTGCCGGTGGTCGACGTAACCAGGAAAGGAAACATGCTCCTCAAGTCCTAGTTCAACCGATAATCGGCGGGTGGCCTCGAATTGCCCCAAATCGCCGCCTGCCATGGTGAGATGAGCATCGGGAACTTCATCAAGAAACAAACGAAACGCTTTCAGGGCGGTAAACGGGTCATAGGCATCCTGAAATGCCCGCATCCAAAGTAATCTTGGGCGAAAATGCTTCTTTTCGTTGAAAGGGTATTGGCTTAAATCTATGATGTTTTCAATCAGCAGGCACTCGAATCCCTTGCTTTCGACAAATTCCTGCAAGTAGCCCGAAGGAGCCTTGATCAGGTCCGCTTTCTTGAAGCAATATCGCGACAAGCAGGGAGATTGCTCGAAACGTTTAGGAATTGATCCTCCATGTAAATCGAGAATTACTTTGTATCGAAGGACCTTGGCCAGAAAAACATGAAGGAATTGGAGGTAAAAGGCCCTCGAGCCATAAAACTCTATGATGACCAGCTTGTAATTTTTCAATCGGCAGAAAAGGAGGGTCCAGACTTGATCGATGAATCGAGGTAGGGGAAAGATATATTTCGACGAGCCCTTGGCTTTATATCCATTTTCCAAAAGCACCTCCAGGAGAACCTCGGCCTGGCTAGTTGGACGGTCGTTCTTGTTACCGAAGAAATTTCCTAGAATTAAAATTTCCTTCATGCCTCGGAAGCTATTCTAGCGCGCGCTGTTTGGTAATCCTTCTTGAGTCCGGCCGCAATCTTGAGGGGATCATGCCATTTCTCGACGTATTTGCGCGACTCAACCCCTCGTTGCCGAAGTTCTTGCCTTCGATTCGTCAGCCAATCCTTCAACACCTCGTAAATCGAGTTCGGCGTGGCATCGATGACCGGCATGTCATCGCACATTTCGCGAGGCACATGGACGAGGTCTTTCTGGCGAAGGTAACAAACAACGGGTTTGCCAAGGGCCATTAATTCCACAGCTAACCCACCATACCAGCCCGCCAAAAGCTGATCCACCAACAAGTCTGCATCCTGATATATCTTCTTGGCTTCGTCATTGGACATTCCCTCGACCAAGGTGAAACGAATCCGGACCCCTTCCGCGCGAAGGCGCTCAACTGCGCCCTCAACGTATTTGGTGCCTTTGATGGAGCGATCGCTGGGGGCATGAATCAAATGCGGGACATCCTCTGCCTCGCTCACACCGACAAATTCCCATTCTTCCAAGTCGACGGCGGCATAAGGCAAGAAACGACACCTCTGGGGAAGAACGTTGAGCAAGTCCGGATTCAATGCGTACATCAAATGGGCATAGCGATCGAACCTCGCGATTCTTTCTCTCTTCAAGCTGTCGGAATAGTCTGAATAGTACCCAGCCTCGACTTCATGTGCGTGATGGATGGGGTAGTTGGCTAGGCAATAGTCTCCTTGTCTGGCATCATCACCTTGATAAGTGACCGCTATGACCGTGGGAGATCTCTTCAAAAGCTTCAGGTCCGCGCCCTCGAATGGATAACCATAGAAGAAGTTATAAAATTTCCTGCTCCAACCAGGTTGCTGGTTTGTTAAATGAAATTTCCGAAAGGGGGATGCAAAGAGACCGAAGTTGTAATGAACAACGTCATGTTTCTTAAGCTCGTTTATGATCAAGAACCATCGCTTGATCTCGTTCCTGATGAATTGATTTCGTTTAAATAGAACCTTGTCCGCGGAAAACTGGAAAAAGTTTTGGTGAAAGGCGAGGGACGAGCTATCTAGTCCGATTTTCCTTTCGGCATGAGACAATCTTTGGGGATTCCCTCCCACTGTCGTTGGTAGATGAAGTACCTTCATTTGCCTGAATCAGACATTCGATTATTCAAAGTAATCCCTGACTTTCTCAAGGTAGTCGAGTCGCTCCGAGGCATATTCCCTGATATCCTGCGTTCGAAAGCCTGTCTTTCGAAACTCCGTGTACCACTCGATGAGATCCTCTATGTCGAGAGGAGCTTCTTCATTTCCGACCTCGTACACAAAAGGAGGCAATGGCTCAAAATCGGGATCGCGTGACGCGTGAACGAATGGAATTCCTCTCGCGGTGTATTCGCGGGCCTTGAGAACCGAAGCGGTGACAAAGTCGTTGCGAAACAAACCAAGGGAGGAAACCGCCAAGTGAGCTTCGTCGAAGACCGGGTCCAAGTCCGATCCCCTCAACACTCCCCTGAAGTCAACAAGGTCTTCCACTTCGAGTTCACGAGCCAAGCGATCAAGTTCGTCGCGGGACCTGCCTTGACCTACCACCATGAATTTTACCTGCACCCCTCTGGCCGCCCTTTCTTTCTTTTGATGTAAGGCGATTGCTCGAATGACTCGATCGAAACCATGCCAAGGCGCCAACGCCGCCACCCCGACAAGGACAAGGGTATCGGAAGGCCATGACGGCACTTCCTTACGCAGAGGAATCAGGTCGACTGAAATTCCGTTTGTGACTAATTTTGTCCGGCTCCGATTTCCCAGCGAAAACCAAGGGGACTCCTCGGAATACTGGAGTATTCTATTGGCGGACCAAAGGCTCCAAGGAAAGTTGAGGTAAATCACCGCAATACGAAGTAATTTCCCTGGCAAGGAAAGTCCTGACATCCATATCTCACGCGGAACACTTCTGTTGGGAATTGGTAAATCAACGACAACACGAGCCCCGGTCAACCGTTTGAGGATGATTACTGGAAACAAAAGAAACATTGTGAAGACGGTATTTCGTATGACCAAGAGATCGCTTCGGGAGACTAGGACGGACAGTGCAAATGCAAAATGCCGACCTCTAGTAGCAAACGGAGTGAAAGCTTTACTTGTCTTGTATTCGAGTAACTCAAGACCATGGAGCGTCTGGTCTATCTTGTTGGCCACACCCGGTGATTTCTCGGGATCTAGAATGGCAAAATAGGTTACCGTTCGGGACATTCGAAGTTTTGATTCAGGCTATTTCGACAATTTGGGCGAAAAGGCGGTCAGGCTGCATGACCGTGAATTTGTATCCAACGGCCCAAGTTCATGAGTCTCCACGCTTCAAAGGCAAGTGGTCGATTTTCGTCCAAGGATTCCCCGAAGGTCTTCAAGGAAGCATCAAAATTCACAAAGGGTATGGACTTGAGCCCTTCGATCCAGGAAAGTGGTTTTTTTCCCAAGCTCGCCAACCAATGTCTTTCGGGAGTGGAAAAACCGACTTTGTCGCGTCGATTCAAAACGGTGTCCGGAACAATGCCTTTCATTGCCAATCGGAAAACACTTTTGGTTTCACCCTTGTCTGAAACTAGAAAATCCTCCGGCAACCCGAGAAGAAATTCCGCTAGATCAGTGGTCAAAAAAGGTACCCTGCTTTCAATCGACCACCGCATGGAGTTGCGATCACTATGACGCAACAGGGCGGCCAATCCTTTTCCGGTCAATGCATTCCTGAGAGCCTCGGACAACCTTCTTGCGGAAGCCTCATCGGACAAGTCCGCTTGCGGTCGTGAAGAGGAAAGTCCCTCTTTCTCCAAAAAATGATCGTTCATCCATTTGGGGCGAGGCGAGCGACCGGAAAGTTTCCGAGCCAGGGGATGGAGGGCGTCGGGAAGTAAAATAGATCCTAGTTGCAACAAGCCATTGCCGAAGGAACGCCCGGGCCAACCTCCCCATGCCTTTAGGAAAGACATAAGCTTGGCATACTTGCCCTGGTCCAGGAGGCTTCGAATTCTAGCATGCGAATAGCCATGGTACCCTCCCAGTAGTTCATCCGCACCCTGCCCTTCCAACAGAACCTTGGTGCCATGTTCCTTGGCCAAGCGAAAAACCCTGTATTGGGCATATATGCTAGTGGAGCCAAATGGCTCGCCTTGGGCTCGGATCATGTCGTCAAGATCTTCGGCAAGCTCGTTGGGATCGATCTTCACTTTGTGCGGTGAGGCTCCGACGTGTTCGTTGATCTCATCAACCCATGACTCCTCGTCCCCCGGGGTGTCACGAGCAACGAAACTGAAGGTGTTTATCGGCAGATCGGGTTCGAGGTGACGCATTGCGCATACCAACGCCGAGGAGTCCAATCCACCGGACAAGGCAACTCCGAGGGGGACGTCGCTGCGCAAGTGAAGGCGAACGTTCAAGAGAAACTTTTCTCTTAGCTGTTCGGCAACTTCCTCAATGGAAAGATCCGCTCTTTCCTTGATGCAGGGAAACCACCATCGCTCCATTTCGGGGTTTGCCGGTTTGGACAAATAGAAAGTCATCATATGGCCCGGCGCCAAATGCCTGATGCCTTCGTGGAAAGTTGCCTCGCGGTCATCGTAAGCACCATAAACGAGATAATCGTGAGCCAATTGGAGATTGAGGGCGGGTCGTTTCTCCAACAGGAGAAGGAGAGCGGGTATTTCAGATGCAAAGGAAAATGCATTGGCATCACAGGTATAAAAGAAGGGTTTAATCCCAAAGGCGTCTCGAGCGCAGGTCACGGTTTCGTCCCGCTTGTCGTGGATCGAAAAAGCAAACATGCCCCGCAAACGCTTCAAGCAGGACTTGCCCCAGAAAGACCAGCAAGCGAGCAGTACTTCCGAATCCGACTTCGTGCGGAACTCATGGCCTTGGTCCCTCAATTCGGCACGCAACTCCTTGTAGTTGTAGATTTCTCCATTGAAAACCAAGGTGAAGCGCCCGTCCGAAGAATGCATGGGTTGACGGCCGCCTTCAGAGAGATCGATGATAGACAATCTCGTATGACCCAATCCGAGGGCTCCCTCGGAGGAACGAATTTGCTTGGTTCCCCGATCATCGGGTCCGCGGTGCTTCAGCGCATTAAGCGCCTTGCCGAAAAGCGGCTCGAAATCAATTTCCTGATCCCTTGAAAACATGCCGAAAATTCCACACATTCCAAAAACCTATCTTAAAAGCAAAAAGAGCGTCGGTTGGCCGACGGAGGCATCGTCATCCAGTTTTCAGGACAACCAGTCATGCCGTCTGCAAAACAAATCGATGGTTCGACAAGCTTTCCGGGCATTGCCGAAATATCTCCGACGAGGTCTCGAGGTTCGTAAGCTCCCCGAGCGCAGTTATCATTGATACACGTAATCGCCTATTTTTTGACTGTTCTGGAAGAGTGAAAACTCTTCGGAACACCGGCGTTGAAGATAGAATCCCAGATCGCCATGTGCAGCGACCGAGGCAGAGCAAATCAGTGACTTTATTGCCCAGCAACCCGGTCGACCCATTGGTCAAAATCATGCTACTTCCCATAAAATCTTTCGCTGAATTCGGAAGAGGAAAGGACTATTGCATCTGGATATATCTCGAGGATTCTTTTTTCCGCTTGTTCGTTCCACGCACAAAAAGTTTTGCCATCGGGATGGGAGAGATAGGGTACGTTGCAGAGACGACGAAAGGTTTGTTCAAATCCATTGGCAGAACAGTAAACGCTCAACTCTAGAAACTGATAGTCAAAACCAGTTTTAGGATCAACGAATCCTCTTGAATCCAAGCGGACGTTTTCCCCGAAATGCTCAACCGAGAAAATTTCTTGATGAAAGATCAACGAGCACAATTCGAAAGCGTTCAGGTAATTTTTCGTGTTTTTGAAGAAACACTTTTTATCAACGTCGACGGCTATGTACTTGGCAAGATCAGGAGCCCAAATCTCGAGCAAAGTATGACCGTTGTTATAGCTGTTAGTAGCTTCTAGAGTATGGGTGGAAATGATTCTTGTTTTCAGCTCAATTGAATCGCAAATCTTGCTGACAAACGAAGCCAGCGGACCACATGTCATTGACAAAAGGCGGTTTGTGGAAAATTTGATCAATTTCTTGAAGGGCAGTCTATCATCAAGATTACCTCGGATGGAAACCAAGGAAAAATACCGCGCATTGTTCAAATCCGACCTTGGATCCAAGACGATACGTTGCTGGTTCTCCACTTGGGGTTTGCTAAACCGGTAAACACCTGGGCTACGACAATCAAAGACATCCTCATGGAACCGATAGTATCCCGCATCCATAACAAGGGCGCTTGGAAGACCAGATGTTTCGATAGCGGCCTGAGGCTGCAAGCCCACAGAGCAACTTGTCTCATTCGACAGAGTCGCAACAACAGAATCAACTTGGATACACTTAGATTTCAAATGCGGTTAATTCCAGTCTTTGAAAATAATCTGCGAAAATAATCCAAGCAACTATGCCATTGATCTTTCAAGAGATTAAACACCTCTTTTCGCTGTCGTTTTTTGAAGCAAAGAAACCATGATAGCAGGATAGAAGAAAAAGCCGTAGGAAGGGCGAGGGCAAGTGATTCCATTAGCCCTGACTCTAAACTAGATTAGAATGTATCCACCCTAGAAACAAAAGTGAAAAGATCAGTCCGCTTACTCTCCAATATCGAAAGGGAATGGAATGTAATCGCTGAGAAAAATTGTAGGTAGCAATGGATTTGGTAAACGCGCCTAAGAATAGTGCCACTGATGCCCCTAAAATACCAGAAGAAGGAACTAGAAGAATGTTGGCCATGATAACGATCAAGAAAGATATTCCTTGGGCATAAGAAGAGAAAATGTTGCGCTTACTTAGCCAGATTCCAGTGGAAACGATATTATTCGCTACCATGTAGAATCCGGAGGTCCCCGACCAAAACACCAAGGTATGGCACTCGTGGCACTCTATCGGGGCAGGGATCAGTTGGACCAAGAATAGAATTCATTGGGGTGTCTCTGGCATGCAAGTTCTGTTTCAATGAAACCAACCGAAAGTAATTTTAAAAACGAGCGCAGACACTGAGCGCGCCAAATGGTTTATGCTTCGATATGTCCCCTGAACACCCGAAAAGTTGAATTCTCATATAGAGTGGCGAATTCATCAAAAGAGTAGTAAGAATCATCAATAAACCGCTCCAGATTCTTTACAGACTCTTTATCCACAACAACAAGATTGACTCCAAACCGGTCAATGACTGCGTTGATATTATTCCGAACAAATGGATACCAATCCTTTATCAACCATTTGTAATCCAGGGAAGAGTCGCCTTTCCCAATACTTGAAAAAAGGGTTAAATAACGATGATGATCACCTGTTTCATAACCTAAAAAAAACGATACTCTGAAAGGAATGGTAAGAATCGTTTGAGTTGATTGGTCGCCAATCCAGTTTCGAAGTTCGCGCAGATCCTCCCCGCGATATTGGTTACTTTCCTTAAATCGGTTTTTTAATAACTCAAATAATAAAACTATAATTGATACTGCAATAGCTAATGAAGTAAATAAAATGTGCTCATTAGGAGGGAAAAATGACAATACAATGAATATGGGGATAATAGCATATTCCAAATAACGTTCGGGCTCTCCTAAAAACTTGAATGAAGTCGTAGAAATAAGGAGTAGGAGGAACACACTTACAAGAATCCAGTGATGCCATACATTATAACTTAATGCATACCATATAGGGATAAAAGCAACTAAAGTTAAAGGAACATTAGTAATAAGTTTTAATGGAGGATTGGTAAATACAATAGACAAGATCTTGGAGCTTCCAAATCGAAGAAGACTAAATAGCTCCATATACCACTGCCGCTTAAGCCCTGGATATCTTTTGGCTAAATATGTCGAGTAGAAATGGCTAAACCTCACCAAGCCTTTCAAAACATCCCAACTGTAACCCAAAGTACAAATAAACGAAAAAAATGCGGAAGCAACGAAAGCGATCAAGAAAAACCAAGAACCTGCGAAGATAGACAACAAGCCACAGTGAAATGCGACAGCTTGCCAAGTGAATTTCGAGCTTACGCTTAAAGCAAGGAATGACAAAAGGGCAGCAAGACCCCACGCCCAACCTGCTTCAAGATAAAACCCAACCGTTGAAAGAAGGAAGATGTTTCCGCACAGTCCTCCAAATGCACGTTCATTGAAATGGGCTGCTCGGCCTTCGTTTTCCCAAAAGGCGCGTAGGAAAGGAAAAAACAGCAACCAGATAACTTCATCTCCGCCAAAGTGAATAATCGCAAAATATGCTACGCACAAAAGCATGGCATCGAACAACAGTGGCAGAAATCCTCCCATTGCCTCAAGCCACCGGACGGGAAAGCGAAGGAAAAAGAAAAGCCAATGGAATCCATTGGGATAATCACCCCCCTCCAATATATAACGGTTCGTCAGGTCGATGCGGGCACCACCGTTCCTCTTGAACTCTTTGACAAAAGTTAAATGCCCGATTGCATCACCATCCGTGACCGAAGCTCTGGACTTCACCCTCCATGCATAAATTGCCCGAGATGATAAGGTTAGAGCTAAAGCCACAAGGAAGTAGATCATGACTTATCTTGATTTCCTTTCCCGAGCAACGAAGACACCCCCTCCCACCCAAGGTTCATAAGGGCGTCTATAACCGAAAGTCCAGGCAGGAATTCGTCAGATGCAAGTTGCTGGTATTCAGTCCCTGCAAAGTCTTGAAAGACAAAGTCAATACCATGAGAGTTAAAGCTAGATGGTTTAATAAAATCCAAGCAGCCGGTGCCACTCACATAGGTTTCCGCCTTAGAATTAATTGCAATCTCAAGCACTAATTTATTTCCAGACAACGACCCAATATTTGGATTGGTAACTAACAAATTAGATGTTTTTTGGAATGAGGAGGATAGACCCAATCGGCAACTAATTTGCTTAATTGCATGCATGTTGAACTCACACAAGTTCTCCGTAGAATAATCATATAACTCCTCTAGCAAATTAAAGATCGAATCGAAATGCGGTGCCTTCGAGTAAGCCTGCCTAATAGTTCCGAGATGTTTCCTGAGGAATTGTCCACGAGGTTGCATTTTTATTTCTGCATAACTTTGCCCCGACTTTCCTGATTTATAAATTGGAATTGTTAACCACGTCGGTTTGCCGGATAAATTAATTTTCACTCTAGAATGCCATCCTTTACCCGTCGTAACCTGAACGTGATCAAAGAAGTAGAAAGTATCCACTAGAGAAATCTTATGAAACAAGCCAAGCCATGGAAAAAAGTTGGGTTGGTGGATGGCAATAATACGGCTCAATTAAATTCTCCAGTAATTATCCTTTTTCGGCATCGGGTAACATGTGGAATCGCCTCCCTTGCACCATAGTGTGTAGATTATAATACCCAGGCATTTGGCAAGCCCGCTGCCGCCTTAGGAATTCTTCTTCGCTAATCTCAGGATCAATCCTGCATAACTCCAAGAAATCCTTTCTGCTTCTTTTAGTTCCAGTCCACTGCAAATTCGGATTAGACGGTGGCGCTTCACCTGACAGGAGCATGGGCAGGTATTTCCCCAAAAGCATGAATGCTGCTTCGTTGGCTTTATCTAGCAAGTCAACCGGGCGAGTACCATCTGGAACATCAAATATTTCCACATCTATGATTGGACCGGAATCCACACTTGGAGTCATAAAATGAAGCGTTGCTCCATACTCAGGCACCCCATCATAAATCGCAAAATGGTGAGGATCTCTACCCGGATATTGCGGAGATGCTGCATGTAAATTCACCGCCGGCATGTCAGGTTTAGCAAGAATCCAACCAGGAACAATCACCGAGGTACCAAAGGAAAAAAGCAAATCAAATTCCTCGGTCTCAAAATGTTCCGTCAGACACTCAATAGAATCTGCGCGTGTAAACTCCCAAGAACCAGTCTCGCATTCAGCAATCCTGAAAATTGTTTCAGCAATCTCTTCAGAAGCCAAAATAATAGCTTTATCAGTCATCTAGTGAGTTGCCCTCGAGTGCGGTCTGGTTCCCCGTTTCATCATAGCCAATGTTTCTCCGCCCCATTCTTTTGAGGCTGCTTACATACAGTGCTCTATTTGCTTCACCACGCCCCTTTATGCAACGATCAGCCCTCTCCATTGGAAGCATGGGTCGATTCTGCCACCATCCCGGGTGAGTAAGCACCTGCAAGCAAGGATCGGTCGCATCATGCAATACCTCGCGCAATCTCCTGTACCGCCAGTAGCCATTTGAATCGGAGCAATAAGGAATCTCCTTTTTGAATTTCTTGGAATAACAATTCAAAAGTCCGCCATAGGTTTCATCCTCATAGGCAAGCAAAGCCTCATCGGGATTATGGAAACTAAATGCGAAAGGTTTTACCCCGAAAAAATACTCTAGCATGGATGCTTCAAAAGCAATCTGCTCCTCTAGCTCCGCCTCACTACTTGTCTCATGGAATCCTGCATCAAAATGTAGGCCTAATGAATGGCCCATCTCCAAGATATGCTCAACCAACTTTGCCTGAGTCGCTTCCAGTAGGTTGTAAAATTCACAATGGGGATTGATGAAATAGGTTGAAGCGACGCCTTCCTCACTTTCAATTTCTGCGAGTTTCAAAGATCGATTAAGAGAGAAATCACAGTCGTGCCGCCAAAGAATGAACTTTTCCCCAAAAGGAATGCTCTCATAAGGCACAAATTGATAATTCACCTTAGCGAGCCGGAGGAGTTCACGGTATTGCTCGATGGTGAAATCCTCAATAAATGGATCTTCGTTCAGCGGTTGGTTGTTAGGATCAATCATAAGAATCACTTCCCAAGGCGTTTCGCCCTTTGTGGGGAAAGTTTTTCTGAGTTGAGACTTACACTTCTTTTAGAGTCAGCTTAATCTGACAAACAAGCCATCCCAAATAATTCATCTCCAATGAAAATGAATTGTCTGTGGCAGCTAGTGCAAAAGTTCACATCATCCTTTCGTTTTCTGGGCACAAAGATACAGTCCGTAGCGATGAGTCTCATCCTTGTGAGAATATTCTTTGCGAATCACTTCCTTGAAATCAAATTCCTGAAAAGCTCCTTCGATTTCGTAATTCCGAAAATGATGAAAATGCACGGAGTCATGTTGCAACGCCGCATTTTTCAGCCAAATTAAAGTACATAGCCAAAGGAATTTCCCCGGCTTGAGCACTCTGTGAGCCTCTTCGATTGCCTTGTGGAAATCAAGGATATGATCAAGGCTTGTATTGAGCACAACGTTGTCGATTGAATCATCGTGAAGGGGGAGGAATTCGCCACAACCAATGATCCTGAATTGCGAGCGCTTCGTCGAGAACGGGTCCAGGCCCACGTACTGGCAATTATCTGGAAAAAGGGACGCCGACACTTCGATGTCATCACATCCCACGTCCAACACGGTGCCACGACACTCCTGCAAGAACTCGCTCATTCGATAAAGGTGCCTTTGGTAATGAAGATTGGATGGTGCCGCGTTAATCTCTCCTCGCTGCTTGATCTGATTTAATAGAAAATATTGCTGGAAAGCATCTTCGTGATACACCAACGGCACTCCACCGGAAAGCAAAGCCTCTGCAACCGGGGCTGGATAGAGGACGGGCAAACCCTCTACGACAGGATAATCGTTGTCACCGTCAGTGAGATGCCCATCAAGCTTAACCAGAGATTTCCCGGAATCGGGCGAAATCAAAAGAGGCAACAGCTGCTCCAAGGTCATTCGGGCAGCGTGCGGTCTGCCGCGAAGTTCATCACCTGTTACAAGGCGCTCGTCATATATTAACTTTAGATCGTCGAATTCCTTCATTGCGCCAGCAAGGCCTCCAAGTTCAAGAGAGACCATATGAACAATCGTCGGTTGCGTTGACCGGAAAGATGTTCCCCGACAAAAGCTTGCACAGTCTCGAAATCCATAAATTCATAGATCTTGGCCTTGTCGGTCATTAGTTTATTCTCAATGAATTTTATGCTCCCGCCCCGAAACCAGCTGGCATCGGGAGCTGAGAATCCCTGCTTCTCCGCGGAGGTGATTTTCGGCGGGACATGTCGCTTCATGACGTCGCGTAGGATTTGTTTGCCATCCTTGGCTTTTTGGAAAAATTGCAAATCTTTGCGCGGTGCATTTTCATCTACACGGATGACTTCCTTGAGATTGTTGAGCTTAAGACCCACGGGCAATTTTTGGGCAAAATCCACCAAGTCGTTATCGAGAAAAGGCACACGAGACTCGAGACCATGAGCCATGCTGAGCTTGTCTTCCACCATCAACAATCCGTGAAGAAAAGTCTTCGCTTCAAAGTAGAGCGATTGATTGATATATTCTTCCGGCGTTTCCAATTTTTCCGGCCGATGGTGAAAAACATCACGGAAGATGTCACGGGTCCAGACATCTTGGACATCGTTCCATACAGGAGCAAACATCCGCTGGAGATCGGTGTTGTTCAGGAGTCTTTGCCAATATAGATAGTACTGGTCAACGTAGTGCTCAAAGTCATCGTTGACCACTGCCCGGTAATAACGCCAAGGATAACCGGCAAAGATCTCGTCACCACCCGTTCCGGCCAAGACGACCTTGACGAACTTGGATGCTAGTTTTGATACGTACCAGTTGGGGTAGCTTTGGCCGACTCGGGGTTCCTCCAGGTGACGAGCGAATTCAGGCAAGCAACGTTCCATGTCCCCGGCCTTGAGGACAATCTCGTAATGCTCGGTCTGGAACAAGTGGGACAAGTATTCAGCCTGTTTACGCTCGTCGAAGCCGTATTCGAATTGAGATACCCCATGCAGGTCAAAACCACAAGTAAACGACTTGATGTTTGCTATTTCCTTGCTGGCAATCGCAGTAATGGAACCTGAATCGATGCCTCCACTGAGATAGGCGCCGACCTCGACATCGCTAACTAGTTGACGGCGAACAGCCTGTTGAAAGAGGCGATCCAATTCCTCTAGATATTCTTCTCTGGAGGCTGGATTGACAGGTTCTTCAAAGTGAAAATCCCAGTATTGAACGGGTCTAGTTTCGGATCTTTCGTTCGGCCGCAAAACCCACCAGTGTCCTGCGGGAAACATAGACATACCCTCAAACAAGGTGCGATCAGTGAAGAAATTCTGGAAAGTGAAGTATTCAAACAGGCCCTTCTTGTCGATCTGGGTATGGAAATCGGGATGAGCCGAGATGGCTTTGACCTCGGAGCCAAAAGCGAATAGATTGCCCTGACGTGACCAATACAGGGGCTTGATGCCGTATCGGTCGCGAGCCAAGAAGAGTTCTTTAAGCTTCTTGTCCCAAATGGCAAAGGCAAACATGCCGTTAAAACGATCCACCGCCTTTTCGCGCCATTCCCCAAATGCATGTAGGATCACCTCCGTGTCAGAACGCGAANGGAATTCATGACCAAGCTTTTCCAGTTCCCGTCGCAACTCGCGGTAATTATAGAGCTCGCCATTATATGTTATGATGTATCGCTGATCTGGGGTAAACATCGGNTGGCGACCAGCCTCGGACAAATCGAGTATGGCCAATCGTCGATGCCCTAAGCCAATTGGGCCATCCGCCCACTGGCCTTCGCCATCAGGACCACGATGGGCAATGGCATCTGTCATTGGCTTCAAAAGCCCCGAATCAGCGGGAGCTCCATCCAAATGCAAAAAACCTGCTATACCGCACATGAGCTATACTTCCTTGGCATTGGGATGGAGAGACTTGTATGTAAGAAATAAGCCTTCGCTGAAAGAAACGCTGGAGTTCCACTTCATCAAGTTGCCGATTTTCTCGGTCGAGCCGACCAAGANCTTGGGACTGGATTTGGTGATTTTCACATTGGCGGTTTTACCCGAAAATTTTTCTAACTCGGAGACTAATTGTCGCAAGTCAACCACCTCTGACCCTCCCACATTAAGAACTTCATAGCCTGGAAGTATATTTTCAGAGATTAGTCGTGTAACAACTTCGACCGCATCGGTCACGAAGGTCGGGTTGAATTTAACACCTATATTGCCATCTAGAATAATATTTTCACCGTCTGAAAAACGCTGGATTACATCAGGAACCAACATATTCGTCTGATCAGGTCCATAAATACCAAAAAAGCGAAGGATTGTGACGTCGAAATACTGGGCAAATGGTTTCAGCAGGATTTCCGCCGCCAATTTTGAGGCACTGTACATAGAGTCAGGAAGACATATGTCCGCCTCTTTACAAATCCTGTCTCCGAATCCATAAACATTGCCTGTCGAGGCAAAGATGAAACGCTTCACGCCATGGGAGAGGGCCCAATGCGCAAGTTCGATCGTTGATCGGGTATTGAGATTGAAGATGTCATCGGTTTGCTCGGGGAATTCACGATACTTTCTGGATTGGGCTAAGTGGACGACTACATCGATGTTCTCGTTTGGCAGNAAGGCAGTCCACCCTTCTTGACTTAAATCAGCCCTGATCCATTTAACCATCGGAGAAGAAAGGTCAGGCTCGCTTCGCGCAACCCCAAGAAATTTTTCGATCACGCCCTGATCATTGTGCCCAAAAGCATCGATAAGCCTTCCACCAACAAAACCTGTAGCACCAGTAACGAGAACCTTCATGGAAAAAGCCTTTTCATCTGGCAACTAGAATGGTGAAAAAGTCCACAAGGGAAAATATCGAANACGAGGACGGGCCTTTGCACCAATAAGAGAGAACGAAACAAATGTTATTGTCTGGCTTCAGCCACTGGAGTCGCGCCAGTCGATCAAATTCTGTAACCCTGTACGCAGATCGTTCTCGTAGGTGAAACCCAACTCCTGCGTAGCCTTTTGGGGGCAGCCAATGCGATTTTGCACCAACCGACGTGCATCGTCGGCGCCATAAGGCTTATAAGTGACCTCAAGATTCGATTCCTTGAGTTCCAATATAAGATCACAAAGCTCCTTGATGCTTGTCTGCACTCCAGTGCCAACATTGTAAAATTCGTCGCAAGCTTCGGACTGCAAAGCCAAAGCGTTGCATCGGGCGACGTCCGTGACGTCGATGAAATCATAGGCTTGAGATCCGTCGCCATTGATCACCGGGGCCTCATTGGCATCAATCTTATTAAGCATAATTGGAATCACTCCGGTGTAGGCGGCGGTCTGGTCTTGATGTGGGCCGTATACGTTCATGTATCGAAGTCCCACGTAATCCAACCCGTAACGGTCGTGAAAAGCGCGACACATGGCTTCACCGGCAATTTTCGTGGCCCCATAAAAATTGAGGTTGTTAAAAGGATGGCTTTCAGTCATCGGAACCTCCACCGCATCACCGTAAACCGAGGCGGAGGAAGAATAAACCAATCGCTCCACTTGATTCTTCACGCAGGCCTCCAGCACGTTGAAAGTTCCCTCCATGTTCACGTGAAAAGCGGTCCTCGGATAATCCTTGCAATGCAACAGCCACATAGCAGCCAAATGAACCACGCAATCGACTTCTTTCATGGCATCGTTGAGCAAGTCGACATCTCTGATATCTCCCCCGTTCGGAAAAATGAAACATCGAGGATCCTTTAGGCTGGCAGTCAAATACTCTGCCTTGCCTCTGGTGAAATTGTCATAGACGACCACCTTCCCGACAGCGCCTGCAAGCAACTCCGCAACAACATGGCTACCAATAAAACCAGCTCCCCCAATTACCAGAACTGTTTTACCTTCGATTTTCATATACCCAAAAAATANGAGAAATTTCTCTCAGTTGCGCTAGGCTGATAGACACTTGATCCGATTAGTCACCAAAGTTCGAGAGTGCTCCACATTNTGAAAAATAAATGGATCGGGTTACCGCCTAGTTTTAGAGTTGAATTTCGCAAGGATATTGCAAAACGCAGAGGCAGTTAATTTTCGCTCAATTAAAATAAATCCAAGCGACAACGCTTAGGCAGCCTGATCCCCATCGGTCGCTGTCGCTGATTCTTCTTCGACTTCTGAGGTTGCGGGAATCCGCAACAATTCACTTGTCCAGACACGCTGTTTCTTGGTGAAGGCAGCAGCGCCCGAATCGTGTAAATAGGCTATATTGCTGTATTGAGGATCTGTATAATTCGTAACTTTACCGGATTGTATGCCCTCGACAATTTGGCAAATTCCGTCTTCCAGGNTCCAGTCTGCCTTATAGTGAAGGCGTCGTTCGATTTTATCAAAGTTCACTCGATAGTTCCTGCGATCAGCATCCTTCCCGTTCACTTTGAGTTTCGCTGACGGAACGATATTCCGAATCATCTCTCCAACTTCAAGAATCTTTCGATTGTTGTCATTTGAGCCCACGTTGAAAATCTCTTTGCCAACTTTATCGATTGAAGCTTCCAATGCCAAAAGGACTCCTTTGGCGGCATCATGGACATGAACAAACGGTCGCCACTGATCTCCTCCATGGACGGGGATCGAGTTATCAAAAACCGCTTTAGCTGTGAGTAGGTTGACAACCAAGTCAAAACGGGTACGGCCCGAAAATCCAAAAATCGTGCCGAATCTAAGAACAATCGGTCGAAAATCGTCGGTAGCCATTTCCGCAAGAACTCGCTCCGAAGCAATTTTGCTCCGAGCATAAAGAGAAACCGGATTGAGAGTAGAACGCTCATCCAGAATCTCCTCACCNGCNCCATAAACCGAACAAGTACTGGCAAACAGGAACCGTCTAACATTATGGGCCTTTGCGATTTCAGCTATGGTCCGAGTAGCCACCAAGTTGACTTCCACCGTGAGTTCTTCATCCCAAGCACAAGCTGGATCGCCCACCAAACCACCGAGATGAATAACGGAATCAACACCTCGAATTGCTTGGATCAAATGCTCGGTTTCTCGGAAATCTTCTCGGATAACTTGCAGATTGGGATGTCCTATGGAATCCTGAATTGGCTCTTCGCCAAAAAGCAAAAGATCCATCAACCTCACCTTGTAGCCTCTTTTCAAGAGTCGTGGCAGCAAAGACGATCCAATATAACCAGCTCCACCCAAAAGTAAAACCGTCTTGGAAGTAGAAGGAGTCAAGGCCATCCCCGAGAGACTCGGTCTTTTAGTTTCAAGATGTCTCCATAAACCGGACCAAAGCCGAGTTGAAGACAAGAAAGTCGCAGCAAATGCCCAAGAAAGCAAGACAACGGCTCGGGGAAGTTGATCTAGCGTAGGCCAAAGAAAGTAGGCGGCAAAGAGCAAAAGGTGGGCCAAGCAAACAGAACGCACAACTATCCAAAGCTTGTAGCGAAGGTGATAGGAGCGAACCTTGGAGTAGAGCCCCAAAAAATAATTACACAGCAGTGTGGAGGCCACTAATATCAGGGTGCCGACCAAAAGATGAAAATAATAATTTCCATAAGTGGTGGCAACCAAACTACCTTTGGATAAAAGGTGGTAGACAAAGTAAAAAACGGAAGCCAGTAACAAACTGCCTGCCATCATCGCAGCATCACATAGAACACGAAGAGCCAGACCCGAAGGAATTCTTAGACGCGCGGCAGACAATTTAGATAAATTCATTGGATACCAAAGCTAGTTTTTGGAAACCANNCTAGCATGACAGTAACTNCAACAGTAGCAAGGCTTTAAATCGTAGTTTAGAATGGGTAATCGGGTGTCAATCCACCTCTGATTGGGCAAAAGATCGGCAAAATCTTTTCTTACTGGGCNAGTAAGTCCTTGACGCTCTTGTANACCGCATCCGCATCAAGTTCATATCTTTGACGCAAATAATGCTGGGATCCGACAATGCTCGAAAACCCCGCTCTTAAACCAATCCTTCGGAATTTGCACCCATCCACCCCTGCATCCATCAAGGTTTCGGCGACAAGCCCGCCAAGCCCGCCATCAACGTTGTGCTCTTCCAAGGTGACGATCACGCCGGTTTCCTCGGCTGCCTGAACAACACTGGAAATGTCGAAAGGCTTCAACGTATGAACGCTGTATAATCGTATCTCGATACCATTCCGGCTGAGTTTCTCGGCAACATGCCAAGCCTCCTCCATGATGCCTCCAGTAACAAAGAGCGAACAAGCGTCTCCATCACGCAAAAGCCGATTTCTACCAGTCTGAAAGACATCGTCTACGCCCTCAGGTTCGTTTGCAAATGATTTATCCAAACGCAGGAAACAGGTGCCCGGGGTTTCGACAAGAGCCTCCGTTGCCCGCTCCGTTTCCCAAGTGCTGGTTGGAGAAAAGACAGTAATGTCCGGTAAGCTTCTTAAGATCGCAAGGTCCTCTGTGGCATGATGGCTTATGCCCAAGGCACCGTAACTGAATCCACCGCCGATAGACACAACCTTAACGTCAGCTCCGTGGTAGCAAGCATCATTGCGGATTTGCTCCAAGCATCGCAGCGTTGGGAAATTCCCAATGGAATAAGTAAAGGTCACGAAACCGCCCATGGCCATCCCAGTTGCAACAGCTGTCATGTTCTGCTCGGCTACTCCCGCATTAATAAATTGGTCGGGCAAAGTCTGCCGAATCTCATCAAAAACACAAAACCCCAAATCTCCCGTAATCAAGACCAGGCGTTTATCCTCGTTAGCAATCTCCGTAAATCTACGAATGAAAGCATCCCTCATGCGTCTTCCTCCAATTCAGCCAAGGCGGCTTCGAATTCTTCGCCGCGAGCACAACGATAATGCCAAAGAACAGAATTTTCCATGAAAGAAACTCCCTTGCCTTTAACCGTATGGGCAATCACCACGGTGGGATGACCAGTGTTTTCCGGCAAATCCCCAAGAGCTGCCAACAATGCGTCCTGATCGTGCCCATCAACCTCACGCACGCCCCACTGAAAACTCCTCCACTTGTCCGCAAAAGGCTCTAGCTCAACTGTTTCCGAGATAGATGCGAGGCTCTGAATCTTGTTATAGTCAACAATAGCAACCAAATTGTCCAACTTATGGTGTGATGCAAAAAGGGTCGCCTCCCAATTGGACCCCTCGTCACACTCACCATCTGACAGCAAAACAAAAACACGGTGCTGCTCTCCTTTCAGTTGAGCTGCCTTGGCCATACCCACACCCACACCTAGGCCATGCCCCAAGCTCCCGGTAGAAAATTCCACCCCTGGAATGCCTTTGTGACTCACGTGTCCCGACAAATCCGAACCATCTTGATAATGGGTAAGGAGTTTTTCCACAGGGAAGAACCCCATTTCCGCTAAAACTGCATAGACGATGGCGCCTGCATGTCCCTTGCTAAGGATGAAACGATCTCTTTCATGCCAGTCGGGATTGAGAGGGTCAACTTTAAGGATTCGACCATAGAGAACAGCGAGGATGTCAGCTATGCTAAAAGCAGAACCCACATGGGAGCTGCCTCCACGGCTTGTCATGTTAAGAACGTGAATCCGTATCTTCTTGGCTAATTCAGTCAGGTCGCGCACAGACAACTAAGCTCCTTTGTTAATCCATCGATCTCAGACCACTGGTCCTCTTCCAAAAACCAACCGGCAGTTCCCGCGTTGTCGTGAAGCTGGTCTCGATTCTTTACTCCGACCAAAGCCACGGAATTCTCATGTCCGTCCAGAATCCATCTCAAAGCTACCTGCGTGGTAGTTTTCCCTAACATCTTGGAAATCTCTGATAGTTGTTCGACTATTTTTTGGCAAGAAGNATATCTCTCACCGTGAAAGTTCGGGTATTCGGGTCGTGATCTTCTGTCGTTTTCCTTAATATCCAAATGGCCTCCAAACTTACCGCTTAGGAGACCTTGGGCAAGGCTACCCCAAGCGAAGAAAACGGATTGGCGAAAATCTTCAGTGACCTGACTGATGATGGCCTTGTTATCTTGAGACAAGAGGCTAAGTTGATAACTGAATGTAAAGGCACCATCTGCCGGAAAGAGCTTTGAGTAATCCTCCAAGTTACTTTGATTCGTGACACCCCAAGACAAGATCTTCCCTTGATCCTTTGCTCTTTCCATCTCCTCTGCAATCACTTCGAGCGGAGTAGAGCCATCCCAATTATGAAGCTGATACAAGTCNATGTAATCNGTATTCAACCTCCTCAGACTGGCNTCCAGCGCGGTTTTAAACCAATNAGGCGAGGAATCGTAGTATGTTTCCCCATGGGCTCGACGAACACCATACTTGGAAGCTATCACCGCCTGGGACCTCCGCTTGCCCAAGCCCTCGGCCAAATTCTTCTCGGAAACTCCCAAACCGTAAATATCCGCCGTGTCGAAGAGCGTAATTCCACAATCCAAAGCTTCATCGACACAACGAATCATTTCACCTCGCTNAATAGNCCCCCAACCATGTTCACCCAAAGGGCAACAACCAAATCCAATGCGAGAGATGGGGGTCGGGATTCCCTCCAGATTATGGTAACTCATGTTGGTTTTAGTTTTTGAATAGCACACGTACAGTGGCTAACAAAATTTTTGCGTCCGTCGAAATACTTAATTCCCTCGCATAACGCAATCGCAATGCATTTTTTCTTTTGAAAACCTTTTCCATGTAGACCGCATCCGCATCCCCTTCGCCAACAACTTTATCCAGGGATCTGAACTCCACTGAACTGTAATCAGTGATCCCTGGCAAAACATTGAAAATGGCAAGTTCTTCCTCGCTGTACTGCTCTGAGTAAATTGGAAGTTCCGGGCGAGGTCCCACAAAGCTCATTTCTCCTTTCAAGACATTAATCAGTTGTGGCAATTCGTCCAACTTCCAACGTCGAAGAATCTTTCCGAGCGGGAATATTCTGGGATCATTCAAGCTGGTTGTACCACCAC
Organism: Opitutia bacterium; assembly: GCA_002716045.1. GTDB lineage: Bacteria > Verrucomicrobiota > Verrucomicrobiia > Opitutales > Seribacteraceae > UBA2993. The sequence goes on from PAZC01000040.1 coordinate 93,871, forward strand.
CTTTCTTTTCGGCATCCTGAACCATCGTCCGAAACTTCCAAATGCGAAAGGGCTTACCCCTGTATCCTGTTCGCTCGGCTATGTAAAGAAACGGCCCGGGGCTGGAAATCTTGACAGCTACTGCAATAAGAAAAAGAAGGGGTGAGAGAATGCATAGAAAGAGAAGCGCGGCAACGCGGTCGAGAAGAGGCTTCATGAACTTTCGATAGCAGATATTCATTGTTAATAGATCCAATGATTAAATTCCATCCATTCCTAAAGGAAAGCGCGGACAGGAAAACAAAATTTTATGGTTTGAGAAACCACGCTCCACCCCTTCCATCTAACTCAATCTTAGCATCTATGCCATTCTCTTGAAGAAACTCATCTGTCGCCTTCTTGCATCCAAAGCAACTGATGTAATCATCAAGAATTACAACGCCTCCAGGCACGACTTTGGAGTAGAGATGAATCAAACAACATTTTGTTGATTCATACCAATCACCATCAAGACGCAGGACCGCAATCTGGTCAATCTTGCTTGCTTTATTTGGCAGCGTATCTTGAAACCAGCCCTTCACCAATTCAACGTTACTTCGGTCGATTCGGTATTTATCGAACAAGAGATTACTGACATTTTCTATTGTCCCAAGGCATGATCCTTTCGGCAAAGGCCGTACGTGAAAACCCGTTTTGCCACTCTTGAAATCATCGTCAGTGGGTTCCGGCAGACCTTCAAAGGAATCAAACAGCCAAACCTGTCGGTTCTCATCGTATTCCTCATTGAGTCGGCACAACAACAAGGCACTGCCTCCTTCCGCAACTCCGCACTCAACTAGGTCACCAGAGATCTTGTTGCTGAAAATCCGTCTCGTCACCTGATAAGTAGCCTCCATCCCCTCCCATCCTACCAGAGAATATTTCATGCAGTCGTGAATCAAAAAAGTCATTGCCTCGCCTTTGCCGGAAAAAATTCCACGGGCCAAGTAAACATTGCGGTAAATGAACTTGTAGCTGGCGAAGGCAAATCGATAAAAACAAAGGAACAATGACTTCGGGAGCACCACCCTGAAGGCAATAACAATGCGGAAGCAAATCACCGCTAGCAAAGGCCTGCGATAAACGATTTCTTTGTCTTGGGTATTTATTTCGGTTGCGTGTTTCAATTCGTTATCATTCTCGCTCACTGTGAAGAACTCCCATAATAGATATTATCGCCCCAAAGATGGGACTAACTTGATGTTAAGGCAGACTCCGAAGCGATCTCCCGTTTGAGTTAGAAAAAAATGCATAGTCCAGAAAAGCCTTTAAAACTCTTTCATTACTGTTTCGAGGTAGGTGCAGAAATCCCCGTATATTCTACTGCTTTTGAAGGAAGCATTAAATTTTGTGACGACCCGCATCCTGTATTCCTCGATCTTGTCAACCTGTTGGATACAGGCAGAAATTTGGCTCTTTATGTCCGCGATATCACTTACGTCGAAATTCATGCCAATTCGATCCTGTTCAACAATGTCCCACAATTCCCCGCGAATTGATGATAAGATGGGCAAACCAAAAGAAAGATATTCAAAGACCTTGTTCGGAAAAGCCCCGCTCTCTCCTGCCCAAGGAACAATGCCCCAATGGGCACCTCCGAAAAGCTCTTTGAGATTCTTCTCGTCCAGCCAACCAGCAAAGTGGATTCGGTCACTACGAAATCTATTTTGGAGATCGTCATACCGTTCTCCTTTACCGCCCAAAACCAGTTTCCAGTTCTTCTGCCCCTCGCGCTCCAGTTCTGCAAAAGCAGCCAAGACCTTCTCGATATCGTAGGTCCTTCCAAATGAGCCCGCGTAAACGAAAAGGGGTGTCGCCCGATCAACAAAACGGTGCTCGGGCGAGCAATCCCTTGCATATCCGATGTGAAACGATCGATCTAATTCGTTCCGCGAGCGACCAACGTAGTTCAAAGCCCAAGTCAACATCTCACGACTCATGGCAGTCAAACAGGTCGCTCCGGAAAAACATTTTCTGGCATTCCTGAAATCAAGGGAAAGAAGCAATCTAGCAAGTGGCTTGANACTTTTAGGAATATGGTCGAGATATTGGTCAGGCCAACGGTCCCGAACATCCAAAACTAGGGGTATCGAGTTTCTTTTTGAATAAGTGACGGCTGCCGTGGCGGAAGCGATGACAGGATAGGCGGACAAGATCAAATCCGGTGGTTTTTCAGTCGCGAATGCTCGGCTTAGCCTGTACCCGAAGCGAAAATGATGCAGGTAGCGAGCAAGCGAGATGTTTTTACTGTACGAACCGCAATGCAAGAGACGCAGTTCACCCGAATCTCCGAGACGGATGGAATCATCGCTCTTGGAAACCAAGGTCTTCTGAGGATGGTTAAAAGTTGTGCCCCACCAGATGACATCGTGCCCGCGCTCCAGGGATTCTTTGACCAGCATTCCCATCCGATACCTGCGAACGCTGTCAGTAAGCGGTAACATTTCTCCATGCGAGATGATCCAGATTCTCATGGGCAATGACTAGCCAGACTACAAAATCCTGAATTTGCCATGAAAGTGATCAATCAAGTGATCTCTTTCAAACCTTGGACAATACAGCTAACGACATAGGCCTGCTGTTCGGGGGTAATCTCGGGAAAAATTGGCAGCGACAGGATGCAACCTTGATTGGCAAATGCATTGGGGAAATCCTCGGGCTTGTACCCCAAGTACTCATAGGCTTTGTAAAACGGTAAGGCTCGACTGTAGTTTATGACAGTCGGCACACCTTGCTCATTCAAGAATTGCCGCAAAGCGTCTCGCCTCTCTGCCTTGATCATGTAGAGGTGATAAACATGCTGCCTTTCCGAACCGACCTGCGGGGTTTGAATCCCTTCAACATCAGCCAACAGTTCGTTGTATCTCAAGGCCGCCAACTGTCTCTTGGTCGTCCAATCTTTTAAATGCGGGAGCTTGACACGGAGCACAGCGGCCTGCAATCCGTCCATGCGGCTGTTAATGCCTTCGATGAGGTGATTTCCCTTGCCCCCGTGCCGAGAGAACAGCGTCATCCACTCGGCAAGGTCATCTCGATTTGTAACAATAGCTCCGGCGTCCCCCATAGCCCCAAGGTTCTTGCCTGGATAAAACGAAAAGGTTGAGATATCACCAAAAGTGCCAACGGTCTTACCATGCAAAGTGGCCAAATGAGCTTGGGCNCAATCCTCGATAAGCCANAGATCGTGTTTGTCCGCAATTTGTTTGATGCGATCTACGTCAGCCGGTTGACCACAAAGATGAACGACGATTATTCCTTTCGTCTTCTCCGTAATCTTTGATTCGATTTGCTGAGCATCAATGTTGAAGGTGCTAGCGTCCGTATCGCAGAAGACTACACGGGCTCCAGTCTGTGTGATAGTTTCGGAAGTGGATATCCAGGTGTGAGCCGTTGTGATGACTTCATCGCCCATGCCGAGATTGAGCGCCTTCATGGCAATGTAGAGAGCATCGGTGCCATTAGCGCAAGAAATGCAGTGCTTCACCCCGATAGCCGCGGCAAAATCTTGCTCGAAAGGGACCATGTTCTTGCCCCGAATAAAATCAGAATCAGCGATGACTCCAGCGATTGCGGCGTCTATTTCCGCCTGCAACTCCAAATACTGCAAATGCAGGTCTACAAAAGGTATTTTCAAGGGTGAATTGTCCTAATTTATCTTGTTTTCCTCGTGGGGCTGTCGACGCAAATGCATTAAATGCATAACTGCCGGCTCAGTCCTGGATGCCTAAATCATTGGTTGATGGTTGACCCAACCTGCAACGACGGGGTGAAAAACGAAGATTAATTTCCTTCCCCGTTTCCACAGACTCGTAAATCGCAGAAATAAGCTCGAGGCTCTTGCGACCATCCAAGCCATCCACCAATTGCCTGCCTTCATTAGCTATGCAATCGACAACATGTTCGTAATACATCTTGTGTGCATAGCCAAAGGGATGGTCAGGATTCCGACCATGTTTCTCAAAAACGTGTTCATCGCCGGAAACGGGTTCAGAAAATTGCCAAGTCGTGAGTTCATTGGCGGCAAAACCACCTACCACCACCGACCCTTTTTCTCCCAGGATTGACAAAGATCCCTCTAAATCCTTGGGGCGAGTGGCAGTTGTTGCCTCGATGATGCCCAAGGCTCCATTCTTGAATTTAATTGTCACGACAGCAGTATCTTCAGCCTCAATGTTAGCCAAAGCCCGAGTCGATTTGGCGAAGACACTTTCCACCTCCCCCATCAGCCATACCAACAGATCGATGTGATGACTGCACTGGTTGGTCAGCACTCCACCATCGTGCTGCCAAGAACCACGCCATGGAGCTTCGTCATAATAAGACTGCGGGCGACACCAGCGCAACCGCACCGTACCCAAGACAAGTTGACCGAAACGGCCTTCGTTCAACGCTTTTCTCAATTGAACCACCGGCTCATTAAATCGATTCTGCTTAACCACAAATAGTTTCACGCCAAACCTGTCGCAAACCTCAATCACTCGATCTGCATCTTCCAACCGCAAAGCCAATGGTTTCTCCACTATGATTGGCTTACCAAAGGGGGCCAGCTCGATAACGTTCTCTGCATGGGCTCCCGAAGGGGTGAGTATGGAAAGCACGTCCACCTCGTCGGATGCCGCCATGCTTTTCGGGTCAGGAAAAGCCTTAACGCCATATTCCGAAGCAAAATTATCAGCCGCAGCCTGATCAAGGTCGCAGACAGCGGCTAGAGCCGCTCCTGCAATTTCTCCTTTGCCCAGCAAGTTGGCATGTCGTCGGGCTATTTTGCCACAGCCCACTAATCCGAAAGCAAGTTCGTTCATCTCAAAAAGCTAATTTGTATTAAACCCAAAAATGTCATTTTGGTGTCACCAGACATTCGGTGATTTGTCCAATTATTTATTACAACAAAAGAGTTTGATGGCTGCTCTCTTGGAAGTTTTTGACCAAAGGGGGATAACTTGCCCTCATTCATAGCAAAGTGGGCATGCACAATGAGATACAACCAAGCGATGCTGACAAAACTTATGAAGAAAAACAATGCCGTCAGATCATCTATCTGGTGCATAAATTTTGGTAATTTCGTTGATTANATTTATAGCCTCCTCGAAATCGATTCCCACCGCATCCAAATACCAACGAATATTTTGATATCTTGGCCTGTTTTCATCTTTGATCAATTCAAGTGCCTCAGACCTCGAGAGCTGACCTTCCCTAATTTGATTACTTCTAAAAGTGTCGTGCTCGGAAAATCCAGCAACGGTATAATAAGCGTAATTATAGAAGGCTGCGGTGCCATCTCCTATGCGCCAAGTGGTCTTGGTGTCGGGAGCTAACTCCCAGTCATATTCTTCAAGTACACTATCAACTTTCTTCTCCTCCCAAGTGAAATAATCAAAGAGGTGAAAGTAATCCGTCTTCTTGTTGTAACTCCTCCAGTACTCTCCTGAGATTGTGTCGAAAAGGGATGAGTTCAAGTACCCCGGGTTTCTTGCAAATTGATAAGCTCGATTCAGTTGATACTTCAATTGCCTCAACCCCCCTTGGCTATAAATATATTGGGCCTCGAAGGCAGGAGGAACGCCAAGAAAACCAGCCTTGAAGTGAGTAACTTCAAGCGGATTGACCCCCCATAAGTTAAGGCTGACAGAAGTTTGCTTCTTGACTGTTTCAACATGCTGGAAGAAGTGCTTGTCTCCCGCCGTGAGAACGCTGAGCATCCCCAGATGCGGCCGCTTCAACCATGCGGAAAGGTTTTTCCTGATATTGTCTCTTTTCTTCTCAATATTAGCGGCAACTATGATGTTCTCGACCGACATGGCCGAACACATTCTACTGATGTTGCGTCGTGCCAAGTCGGTTACCATCCCCCAATCGTAGGTGTAGGTGATGGGTGTCATGCCCAGCTCCTCGACCACAAGGTGCAGAGCATAACTACTATCCCTGCCCCCCGAGAAAGGCACTATGCAATCGGCCTTGCCCTGACGCCTATAGGGCTCCACGAGTTCTTCCAGCAAAGAAAAGGGCTTGGTTTGATTCTTGGATTTGTAGTTATGGCAATAATTGCAGACCCCGCCTTCGTCAAAATGGATGAATGGCATCGTCTCAGGTAATACGCAGCGGGTACATCGCCTAANAGAAGGCTCATCATAAACGAGTAATTCTTCTTGCTTCAGATTCTTCTGAAGCGAGGGCAACAAATTCCTGAAAGCCTTTTTGACATACTGATGCTCCTTGATAGCTGGNTCGCATTTCTTTATTTNNAGTATCTCGGCCTTGCGCACCTGATGCACCTCCTCGCAGTCTATTTGGAGAAGTGGATATTCTTCGGAAGAGAAGAAGGTCGCCCCGCTCTTCTGGCCGGCATACAAACTGCCATTGTTGCTCATCAAGACAACGACACCGTGAGCAGGCATCAAAAGCGCGGCTGACACCACGCCAAAACACTTTTCCAAAATCTGATCGATTGAATCCGATAAATCATCGCCATTGCCCAACGCTTCATTCATCAAGGCAGGTATAATCTCCGTATCGATAGTGAGATTTCTAACCTGATCGGTGTCCTCCCAAAGTTCATCTGCGTTGACTACGATACCATTGTGCAAGGTTATGATTCCGTCGCGGACGATGGGTTGATTGTCATACATGCCATCGGTAGCCAAACGGCTATGACCCATGACCACGTTGGCGTCATCCAGATCAATACTCTTCAACAACCCCAGAAGAGCTGCATCCGAACGAGAGACGTCACAGCTCTCTTCCCTATGGACAATCATTCCCGAGGAATCTCGCCCCCTTTGCTGGGCGTAACGGGAAAGAATGCTAATTTCCTTGGAGTACCTGGACTTGGAACTGGAAATAAAACCGAATATTCCGCACATTTTATTATAATCCTAGCTGTAAAAAGAAATGCAAATTCATGAAACGGTCACAACGCACAATTCGCGATGAATCAGCGAACCAAGTTATTGTATAACAACCGGAGCGTATTTTCCTGATGCTCCCAACTGAGTTCACGAAGAGATCCTATATCGATCGGATCTGACAACTGAACATCGAGAACGGCCTTTCTAATGCTTTCGGAATCTAGAGAACAACAGACACCCAGTCGATGCCTTTGAACAATTACCGATATGTCAGGAAAATCCGAGGCAACTACTGGGATGCCGGCAAAAGCATATTCAAATAACTTGTTTGGCAGACAGTAGTAGTCGCTTAATGAGATATTTTCTATCAAACATATTCCGAAATCGGCTTCAGCTACGAATTGAACTACTTGCTCGTGCGGAACTGCAGTATGATAGTGAATATTGTCAAAGGCATTATCTTGCTCAATAACATATTCAGTTAACTCACCAAATCCAAGTAATACTAAGTGAGCATTATCAATTTCAGATATTACTTGAATGGTTTGTTCTATTCCGCGACCTTTGCCAAGAATACCAACATAGATGTAAATTCTTTTTTCTTCGGGGATCCGGAATGTATTTCTAAGATAGTTTTCACGAGGCTTTACTTTATCTAAATTCGTGCAAATAAGAGGTGAATTCAATATTACGCCCGAACATTTGATTCCGAGGTTCTTTTTGTACCATATTTCAATGGAGGTACTTACTGTGATAAAAAGATCAACAGATGGTATAAGCATTTGTTCTACGCAAAAGGTAATCTTCGATAAAATGGGAGTAATACCATTTTTATTAGATTCAAGTTCATGGGCATCGTAGACTAACTTGGATTTGGTAAACAGCTTGACAAAAACACCGAGGGGTAAAACCGAAACATCATGGCAGTGTATTACATTGGGTTGTATGATTATGGCTTTTGTTACCATTTTAATCGTTAACTCCAACACCTCCATACTGTGTCGTATAAGACGAGGCAGAAAATTTAGTTTTCGGGAATAGAGGTTAATCGATTGAATCTGTAACTCAGAAGCTCTGGGGGAATTCTTGCCTCGTGCTTCCATCATGACCCCAATGCCGAATAAGCGAAATGTATTCGAAGCATTCTTCAAACAATGCATTTGTTTAAGTATCCTGGAATCTTTTCGGATGTCAGTGTGCGAAAGATGGAGTAACCTCGCCGATTTCATCGAAGTGGAATACTTGGGAAGCCACTGAAGGCGAATTGAAGAAGAACTCCTTTGGGTTTTGATATATAAATCTTCACAAATGCAACTGTTGTGCAGTTATAGACGCTTGTGAGCTGGTTCGGGCTTTATCGTTTTAGCTCGAAGAGCAGCACCTATACCCAAACCGAAAAATAACCAAATGAAACCGCATTTGAGTTGCATTGTGCTGAAGATCAATGAGGTTCCTGCAGAGCATATTAACATAGTTGATATAAGCATGCAGCCGGAAAGTTTAACCACCCAAATATGCCTACCATCCCAAAGCATTTTCCAAATGCAAAACAAGACCAACAAAAAGAACAGCAAACCAAGGACACCCGTTCTATAAACTAATTCAAGGTATAGAGATTCCGCTGCAATATTTTCTCTATTAAGGTCGAAGAAGAGATAAGAGACAGGTTCCTGGAGATTTGTAGGGAAATCGACACCGAAACCATAGAGCCAATTATCTCCTGATATTATTTCAATGAGATGTTGCCATATTTGGAATCTTGTGCCGATCCTCTTTTGCAGGAATCCAATGTTAGACTGTTCAGCAAACACCCAATGCTGGTCCTCCATCAGTAGAAGGTAAGCTATCATAAAAGCACATATAAAGAGTAAGGCAGCAAAAAATGTCGAATAGTATAAGAACTTATGTTTGGTAATTATTGGCCATATTCCTAGCATTATAAAAAATGTAATAATTGAAATTGTTGCAGTCCTAGAACCTATCAAAACAAAGAACAAGAATAGAATAAACAAAATTATATAAGAAGCTCTTAATTTATGTTTATAATTTTCATTGATACCCAGTAGGACAAAGGGCATAAGAGAGAAAATTGTGAATCCAGAAGAGAGGTTGGAACCTTGTTGGGTAGCTTCAATATTAATTAGATTCCTAACAATAAACATTGATACATATCCGGCAATTAAAAGCCAAACGATCTTTGATATCTTTTGTGAATTATAGGATAAGGCTATGGAACATACTATTAGCAACAAGAAAATAAGCATATCCCATATATGGACAACTTCAATAGTATATATATTATTCGTATAACCAAGTATGATATAAGTTAGTGAATGATTAAATCTAAGAAGGCAATACCCAATAAAAATAAAAAATGATATAGTAACTACATTCAATATCATCCTATATGTTATTTTTGTTTCGTGCTTTAAAATGGTGTATATTAATACTATAATTCCAAATATGGGTAGATTCCCTTCATAAAATATATACCTATTAAGAAACACTACTGCCAAAAATAATGGCGTTAATGCAACTAAATAAAATACTGTATACCTATTTATCACAGTATCTACTTTGGGCTCTTAATTCTATAATGAAGGAATTGAGTTCAGATCAGTAAACCAAACACTTATGCGAAAAAGAAGTCCCCTGATTTATTAAGCTAGTATGTTTTCAACTTAATCCATCCAATTTTGCGGACAAGTTTCTTTAGATATGACAAAAACCTATAATGCTTATCCCAATTTTTATACTCTGAATAATCAATTTTTTCCGAGTCAATGAAACCTTCCATTTCAGCAACACTTAACCCTAGCTTCTTGGCCACGTAAGTCATATCTTCACGTAATTCGTCCTTTTCATACAATGGTTTCCCCAATTCGTCCATCGCTGCGCTTCTAGTCATTTGACCGGAATGGATAAGGCTGGAGAGATGGGGCAACCGCTTATCGAAACCAAACTTCTCAGGCAAAAAATAGTTTTGAAAAAACTTTGTGAAACGCGATTCGCCATGCTTACGGCCATATTCCTTGTAGCCCACTTTTTGCTTCAACACCTGCAGCGCTGACTCCTTGTCATACTCCATGAAGTTGAGTGGTCTGGTCACGGTCATACCCTTTATAAATGGATAATAAAAATAATACTGATAAAAGCCTATTGTTTTATAAAATTTCAGTTTCCTTGAGCCAAATTTCATATGAATTGACCTTATATTCCAGGCATCCATAGCATCATGATGCCACGCATCAGGAAATACTGATTCAGTTGAGATATTCCCCCCGCTAATCACGTTTTTAACTTTGTTCTTAACCGCAAAATGGTAAAGGGAAGCAAAAAAGGCGTGATCTTGGACAACATCCTGATTCGCAACGCCTGCCTTTAGGTAAGCCACCTGCAAATCTCTAATTTCCTCCCAATCCATTACATGGGTATGCAACTCATAACCACAGTATTTCACAATCTGCTCTATATTGTGAACCGCTAGTTCGCTATTCCATCCAGCATCTACGTGAACCACCAATGGACGGAGCTCATATTCCTTCAGGACAAGGGCTAAATATGAGCTATCCACTCCCCCGCTGAGGCCAATAATACAATCATAAGGCTTCCCCTTCCCCTTCTCGCGAATGCCCTCGAAAGTCTGCTCTAGCATACTCTTGCCCTGCTCGTTCGGAAACCAACGCAAAGACCATACTTCATCGAAGTTAATGCAGTGATTGCAAACCCCTTCGCTGTTAAAGCTGATCTTGGGATCACTGGTATCCATTACACAGCGCGTACAAATTTGATAAGTATCAGTCATTGTAAGATCTGGTTCCCAATGCCTCAGCTAGTTCCGAATATTTCGGATAAGTGATCAAGACAGCCTTCAATTTGCCGTGAAATACAAAGAGGTTTCCTGCAGCAACAGCAGAGGCTGAACCTATCTGTACCGCATCGGCCATATCCTTCAATTGCCCACAGCCGCCCAAGGCTACAACCGGAACATCAACTGCGGAACAAACGAGGTTGAGCAATTTCAGATCGTAACCTTTTCCGGTTCCTTCATTGGCGATCGAGCACAGGATAATTTCCCCCGCCCCGAGATCCTCCATTCGCCGAGCGTAATCGAGTGGAGGCATCTTTGTTCCACAAGNGGCATTTTCAGTATAANCCTCATNCTTCCCCAAGAGCGTTTTCTTGACGTCAATGGACACGACGATGCTTTGAGACCCTGCAACCTGACTGGCTTCCCGAATTAATTCAGGATTGGAATGGGCCGAAGAATTAATGATCACTTTCTCTACCCCCAGATTGAAAAGCTTTTCAATCTGGCCCGTAGTCGTAACACCACCACCATAGCCAAATGGCATAAAAGCCTCCGAGGCAATATCCTTGATTAAATTGAAATTGGGCTCCCTGCGGCTAGGCGTGGCGCTGATATCAAGAAACACAATTTCGTCCACTTCCTTCTCATTGAAGATCTTCACTGCATTGATTGGATCGCCCACATACTTGTGATTCTTGAAGTTCATCCCCTTGACCAGTCCGTTATCCCTTAGGAGCAAGGTTGGAATCACTCGGGCATTCAGCATTCCAAAAGACTTGAGAAGTTCTTAAAGAAGGTCATTCCAAAACGATGACTCTTTTCAGGATGAAACTGCACGCCAATGATGTTTTCCTTCTGAACGCAACAAGTGAAATCGTAACTATAGCGCGTTGTGGCCACGACATGCGACGGATTCATGCAACAGGCGTGGTAAGAGTGTACGAAATAAAATCTGTTCTCTTCGTGCAAACCGCTGAAGAGCTTGTTTGCACTCGATGAATTGACGAAATTCCAACCCATGTGAGGAATTTTATTCGTTTCGCTCGAAGCTGAAAAGTCAAACCTCCTCACACTCCCGGGCAGCCAACCGAAGCCCTCTTCCTCACCTTCCTCACTAGACTCGAAAAGCATCTGCATTCCAAGACAGATTCCAAGAAATGGTTTTTTTTGATGAACGACCATATCCTCAAGCAGTCCCAAAACTCCTGATTTTTTTATTTTGGTCATTCCATTGTCAAAAGCCCCAACTCCCGGAAGGATGAAGGCTCGCGATGACTTGATTTCTTCGGCATCCAACGAGATTTGCGCATCCAAGCCAACCTTGCGCATCATATTCAAAATTGAAGCGGTGTTGCCCATCCCGTAATCAAGGATTGTAATCAAAACAAAAAGATATGCTCCTTACTTTGGTTTGCCTGCATTATGCAACAATTCGCTTGATAATATCATTAGCGACATTTCTCGTACTATATTTTTCGGTAAACTTGGTATCTATGCTACGATTAGATAATTCTGAAATTGTATTTAAGATTTCACTCAATTCAGATTTGTTGGAGTAGTAATATGCTATTTGGTCGAACTCTGCTTCCGGATCAACGAAAGATGGCAATATAATATTTTTCTGCAGATAAATGGCATCTCCAAAGGCACCTGTGCCTTTGAATGTGCCATATTCCATGCTTGGGAGCAGCGGGGACATGAGCAAATCACATGAACTCCCTTTAAGATCAAATTCATCCGACGACAAATAACGCTCGGGGTAATCGACAGAAATGAATTTCTGCAAAGACTTCAGGATCGGGTTATCTTCGCCTCCCTCGCATTCTCCTAGTATAATTAATTCAAATTCTNGCAACTTCTCTTGAGACAATTCCTCGATGGCTTCAAGAAGAGTTCGGTAATCGCGTCTTGTATCATCCAACGCTCCCAACATACCGATTCGATAGGGAGGAGAAGGGGTTCTGGTGTTTAGCAAATTCGTGTCGAGAAGGTCGGTATAACGATCGTAAATAACAGCTGTTCTCAACCTTTTCTTGTATGCACGCACAAAGTAATTTCTCAGTGTGTCAGTTTCAAACATAACCAACTTAACATGCTTCAAGCTAGCGTTTAAAAGATGAGGCAAATATCTATTTTCGTTTAAATATGAACGAGAGTTTTTGATAGTTAACAATATTTTATTCCGGTAGAGAAGAGTGCACAGGAAATAGAATGGCCGCGTCCAAAGAGTAGAGTAATGGAAATGCTCCGGCCCAGTTGATATATGAATATAATCATACCTGTAACCGATGAATAAAAGTTGTATGAACAATGTTGTACTATGAATGCTATAAAAGAATTTTCCGCTGTTTAATATGTTAGGCATCATAGATTGATAGCTATCATATTTATCAGGGATAGTCATGAAGGTCATATCAAACCTTCCCCTGAAAAGGAAAAACTGATTTTCCAATACTTTGGGGTGGCTGGCTGCCTCAACTACTAGAAGACTTTGCAAAATAATTTAGAGCGTTTAATCAAGTTAAATTAATTACTGAAATCAGGAAAGTTGGGCTACAAAATCACCCACTGAATGAAACAATGAAGAGTTTTCTCTCAGCCAAGCCTCGTCCTTGTTCCACCATTTGTAATCGAGCAGAAAATCGACTGTTTTTTCATCAAATCGCTTACCGATCTCTCTAGCTGGTGAACCGACTACAATCGAATAAGGGGCGACGTCCTTGGTAACGATCGAACCTAAACCCACAACAGCCCCATCACCTATCGTAATGCCATCCAAGATTCTAACGTCGGTGCCGATCCATACGTCATTACCTACTTGCGCCACGTAGTTGGATTCTGAATCTAGATACTTATGGCCTGAAAAGATCTCTTCCTTGCAATAAGGTGGGCCACCCATGCCATTGCGTGAATAGAATGCGGGATGTATGCTAACAATTTCCTTTACCGGATGATTTCCCAAACAAATCCTAACATTGTCTCCGATTGCGCAAAATTTACCAATCTTCGCAAAACAGATATTAGAGTTATTTGCTATGTATGAAGAACGACCGACCGAAGAAGAAATGATTCTCGTTTCCGTGCCAATGGAGCAATATTTCCCAAATTGAGTACGGTGTGCGTGGGACCCTCTTCCGATTTGAACGCCATACTTGTATTTAGTCCAAAGGGTTTGAACGCACCTCTTCAGTGCGTTCGGAAGAAGATCACGAAAGATCCCCCTACAGGTCATGATAGTTGCGTGAGGAGATTGTTTAATTCATCTAAATCCTGAGGAAATAGAATATTTTGAGAAGTACAATTATCCAATAAATACGCTGAAATTCTTTCTTTTTGACCTGAAGCATTGGTAGGGATGATATTAACTAGGCAAATAGAGGTTAAGCCAAGATCAGCAGCTTCGTAAAGGGTGGCGCTGTCATAACCGATCACGCATTTCGAAGCATAGCACAGAATGTTCGCTGGCGATTCCACCGCAGCGACAAAGCATTGTTCCGCGAAGTCGAACTCCACGACGGGGAAATTGGGATGGCTCTTAATACAGATATTAGCTGGATCGCAAACGGAGGCGAGTATCTCGAAAACTTCCTGCATTTTCTCCCTATATTCCTCTTCATCGACATTGTACATACCACCAGTCAAGAGAAGGACATCGATTTTCCGTGAGTATAAAAACTTTGCCTGGACTAGTTTTCGAAATTTATTTGGTTCAATCGAACACTCGAGTCTCTGAGCGTTTACTCGATCAAGGAACGATTGATCAATGGCTATCATTGGATAGCCGTAATAGGAGGCCGACTTGTATTTTATACCAAATATGGAACTAGCCAGCAAAGTCTTGATGCGCAATCTCGCCGAAGAATTTGCCTTCAGCATATCCAGGTTCACTTCTGGTTGATAAAATATCTCCGCGTTGGTGGAAAGTTTCTTGATCAACCATGATGAAAGGCCATTCCATCCTAAAAAGAAGAAGAGGATCTTGGTTGGTTTCAGTTCCCGGCAAACTTCGAGCAACTGTTTTTTGCATTTGAAAGATCTTACTATATCCAGGCAAAAACCTTTGATATTACCAAATGACGCAAAAAGAGCAGGTAGTTTGATTACATTTTCCCTGCCATATATATCAGCAAAAAAATTGAGCAGACCTTGATCGTCCGTTAAGATTCTAAAGTCTCCTTTTTCTCTTTCCACGGCGTCAATGACGTTGGGGACGTTAAGGTAAGAGCAAATGAAGATCAGGTTCAATTCAGGATTTCTTTGATTCGATTTTTCGCCACTTCCATCAATTCCGCTATCTTAGGATCAGAGTTATGCTGATCCTTGATGTTTTTGTATTCCTCGGGGTCATCAATCAGGTCATACAATTGATCAACGAACCCATTGTCTGGATTGGTTGGATGAGCTTCATAAATCAGTTTGAAGCGCTTTGACCTGACGCAAACTCTAATAGGTTTCCTGACCAAGTCACAAGGTCCACGTCCTTGGTTTTCAGCCATCACGTAGGGGCGTCCCGCATTGGCGCGCAATAGTGATTCACCTCTAAAGCTATCGGGGATTTTCTCCCCGATCATATCGAGCAAGGTGCTAGCAATATCAACGGAAGAAATTAAGTTTTCCGAACCTAGGTCACGCCGATCGTCGGCAAGTATGATCAAAGGGATATGATAAATCTCATCATAAAAGGTATTCAGGCGGTGACTTGCCTTGTCTCTGTGTGGGATGTCAGGATATATCCCACCATGATCAGCAGTGATGACCAAGATGGTGTTGTCGAGTATCTTGCGCTGTCGGAGATAAGCAAGCAACCGAGACAAAACCTCATCGACGTATCTGATCGCGCAATCGTAGAGCATATTTCCCTTGTAATCCGATTTTCGTATCAGGGACGAAATACATTTCCTGAAAACTTGGTATTCTTTTTCCTGTTCTTCCTTGGCCTCGCTCAAGTCGTGCGAATACAGGTTAAATTCATGGGCGTCCAGTAACTTGAGGTAAGAGTAGAAAGGTTGCGTAGCATTATGCTTTTGATGCCATCTTTTGAAGGATTCCAGGATATATCCGCCGGATGGATACCTCATAAGAAGATTCTGTTGCCCATGCAGCACTCTATCAACTGCCAAAGCAGCTGTGGCCTTGGCAGATTGATAAGACGCCGAATACTTGAATATTTGAGGAATGCGCCTCAGAATTTGACTCCTGAAGCGAAGGTCCAAAAAGGTGGTTTTCGCTTTTTTCCTTCTTCTGGCAAACTCCTCCTTGACGATTTTAGAAAATGCCAGATCCCCTCCTTGAAAAAAAGGGGCTAGAGTAGACTCCGGAGACTCTTCGAGAACCTTTATTTCCTCTTCGACTTTTGTTGCAACTCGGGCGTGATCGATCGCATCAAGTATCTTTGACTCCGGCAAGACATCATCGTCCGCATAACTAATCCAGGTCTCGCAATAACGAATCACATCATGCAGGTACTCGTGATAATAATCAAAAAGCTCAGTGGTGCTTTCCTTGAGCGTGAAATTGCCTTTGTTGAATTCGCTCGAATACCAATTAGCCGTATTGAGGAAATTCTTTTCGGTGACCTGTAAGTCATACAAATGATAAAAGGAATCAAAACCTCTATGGTACTGATCGTTAAAAGGCCTGAAAATGGAGAAAAAGGCGCTGGTCGCATATCCCTTTTCCTTTAACGTCTCAGCAAAAGTAACATTCCTGTCAGCAATCCCATGACGATATCCCCCGTCATCGAGAAGATAGGAAGAAGCAAACAACCCTGGCAAAGCGAACTCCGTTGGATTACCCATGGTGAAAGTATTGGGGAAATGCCAACCGCGTTCCGACAAACCGTTCATTTCGGGACTAACCAAAGGATTGTTTCCACCAAAACCCGTCCTGCTGGGCATCAGCGCATCAACGTCAACGATTATGATGTTCTTTTTCAGGTGCCAAGGGTGAGAGGCTTTTCCTCTCTTTCGTACAAGAGCAGATCAGACTCCGAATCCACTTCAAACCATCTGTCTTTGATCGGGGTGGCATTTATCTGAACGCCCGCTTGTATCAAATTTTGCAACAAGGAGGTCATGTCCATTGAATCTACGATTTCCGTGGAAAGGGATTCCAGATAGTCAGCAATTCGACTCCAACCAGCAGGAGTAAACTTGAGCAATCCCATGTATTGTCCCTCTATTTCATCCAATGTGGAGGCCTTGCTTCCAATCTCAATAACCCGACCTTCGTCCAACTTGAAGGTTTCCGCATCTGACAGAGGGTCGGCAAATCGACGAGACCATAGATCGCTCCAATTTGGATCAAAGGTAATCGCAATGTCTCCGGGAGAAGCAGCGATTCTCTCCACGGCATCATCTGAAAAAACGATATCAGAGTAGCTCACAATGCAATTATGCTGCCGTAACCAGGAGTTTGCAGAAAGCAATGAGCTAACCATATTGGTTTGCGACCATCTCTCGTTCTCAAAATAAGTGATGTCGAACTGGAATGTTTCGGCAAGATAACCCCTGACTAGGGCCACCTCTTCGATACCCCCGATAGACAAGCTATCCAATTGCCACTGAATCAATTCCTTGCCATGTAGAATTGTTCGGCATTTAGGCAGGGAATCAGTCAAAGCGTTCATCCTGCTACCCCTTCCTGCTGCTAAAATAATTGCCTTCATAAACTAAAAACCAATTGGAAGATTTCCTTTTCTTCCTCCACGGGGGGAGCCTCTCTTTCACTATGCCACATGACTCCGTAAACATCGAGTTCAGCGTGCTCAATGGCCATGATTACACCATCCTCCGACTTAGCAGAGACAAGCATATCACCCGTTGAATCCAAAGAACCGAATTCGTGATAGGAATTAACGGTATCAAGCTTTTCAAGGCTAGCCGAAAACTTTGACTCGCGGGTCACGACAAGAGAATGTCGTTTCCCTACATGGCCAGAAACCTGCTCCAATTGATTGCCAAAATAATTTTGGATTAGCTGCATGCCTCTACAAACGCCCAAGACAGGAACATTCCGCGAAATCGCCCATTCCAGCAAAGCCTTCTCGGCCGCGTCTCTCTCGGGAGCATCTCCCCCGTACTTGGAAAGTGAATTGCCACCGGTCAAGAGAATCCCCTCGATCTTCTCGGTCGCAAGAAACGGGGTCAAGAAGTCCAAATTGTTTGGGACGAGCACCGGAAAAGCGTTGATCGACAAAAGGAAATCAGTCCAGCGTTGGTCAAGGGCATCTCTGCGCTCGTGATAGCCTTTGGCTTCAACTACTCTTTGGCTAACTGCGATTTTCTTCATCGCAGAACGAGAACCTTCTTGTTCATGCAATCTATTTCAAGCAATTCCGCCGATTCCCACAGGCGGAAGAGGGTTTCACCAGTTCCTATCACCGCGGGGATACCAAGTTCCCCGGCTCTAATGGCCATATGTGAATTCGCTCCGCCATACTTGGTGATGAACCCCCCGATGCCGTGCGAGAAAATCCAATCATATCCGGGATCGGCGCTATCGACCAGGAGAATGTTACCAGCTAACAGATCGGTTTCAGCATCCTTTGACACAACCTTTCCCTGAATCGAGTTCAGGGTAATGAAATTGGGTTCGTTTTGAGGGAGTTCATATCCCCAAATCTGGGTGGGACAAGTAATCAGGGGAGGCAAATTAATGGAACAAGTGTCACCATGCATCTCCTTGCCCTTATCAATACTTTGCCTGATGCAGTCCTTGAGGCTATCAGTGGAGGCATACAACTTGAGCAAATCGGTGATGTTCAAGTAGGACAAGTCCTCGTTAGAGAGTTTCAATTCCGATCCAAGCTCAGTGATTAACTTGAGGACATCGCTCAAACTTCTTGTAAAAACATATTTGGCATACTCCCTGCCCTCAATGGCTGACCTGAAGAAATTGAAGAGGCTCAGAACGTTGTGATCCAATTTGTGCTCCTTGAGGATTTCACTCAACTGATTCATCGTGTCCAACTCCAAGGAGAAGTTGCTTTCTTGATGATGAGAATCCTGTTTGCCGGTTGTATTTGACAAGTTGAAGTAGAGTTCGGGGTTCTCGTCATATCTGGGAGACAAGATATCGTAGGTTCCGGGTCTGAGATGACCGTAAGATTCGAGAAAACCTTCAAAGCTGTCTTGAGTGAGATCATTGGACATGCGTGAACTCACGGTGTTCAATGAACTCATAAACGCATGGTATTGGTTTTCTGAAAGCACGCCGACTCTCACCAGTGAGCCAATCATCTGAACAGCGATAAACCCTGCCCGAGCCAAACCGGCAAAAGGTAAAGTGCCATATCGTTTGCAATCCTCGATCAGCCAATAAATTCTTTCGATCTTGCTCAGGTCACTGTCC
>PAZC01000041.1 GCA_002716045.1 Opitutia bacterium
CCGCAGTTACCGAACCAATAGAACCCGCCTTTCCTGACCCAGTGATTCCCGCAGTTACCGACCCAGTCTTGCCTGATATCGGTACTCCGTTAGACCCCCTTGCGCCGGTAGACCCTCTTGCGCCTGTAGACCCCCTTGCGCCGGTAGACCCTCTTGCGCCTGTAGATCCTCTTGCGCCGGTTGATCCGACCGATGTTTCATTTCCCGATGAGTCACCTGGTGCGAGCCCCATCGATCCAACTTCTGTTTTTGGTTCGGATCCCGTGCCTGTGGACCCCTTGGCTCCCGTGCCTGTGGACCCCTTGGCTCCGGCGCCTGTCGACCCCTTGGCTCCGGCGCCTGTGGATCCCTTGGCTCCGGCGCCTGTCGATCCCTTGGCTCCGGCGCCTGTGCCCGGTGAACCGATTCCTTTGCCACCCATTGATGGCGGGGCACCTTTACCTCCACCGTTGGACGACGATCTCCCTTTCTGATTTCGACAACTTTTCAGGGTCAATTCAACTCGCCAAAAGTTCTGGCTTGTAGGTGTCCCATTAGCTCTATTTTTCCCCTGTCCTCTAACTGCGTTTACTGCGAGTCGCTCAACGCTTCGCATATGCTCTCAACCAGTTTACCTTTATGATTGCAAAGGAAGAAATATGTGAAGATCAAGCTCGGCGTGGATTTTTTGCGAAGGTCTCCGTTGCTTTGGGTGCTTTGCTTGCTCTTTTCCCTCTTGGAGCTGGGATTGGGATTCTTTTTGATCCTCTCCGTCGTAAGAGTGGACGTGGTGACTGGATCGCGATTGCCCCTCTCAGTGCATTGCCCGAAGATGGTTCTCCTGTTCGATTCCCCGTTATATTGAAGGAGTCGATTGATGCTTGGACTAAAAAAAAGGACGTTCCCATAGGAGCCGTTTATTTGAAGCGTGTTAATGGTGGTGATGTGGTTGCATTCAACGTGACTTGCCCGCATCTAGGTTGCGCCATTGATTTCCGATCCGCTGAGCGAGACTACTTTTGCCCTTGTCACAACAGTTCGTTCGGGCTTGATGGTTCCATTTCCAATCCCGATAGTCCAAGCCCACGTCCTATGGATTCTCTCCAGACCAAAGTGGAAAAGGGTGAGATCAAAGTGAAGTACCTCGACTTTAGGGCCGGTATTAAGGATAAAATCCCTATAGCATGAGGCGAATCCTCGATTGGTTCGAAGACCGCACCGGCTATAGAGGTCTACTAAAGGAAGTCCTCTATGAGAATGTTCCTGGTGGAGCTCGTTGGCGGTATGTTTGGGGGAGTTGTCTAACCTTTGCATTTTTTATCCAAATAATTACAGGAATTCTCCTTTGGACCGCCTATAGCCCCAGTGCCCAAACTGCATGGGAAAGCGTTTACTTCATTCAGGAACACATGACCGCAGGTTGGTTCTTGCGGGGCGTGCATCACTTTATGGCTCAAGCCATGATCGTCTTGTTGGCCCTTCACCTCATGCAGGTGGTTATTGACGGGGCTTATCGCGCTCCCCGCGAGGTTAATTTCTGGTTTGGGATCATTTTGCTTATGATTACCTTGGCGTTGTCTCTGACCGGCTATTTGTTGCCTTGGGATCAAAAGGGTTATTGGGCCACCAAGGTCGCCACGAACCTGTTGGCCATGGTTCCTTTTATTGGATCGGATTTACAGAAACTCGTTGTGGGTGGGGCAGAGTATGGGCATCACACGCTGACTCGATTTTTTGCTCTCCATGCCGGCGTTTTGCCTGGTCTTATGATTGCTTTCATAGTAGGGCATGTTTACCTCTTTCGCAAACATGGTGTAAAGGCCAAGAAACCACATCGTTCCAAGGACGCTTCCTTTTGGCCTGATCAAGTTTTCAAGGATGCCGTTGCCTGCCTTGCAGTTTTGCTAACGGTGGTTTTTCTCACCATTTGGTTTCACGGTGCTCCGCTTGCTGATCCGGCTGATCCTTCCGACCCCTATGCGGCTGCTCGACCTGAGTGGTATTTCCTCTTCCTGTTCCAGTTGTTGAAATATTTTCCCGGACAATGGACCATCGTGGGCTCACTTGTTATTCCTGGAATCGTCGTGCTTTGGATGTTTGCCAAACCTTTCATCGCAAAGGAAAAAAAGGGGCACCGTTTCAATGTCTGGGCTCTTTGGGGCTTGCTCCTTGGCGTTGTTTCACTCACTTGGCTTGCTATCCAGGAAGATCGTTCTAAGCTTATGTTCCAAGCTTCGGTTTCCGAATCGGAACGAAGGTCTGAACGCGTCAAGGAATTGGCCAAAATAAAAGGAATTCCCGCCCAAGGAGCAGTTGCCTTACTTCGTGAAGACCCCAAGACGCAAGGGCCTCGCATCTTTGCCTCCCATTGCTCTAGTTGTCATCGCTACGATGGGCACGATGGACGAGGCAACTTGGTTGCCGAGTATTCATCCGCTCCCGATCTTGCTGGTTTTGCCAGTCGCGAGTGGGTGGAAAAACTCCTCGATCATCAGCATTTCGTCAGCGAATCCTTCTTTGGCAACACTGAGTTCGTAAATGGTAAAATGGCCAAGCAATTGGCTAAATATGACGAGGCGGAAAAGGCACTTGTGCCCAAGGTCGCCGCCTTGCTTTCTGACTTAGCCGAACTTCCTTACCAGAAAAAGCTGAGCGATGACGAACGTGAAGCTGGATTCGATGTTTTCTTCGACGAACTCGCCTGCATTGATTGTCATGACATTGAGAATGAGGACGAAGGTTCGGCACCAGATCTCACGGGCTATGGTTCTCGTGAATGGCTTCTCGCTTTCATCGGCGATCCTTCCCATGAACGTTTCTATGGTTCCAAGAACGATCGGATGCCTTCATTTGGGCGCGACAATAAAATCTCAGCCCGAGAGATCGAAATGTTGGTCGATTGGTTGAGAAAAGATTGGATAAGTCTCATGGGCAAGGACGACGAATAACCAAAATATCGTAACAATTACGTGACTGGACGGAAATTTGGCTGTATAAATGTTAGGTGAAGGGGCTTTCTCTAGGTCTTGCAAATCTCTCGATTTTTGATTTTTTGATTTCTTGTTTCTCATCCAAAAAAGATGGAGGTTTACCTATTTAAAGATGGTCAGCGCTTTGGTCCTTATTCAATGGATCAGGTGAAGGAATATTTGGCCTCTGGAGATTTTGCGGAAACGGACTTGGCCTACTTCGAGGGTCGCGATGGTTGGGTGCCTATTACGAAAGTTCCGGGCGTTATGCCACAGGATGATGATTTTGATGATCCTGAAGTGGATTTGGATCGTCAGCGTGAATTGGCCGAAATGTTTCCTGATCCAGATGATGATTTCGGCGAAGGTGAGGAGGAAGTGGTCAACCTTCCAACGGAAGCGGCAGCTTCGGTTGAATCGAACTTTGTCCATGAGGAATCGCCTCAACCCCAAGCGGAGCCTCAACCAGCAAATCAGGAGCCTGCCGATGAGCCCAATAGGGCCGCATCCAAGAAACCTTCCGATGCAACACCATCAGATAGTGGAGGTCGAGGCCGCCGCTTCAGTTTGTCCAAGGCACAGGCTGCCAGACGCAAGCGTGGTGGGCGGAATGGGAAACGCCGAGGAGGAGGCATCCCTTTGCCCCGAAGGCCAGGCATTGCAGCCTTTGGTTGGCTTATCTTTCTCTCCCTTATTTTTGGGGTGGGTGCATCGCTTATGCCAGAGGCGGGAGTTGAGCGTAGTTCATCTTCCTTTATGCGAGTTTTCGGCAATATGCACCCTCTATTGGTACACCTGCCTCTTGCTTCTTTGTTTCTCGCTCTCCCCATGCATTTTCTGGATCGGCCGGGATTGTTTCGACACATTGGATCAGGCTCCGTGTTCGTCTTGTGGTTTGGTGTCTTGGGTTCCTTGTTAGCTGTATTTTCAGGATACGTACAATCCTACGGTGAGTTTGGCAGTGACTCTAGCTTTCTGAATGACCATGAGATTTGGGGGATCTTAGTTGGTGCCGGGGCATGTGGTTCCTTGTTCCTGAAATTACTTTCCCGTCGATTTGGAGAGGTTTGGTTGCACCATCTCTGTTCTGCTTTCTTGTTCGCGACAGTCATCATGCTCTTTTACGTTTTGCATACGGGGGCTTCGATCACTCACGGCAACAATTATTTGGGTGCCGATAGTGAAGTCACTCCGGCACAGGAAAAGGCTCCCGCCGATGAGGATGAGCAAGAAAGCGATGATGAAGAAGAGAGGCAGGGCGACCAGGACGAGCCTGAAATCAAGGAAGAAAGCCCCTTCTGAATCTACGATTTTTTTGTTTGGACTGGTTTGCGGCGCTTAGGGTAGCACGTCCGGCAGATTTCGCACACGGTACCGTCGCAGCCACGAGCAGTGCAGTATTCTCGTCCGTAGAAGATTATTTGAAGATGCAGGCGATGCCAGTTTTCCTTCACAAACAGTTTTTTTAAGTCGGTCTCCGTCACGGATACGTTTTTGCCGCTGGTCAGTCCCCACCTTTGGGCGAGCCTATGGATGTGCGTGTCCACTGGAAATGCGGCATGCCCAAAAGCCTGCGTCATTATAACGGAAGCGGTTTTGTGTCCAACTCCCGGCAATGCTTCCAGTTCCTCGAATGATTGTGGCACTTCCCCCTCGTGTTTATTCACAAGGATTGCAGAGAGATCACGAATGGCCGTTGCTTTGCGAGGGGACAAACCGCAAGGCCTTACGATCGAGTCGATTGTTTCCACCGAGAGCATGGCCATAGCAGATGGTTTGTCCGCCAGGGCAAAGAGCGCTGGCGTGGTTTTGTTTACACGAACATCCGTGCACTGAGCAGAAAGCACAACGCTGACAAGCAGTGTATAAGGATCCTTGTGATCTAGGGGAATAGGCTGTTCGGGATACAATTCATCTAGTCGCCTCGATATATAATCCGCCCTTTCCTTTTTTGTCATGGTACACCCTGAATGCCATCTTCTAGTCGATCGCAAGCCTTCTTGCTAATTGCCGTCAATTTGTGACATAATGACTCAAGTTTTACTTAAAATGGATGTTTGTGTCACGGTTGAAGGTCTTTTTTATATTTATAAAATACTTAACAATAGATACTTAAGATATATTCTACATCTCATTTTTTCGGAATGGAACTTGCGGAATTAGAATCATGAACATTGATCCTGAAAAGTTCACTGAGATGGGGGTAGGAGCTATTCGCGAAATGCAGGAGATAGCTCGTCGAAATGGGCAACAGGAGGTAGACTCCTGGCATTTGCTTGGTGCCCTTGTCGATCAGGAGGAAGGCATTGTCCCTACCTTGTTCGATGAGATGGGAATTGGATCCTCAGCCGTTCAATTGGGTTTACGGAGAGAGCTGGACAATCTTCCCAAGATTTCAGGAAACGTCGATACTGCGCGTTTCTATGCTTCTTCAACGCTTTCCGAGGTTATTGAGAAAGCGCAAGTTTCGTCTAAGGAAATGGAGGATGATTACGTTAGTACCGAACATTTGCTTCTCGGGTTGGTGGAAGTTGGGAAACCTGCTGCCCTAGGTCGTTTCTTAAAGAATTTCGGATTAGGTAAAAAAAGCATTCGCGAAGCTTTGAAAAAATTACGAGGAGGCCAGCGGGTGACTACCAAAACTCCTGAGAATACATTTCGAGCCCTAAAGAAATTCGGGATCGACTTGGTCCAGCAAGCCAAGGATGGAAAACTCGATCCCGTAATCGGAAGAGACGCGGAGATTCGCCGAGTCATCCGGATACTTTCCAGAAAGACGAAGAATAATCCTGTTCTCATCGGTGAACCCGGAGTGGGCAAGACAGCTATCGTCGAAGGGCTTGCCCAACGAATTCTGAGAGGGGACGTTCCGGAAGGATTAAAGGAAAAGACAATTTTCACCCTTGATATCGGTTCCCTTTTGGCTGGAGCCAAATTTCGCGGGGAGTTCGAGGAGCGCCTCAAGGCCGTGCTTTCGGAGGTTAGCAAGAGCGAAGGACGCATCGTACTCTTCATTGATGAACTTCATACCATTGTCGGCGCAGGCAAAGCCGAGGGCGCGATTGATGCGGGTAATATGCTCAAGCCCATGTTGGCTCGCGGTGAATTGCGTTGCATTGGGGCCACCACTCTCAACGAGTATCGTCAGAATATCGAGAAGGATGCTGCTCTTGAGCGACGTTTTCAAACTATCTTGGTGGATCAACCAAACGTTGAGGATACCATATCGATTTTGCGTGGTCTGCGCGAACGATTCGAGATTCATCATGGTGTTCGCATTCAAGATAACGCTCTCGTTAACGCTACCGTGTTGTCCGATCGATATGTCTCGGATCGTTTCCTCCCCGACAAGGCGATTGATTTGATGGACGAAGCCTGTGCCATGATACGCACCGAGCTTGACAGTATGCCAGCTGAACTGGACGAGACTAGCCGTCGCGTGCTTCAACTTGAGATCGAGGAGGCTGCCCTCAAGAAGGAGAAAGACAAGGCTAGCAAGGATCGCCTGGAAACCTTGCGCAAGGAATTAGGTAATGCCCGTGACAAGATGCACGCCATACGCGGTCGTTGGGAAGCGGAACGCAACGCCAACGAGAAGATTCGCCAGTTGCGTGAATCAATCGAAGCTACCCGTGGTGAAATGGAGGCCGCCGAACGTGCTTATGACTTGAATCTCGTGGCTGAACTCAAGCATGGCAAACTCCCCACTCTAGAGGCCGAGTTAATTGAATTGGAAAAGGCGGACAAAGAGAACTCGCTTCTCAAGGAGGAAGTCACTTCGGAGGAAATCGGGGAAATCGTTTCGCGATGGACGGGTGTGCCCGTTACCAAGTTGCTGGAAGGTGAAAAAGAGAAACTCTTGCGGCTGGAAAGCATCCTTCATGAAAAAGTGATAGGTCAGGATGAAGCGGTTACTTCCACGGCTGAAGCTATATTGCGAGCGCGAGCTGGGATAAAGGATCCCCGTCGACCGATTGGATCCTTTATTTTCCTAGGACCAACTGGGGTTGGTAAAACCGAATTGGCCAAGACCCTTGCCCTCACGCTTTTCGATACAGAAAACAACATGGTGCGCATTGATATGAGTGAGTACATGGAGAAACATTCCGTGGCTCGTCTGATTGGCGCTCCTCCGGGTTACGTCGGTTATGAAGAGGGAGGACAGCTAACCGAAGCCGTGCGCCGCAAACCTTACGCAGTGATCTTGTTCGATGAGATTGAAAAGGCTCACCCAGACGTATTCAACGTCTTGCTCCAACTCATGGACGATGGCCGACTTACTGATTCGCAAGGTCGCACCGTTGATTTCAAAAACGTAGTCGTCATAATGACTTCCAACGTTGGTAGTCGTTTCTTGAGCGACAATGCATTGGAAGGCAAGATCGCAGACAATGTTCGCGAGTCCGTGATGACCGAATTGCGTGATCAGTTTCGTCCCGAATTTCTCAACCGGGTGGATGACGTTGTGCTCTTCAAGCCTCTTTCGCTCGAGGAGATCACCAAGATAGTAGATCTCCTCCTCGTGGAATTGAATGAAAGACTGGAAGATCGCAAGGTCCAGGTCAAGCTGACGCCAAAGTGTCGCGACTGGATTGCCGAAAAAGGTTATGACCCCACTTATGGCGCCCGTCCCCTCAAGCGCTTTCTCCAAAAACAAGTGGAGACTCGCCTAGCTCGCGCCTTGGTCTCCGACGAAATTGAAGAAGGTTCCGTCGTTACCTTATCTGTCAAGAATGATGACCTTAAGATGAAAATCACTTTCCCCTAGCTTTTGCTTTCAGCCTAGCTTGCGGATTGCGTTTCGTATTACGAATAGATTGGTGGCGGCAAACAGCAAGACATAGAGGCCCGCTACGACAAAGGTTGGTTCAGCTAGCCCAACTGGGACTTCGATCGATAATTCGGAAAGCTTTTGGTTCACTGCGTTCTTGGTTACCCAGAGCGTGAGGAAGCTGGCCACAAAGGATATAACGAAAAGACGAAGGAAGCGACTGAGGTAGATTTGGCTGAGAGCTTGGTGTTCGAAACCAAGATAAAGCAAGTTGGTGATTCGTTCGGCAGCCCGGGTAACCACCAGACGAAAACTAACCGCAAAGGTAGCCACGGATAGAAGGGAGATGGCAATGCCGATGCCGGCCAGTGCGAGAAATGCCCAAGTTATGGCATCATTCAAACCGTCTCCCTCCGGCATTTCTCGGTTTAATTCGTAGTCAAGTCCTTCGAGGAAAGATATGAGTTCTTTTCCGGGGGCGGCTTCGGTTCGTACAATCAAACGCGAAGATGAGGAGGTCGCATTTAGGTCTTCCTCAAGGGAATATTTCTCATTTGCCCAGTCGAGGAAGCTTTCAGGGACGAGTATACCGTTGATACGACGGCTAAACCCCACGAATTTGCCAGCCAACATTTCATCTGGAGGGTTTCCGAGGAAGACGTCGAGAGGCATCCTGAGGGCTGCCTCCATCCCCAAGGTTGGATATTCCTCGCGAGTTGGAGCAAAGCCGAGGTTCCATAGATCCAGATAGAACTTTGGAATAATTAGGGGAATGAATGGATCTCCTGGCTTCCACTGCCATGATTCAGCTTTTGTGTCTATGAATTGATCGGGTACCGACTCGAAGAAAACGTCGGCTTTGGCCGCCTTGCCCAAACCAAAGAGTTTTCCTGCTGGCCAAAGGTGCAAGGTGACGGCGAAACGACTTCGGGCAAAAGTGCCTAACTCTAGAATTTCTGGACGATTTTGAATTTCACTGATCTCACTGGCGTTGAAATCGTAGCTCTTTCCAACGTTCTCGATGCCGCTACCGCTGATTCTTTTGTTGATCGAGAAATAATTCGTGGGTGCCTCGCGAGCTTCCAGAGTTGAGCGGGCATCGGTTTGGAATTGCACCGCGGCCAACAGCAGGAAGGTGCCTGCAAAACAACCGGCTGCTGCCAGGAAGAGTTCCCGGCGAGGTTGGTTTTTCCATAATGCCTTGGTGAGTAACTCCTTCATTTTTTCAAAGGTTTATCACCCGAAGCCCCTCGAAGGGGCTATCTTTTCCAAGGCTTGCGAAAATGAGGCCAGCTTTCCGTCTTTCGATTTCCTCAATGATCAAGCTGGCCATGGCTTCCACGTTTGCGTGGTCCAGATGACTGAAGGGTTCATCAAGCAGGAGAAAGGAGAAGGGGCGACTAAGAACTCTCATTACCGCAATTCGTTGGCGTTGTCCTTGGGAGAGTTGACCGCAGGGGCGTTCCAGGAAATCAGTCATGCCAAGCCTTTCGGCCATGTCTTTTGTCTCCGGGCATCCTTCTTCGCGGGCGGGAAGTAGGTCTAGGTTTTCAAGAGGAGTCAGTTCGAGGAAAAGACGAAGGTCCTGATACATCAGAGCGAGACTCTTGGCCCGCAAAGCCGCCCATTCAGCCGGAGAAAATTCTTTCGCGTCACGGTCATCTAGAAGCACCTCCCCTTGATAATCGCGTCTGATTCCACAAAGCATGTGCATGAAGGTCGTTTTGCCTCGACCGGATTCCCCGACCATCAAGCATCTGTCACTTGACTCGAAAATGACATCCCGTTGCCAAATCTCTGAATTTTCAGGAGGTGCTTCGGCCATGGGATCTGGCAATGCATTTCGTAAGCTAAGCTTCATGAATTGAATTTTCTTTTGGCAAACCTATCAGGTCGGAGAAGTTTTCGCCGAGTATTTTTTTCAGTTCCCGTTGGTTTAACCCGCTCTCGTTGATTTCGATTAAATAGGACTCGAAGTCGGGATTCTTTTGTATCCTTGGGTATAACAAGAGGGGATAGTCCGAGCCATACAGTACTTTATCTTCGCCGACCGCGTCTACCACTGCTCGAAAGATTTTCGAATCGTACAAGAGGGGACTTGCCGCAACGTCATACCACACGTTTCCAAAGGTTTCTCGTATAAAGGGGTTGAGTTCGTGGAAGGGTAGGAGTCCGCCCCAATGAGCGAGGATTATTTTAAGCTCGGGATAGGTTTCGGCAAGCCACTGGAAATCCTCGAGTGGTGTGGGAATGCGGCCTGCATGAGGAGGTCCCACGGGTTCGCTGACATGGAAGTTTACCGGCCAGTCCTCGCCGATGGCAAATTCCACGATCCTTCGCCACTCCGGGTCCTGCATGGAAAATGCTTGCACAGTTGGCATGATTTCACCGATGCCATGGAAGCCCGAGTCTCTTGCACGCTTCAAATCCTCGATGCTCTGGTTGCCTCCAAGTGGATGAGTGGCGGCGAATGCGAGGAAGTGTTCGGAATCTTCTTTCAACCAATCGGCATGCCATCGATTGTGCTCGAAACAGGTTTCGGGATTTTCCCAGTACCATCCAAGCATGGCCACTTTGTTTACCCCTCCTGCTTCCATGTCATTTCGCATTTCACTTCCATTTGCCCAACCTTGGATGGAGGCTTTTCCTTTGGGCGCAACCAATTGCAGCCAATGTTTTTCTCCCCGGCTTTCAGCGAATGCAACCGGGTCTTTCGAGACTTTCTCCGGATATCGATGAACGTGGCAATCAATGATCATGTGCTGGAAACAATACAACTAGTCGTCTTTAACGCAACGAAAGCCCCAGTTGCAGGCAGAGTCATCGGGGAGATTTGAGATACGGGCAGAGCAACGATAGCGGTTGCAGTAACTGTGGTGACAAAGGAAGGAACCCCCTTTGGCCACCTTCTTGTTTTCCTGAAGCCTCTCGACTGAATTTCCAGATCCTCCGCCCAAGTGGTCGATGCTCCATGTGTCATGGCACCATTCCCAAACATTCCCGATCATGTTTCTCAGGCCGAATCCATTGGGAGGAAATAAATGAGCCGGGGCAGTTGAATAGAATCCATCTTCCCCAGTGTTTTCCTTGGGGAATTGGCCTTGCCACACATTGCATTGGTGACGTCCGTTCTTTGGTAGTAATTCATTGCCCCAAGGAAAGATCGTTTGTTCTTTCCCGCCACGGGCGGCATATTCCCATTCCGCTTCGCTTGGCAGACGTTTTTCTGCCCATTCAGAATAAGCGACCGCATCATTCCAGGAAACATGGACGACGGGATGATCCATTATTTTCTTCAGGTTGGTTCCCGCCCCAGCTGGTTTGCGCCAATTGGCTCCCTCGACGCCTAACCACCATTCTCGGCCTGCCACTGGACGGGCCTTTCCTTTTCTTATGGTGGCTTTGGCGACTAGTCCTTCAAAAACAAAAGACCACCCTATGCGCTCGGCATCGGTTTCGTATTCTGTTTTTTCCACGAACTTGGCAAATTCTTCGTTGGTAACCGTGGTCCGGTCGATCCAAAAGGGGGCCACGGTGATTTCTCTCACTGGGCCCTCACCGTCTTGAGGCCAAGCTTCTTCCCCCTCACTTCCCATTAGAAAGGATCCACCCTCTAGTTTTAACATATCGTTGGCTAAGGCAATTGATTCGCCGTCACCTTGACTGGCGGCATGGATGGCCGCATTTCTAAACTCACGCTTAAGCGGGTTGCTCTTGCTGCTTAGTTTGTAAACTATGAGCCAAGGCTGCTTCGATGAAACTAGCGAAAAGCGGGTGGGCCTTAGTTGGTTTCGATTGAAATTCGGGATGGAATTGCACGCCGACAAACCAAGGATGGTCTTTCACTTCCACGATTTCCACTAGATTGCGATCCGGATTCAGACCTGCAATTCTAAGACCCTTTTCCTCTAGAGTCTCGCGGTATTCGTTATTGAATTCAAAGCGGTGCCTATGGCGTTCGGAAACCTCTTTTTTGCCATATGCTTTGGCTGAAAGCGAACCTTCCGTCAATTGACAAGGGCATGCTCCAAGACGCATGCTAGCCCCTTTTTGGGAAAGGTTTTTCTGGTCTTCCATGATGTGAATGACCGGATGAGGTGTATTTTTGTCAAATTCCGTGCTGTTCGCTCCTTCGAGTCCAGCGACGTTGCGGGCAAATTCAATCACTCCGATTTGCATGCCAAGGCATAAACCGAAGTATGGGATTTGGTTTTCTCGAGCATATTGAGCGGACAATATTTTGCCTTGTGTGCCACGATCACCAAATCCTCCCGGGACCACAATGCCATCTAAATCCTTCAAATGAGCTTCGCTGCCTTCACGTTCGATGTCTTCTGCGTCAATCCGAATGACTTTGACTTCGGAGTCATTACGGATGCCTCCATGGATCAGCGATTCATTGACCGAAAGATACGAATCTTGCAATTCCATGTACTTCCCGACCATGCCAATTTTCAACACGTGCTTCGGATCCTTCAATCTCCTGACCACTTCCTCCCATTCATCCAGAGGCGGTTCGGGGGCATCCAGTCCAAGAGCCTTGACAACTAACTCATCCGTCCCTTCGCGATGTAACATGTGCGGCAACTCGTAGATGGACGACTCTACGTCCATCTCCTCGATCACGGCTTCTACTGGAACATTGCAAAAGAGACTCAGTTTTTCCCTGATTTCTCGAGTAATTGGTTGTTCGGTTCGACAGACCAACATGTCAGGTTGGATTCCGATCTCACGTAACTTGGCCACACTTTGTTGAGTGGGTTTTGTCTTCAGTTCTCCAGCTGCCCGAAGGCTTGGTACAAGTGTGACGTGGAGGAAGAAAACATTGGCCTTGCCAACTTTCAGGGCGAATTGCCTCAATGCTTCGATGAAAGGTAATCCTTCGATATCCCCTATAGTTCCACCAATCTCCGTTATCAGGACATTAACTCCTTCCCCCGCCATATGAAGCCGTTCCTTGATTTCATTGGTGACGTGAGGAATCACCTGCACTGTCTCTCCCAAGTAGTCGCCACGGCGCTCTTTCTTGATGATGGACTCGTAGATTTGACCTGAAGTCAGGTTGTTGAAGCGACTGAGTTTGCCAGAGGTGAACCGTTCATAATGACCAAGGTCCAAATCAGTTTCCGCTCCATCGTCCAGTACATATACTTCCCCATGTTGGAATGGGTTCATGGTGCCAGGATCGACGTTTAGATAAGGGTCGAACTTTTGAATTCGGGTGGTTAGTCCGCGTTGTTCCAGCAAGGCTCCTAGCGCTGCTGCCGTTAGTCCCTTCCCAAGTGAAGAAACAACCCCTCCTGTTACAAAAATGTACTTCAAAATCCCTCGTATGAAGGGACTATTTTATGATTACTTTACCTTGCTTTTGGCAACCATGTTTTGAAATTTTTTTTACGAAAGTCACGAAAGTCGCATGGAATCTAGCTTCCGTGACGCCATAATTTTCTTTGCCCTCGCTTGAAGAAAATTCCAACTCTTGAGGTTCGTTTGTTGGAACCTCAAAATTCACCCTTTCTTTGCCCCGAAAATTACTCGTCGGTGATTGGTTAATATTTATTCTTTGTATCAATTTCATCAAATTCCCGAAATTTCGGTTACTTTCATACCTGTATCAACCCTTCTGCATCATTAAACAAAAAACTTAACTCAGGTGCTCGTGCGCGCTCAGTAAATATAATTCCATGCGTTATTTTGCCTTATATATGTCGGCAGACCCTCAATATATCTTCTTTAGGTTTGGATTTGAGTCTGCCAACCATAGGTTGACATTTAATGAAACTTATCCCTTTTCTATGAAACTTATCTAAACTTCTAATGGATCAAGATATCGGCGGTCATTCCACTACATTTGCCTCTACGGGGCGGGTTGATCGTTGGTGGGTGGAACCTCTTGCCACTGGAGCGGGATTCCTTTGTTTCGTCATTTACACCACTTGGGCCATGTTTCAAGCGGGTCATTACTGGGCCGGCTCCTATCTTTCCCCTCTGTATTCCCCNCTTTTCTACATCGACCCTTCGGCTGCTGGAGCGGCTCCCCTCGAGCATGCATGGTTTGGTAGTTGGCCTCAATGGTGGCCCTCATGGCTCCCGCCATCTCCCGCCATCTTTATCCTCGCTGGTCCCTTGGCCTTTCGGATGACCTGTTATTATTACCGTAAGTTTTACTACCGTTCTTACTTCGCTACACCACCCGCATGCGCTGTCACGTCCTTTCCTCAGAAAAAATATAAAGGAGAATCCTCACTCTTCGTTTTTCAGAATATTCACCGTTACACTTTGTATATAGCGATTGGCTACATAGTGATCCTGACTTACGATGCCGGCCTTGCTTTTTTTCGGGATGGAGTCTTTGGCGTCGGCGTCGGCACTGCAGTCCTTTGCTTGAACGTTATTCTTCTCAGTGGTTATACTTTTGGTTGCCATGCTTTCCGTCATTTGGTCGGAGGCCGCGGCGATTGCTTCAGTTGCTCAGCTGGTCAGGAGCATATGGGACACAAGGCATGGAAGCAGGTCAGTCGCCTCAATTCCCGACACATGATGTGGGCATGGATAAGCATGATTTGGGTGGGGTTCACTGATTTTTACATCCGTATGGTTTCCATGGGGGTATTCACTGACTTTAATACCTGGGATTGATTGGATGAGCGTTTCCGATTTGCAAACGATTGAACACGACGTGTTGGTGGTGGGAGCTGGCGGAGCTGGTATTCGAGCTGCCATTGAGTCTGCTTCGAAGGGTTTGAGCACTGGACTTTTGTCCAAATCATTGTTGGGCAAGGCCCATACCGTGATGGCAGAGGGTGGCGTCGCCGCGGCCCTCGGTAACGTTGATTCCCGAGACAATTGGAAGATCCATTTTCGAGATACTATGCGTGGGGGCAAGTTCCTCAACCAATGGCGCATGGCCGAACTTCATGCCCAACAGGCCCCGGACAGGGTGCGGGAGTTGGAGGAGTGGGGCGCTGTCTTTGACCGCACTGATGATGGACTTATCAACCAACGAAACTTTGGAGGCCATCGTTACCCTAGGCTCGCTCACGTTGGAGATCGTACGGGTTTGGAGATAATTCGCACCCTGCAAGATTTTTGCATCCACAAAGGCATCTCCACCCACATGGAATGCACGGCGCTCGATCTCTTGCTCGATTCCTCGGGCAAGGTTGCCGGGCTTTTGGCATATTGGAGAGAGACCGGGCGATTCGTTCTCTTTCGAGCCAAGGCCGTGGTATTTGCGACTGGTGGAGGTGGCAAGGCATGGCGAGTGACCTCGAATTCATGGGAATACACTGGTGATGGATTGGGCATGGCTGCCCGGGCTGGGGCCGAAATGATCGATATGGAGTTCACCCAGTTTCATCCCACCGGCATGGTTTGGCCTCCCTCGGTTCGAGGTATCCTGGTTACCGAGGGTGTGCGGGGAGATGGCGGCATTTTGCTTAACAACAAGAAGGAGCGTTTTATGTTCGGGTATATTCCCGAGCGTTTTGCTCCCGAAACCGCTGATACCGAAGAGGAGGCGCAGCGTTGGTTGGATGGCGACCGCGATGCGCGCCGTCCACCCGAGTTACTCACCCGCGACGTGGTGGCGCGAGCCATTACTCAGGAAGTCAAGGAGGGTAGGGGGTCTCCGAATGGCGGTGTTTTCCTCGACATTGCATCCCGTAGGCCGGCTGAATTCATTCGCCGCAAGTTGCCTTCGATGTATCACCAATTTAAGGAACTGGCAGAGATCGACATTACCGAGGAACCCATGGAAGTGGGGCCAACCCTTCACTATTTCATGGGTGGCATTCGTGTGGATGATGACACTCAGGAGACTTGTGTTCCTGGTTTGTTCGCTTCCGGAGAATGTGCCGGTGGCATGCATGGAGCCAATCGTTTGGGTGGAAATTCACTTTCCGATCTTCTTGTCTTCGGCAAGTTGTCCGGCGATGGGGCAATAGAGTACGCCAACAAGTTGGATGCGCTTCCCGAGGTCGACGAGGACCGTGTGCAGGAGCTCATGCGGGAGGCTACAGCCCCCTTGAATCGAGAAGAGGGTACCAACCCCTATCTAATCCAAGAGAAGTTGCAGCAAATCATGCAAAGTTGCGTCGGGATTGTTCGCAATGCCGAGGATTTGCAGAAAGGTTTGGATGAACTNGAGCAAATTCGTGAGGAAGCTAAAACCGTCAAGGCTCATGCCTCCTGCCAATACAACCCTGGTTGGAACGTTGCCTTGGATTTGCGAAATTTAATCATTACCGCCGAAGCTGTAACCAAAGCTGCCCTTATACGAGAAGAGAGCCGTGGAGCCCATACCCGCACTGATTTTGAGGGAGAGCGAGACGATTGGTTGCAATACAACGTTATCTTGGGTTCGAGCGAAGGGGATCGCCTGGAGGTCCGAAAGGAAGAACGAACCGATCCCCCGAAGGAACTAGCTTCCATTGCTAATGCAACCCTGGAGGAACTGGAGGCCGCAAACGATGGCTGAGCGAACCTTTAGAGTTTGGCGCGGCGACTCCGAGGGCGGCGAGTTCAAGGAATATGCCGTCGAACTGGATCGTGGCATGGTGGTCTTGGATGCCATCCACTTGATACAGGCCCAGCATGCAGGCGACCTTGCCGTTCGTTGGAATTGCAAGGCCGGCAAATGTGGTTCTTGTAGCATGGAAATCAATGGTCGTCCTCGCCTCAGTTGCATGACTCGCATCAATGAATTTGGTCCTGACGAACTTATTACCGTTCGTCCCTTGAAGACTTTTCCGGTGATCAAGGACTTGGTGACAGACGTTTCCTGGAATTACGAGCAAAACAAACGCATCAAGCCATTCAAGCCCAAGCCAAAGGATGCCGACGGTAACCACCGCATGATGCAGCGCGACGTAGAGCGCGTGCAGGAGTTTCGTAAGTGCATCGAGTGCTATCTTTGCCAAAACGTGT
Organism: Opitutia bacterium; assembly: GCA_002716045.1. GTDB lineage: Bacteria > Verrucomicrobiota > Verrucomicrobiia > Opitutales > Seribacteraceae > UBA2993. The sequence continues at coordinate 16,648 of PAZC01000041.1, forward strand.
GTCATGTTCTTCGTGACCATGACCGCAAGGACGCTTTTGTCGGCCCTCGTTTCATGATCAGGGTGGCTTCTCTTGAAATGCATCCCCTTGACACCGAAGATCGCGTTGCGGAGACTCGAGACGAATTTGGTTCCGGCATGTGTAACATCACGCGTTGTTGCACGGACGTTTGCCCTGAGCACATTCAAATTACCGACAATGGGATTATTCCCATGAAGGAACGTATAGTCGATCGCTACTACGATCCGCTTCTCTGGTTGCTTCGCAAAATAACGGGTTCGGACAAGAAAAAGAAGCCAGTCAATACGGAAAATTGAGGTTTGTTTTCCTTTATTGATTCGCTTCTCGTTCCAATGAGGCTTTTCTGAATAAGGTTGCGGACAAGCTGTCCGTTTGAAAAATCCGTCTCCCCATGACCAATGACAAACAGTTGACTTGGGGCGGGCGCTTTGAAGAAGGCCCTTCCGAGTTAATGAAGTGGTTCGGCGAGTCCGTGTCTTTTGACTGGCGCCTCGCCCCCTTCGACGTGTTCGGAAGCAAAGCCCACTCCAGCATGTTGGCCAAGGTGGGCCTCCTCTCGCAGGAGGAACGTGACGAACNGCATACAGGTCTCGATGAGCTTTTGCATGAAATCGAAGAAGGTTCCTTTGAGTGGAATGCCGAACTCGAGGACGTTCACATGAATCTTGAGCAGGCCCTGCTCGAGAAAACTCCCGCCGCCGCCAAGTTGCATACTGCCAGGAGTCGCAATGACCAAGTCGCTACCGATATGCGACTTTTCTTCAAGGACGCCTGCGTCAAATTGGGTGAAGCATTGGAGGACGTCATGCGATCCCTCCTCGCCCAAGCAAAGGAACATGCTGATGCTCCCATTCCTGGTTATACTCACCTGCAACGTGCCCAACCAGTCACAATCGGTCACCACTTGTTGGCTCACTTGGAAGCATTTGCGAGAGACAGGGTGAGGTTGGGGGAGACTTTCGACCATGCCAACGTTTGTCCTCTTGGATCCGGTGCCATTGCTGGAACCTCTTTACCCATAGATCGTGAATTCGTGGCCAAGGAACTTGGATTTGTCGATGAGAATGGAAATCCTCGCCTCACTGCGAATGGCATGGACGCGGTGGCTGACCGCGATCTTTTCATCGAATTTGCGGGAGCCTGCGCTACCTGTGGATTACACCTTTCCCGTTTGGCTGAAGATCTCATTTTGTGGAACAGCAGTGAATTTGGATTCGTTTCACTCCCCGATGCCTTCACCACGGGTTCTTCGCTCATGCCACAGAAAAAGAATCCGGATTCACTTGAACTGCTTCGGGGAAAAACGGGCCGACTTGTCGGCAATCTGCAAACACTCTACGTTGCGATCAAGGGACTGCCCTTGACCTATAACCGGGATTTACAGGAAGACAAACCACCTGTCTTTGATTCTTACGATCATCTCGGCATGAGTCTTGCCGTGCTCGTCGGTGTTATCGATGGAATGACCTTTGATCTCGATCGCTGCCTGCGGGCAGCTTCCGATCCTTTGCTATTGGCCACTGACTTGGCCGATTACCTAGTGGAAAGAGGTGTGCCTTTCCGCGAAGCTCATCATGCCGTAGGCGCCATGGTGGCAGCGGCTGAGAGCGCCGAGGTTCCCTTGCCGGAGCTTGCTCACGAACAAGCCTTGGAAATCTGTCCCGAAATCGGTGACGATTGGCCTGAAGTCTTCAACCTCGAACGGGCCTTTTCCAAACGTGAAAAGCCCGGTATGCCCGGCCCCGCTGAGATGCTTAGGCAAATCCAGCGATGGGACCAGATGCTTGCCGAAGGGTGACCTCTTCCCATCGAGCCTTCGTATTTCTTCCTTTTGCGCTACTTGGCGGAGTTTTGACTTTGGTGGGAGCAACCCGAACCTGGACCATGAACGATGGCCGACGAGCCCTCGCTGAGCTCGCTCACGTCGAAGGAGAATACCTCTTTCTCCGTTTCGGGCCTGTTGAGCGACGATATCCGTTGAATAACTTTAGCGAAGATGATCATGAATACGTTAGAAACTGGTCCTCCAAGGCTCGTTGCGGAGCCTGCAACCAGCCACTTACCACACGCTCAAAGAAAGCGGGACGAAAATCCTATCACCTTGCTTGTTTCCGATGTGTTGCCTGCGGAAAAGGTTTTCGAGGAGGAGATCGTTTTCAGATCGATCAGTGGGGTAATCTCGGCCACGTGGAACATATTGCGCAACTTTTTGACTGCGATAGTTGTGGGCGTTTGTTTCCTCGCAAAGGAGCTTCTCGAAACCAAGTTCTTTCCGACAATCGAGTGGCTTGCAAGCAATGTCGAGATGATGCCGTGTTTGACTTGGAAGAGTTGAAGAGCATACGCAACGAGACCACTGTTATCCTCAAGGAGGTGGGTATCTCACCTCCCGAAGGGGCCATTGAATGGAAACTCGTCTCCAGGCGCGAGCTAGACAACGAGGCCAAGCGTATTCACGTGGGCGGTAACCTGAAGGGTTTGACCGTAACGCAATTGCGCAGAGTAACATCCAAGAGTGAAACGATTACCAGTTTTTCCCACAAGGTTTACGTTCTATTCGGTTTGCCGAAGTCCGAATTGCGTTCCGTTATCTCCCACGAATTGATGCATGTCTGGTTGAATGAAAGGGGAGTGGAAGCTCCTGCGGACGTTATAGAAGGTTTTTGTAACTTGGGCTCTGATCAGGTGTTGCGTCAAGATCCCTCGCGTTTAGCTTGGATTTTGATTGGCAATATGCAAACCAACCCGAGTCCTTCTTACGGTGCTGGTTACCGCAAGATGATGGCACACCTTCAAAAGACAGGTTGGCCCCGCATGCTTGCCGAAATGAAAGCTCGCGCCAAAAAACCATGAACTCTTATGAAAGTTGATTCTCACCACCATTTCTGGAATTACGATCCAGTTGAGTATTCTTGGATGAACGAGGACATGGGAGTCCTGAAGCGTGATTTTGGACCTTCTGACTTAAGGGAGGAAATAGAAGCAGCCGGAATAGATGGCGTTGTCTCCGTGCAAGCCAGTCAAACCTTAGCTGAAACTGATGCGTTGCTCGAACATGCCAAGACCGAGGAATTTATCCTAGGAGTAGTCGGTTGGTTTCCCTTTGCCGAGGCGAACGTCGCGGAGATCATCGAGCCCTACGCCAACAACGCCTTGTTGAAGGGTGCCCGTCACGTTGTGCAAGACGAACCCGATGATCGATTCATTTTGGGCGAGGCCTTCAACAGAGGCATTTCTTGCCTAAAGGAATTCGGCCTGGTTTATGATATCCTTATCTACGAACGACAACTCGCCCCATCCATCGAGTTCGTGGATAAACACCCTGACCTGGTTTTTGTTCTCGACCACGTGGCCAAGCCCCGCATCGGGGACAATGCCATGGAGCCTTGGGCCGCGCTCATGAAGCAAATGGCCGAACGTCCAAATGTCTCATGCAAATTGTCGGGCATGGCCACGGAGGGCAATTGGGAGAACTGGACGGAGGAGCAATTGGTTTCCTATATGGAAGTTGCCCTCGATGCCTTTGGTCCAAATCGCATGATGTTCGGCTCCGATTGGCCGGTGGCCCTTTTGGCCATAGACTACCAACGCTGGGTAGGGATTGTTCAGGAGTTCATCTCCACGCTATCAGCGGACGAACAAGCTGCCATCGAGGGGGGTACTGCTTGTCGAGTGTATGGTCTCTGACAAGAGCTTTTAGTTCAGCGCTGGTAGATGGGTAGGTAGTGGTATTTTACGGCCAAGGCCAAAATTGCCATCGAGGTGGAATAAATTTGGCCTGCGCTGTTTTCGGAACCACTACCGTGCCAAGCTCCGTTGCTCCGCTGCAGTTTCTTCATGATTTCCTCCACCTTTTGGCGAGCGATCTTCGCGTGGTCGCCGCCGCGTTGGTACATGGCTTGGGCGTAGTAATAGGTACCGTAGAAGAAAAATTTTCGCCCCGTGTTGGGTCCGTTGTCAATCAACCAATCTGCTGCTCCCTTTACAAAGGGTGATTCATATTCGCCGCAGACTTGCATGGCAAGGAGTCCGGCGGCAGTGGTGGTATACTCAGGATGCCCGCCGGGTTGATAGGCAAACCCAGATTTTTTGTTCACGGGTTCTCCTTTGCCGTCGAGGCGCGAATGATATGACCGCTCCAAGTAACCAATGGCATCCTCTATTGCAGAAGAGGGTACCTCGAGCCCTGCGTTCTTGGCTGAACGAAGCGACATTAATTGCCATATCGAAACGGAAAGATCGGCATCTCTGGAGTCCGGGCTGTAGCGCCAACCTCCTTGATGAGATGAACTTTTCGGTACTTTTTGGGATCGCAGGATCAGGTTGATTGCTTTCTGACAACGCTTTCGAAGGCGTTGGTCTTGTTCATCGTCAAGTCCCATCCCAAGCATTTCACAAAGCATCAAGGTGATGATACCATGACCATACATCCTCCCTCCGTCTCGGTTTCCAAAGTAGCCATGGGTGTCCTGATTGCTTTCCTTGAGAATGAAATCAAGCCCTCGTCGCATGACACGACCTGCTTCGTCGGGATTCACCGGTTGATTACCGACTGCCGCCATTGCCATAAGGGAAAGTGCAGTCATTGTGGTGGGATTGCCGCGGTCCATTATGGCACCATCGGAACGTTGTTTGGAAATTAGAAAAGCAATTCCTTTGTCGATTCGCTTATCCACCTCATCCTTTTGGAATGGGTTGCCCTTTTCAGGTTCTTCTTCACCTGCGACCTCTTCAGCCGACGAGTAAATGGCACCAAAGGACACAAAGCTGATAAACAAAACCAAAAATTTCATGCCGTGATCCTCAATTTTAAGAATATCTTATTTTTTCTTGCGCGATTTTTCGGACATTGCCCGAAAATAGGCTTCTATGCGGTTTCGATATTCACCGGAAACAGCTTCGCGGCGCCCATCTAGAAGATCGCGGGCCAGTTTTGGAGGCAGTCTTCCCCATTCCAATTTCGCTCGCTCCTTGAGGGCAGGAAGATCTTCAAAGGCCATTGCTCCGGCATCGACAGCTGCTCCTTCCCCTGAGTTTAACTGAAATCCTTCGCTTTTTGGGTTTTGTCCCGGAATCCGTGACTGGGCCATGGCTGAAGCTTGTGCTTGAGCGGCGGCTGCCATCGCTTGAGCGGCGGCTGCCATCGCTTGTGCTGCTTGGGCACTTAAGGATGGCTGACCCTGCCCCGGTTGTCCCTGTCCAGGCTGACCCTGCCCCGGTTGTCCCTGTCCAGGCTGACCCT
>PAZC01000042.1:0-57500 GCA_002716045.1 Opitutia bacterium
CTGAGTGAGACTTCAGATAACTGAGAAGGCAATAGATTGTTCATGATTGCTTGGTTGTTGTGGGGTCTTGTTCAGGCCCTTTTTACGAAAGATAGAAGAAATTTCTAAATGCACGGAACACGGTCATCGCCATGCCCACAGATACTTAGCCAAGTTGATCAAACATCCTGAGAAAATCGATGCTCCTGCCACGGCTATGTCTATTGCCAATGAGTTAGATGTCCAATTAGAGCTTCACAATACTTGGAAAAGCGCTGAGGAACGAAAGGCAAGGTTTTGGCCAAGTCTCGTAAGATGCTTAAATTTTCTTCTGCCAACTTGATTTCCAAAACTAGCTTTTCTGGGTGTAGCCGAACGCAGTGGAAATTAGGGCGAGAAACTAGAGCTTGGTCACGAAAGGCAAGATCTTCATCGAGCGTAACGCGGATTCGCCCATCGTAGCTTTCATAGTATTTTCGGGTATAGGAAACCAAAGTGGTTGGTCGATGGTGGGTGACGGGCAAAAGGTTTCTGATTGTGGAAATGGCACAATCACCATCCTCGTTTCGGAAGGCAGTTGCCCAATCACTCGCATTCGGGTTAATGGAAAGCTTTGTTGACCGTAATATTTTCCAGGAAAGATGCCCTTGTTTGCATTTTAGTTCCAAAGTTGGCTGGTTGGCGTCTTCAATCTCTCCATACCAACGCAGTCTCGCTTTTTGACGAATGCTCGAACCTGAAAGAGAGTGGTCGATTGCTCTGAAATCATGCGAGTCGAAGTACACGCTATTCACTTGCCGAGGCGGATAGGTTGAACGGAAACCGATGGGGGAGGTGAGTAGAGCAGCTTCAATGGACACTAAGTCCCGTACTCTTAGCAAATCCTTTAGTTCTACCCGTTTAGGTGTTTCTTTTTTTGGGAGAATTTCTCTAAATTGATCCTGCGGCATACTTTAAATAGTTTCTGAAACCTCGGATTCTAGAAAAAAGAATACTTTTAAATTATTGCTTGGGTTGGCTTCTAATTTAGGGATAGGGAGAAGTGAGATCACGAAATCAAGGTACTCCATGCGTCTAAGTTGCCTCGCTTTGCGACCACTGCATCGGGTTGAAATCCCACTTCTTTCATTCGCTTGCGGTAAATGCGTATGTCTTCCGGGCGATCCCATAGGTCTGGGCTAACCAAGCAGTTGCGGAAGGATGCAAGCACTTCAGTCGAGGTTTCGTCCAAGGGCAATTGGGTGTTTACGTCAATCCAGGTCCAATCCACGAGTCCTTTGAGATGCTTCACTGTATCGAGGCCTTCTGCCTCGGAATAACGCACCGCCATGGCCTGCTCGCCGCGTTGACTGGCCTTGTATAAATAGGGAAATTCGACGTCTAGCAGGAAGTAATCATCAATCCCATGTTCTCGAACAACCTTGAGAACTTTGTCTTCGATGCCGGTTTCCTTGATGTTCAGAACCAATAGACCGTGGTCGTATTCGGCCAAGTAATCCTCAAGTGACTCCCCTTCTTGAAAAGGATCGTGATGCAATACCAATCTGTTTTGCCAAGCCCGTATATCGATTTCGGCTCCGTAATGCTTTGGCAGCTTGCGTAGTTCCGCAATTGTATTTACGCGATGAGCGATTAGGGAGGTTTTCGAGGGTTTCACTCTTGATGTATGGCAAGATGCGGCTCGCTAGTTGAGTGGTGCTTCAAAACAGCGTATAAATGAATGGAGCCGAAGAGCTGCTACCAATGATCACGAGGATGCCGAAAAGCAATAGTGTTAGGATGATTGGGATCATCCAAAACTTCTTGTTTTCCATAAGCATCGCCCAGAGTTCTCCTAGTAGACCGCGATTGGAATCGTTTTCGATTTCGTCGAACTTCTTCATGGTTAGAACTGATTGTAGTAGGATTCGGGACCCTTTGCTTTCGGGCTGTCCTCGAAATAGGAATCTCTTTCCGGTTCGATTCCACGAGCCATCGGGTCGCGCCTCAGCAACTTCATTAGCAAGGCAACCGGAGAAATTATTATATAGAACATAGTGATGAACAAAGTGTTGGTGATCACAGTGTCGATTGTTGCGATCAGGAAAAACCAGATTCGGTAGAAAGGCAGGGCGAGCTGGCAAGATACGAATGTAGATAAAGCGATGCTCCAGCCGATGCTTATGATCCAAATCGGCACGGCAATTATCCATTCTCCATTGAACCACTTCACCAAGCAGAACCATGCGATTGCCGTTAAAGGGGTGCCTATCAGCAATACCTTCCCGAATTCCCGAATCCCTTCTTTGTCGGGGCTCCAGTCAATTTCTCGGAATTTGTCGAACATCTCTATTGTTCTTTAGTCGAGCGCGAATTCGTTCAGGTAGCTTTCTCGGTCTGCGGTCAAGTGTTTGGGCTGTTGAGCCTTGTGTAGCAGACAGTCTTCCAGAACAAGCACATCCATGTCAGTCGCCAGAAAGCAACGAAGAGCATCTTCCGGTGAGCAAACGATAGGTTCCCCTCTCACGTTAAAGCTAGTGTTTATAATTACGCTACAACCAGTTTGTTTTTTGAATTCCCGAATTAATCGATAATAGCGTCCGTGTCTTTCTTCGTTCACCGTTTGAACGCGAGCTGACATGTCGACGTGAGTAACTGCTGTGATATCCGATCTCTCGACGTTGACTCGTTTAATTAAATCGGAATCCAGCATGGCTGCCGAATCCTCCTCACTCAAGTTTCTTTGAATTCCCTTTTGCACATTGGCTACAAGCAACATGTAAGGCGAATCACCGTCCAACTCGAAGTAATGATTAACATCCTCTCTCAATACTGAAGGAGCGAAGGGACGAAGGGACTCTCGGTATTTAATCCTAAGGTTCATTTGAGACTGCATCGCAGCGCTTCTAGCATCTCCGATGATGCTTCTCGCCCCAAGTGCCCTGGGTCCAAATTCCATTCTGTCTTGAAACCAACCTATGACTTTTCCTGAGGCAATTTCCGAAGAGACTTTTTGTAGTAGAGATTCTTCGCTCTTAAACCGGTGAAAGACCGCCTGATGCTTGTCGAGAATTGCTTCAATGTCTGGATTTGAGAAAACTGGTCCCAAGCGGCCCCCTTTCATGTCATCATCAATTGAAGGTCGACGAGGGTTTTTCAGCAATTGATAATGTAGCAGCAAGGCGGAACCTAAAGCCCCTCCAGCATCGCCGGATGCAGGTTGTATCCAGATCTCATCAAAGATTTTCTCGCGCATCAGCTTGCCATTGGCCACGCAATTCAGAGCTACACCACCTGCTAAGCATAGGTTTTTCTCCCCGGTCAGTTCCTTGGCGGTTCTGGCCATTCTGAATACAATTTCCTCGGTAACCTTTTGGATGGATGCCGCCATGTTCATTTCATGTTCCGTTATCTGAGACTCGGGTAATCGACGAGATCCGTCAAACAAACGGGCGAAACGATCGTTGGTCATCGTCAATCCTTGGCAGTAGTTGAAATACTCCATTCGCAACCGAAAAGATCCATCCTTTTTGAGATCGAGCAGACGATCCATTATCAAGTCACGGTAAACTGGCTTTCCATAAGGTGCCAATCCCATCAACTTGTACTCCCCTGAGTTTACGCGAAAGCCGCAATAGTAAGTGAATGCACTGTATAATAGTCCCAATGAGTGAGGGAAATTGAGGCTCTTGAGAACTTGCGTTTGATTGCCCTTTCCTTTGCTGATCGTGGCACATTCCCATTCACCGACGCCGTCCAGTGTCAAAATAGCTGCACTTTCGAAGGGGCTTGGGAAAAATGCACTTGCGGCGTGAGATTCGTGATGACGGGGAAAGACGAAGGCTTTGCCTGATTTGCCGCCCAACTTTTTCTTGATTTCCCGAGGCAGGTGCAATTTGTGCTTTAACCATTGTGGCATTGCCGCCAGAAATGAACGAACGCCAGAAGGGGCGAAGGAAAGATATGTTTCGAGTAGCCGATCGAATTTCAGCAGAGGTTTTTCGTAAAAAGTGGTATAATCTAACTGTTCTGAAGTGATGCCAGCCTCTTTCAGACAGTACTCAATCGCATTTGTTGGGAATCCCGCGTCATGCTTTTTCCGGGTAAAGCGTTCCTCTTGCGCTGCAGCGCAAATCTTGCCATCGACCAACAAAGCCGCGGCGCTATCGTGATAGAAAGCCGATATTCCCAGTATTCTCACACTTTGTATCAGTGGTTTGTTCGGATATGCCTAGTTCGCACAACATGGAGGAAAAAGAAGATCAGCCACGAACTGGTGCCCTGATGCAGGTATGCCTAGGGTTAGTATAGAAGTCACAACTAAGGTAATCTTTGATAGTATCTTCTTCACTCCTTTCATCGCCTCTCTTGGTAGATTTTATTTGCGAGCGAAAACTTTATTATCCCCATTATGAACCCCAGAATTGTCCTGTACTTTCGCACTATTGTTCCTGCAGATTTCGATATTCCATGCTGTCTGCTCTCGAACTTAACTTCCATCGATTGGATGGAGAAACCTTGTTTCGATGCGATATACAAAACATAGGGGTCGAATGCGAAATTATCGACTTGGTGTCTCATTTTTCCCAAGAGTGAACGATGAAAGACCTTTGGTTGACCGTTGATATCTTCGACCTGTAGACCAGTTATAAGTCTTGTCAGGGCACTCAATCCTCGGGTTGTCAGCAATTCCTTGCCTCTTCCCGGGCGCCTGCCCTTTACAATTGTTTTTCCAGGGTCAATTTGGCCTGATCGATAAAGTTCGAATGCGCGGAAAACATCTTCGGGTGGGGTTTGTTTGTCGGCGTGAGTGAAGGCTAGGATATTTCCGGAGGCAACATCGAGGCCGGAACGGATTCCGTGACCGTATCCGCGGTTTTTTATTATTTTGTGTGGTTTGATGAAGTGATTTCTCTTGTCGCCCGCGATGGATTCAAGGACAGATGCGGTGTCATCCGTGGAGCCATTGTCGACAATTATTAGCTCGAAATCCCATTTATCTTCAAAGGTTCGAAAACGGTCTACTAACTCGGGTAGGTTTCTGGCTTCATTTAAGCAAGGTAATACTACGCTGTATTTCTTCACGGATGTTTTTCCACTGGAGATCCTTGGTATGGATGCTCTTTTTCTGCAAAAAAATACTCTTCCCAAGCGTGGAATACATTAAGTTCAAAGGGAGTACCAAAGCATATGAACTTATCCACTGGCAGTATTCGGACATCGGCCCCTCTTTTGATGAGTTGGTTTAGACTCGTGCCGACATAGAATTCACCATTCACGCGGACATCCTTTTCCATCATGCCCTTGGCGCTGCTGCAGAATTCTTTCGCTCGTCGATAATAAAAGCTGCCAACCACCGCATGATCGTTTTCCGGAGTGTCGCTAATAGTCTTTTTTTCGACGACTTCTATTACTCGGTTACCTTCAATACGACAGTATGCAAAACCTTCGGGATTCTTGTTTTCCATAGGATTAAGATGGAAAGTGAAGACAATTGCATCGACGCTCTGATCAGCCCGCAGGGCTTCGAAGACATCTCGAGGGTATACAATTTGATAATCTATGCTGGAAATGAGTAATTCGCCCTCGTGAAGCATTTCTTTTTCCGCGAGCAGGCAGGTACAGGCTTGTCCTTGCGTATCTTGCCGCACTGGAATGATCTTGGCGTTGCCGTAGTGGCGTCGAATTTCTCTTTCGAAAGGATATTGATGGAGAAAGCTTTCTCGACAGAGGAAAACATATTTTTCGGCATCAGGAAAAGAGCGCAAAGCAGCGAGGAACATGGGCATTCCGAGAATGGGTATAAAAGGTTTGGGGAGACGGTATCCTTCCTGCATGAAGCGACTACCCTGTCCGGCCATTGGCACAATGCTAACCATTGGACATTTTGAGGCTTGAGCGAAAGAAGGATTGAGCATCGTTTGCAAAGTAGTTGGACCAATGCAGGTATTGACGGTAGTCTTCAGGAGTGCCCCAGCATATGAATCGTTCGATGGGGAAGGTGGTTACGCGTAAACCGTCAGCAACCATTGGATTAAATATTAGGCTGAGATAGTATTCGGAACCCACTGTTTCACCTCTATCGAGGACCCCTTGGGCGTATTTTTCGAATAATTTCCATGAAGCAACATAGTAGACGCCGCTGGAGGCAGGTTCCATCTCGCGTTTCTTGGTGAAAGGTTCTTTTTCGCGTAACTCCAGCATGTTGCCCGACTTGTCGCAACGGAGGTAAGCGTAATAGGTTGTGCCGAACGAAGCTGGTTGGAAGCCGTAAAAGACGGGGATACCACCGTCCGCGCCATGGACACTTTGCAAGGATCGCTTGTAATTCCAATGTTGGAAGAAATCACAATAGGAGAAAAGGAGAGGTTCATCAGGCTTGACATAAGGAGCAGCTGCCAGGCTGGACACTATCGGACCTTGGGAATGCGGAGTTATTGGAACTATGGTGGAATGAGGAGCCGCGTTCTCAAGAATGGAGCGGTATTCATTGGATCGAGCATGTTCATCGCGCACAATGAAGATAAATTCGTCTTCGGGATCGAACATACTGCACACCCAAGCGATCATGGGGCGGTCGTCAATCGGCAGAAAGGGTTTGGGGATATCGTATCCGGATTCCTTGAAACGCCGAGATTCTCCTGCCATGGGGATGATGATTTTCATCTCGGGGTGATGTTCAGTTGATTTTGCGAGAAGTAATGGCTCCCTTGATTGCTTCAGCGATTATCGAAGAATCCGCGATGGAATTCCTGGGGAGGGCGAGGAGTTCTACCCCTGCTTCGACGAGAGCGGGGACGTCATCGAGGGATATGTTTCCGTCTGCAGCTATTTCAAGGGAACGATCGGATTCGTCCCTCCACACGCGCAGCCGTTCGATTTTGCGAAGAATCTGTGGGGTCAGGCGTTGATCTGGAAAACCTGGATTATTTGTCATTACAAGCATGTGATCGATTTCTTCGATGACATATTCGATTTGATCGAGGCTAGTGCTTGGGTTTAAGGCGAGGCCCGGATAGTGTCCGAGTTGGCGTAGCGCGACCAAATCGCGATGGAGATTGCGGCAAGCTTCGTAATGGATGGTTACTCGGGTTGGGTTAGATGGCAGCCATTCATATATTCGGCGAGGTTCCTCGACCATAAGATGCAAGTCCAGTGGCAGGTTAGTTTGGGAGGTTATACTTTCGATTATTCCGAGCGGCATTCCGAATTCGGGAGAGAAATAGCTGTCGGCGACGTCAAAATGCAGAAAGTCGGCACCAGCGGTTTCGGCATCTTTTATACTTTTCGCGAGGTGCCCCCAATCCATTGAAATGAGCGTGGGAGAAAGTTTGATGCCGTGGCAAGCCATGCGCTTGTGAATAGCAGTTCGGCCTCAGAGGCGCGAAATAGTGGGGGGGACCAAAATGGTATAGCCTGATTTTTCAGCTTTTGTAACGAAGCCTTTTGGAGGGTGGGATTCGTTTTTTTTAATGATGACAGCGGAAACGGGATGGGCGGCAAGTAGTTCGCTGATGTTGATGTTTTGGAACTGTTCGAGAATCGAGGTGAGTTGTTTTTGGCGAACCGTGGGCTTCATGTTCTTTTTGTAGTTCAGGAGCCAGTTTCCCAAGCCTGGTTCAATCAGTGCTCGAGTGACTAGTTGTCGACCTTTGAAAGAGTCGTATTCCGCAAAAGTTGGATTTGGCTCGAAGAATTCGGCGAGCCGCTCTTCGTCCCATTCGAAAATCTTAGCGTGGAGTAGGATTCGTTCAAGGATTCGAGCTTCGTTTATTTGATTCGATGCGGCGCTTGTAAGGAGAGAGACCTGGGGCGACATCGATGGAGTTAGCAGGCTGGAAACAAGGTCTTCGAAGACAACAATTGTATTCGGTTCCAACTCAAGTTCTGCGGCGAGATCAAATTGTTTTTGTATCTCGGTCATGGGAACAACCACATTTTTTTCGTGAGCACTTTGGATGGCGAATGCATTGCCCCAAACGAACCCACAAAATATCGCTATTCCCGTTGTCGTCCAAGCGATGCGTGGTTCGTGTAGACTCTTGTGGCAGAAGCTTGCGACTTTTTCGCGGAACTTTGTCCAGATCTTGTCGTGAGGAATTCGCCGGATGGGGCGTTGAATGGAGATGAAGTGAAGAAAAGGAAGGAAATAGAGATAGCGGAAGAACAGGTTGGAGATTCGGTGGAAATATAATTCGGAATCGATTGAACCACCGCTGATGAAGGGTAGGGCTCCGACGAATAGATCTACGGCCAAAGCCAGGAAGACGGGACCGAAGCGATGGAAGAGTTCGTGTTTGTCGACCCGAAAGACCACGAACGTGAAGGCTAGCAACAGCAAGGGTAAGGCATGGGAAGCAAACCAACCCCAATCACTTGTGAGCAAAGGAGAGCTTGCTTCAGCTGCAAACATCTTGTCTAGCAATTGCTGGCCGACTGCAGACTTCAGCGCGACCAAGAAAGGTGCGACGCATGCTCCGGAGATCAGGAAAAAGATGGCCCATCGGCTCAAAACTAGGCGCAGATCCAGGATACCTTTGGATTTCCGAATTTGGTAAGGAATCCAAAGAGTGAAGAAAACGGCCCCAGCGATGAAGTTGAAAGCGTATACATGAATCTGAACACCCCACAGGAGAGATAGTCCGATGAGTCGTCCTTTCGTGCAACCAGTGGAGCCGATGGTCGCAAGAAAGGGGAAGAGGAAGCAAGCCAAAGAGATTCCAGGAAAAGGGAACCTCGAGATTTCAGGAATTCGGGCGTAAAAGATGGAAGACCAATCTCCTGAATTTAGCGCATTCATGGCAGCAGGGCCGAAATGGAAACCCGAAAAGTATCCTGTGCCGAGCAAAGCCAACAAGATGGCCCATGTCTTCGATACAAAGCGGGAAAAGATCAGATAGGCCAACCAAAAGTTGAGAACTGGAAGAACGCCGTGGCAGAATAGTAAAAAGAAGTTCAGGTTTCCTAGGGCCACACAGTTAAGAAGCAGTCCCGATATCAGGAAGCTTATCGTGGGGAACACGGATAAGCCGGAGAGTTCTTGGTCGTAGGATGGAGCCAAAGGAAACGGTGTGTCTAGCGAGAAGGCATTGGCAAACGGCAAATAGGCGATTATCTCTTCCCAGTGTATAGCTGAGACTCCTAGTGCTCCTTGAAGGTGAGGCCACTCGCTGCTCGTAAGAATCAAGAGATCCCCCAACGAATAAGTCACCAACAGCAAAATGGAAAGACCCCATACGATGCTCGCAGGCAACCTCTCTGAAGAGAGTGCGTCCAAAGGCAAAAGTTTCCTTAAAATGCTCAATGGAATAATGCTGTTATAAAGTTACTCGTCCGTTACTTGCGGTCACGGTGAAGGTTCCATTTGAAGCAAGGGGAGAGAAAGCTATCTCACCCCCTGCAGCTTCCACCAGAGCGAGTCCCGCCGCGACATCCCACAGAAAGACATTTTCTTCATGATAGATTTCCCAAACTCCGCTGGCCACATATGTGAGAGAAAGGGCGGCTGATCCTATCATTCGAATCTTCTTGAATTGCTTTACGCAGGAAATGAATTTCGCAAGATTTTCGGAATCGTAGCTCCGTCCGGTGGGGAATCCCGTGGCCATCACGGATTGCCCCACTTCTGCAATTGCGGAGACCTGCAAAGGTTTGCCGTCCACCTCGGCCCCTTGCCCGACCACGCCTCGATATAAATGGTCGCCGTTCAAATCAAGTATAACACCCAAGGTGGGCTTGCCGTCAGTCCATAGGGCAATGGAAACACAGGACAGGGGAAATCCACGGGCAAAGTTCATGGTGCCGTCCAGGGGGTCTACAATCCAGCAAGGGCCCTTTGCGGGCAGTTCTGGAGGGGCATCAGCCTCTTCGGATACTCTGGGATGCGGACTGGCCGATAAAATGTCCAAGATGATCTTCTCTGCCGTCAGGTCAGCTTGTGTTTTAAGATCTTTGCCTGCGGCCTTGGTGATGCCGGCATCCGTCAAGAAGTTTTGCTTTAGAACCTTGCCTGCAGCCCGAGCCGCTTCCTCGGCCAGGTTCAGTTCGCTTTGGAGCGATGTATCTTTGAACTTCAAGAATGAACCAATGGCCAAAGTGCCTCTGCTATACGGAGGTCTTCCTCGGTCTTGATGACATGAGAGGCCATGGGATTAATGGGGAAAAAAGCGACCTTACCCGAATAAGTCGCGCATTGTTTTGCTTCGACTGCGGCCAGATAGGCGGAGCGTCGCCATCCTGTGATACTCCAAGAGATTCGTTGGATTGGAAGGAGGTCTTGCGAGTTCGTTTTTCGGGAATAGGTGAAATTGATGGGCTTGGAGTCGAAGGCGCATTCTATGTGAACCTCTTCACAGCTAAGCAAAACATCTGATTTACCCGTCCTCAATACTTCAACAAAACTGGTGATTTCCTCAGTTTTCAACAAGGGGGCTATGCTGTGAACTTGCACAAGGTATTCGCATTCGTGTGCTCGTAGAAATTCTGCCACGTACTGTTCACTGGTAGCTTGATTAGATCCGAGTTCCTCTGGACGCTTATGGAAGTGGACTCCTTCTTTTTCTGCGAATTTTGAGAATTCGTCGTTTTCCGAGTTTAGCCAAACCTCTTCAAAGACTCCTGCGTTCAGGCATTTTCGAATCGCTATTGTCACTATGGGAACACCTGCTAATTCCCGTAGGTTTTTGCGAGCCAGCCTTTGGCTCCCCATACGGGCGGGAATCATGGCTATAATCATTTGGCCGTGTCGGGTATCCATTGATGGGGCAGATGCACGATACCATGCCTGAAAAGATCCCGTTCTTGGTTTTGAGCGGTTACTTGGAAATTAAGCATGGGTAGGCGATGCAGATATTCTGGTCCATCTTGTATGATTACGACCAAGACGTAATCTCCAGGGATCACGCTGAAATTGCTTACTTCTACGGAACCTTTGATGCAATTCTCGTTTGCCCGAATTTCATGTTCATCCAATTCGTTGTTGATCGTGGCTAGCAGCGTGCCATCTGCCTTATGAAAGCGGAAAGTGAGGTTAATTGGATGCGGAATGGATGTCAGAAAAGAATATTCGACGAAGAAAGGTATGTTTGAAGATATTCTTTTTGTTGAAATATCCCCCTCTTTAATCAACGAGACTCGTACCTCGCTAATTAGAGGGTGGTTTTCCACGATTGGTCCGAAGGCAAATTTCCAACTGTCTTCAGAGGCGGTCTCGACAGAACTTTCCTCCTCTTGGCAAAACTGTAGATATTTCCGAGAAATCTCCTTGGTTTCCCCTTCATCGTACACCGTTCCTTTTTCCAGCCAAAGGCAACGGTCGGCATACTGGATGGTGTGAGCGATATTGTGGGAAACTAAAATGGAAGCAACGCCCGATCTCTTGAGTTCATTGATTCGGGCCAAGCATTTTGATTGAAAACCAAAGTCACCTACGGCCAGCACTTCGTCGAGCAGGATCACGTTTGGAGAAAATCGTGTAGCTATGGCGAAACCAAGTCTCACTGCCATTCCCGAGCTGTAACTTTGAACGGGAGCGTCTATGAATTCGCCGATCCCGGCAAAGTCGAGAATCTCGTCCATGCCTGCCTCCACTTCCTTCTTTGTAAGACCTAATACAGCACCATTGATATAAGCGTTCTCTCTGCCCGAGAGCAAGGGATTGAAACCAGCCCCTAATGCAATTAGAGCACCTGTTCTCCCTTTTACTCGCAGACTGCCAGAGTCCGGTCTCATTAGATTGTTTATGATTTTCAGCAAAGTGGTCTTGCCTGCACCGTTGCGCCCGATGAGACCTAGGCATTCCCCTTGTCTTAATGAAAAGGATATATCGTTGAGAGCCCAGAACTCCTCTTTTCGCAAGCTTGCTTTAGAGCTGTTTCGACCAATTAAATCAGAACCGATGTCCAGGGCTCCATACCACAACGATCGTCGCAGTTTCCGGCAGAATTTCTTGCCTAAGTTTTCTGCTTGGACGAGAATTTCGCTCATTTAGGCTCCCATTCTGCCGATGAGGTGGGGCATCGAGATACGATAAAAAAGGAAGCCGGAAATTGCGACAATAGAAGAGACTCCGGCGACAATTAAGAAATTTTCCATATGCGGCGTTGGTTGAGAAATTAGCCAATTACGAGCAGTCAATAGAGCGGGACTTACGGGATTCCACTGCGCCAAAACTGCTGCAAAACCATCTTTCGGCGGAGGATAAAGGGCTGGCGTCAGTAACATCCAAATGCCCGTTGCCAGTCCCATTCCTCTTTGGACGTCTCCGAAAAGCATGGCAAGAGGCGTTAGCAGCAAGCCGATGGCTAAGCCTAATATGATGAGCCCCAAAAAACCCAATGGAAAAAGCAATGCCGTGGATGTAATGGGGATATCGTAGATGAAGAGCACTGGGATTAGTAGAGCGAGCCTTATCAAGAAATTGAAAATCACTTCTCCGAGTCCTGCGAGTACGAGGGCTTCTCTTGGGAAATTTACCTTTATCAGCATCGCTTTGTTGACGCTCACGGACTTGATCGGACTATTCAGCGCATCGACGAAGTTTTGCCACAGGAGTGTGCCGAGCATTGCATATGCAGGGTAGGGAATAGGTGTGTCGCCGATCGAGAGAATGTTCTGCGAGTTGAGGAAGGTAAAGGTGAGCGTAGTGAACAATGGCGGCAGGAATACCCACACGTAACCGAGAAAGCTTTGACGGTAGGCAGCTTTCAGGTCACGAACAAACAATTGCCAAGCGAGCTCGCGGGAAGCATGAACATCCTTCAGCAGAGCCCAAACTAGCTTCCTTGGATGACGCAGGGGAGATTCAACGGAAATAATTGTTGTTTTCATCCGGGAAAGCCTAGCTTGTTCAAGACTCGGGCTTCAGTCGCTGCTGCACTTGGTCGGCGAGTTTTAGTTTTGCAGTTTCTAGATCCAGAACATTGCCCACGCACATTGCAATCATGGTGCCACCCACATTTCGATTACCATTCCACGCCGACTTGATTCGACTGCTGAAGTTGTACCCGCCTTGAGGGAAGCCAGGGAATTGGTTGCCATGTATCTTGCTTGGCCAAAAGCATCGAAACACAAAGAGACGACTACCTTCTTTTTCGAATTCGTACCCTTCGAAAGGAACCTCATGTCCGCCAATGGAAATTATTGTTATTTCTGGCATTTGCCCAGGTGGAGGATTGATTTTTCTTAATCCTGACAAAGGTAGGCATGCGTCGGGTGAATGTGTCGAAAGCACTGCCATGCAAGCTCCCCCCGATTTCCAGGAACAGGCAAAGCCTTGCCAGTACTCTCCGTGAGGATTTAGTTCCAAAGTGCCAGCCGATGTTTTTTTCGCAAAGCGGATATCCTGCCATTTTGTGGAAATGGCGCTTTCGTAGTGTAGTTGGGCTTCTATTTGTTGAGATGGTCGAATTTCTTCGACCCATGCATTCCCATCCCCGCCTGAGAAATCGACCTCAAGTGGAGGAATTGAGATCATATGGCGTTCATTCATGTAGTAATGAAAGCTGGAGAAAGACAATGTGAAGACTACTATGCTTAAACCCATAATGGAGAAAGGGATCGGTAGACTGGTCTTCAGGGAGCTTAATTTGATTTCTTTTTCGGATAATGAATGATGGTCGGCTCCACCCTTGATTAATTGAGAGCATATTATCAGTCCCAACAATATGAAACCAGTTTCCAGTAAGCCCGCTGCATCGTGCCATTCCTCCACCAATGAGATTTTCCCTCGAGCCGCAAAGGAAGCTAGAATGAACGCCCTGACGACATTGGCCAACAAAGAGAACGAAAAGCCGATAAAGCAGAAGAGTATTCGGGTAAAGACGGTGAATTGGTAAAAATGACCAATAAACAAGCTAGCTACAAGTGACGCTTGAAGACCTCTTATGCCACTGCAGGCTTCGTCAACGCCAACTTTTCCAAAAGGTGGCACATGAATTACATGCCCCTCCAATTCTGCATGGTAACCAAGTAACAGAAGCGAATCTACGATGATTTTGCTGACTTTTCCTTGTAGCCATAGCGTCAACTGCAAGTCCGTCGCCAAAGGCCATGGCACCGCGACTAAAAAGAATGAAACGGCAAAGGCCAATGCTCTGACCTTGGACCATCCTCCTTGATAATGAAACATTGTGAATGTCGCCAGCATGGCCAGTCCTACGAAGGCCATGTTGATTAAACGCCAATCTGAATTCGCTTCTCTAATAATCCAGACAGGAAAGATCATCAGAATGCTTGTTCCCCCGATAAGCCATAGCGCATAAGGGAATCCATTGGATTTCTTGGCGGTTTTCTCTTTGGATGCAAAGGATGTTTTTGATGCGAAGTATATGCACATTAACGGGATTAGCCATCCATGGGCATATTGTGCGTTAATTCGCCAAACCAAACTGAGCTGGAATATCACCATTAACCAAACGCTTCCAAGCAGTGCTGAGCCTAGTCGAGTGCACCAAACTGATGAATCGATTAGGCTGCCTTCGGACTGCGATTTCTCTTCTCTGGAATGACTGCTCATTGTTTGTGGCCGGAAGGAAAGATTGCGGACAATGCTATAGTTTCGGCGCGACTGGATGATCTCTTGGCAACGGCATTGGCCAAATCGATGGATTCTTCAGTTCGTTGATTCCGGGCCAATGCCACTGCATAAATTTTGGTCCAGGCTGGGCGTGTTAGTTTCCATGGCGGCCTTGAGATTGCTTTTCCAGGGGCATTCTCCAAGATAGATAGAGCTTCAATAGGGAGATCGTTCCGAAGCAAGGCAAGTCCAGCGGTTATGCGGAACTGCAGATCATTGGGAGCGTGAGCAAGATGTTGATTGGATAGGTTTAGCCACTCTTTCAGTTCGGCTTTAGTGGGATTTTGGGAAAGTAATGCCCAGTAAAGGCGAACGTTCTGGAGTTTGAGATCAACTGGCTTGTCTAGAGCTAAGATACTAATCCATTTCTGGATATCTGCCAATTTAGCGGTGGCACCTCTGTGCCTGAGCAAACCTTCCGCACAGAAGATTTCATACCTGGAATCATTTGATAGTTTTTCTAGAATGTAACAGAGGCTTGGCTCATCAGCTGATTCTGCGAACCATTTGCATACGGCGATCACCTTTCGATTGTCATCGTAAATCGCGTCGACAAGCTTGTTTAGCTTTATCTTTACTTCGGTGAATTTGCGACTGGCGCTTAATGCTCTGGCCCCAAACGCATAACGCCAATATGCCTGGAGTACGTTTGACTGTTCTAGCTCAATTTCCAGAGCCTCGAACCTTCCGAGATTTGCCAAAGCCGCCAATCTGATTTTAAATAAGTCTTCCGAGCGACTTGCCCGACTCAGAGGCAATACTTCGAGCAGAACTTCCATTTGTCCCATTTTACCTAACCAGTTGGAGTATACCACTAGATCCGAGTCCACACTCAGATCAAAGATCGAGGCACACTTGCTAATCACGCGATTTCTTTCGTCCGAATCCTTTGCTACGTCCAGTTCCAATGAAAGTAGCCTAAGCCTATCCACGACGGACGGATTATTCTTTTCTAGGAGAACTTGAAGTTCGACGATCTCCTCCTGCGCAAGTGGTCGAACAAGATGAACCAATGAGAAGTGACGAATTGCCTCGATGGCTGTTTGTCCATCGCCTTCAGCTAGTTTCCGAAGTAATGATTTCGCTTCCTCGACCAATTCCGGACGATTGAATCTTATGGCAATCCGACAGAAGATTAGGTCGATCAATGGATCTTTTCCATCTTCTTTGGCTCGAAGTTTCTGGATTTCCGCTAGAGCTGTTTCTGGATTGCCAACCTCTGCTAGATATTCAGCTTTGGTCATTTGAAATTCTCGCCTTTCCCTGAAGCGATGGTCTTTTGACAACAGGGCTAACTGACGACGAGCTACCTCTAGAAAGTATTTCCTCTCTGAATTTAGTCTGATTTTCTGATTCTGGGAGCGCTCATTCGGTCTCGTTGCTCCTTTAAGCGCAAGATTAACAAGGTGAATTCGGTCTCCCAAGGTAGCTCCTGGCATCTTGATGATGTTTTCCCAGTGGTCCAATCCTTTGATCGGATCTACTTTATAGTAAACCTTGGCAAGGTTGCGAGCGATGGTCATGTTTGCAGGAGCCAATAAATATGCTTTTTCCGCAGTCTTTATTGCATCTTCGTCCTGACCTTGGGTGCTTTTTAGTTTTCCTATCGCTTGATAGCCTTTGGATTGGTCAAGAAATTTCATTGCCTGCCAATTTCGAAGAGGCAACATCAAGTCGTCGGATTTGAAGAAAGCTACGCAGAAAGCCACCATGCAAGTGGCTATGAAGTAATAGAGAACGGAATTGTTTCTCACGCTTTGAAGGGTGGTTCCATTATTGCAGATCAGCTAATTCTGCATCAACCATTTCGGCAATCATTTGGTCGAATGAGATTTCTGGTTTCCAACCGAGTTCTTTTGCTGCTTTGCTAGAGTCGCCCCGCAATGGGGTCGTTTCGGATGCTCTAAACAAATTCTCTTTTGTTTTGACGTAATCCCGGTAATCCAAACCCAAATGAGCAAATGCCTTTTCACAATAACAGCGAACGCTGTGAGAAATCCCAGTAGATATGACATAATCATCAAGCTCTTCTTTTTGGAGCATTAGCCACATTGCTTTTACATAGTCACGGGAATGCCCCCAATCTCTTTCTGCATCAAGATTCCCCAATTCCAATGAATCGGCCAAGCCAAGTTTTATTCTGGCCGCTTGACTGGTGATCTTTCTGGTGACGAACTCAAACCCACGCCTTGGTGATTCGTGGTTAAATAGGATTCCCGTGCATGCTTTCAAGGCGTGATTTTCACGATAGTTTCGAACCAAGTGGAAGCCGGCTAGCTTGGAGATACCATATACAGATCGTGGGTGGAACGAACTGTTTTCGTTTTGTGGACATTCTCGGGCGTCCCCGAACATCTCACTGGATCCTGCGAAATAGAAACGACAATCGGGAGCATTTGCTTTTGTTGCCGAAAGTAGATGGTGAGTTCCGGTCAAGTTAATGTCTAGGGTGGAGAATTCTTCCTCCATCGAATAACTTACAAAAGAGCAGGCAGCTAAATGGTAAATCTCATCAGGTTTAGCTTTGCTCACACAATCATACAGACTGGGATAGCTATCTAAAGAGCCAATGTGCAGGGTTATGTTGTCTATCATCTCCGAAGAAAATCGCCATAAACCGTGTCGCGGATCTTCGATCGCCTTGCGTCTCACGATTCCATGAATTTCGTAGCCCTTGCTCAGGAGAAATTCGCTGAGGTAGGACCCGTCTTGACCTGAAATTCCTGTTATTAGGGCTCGAGGCATGTCAATAGATTCCTTTTCTGAGCAAGCTGCCGCCCGTGGCCGTTTGCGCGTAAATCGCACAAGACCTCTGGCCCCGGCGGGGCGCCGATTTGAATTCGGTGTTCAGTTTGTTGCCGTCATCGGATTGGATGACGGAAAATCAATGTCTTCCTCGGATATCTCCACTTCTGTTTCTCGTCCGAGAATTTCGAAAAGTACTTTTATTCTTTCGCGAGCTGGTGCGAGTCTCACGATTTTGCCTTCCCCTCCACTGAAGATCCCGCTAACAATACGCACATCGTCACCTATTGAATGCGGTAGGTCCACTATGTCCAGTATGCCTTCTTTGCCGATGGATTGCAGTTCGCAAATAATGATGTCCGGAACCTTTACAGCTTTCTGCTGGCATTTCACGACATAGGAAACGCCTTGGCAATAATTGACCGCCCGAAGATTTTCCACAGGGTCAAAACAAGCGAATAAATATCCAGGAAAAAGCGGTTGGGCATTTTGTTTGTCAGAACGTGACTTCCGAATTCGCCGGGCTTGCGGAAGAAACGCTTTAACCCCCTCAATTTCTCCCAAGTGGAAACTTGCAATTTGCTCTGCCCTTGGCTTGCTGCGAATGCAATACCATCCCCCCGATGGCAAATAGAGTTCCGATGGTTCTTTCATAATTTCAGAAGACCCGCCAAGGTTGGTAATAGTCGAAAGGAAGCTTTTTGGAGACGTTTCAGCTTGTCGATTCTCAGTCGGCAAAAAGCCTCGTCATAATCCTCCCCGTCTCGTCCGAGGATTTCCTCCATGCGTTCTATTCGTGCTTTTCCGCTTTCAAGATGAGGCATGATTTCTTCCTTGATGAAACTGGAAAGCAAATGACGAAACTCGGATTCGGCCAAATAATGATCCCTGCGATCTCCCAATACATAAGTAACCTTAACGGCTTTCAGTGATCTCAGAGTGCGAAGGCCTTGACTGGCGGAGCCGATGCTGATGCCCAACCTTGCTGCTACCATATCCATAGGCATGGGGGCTGTTGAGAAATACAACAAACCGTAGATTTCACCAACTGAACGGGGCATGCCCAGAAGGCTCATTAAGCGAACGAAGTAATCAATAGCTTCTAGCTCGAGTTCTCTTGCCGTTGTAGTATTGCTTGTTATTGCCATGATGGGGTGGATTCAGGTTCTTCAAACATTTCAAAATAAAATGAAATGTCAAGATGCAACCACTTTGGCGGCCTTTTTTTTTATTATTCACAAAGAACTGACTTATTTTTTTGCACTTTAAAGAAACGACTTGATTTTATACTGCTTCAAGAGGTATATTTGCTTCGTATTTCTCTTATATGAACAACCATCGGGTCAGGGGGTTGAACGCCCTTTACAAGACTGTCTTGGCCATTGCAACTTTTGGATGGTTTTGGATGGCTCTGCATGTTTGGGAATCTATTTTAAACATGCCAATACTAGGCCTCCCTTGGAATTATGCATTCATTTCTTCCGTTGCTGTCTTTTCGTCCACCTTTGGCACACAGGGGAGTTTTGACTATATTACTGCTCGAAGCACTTGGCATCGATTGATTGTTGCGGCCAGAAAGACCAACTTTCAAGTTGCGGTTATAGCCTTTTTTGTGTTTGCGGCTTATTTCGCAACCGATGTGAAGGAAACTAGTCGCTTGTTTCTAGGCTTTTTCATTGCGACTAGTTGGGGTGCACTCTTGTTCTTGAATTCTTCAGTGCCCGGATTGCTGGACACTTTTTTGAACAAACAATCAAGGAAACGAACTAGTGTTATATTGGGTGACGGCCAATCCTTGGACCGTATGAAAGATTGGATTGATCGCCATTGTTCGCAAGGTTTTCAATTTGCAGGTGTTTTTATTACCTCCCGTCAAGCGCCCAACGAGTTAAAGCTTCCTGTGCTGGGCCATTATTCTCTTCTCAACGATTATTTGATTAACAATGACGTACATCAAGTGGTTGTAGTCCCTGATGAGCATATTGACAAATGGATCCCATTAGTTTCGGATTATTCTCACAGGAATGGCTGCCGCGTCTTGATTTACAATTCTTTGGCAAGTTATTTTGATTCAAACTTGGTCTTTGTTGAGGAGAGCGGTCGACAGTTCTTTTCCTTGCAGAACGAACCCTTGGAGAGCCCCTTCAATCAAATGACCAAGCGTCTGTTCGATTTGGTCTTGACGATACCCGCTCTTATAATGCTTTTGCCCCTCTTTATGATATTGATTGGCGTCTTTCAGCGCTTGCAGTCGCCAGGGCCTCTCTTTTTTAAGCAAGAAAGAGTTGGATTAGGAGGGCGGAAATTCGTGATTTGGAAGTTTCGTTCCATGAATTTTCACAAAGATGGTGATTGCGATGAATCTCAACAGGCTAGTCTCGATGATTCTCGCATCTTTTCTTTTGGCCGTTTCATGAGAAGATTCAGTATAGATGAGTTGCCTCAGCTTATTAATGTTTTTCAGGGTGACATGAGCTTGGTAGGACCCCGTCCTTATTTGGCTGAACATGACCATCTCTTTCAACGAGACTATAAAGCATATCGCGTGCGGCAGTTCGTTAAACCCGGTGTGACGGGGCCCGCTCAGTGCCGTGGTTTACGAGGTGAGTTCACTGATCCGGATCTTGTCAGGCAACGCATCGAAATGGATTTTGCATATGTTGGGAGTTGGAGCCTTTGGCTCGATTGCGAAATTGTTTTGCGAACTGTGCGTCAGGTTGTCTTTCCGCCCAAGACCGCTTATTAAAACCAATTATCGGGCTTGAAAACCACTCGCTCCAACGAGTTAGGCAGACCTGAAATGCCTGCCCAGTCAGCTCCAGATATCTGCCGAGTGCTCGGCGTTTCATTTTTCAATGGATCGATGGAAGAGGCGATCAAGAGATGCCGAGACGGTGGGCTCGTGGTCATTCCTTCCGGACCGGGCCTTGCATGTGATTTGCCAAACGATCAAGTTTATCTTGAATCTGTTCAGTCCGCTGATCTTGCTTTGCCGGACAGTGGCTTGATGTCTTTATGGTGGTTTTGCTTTAGGCTCGAGAGAATCAATCGAATTTCAGGATATGCTTTTCTTAAAGCCATGCTGGAACAGGAGAACTTCGATCAAGGCGCTAGTTTTTGGGTTATGCCTGACGAGTCTCAAAGCGAGGCGAATCGGAGGTGGCTAAAGGAAGATATGTCAATCGATCTCGAGCCTGAAGATATTTATGTAGCCCCCATCTATGATCGCCAAGGCCCTTTGAGTGATCCAGTTTTGCTTAAGAGCCTGAAAGATCGCCAGCCGAGCTATATCTTCGTCAATCTTGGAAGTGGTGTGCAGGAACGGCTCGGACTCTATTTGAAGGACAATCTCCCTCATAATCCTAGTATTATTGGTTCGGGGGCAGCTCTTGCTTTTCTCAGCGGTCAGCAGGTCTTCATTCCCATGTGGGCGGACAAGCTTTTTCTCGGGTGGCTTTTTCGATGTCTTGCGAATCCCCGTCGATTCATACCGCGCTACTTGCGCGCATGGAAGCTCGTTTGGTTGTTATTCCGGCATGGAAGGGAATGCCCGTCCACGATAACGTGAACCTGCTTCGATTCGTTTGAACTCGACGGGATTGCCAAGCTAGACTTTTCTCTTTTAGCTAGCTGAAAGCATTTAACATTTCCTTTAATGGGAACTTCCGAGACTGAAATTCAAACTCAACTGAGCTCTGAGGAACGCTTGGAATTGCTTCAGCTCATGCTCGAGTCGCGTCACGGCGATTTGCGGGAAGAGCGTCTCATTCGCCAAGGGAAAGGTTGGTTTCAGATTTCTGGAGCAGGCCACGAGGCCTTTGGGGCAATAGGAAAAGGGCTCACCTCTCATGATTACCTTTTTCCTTACTATCGGGATCGGGCCCTGGTTTTGTCTAAGGGTGTGACCACGCAAGAACTTGCACTTTGCTTTTTTGCAAAGAAGGCATCTTCAAGTCGAGGTCGCCAGTTGCCTGGCCATTTTAGCCATCGGCAATGTAATGTGTGGAGTTTGCCATCGCCGGTTGGTGCACATCTCTTGCCCGCATGTGGCTTGGCTTGGGGGTTGAAGCTCGATGGCAATAGCGGACTGGTGGTGGTAACAACCGGTGAAGGGGCAGCACGGCAAGGCGATTTCCACGAGGCTCTTTGCTTTGCTCATGAGCACTGTTTGCCGATGCTTTTCGTGGTTGAGGACAACGGCATTTCCATCAGTTCGCGCAATCACGAGTCTACGCCGCTTGCTCTCGGTGTGTTGGCCGAAGATCAATGGCGTAGAGCCAATGGTTCGGAAGTCGAATCCATTTGGTCCGTTTCCATGGAGTTGTTGTCGGAGATCAGACAGGGTGGGGGACCTCGTTGCATTTGGGCGGAAACTCCCCGCCTGAGCAGTCATTCGAGTGCTGATGACCATCGCCAATACTTGTCCGAAGAGGAATTAAGCCTTTTGCTTCAAGCTGATCCAGTTGATCGCTACAAGAGATTGCTTATCTCGGAGGGGCTTGTTTCTGAAAAAGAGGTCGATGCCTTGGATCAGGAAATTCGCCAAAGAGCTCGCCAGGATTATGACAACGCATTTTCGGCAGAGGACCCTGACCCAAACGAAAATGAGAAGGATGTTTTTGGCGGACCAGCCTCTCCTGAAATTCCATCCATTGCGCTTGAATCGGATGGCCGTATGCTTGAGGCGGTCAACAAAGTCTTCCACACTGCCGTGGAAACCAACCCGGATTTTATTTTCTTCGGACAAGACGTCGAGGATCCAAAGGGAGGTGTTTTCAAGTTGACGAAAAATCTTTCGGAAACCTATCCCAAAAACGTTTTTAATGCTCCGGTGGCTGAATCTACTATTATCGGCGTCGCTTGCGGGCTAGCTTCATATGGAAAACGTCCGGTATTTGAATTGCAGTTTGTCGATTTCGTTGCCCCGAGCTGGAACCAAGTGGCAACGAATCTTTCCACTTTGCGTTGGCGTAGTGGAGGGGATTGGGCCTGCCCTATGGTTATATACGCTCCCTATGGAGCTTATCTGCCTGCTGGTGGTCCTTGGCACAGTCAAGCCAATGAAGCGGCTTTTGCTCATTTGCCGGGATTGAGGGTTGTTGTTCCGTCGACTCCTTCAGACGCCGCAGGTTTGTTTTGGACATCGATGCAAGGTAACGATCCAGTCATTATCCTTTTGCCGAAGCATTTGTTGTGGGAACGCAAAGAGGAATTGTCCGAAATGGTCGAAGCCGTTCCTTTGGGCACTGCGGAGATTAGGCGGTTGGGCAATGACTTAACCGTGGTTGCATGGGGAAATTGCATGGAGATCGCGGAGCAGGCAATTCACAAGCTTTCGGGACAAGCCTCGGTTGAACTAATCGATCTGCGTAGCTTGATTCCCTGGGATCGCGAATCAGTGAATTCATCAATTCGCAAAACTCGCAGGATTCTCATTGTTCAGGAAGACGTGCCATCTTGTAGCATCGGCCAAATGATACTTTCGGAATTAATTCAGGACTCAGAGACATGGGGTTCCCTGAAGACACCACCTCTAATCATTTCGCGCAAGGAAACGCACATTGGCTTCAATCCTATTTACGAATATGACGCTTTGCCCAAAGTTGATCAAGTGGCTGAGGTTATGGCCGAAATGATTTCTTGCGACAACGGTATAAGCTCCCAAACCCTTTCAATGAAATCTAAGGAAATCAACGAGATGGGATCGAACGCTATTTCAAGAGAAAGTGAATCAACGATGGAAGACGATGAGGTAATAGCTATCCTTGTTCCTACTTTGGGTGAGGGCATTCGCAATGCCCGAATCGTCAGTTTGGCCAGTAAGCCAGGGGACTCCGTTACTCGCGATGATCCTCTTTGTGAAATCGAGACAGACAAGGCTGTTTTCCCCATCGAAGCATCGGTGGATGGTGAATTTTTGGAATGGCTCGTCGAGGAGGAGGATGAAGTTGGGGTCGGTCAGGAAATTGCCAGAATACATGCCGTTGGGATATCTCCGGCGGAGGTTGTTTCGACGGACAAAGACAGAGCGTCTGTTGGCACAGTAGTACTTTCTCCGGAAGCTTTGGAAAGAATGAGTGAGGTGGCTCGTTCGACCCTTGAAATGGAAGCCGGTTGGTCAGCGATTCGAATAGCCAGAGAAATCGCGAAGGAAAAATTGGGTTCCAATGCCCCCACTCCCTCGATGATCGGTACTTGGTGCGTGGCGAGGGCAATGGAAGTGAATCAAGCTTTTGCCGCGGCGGCGAAGGTTGCGGGCTTTGGCCCTGATGCGGGCGCTTATGACCTGGGTTTTGCTGTGGCTTTGGAGAATGACGGTCTGGAGACAGCAGTTATTCCTCGAGCTTGTGGGCTTTCCTTTACCGAATTTCGCCAGCGATATGTTGATGCCGTGGATTTGGCTAGAAGCGGAAAGTCGGCAACCAAGGCTCGTACTCCTCTAATTATCTCGAGTTTGGGAGGGCGTGGTGTGAGGACGGCGGTTGCGGTTGTAGCCCCTCCGTCGATAGGTACTCTTTTTGTTGGGTCCTCTCATTGGGAGCCCGAAGGAGGTCCGGATGGCATGACTCTTCGAGAAGTGGTCCGACTTAACTTGGCTTTTGACCATCGCTGGATGAATGGAGTGGGGGCTGCCTCATTTGTAGCTGACATTCGTGATTCTATGGAAAAATTTGATTTGACCGAGTTGGATTGAGCCACAAATAACCTGATTTTTCCTCTTGAAGCCTCTAGTTTCCAAACCGCGCCGTGCTTCCTTGCAGACTCTTGGTTGTCGGCTCAATCAATACGAGACAAACTCTATTCGAGACCAGCTCGAGGCCGCAGGTTATACTATAGTTTCATTTGATGCCGAGGCTGATCTCACAGTTATAAACACTTGCACTGTGACGAATGCTGCCGATGCGAAATCACGAAACGCTATCCGTCGATTCACCCGCCGGAACCCCTCTGCCGTGACGGTTGTGGTGGGGTGTTATTCGCAGGTTGGATACAAGGCGATTGCCGAGATTCCAGGGGTTGATTACATTATAGGAAACAACGACAAATTAAATCTTCTCGATTATCTGGGCGACGAAAAGGTTGAGCGACCGGTTATCATTCGGGACCGAATTAATCGCGAGGATTTCAGCGTTAACTTCCTCGGTGAAGCTCCATTTAATCAAAGAGCAAATCTCAAAATCCAGGATGGCTGTGATTTCATGTGCTCTTTTTGCATTATACCGTTTTCTCGAGGGCGAGCTCGCTCTCGAGACTTCAAAAATTTGATGGAAGAGGCTAGATCACTGGTCGATCGGGGTGTCCGTGAATTTGTTCTAACTGGTGTGAATCTCGGCGAATATTGTAATTCGGAACAGAACATCACCACGGTGATCGATGCCTTGAACGCCATCGAAGGGCTTGATCGTATCCGCATAAGCAGTATTGAGCCTACCACTATCCCCGAAGAACTGTTTACCCGAATGGCCTCCCCCGAACACGCTTTGTTACCCTATCTTCATCTACCATTGCAGTCCGGATGCCCTCGTACCCTGAAGCGAATGCATAGAAAATATTCTCCAGCCGAGGTTTTGGAATTTATTGATCGCTCCATTCAGCAAGTTCCGAATCTCTGTGTGGGAACTGATTTCATGGTTGGTTTTCCTGGTGAAACTGAGGCCGACTTCGAAGAAACTTGCAGGGTCTTTCTGGAGCATCCGTTTGCCTATTGCCATGTCTTCCCTTTTTCAGAAAGAACAGGGACACCTGCTGCGCGAATGGGCGCTCAAGTGCCCGTGCCCGAACGCAATCGAAGAAGTGCATATTTACGCCGCCTGTCTTCAGCGAAGCGATACGACTTTGATGGTGATCATGTTGGACAATTGGCTGACGTGCTCTTTGAAAATCCATGGGAGGGGCTTTGGCCGGGATATACCGAAAATTACGTTCGCGTGACTGTTCCTCGAAAGGGCGGCGCAGATT
Source organism: Opitutia bacterium (assembly GCA_002716045.1). Lineage (GTDB taxonomy): Bacteria > Verrucomicrobiota > Verrucomicrobiia > Opitutales > Seribacteraceae > UBA2993. The sequence continues at coordinate 25,238 of PAZC01000042.1, forward strand.
TGGCCAATCGAATCGCCCGAGTGCGACTACTGCGTTCTTCCGCCGACTATATCGAGGCGAAAATTGTCAAAGTTATTTCTTGACCCTCCTTATGTCTATGAATTCCCCGAAGCTGCTCCTTTGGGACTTGGATGAAACACTGATCTCTACCGATGGGGCAGGAGAGCGTGCTTTCGAAAGGGCGGCTCTAAGTGCTTTCGGTGAGACGATTTCAATGAACAGCATTGATTATTCCGGACAAACCGATCGCTTGATAGGCATCCTGATTCAGCGTTCTTGCAACCTTGCGGAGGACATTTTCAAATTGGAGCAATTCCTTGAGGATTTCTTGGGATTTCTCCCCGAAGAATTACCTCGTGGTAACCCGAGAGTCTTGCCTGGGGTGCAGAGCCTAACCTCTCTGGCTTTTCAGACTGAAGGTATGGCTCAAGGTTTGCTAACTGGAAATCTAGCTGCGGGTGCAAATATCAAACTCAGTTATTTCGGCTTGTGGGAGAGATTTTCCTTTGGAGCCTTTGCCGATGATGCCGATGAACGTGACCATCTAGGTCCCATCGCTTTGCAGAGAGCCAATGACCTGCATGGAATGAGCTTTCCCCCCGAGCAAACTGTTGTCATAGGTGATACCTTGCGAGATATTGCTTGCGCCCAAGCTTTTGGTGCCCGGAGTCTGGCTGTGGCAAGCGGCAAGTGCAGCCAAGAAGAATTTCGCACTGCAGGAGCTGATTGTGTTGTTGATTCTTTGGAGGATGAGAGAGCCTGCGATTTTTTAGGACTTTCTTCCAAGTGATTTGCTTTTGCTCTTGAAGGGTGCCGATCTGCTACCTTTCCTGCCGCAATGGCCAAGACCTTGTTAATAGACGGACACAATTTTGCCTATCGGGCTTTCTATGGAATCTCCGAGCTCTCCCGATCGGATGGCTTTCCTACCAATGCGATTCACGGATGGTTGAGGGCGTGTTGGCGTTTGGAGGATGAGGAGAAGCCAGATTCGATCATTGTTTTCTTTGATTGTGGAGGAGATGACAAACGCGAGGAACTATTGCCCGAATACAAAGCTAATCGTTCGAAATGTCCGGATGAACTTGCTCTCCAGTTTCCTTGGATGAAAAAATTGGTCGTTGCTTGCGGTTATGGTTTGGATGAACGCCCCGGAATCGAGGCGGACGACTTGATAGGGGCTGCCGCCACTGCATTGGTGAAGCGAGGCGACGAAGCTCTCATCGCTAGCTCGGACAAAGATCTCGCTCAATGCGTCCGCCCCGGAGTCATTCAGGTTTTGCCACCACCTACTGCGAATCCTCGCCTTGGGTGGCGTCGATTAGACGAAGTTGGTGTCGAGGCCAAGTTTGGAGTTCGTCCCGATCAGGTCGCTGACTTCTTGGCTTTGGTTGGAGATTCTTCTGATAATATACCAGGTCTTGCCGGCGTGGGACCGAAGACAGCCACAAAATGGCTCCAAAGTTACGGTGATTTGGAGGGCGTCATCGATAATGCCGGTCGCCTTGTGCCCAAGCGATTTTGTTCAATTGTTTACGAGGGGCGCGAAAAACTTCGCCGCAACCTTGAGCTCACTACCTTGCGTGAAGATCTCGAAGTTTCGATTGATGCGCCAGCCTCTCCAAACCTTGCGGAACTCCGCTCAATATTAGAAGAAATGGAGATGAATAAATCTCTCGAAGAAGCGCTGCGCCGATATGGCTCATGATATCGAGGATTCATTGATTTGCACTTGAATGTAATTCTTGGTTGCGGTTCACGCCGCAAAACGATTTTTTATTCGGCCTTGTGAATACAACGAATAAAGTTGTGAACTTCGGTTTGCCTAAAGGAAGTTTGGAGGAAGCGACCATTGCCTTGTTCTCAAAAGCCGGGTATCGGATTTCCAAGGGGCCGAGATCATATCGACCTGCATGGGATGACCCCGAATTGGATGGTCGTTTTGTTCGAGCCCAGGAGATGAGTCGTTATGTTGAGAACGGGTTCTTCGATTGTGGCTTGACTGGTCGTGACTGGGTCAAGGAGAACGGATCCGACGTGGTTGAGGTTGCCGACTTGATCTATAGCCGCGCTTCCAACCGAATTTCAAAGTGGGTTTTGGCAGTGCCTGATTCGTCTGGAATACATGAAGTAAAAGATCTCGAGGGAAAGACAATCGCCACCGAATTAGTTAACGTCACCCGGAACTATCTTGCGGAAAACGAAGTTCAGGCTGAAGTCGAATTCTCTTGGGGAGCGACAGAGGTCAAGGTGCCGGAACTAGTGGATGCAATTGTTGACCTCACCGAAACTGGGAACTCTCTCAAAGCCAACAAACTGCGGATCGTTGATGTCATTTTGGAAACCAACACCGTTTTGATTGCCAACAAGCACAGTTGGGAAAATCCCACCAAGAGAGCCAAGGTCGAAAGCATCGCTATGCTTTTGCAGGCGGCCCTCGAGGCCGATGCCAAAGTAGGTCTTAAGCTCAACGTCCAGAGAGAGGCGCTGCAAGAAGTCCTTTCTTCTTTGCCCGCTTTGCGCAAACCAACTCTTTCTCCCTTGAGTGATGAATCTTGGGTCGCCGTCGAAACTGTTATCGAAAAGAAGGTGGCTCGCGAGATCATACCAGCCCTCAAACGTCTGGGGGCTGAGGGGATAGTGGAATATCCTCTGAACAAGCTAATTCCTTGAGCTATTACGTTTTCGGCTTGCTCGAAACCTGAAGCATAGGCATTTTCTCACTTTTCCTTCGGTTCAAGGTCGGTTTCCAATAAGCCACCGAGAACCGATACTCATTATAAATCGTTAACCCTTAACCTATCGGGCTTACCTCTGTTTCCTGCCACATTTGCAGAACATTGCTTATAGAAAACCCGATCATTAATTTGGCATGAGCGCATTAATGGAAGAATTGCTGGCTGACAGCAAAATCGAACAATTAAAAGAAGGTTCCGTCATTAGCGGAACTATAATGGAAATCCGACCCACCGAAGTCGTTATTGATTTCGGCGGTAAAGCCGAAGGCGAAATCCCGGTGATCGAGTTTATCGATCCCAGCGAATTGGAGGTCGGCTCCGATATAGAGGTTTTTCTTGAGCGCCTTGAGGACAAGCATGGCAATCCGGTTCTGTCCTTCGACAAAGCGGAGCAAAAGAAGAATTGGGAGAAGATTACTTCCACCTGCAAGGAAGGCTCGATCATTACCGGTCGTGTTCGCAGCAAGGTCAAAGGCGGGTTGATTGTAAGTATCGGCGTGGATGCTTTCTTGCCTGCTTCTCAAATCGATATCCAACCACCAAAGAACTTGGATCAGTACATCGGCCAGACCTTTGATTTTAAGGTCGTGAAAATAAATCAGGAACGACGCAATATCGTGGTGTCACGACGCGAGCTAATCGAGGAACAGCGGATCGAAAAGAAGCGTCAGATGCTTTCATCCATCAAGTCCGGCGATACACGCCGAGGAATGGTTAAGAACATTACCGACTATGGTGCTTTCATTGACTTGGATGGTCTCGACGGATTGCTTCATATCACTGATATGAGTTGGGGGCGCATTTCTCATCCGAGCGAAATGGTGAAAACTGGTGAGGAAATTACTGTGGCGATCATTGACGTCGATCATGATCGTGAGCGTGTTTCTCTCGGGCTCAAACAATTGGTAAATAATCCTTGGGAAGGCATCGAGAAGAAGTTCCCCGTCAACGGCAAGATCACTGGCAAGGTTGTGAACCTCGTTCCCTATGGTGTTTTTGTTGAGTTGGAGGAAGGTGTCGAAGGTCTCCTGCACGTAACCGAATTTTCTTGGACGAAAAGGGCAATCAAGCCATCCGAGCATTTTGAGATCGGTCAAGAAATTGATGCAGTAGTTCTTGGTATTCAAAAAGAAGAACAGAAAATTTCATTGGGGGTCCGTCAACTCGAGGCGAATCCTTGGGATATGGCTCAGCACAATTATCCTGTTGGCGGTCGAGTTCGCGGCAAGGTTCGTAATCTCACCACCTACGGAGCTTTCGTTGAACTAGAGGAAGGTATCGATGGAATGGTTCATGTTTCCGACATGAGTTGGACAAGGAAGGTGAACCATCCGAGCGAAGTCGTCCAAAAAGGCGAGGAAGTGGATGCCACGGTCCTGGACGTTGATCCGGACTCTCAACGCATCTCCTTGGGCATGAAGCAATTAACGACTGATCCTTGGGAGGAAATCGATATCCATTTCAAGCAAGGTGACATAGTGGAAGGCAAAGTCAGCAAAGTCACCAGTTATGGCGCATTTGTTGAACTTGAGCATGACATCGATGGATTAGTTCATATCAGCCAAATAAGCGAAGAACGCGTCGAGAAGATCAAGGATCAGATCGAGGAAGGCCAAGAAGTTTCCGCTCGAGTCATCAAAATTGACCGAGATGAGAGGCGGATCGGCCTGAGTATAAAGGCTGCTCAATATGATGACGATCAATTAGCCGCTGAAATGGACGCTTATGATAGCCTCAAGGAAGAAGGCGAACTCACCAGTTTGGGAGATATCCTTGATGAGGCAGGAGGCCAGGCTTCTGAAGAAGATGCCGAACAATAGCGTTGATTAAGCTTAGCTCTTTCCGGAATTTCCGTTTTTCTTTTTCTTGTCCTTGCAATCTGGCTTTTCGCCAAGCATTTGGTTGATTGCCCGCATTGTTTCCAAGAGGCGTTCCTCTTCCCGCATTTCGTCGATTTCTCTCGGATGTTCGAGGGAAGCCATTGCCTTGCGCATTTTGCGGATGGCAATGTCTTGCAGTTGACGCACCCGCTCTCTTGTAACCTTGAAGCGAACTCCCACCTCCTCAAGCGTTTGCGGCTCTTCGCCCTTTAGACCAAAGCGAAGCCTGATGATTTCAGCTTCGCGTGAGTCTAGTTTGTCGAGAACTGAGTTTACGTCACTCACAAGTGATTTGCTTTGCAGCCTTTCAAGAGGTGATTGACTGTTATCGTCTCCGACAATGTCTCCGAGGGTGGTTTCGTTGTCTCCTCCAATGGGTGCTTCCAGTGAAGAGGGGCGGGCGCTCACGTTTTTCAAGTGAGCCACTTTGCTAACCGCCATTTCAACTTCTTCCGCCAGTTCTTCATTTGTCGGCTCGCGACCGAGTTTTTCGTTCATTTCGAGAGAGATTTTGTTCATTCGAGCAACTTTCTCGATCATATGAACGGGCAACCTGATGGTTTTGCTTTGGTTAGCCAGAGCCCGCTTGATGGATTGCTTGATCCACCAAGAGGCATAGGTGCTTAATTTGCCTCCCTTGTTTGGATCGAATCGTTCAACCGCCTTCATCAAGCCGATGTTTCCCTCGCTGATGAGATCCAGCAGATGTAGCCCCAAGTTTGAGTAATCCTGCGCGATCTTTACTACCAGTCGAAGATTGGCGGTTATCATGTGCTCTCTAGCCTTTTCATCTCCTGCCGCAATCCGAGCCGCTAACTCTCCTTCCTGCTCTCGAGTAAGCAGATTTACCTTTGCTATGCGATCAAGGTAGGTTTTGAGGGCATTTCCTTCTTCCTGTATCATGAAAATTTCGCCCTTTCTGAAAAGGCTTCGGCTACTTTTACAGCTTTTAGCATGCCCTTTGCCTTGTTTACCGTCTCCAAGTATTCGTTTGAGGGTATGGAATCAGCCACCACGCCAGCTCCCGACTGTATGCTCAAGGTTCCATCCTTGAGGATTGCAGTGCGAATGGCGATGCAGGAGTCATGGTTTCCATCGAACCCAAAATAACCGAGGGCACCTGCATAAGCGTTGCGTTGTAGTTTTTCGAGTTCTGAGATGATTTGCATTGCGCGTACTTTAGGCGCCCCACTGACGGTTCCGGCCGGAAAGGTTGCTCGCATCAAATCAAAAGAGCTTTTGTCCGGTTGCATTCGCCCAACAACCTCGGAGACAATGTGCATGACGTGGGAATATCGTTCCACGACCATGTATTCAGGGACCTTGACTTCACCAAATTGGCAAACCCGTCCGAGATCATTGCGGGCGAGATCGACAAGCATCAGATGTTCGGCCCGCTCTTTTTCGTCAGCCAGAAGGTCGGCTTCATACCGCCTGTCTTCGTCGTCGTCACAGCCTCTCGGGCGAGTGCCGGCAATAGGTCGAATCAGGGCTTCTTCGCCAGTCAATCTCACGTGAACCTCAGGCGAGGCTCCGATAATGGAGAAATCTTCATCCTCAAGAAGAAACATGTAGGGCGAAGGGTTTACGACTCGCAAGGCTCGGTAGAGATCAATGGAATCTCCCTTGAATGGATGTGAAAACCTTTGGGAGAGAACGGTTTGTATGATATCGCCAGATTGAATGTATTCTTTGGCGGTTTGCACCAAGCTCTCGAATTCCTGCCGAGTAAAGTTACCCGATGGAGGTGTTTCTGGAATTTCAACCGATTGAAGCGAAACTGGGGTTAGCAGATTATCGCTCCTAAGGATCTCCATGAGCTCCTCGATTTCCGAGCAAGCTTTCTCATACGCAGCTTTAGGATCATTCCCCGGCCGAACGTGGATACAGATTCTGAACATCTGCTTTGCGTGGTCAAAGATGACAACTGACTCAGCCACCAGGAAATATAGCATGGGAAGACCCAAGGAATCGGCTTTGGGCAGAGGAACCGATGGTTCCACGCAGTTGGCATATTCGTAGGATAGGTACCCAACTGCGCCTCCACTGAACCTTGGCATGCCTGCTGGTGAGGCCAGAACGCATGATTTCAATTCTGACTCAACCAAAGACAAAGGGTCTGAGGGAGCTGGAAATTTTTCCCTATCACCACCTCTGTGACGAATTTCTGCCTCTTTTCCTTTTACGGCAATGACTTTGCTTGGGTTGCATCCCACGAAGGAGTAACGGCTTACCTGTTCCCCTCCCACCACCGACTCGAAGAGAAATGCTGGCTTGGCAATGCTAAGCTTGGCGTATGCTGCAACGGGTGTAAGAATATCGGCCATGAAATCTGCGTACACAGGAACCAAATTTCCTTTTGAGGAAAGTTCGATGAATTCCGAGTATGCAGGTTGCGGTGTCATGGTTTTCGAGAATGGGCTGTTGTTTCCCGGTTTAACTTTGGCAAAGGTAGTGTTTTATCCTTAGGAACAGTTCCTTCGAATAATTAATACAAGTTTCTTGCTCCATCATATACTTGCTTCTTGTGCGAAGATTTGTCGCATTCGGCGGAAACCAGTTGATTTTCTTTATACGAGCAAGCAAATTTGCAGTTACCAAGATGAGCGGCCAAGTACATAGCATCATAATGGGCGGTGGTCGAGGCAGTCGCTTGTATCCTTTGACCAAATCCAGATGCAAGCCTGCAGTTCCGCTTGCGGGCAAGTATCGTCTTGTCGATATCCCTATCAGCAATTGCCTGAATTCAGGAATCAATAGAATCTTTCTTTTGACCCAATTCAAAACCGCCTCGCTGCATCGACATATTCAACAGGCTTACCAGTTCGATCGTTTCGGCGGTGGATTCGTGGAAATTCTGGCGGCTGAGCAAACAGCGGAAAATGAGGACGATGAAAAATGGTACCAAGGTACCGCGGATGCAGTCCGACAGAATTTGGAACTAGGGCATTTCGATGCCGAGGACGATGATTTGTTGGTGATTCTTTCCGGAGATCAACTCTACAGTATGAACTTGAGAGAGATGGTGGATCAGCATCGGAAAAAAGGTTCCGAAGTGACTGTTGCGGCCAAGGCGGTTCTGACTACTCAAGCAAAAGGCTTGGGATTACTGCGAGCGGAAAAGGATTGTTCGATCACGGAGTTTGTTGAGAAACCGACCGATTCCGAGATCATTCGTCAATTGATTTTCAGTAAAGACGATGGTTCCCCCGAAGGAGAGGGTCGCTGCCTTGCCTCCATGGGAATTTATGTATTCAATGTTGGTACCCTTCGTAAGGCCCTTGATTCCGAAAATACTGATTTTGGAAAGGAAGTCATTCCGGAATTATTAGGTAAGGTTGCCATGCACGCCTATGTTTTTGATGGATATTGGTTGGATATTGGTACTGTCGACGCTTTTTTCAAAGCCAACCTTGCTTTGACCGATTCTCGAGAAGGTTTTGATTTTCATGATGCTGCCAATCCAATATATACACATCCCCGAAACTTGCCGGTATCCAGGTTGCACTCCGTTGATTTGGATCGGGTTGTTCTCACCAATGGATGTCTTCTCGGTCAGTCGAAACTCAAGCGTTGTGTGGTGGGCTTGCGTTCTGTCATAGGCAACGGCGTGGAATTGGAGAACGTGGTGCTAATGGGGGCTGACTACTTCGAGGGTAGTGAAATGCATAAGGCCAACAACAAATCCGGGTTGCCGAACATTGGTGTTGGGGATGGCTCTTGGATTCGCGATGCCATAATCGATAAGAATGCCCGTATCGGAAGTAACGTGCGGCTTTCCCCGTCAGGGCTGGAGGATGGTTCCTTGACCGATGGACTGCATGTCCGGGACGGAGTGCTTGTAGTCGAGAAGAACGCTGTCATAAATAACGACTTCAAACTTTGAATTTGACCCTTGGACTTAACCCTATAACGGGATTTTATTTATGAGCAATGCACCTGATAGTTTACGGTATACCAAGGAACATGAATGGGTTCGTGTGGAAGAAGACGGTGTTCTAGTCGTTGGCATCACCGATCATGCGCAAGATAGCTTAGGCGACATTACCTTCGTTGATTTGCCCCAACCAGGAAATCGTTTTGGCAATGGGGAGGTCTTTGGCGTTGTGGAGTCTGTCAAAGCCGCTTCCGATCTTTTCTTGCCGGTGGTTGGTGAAGTTGTCGAAGTTAATGATTCTCTGGACGCCTCCCCGGAAAAAGTGAATACAGATCCTTATGGCGAAGGTTGGATGGTTAAGATTAAAGCCGATGACCCTGCTTCCGTTGATTCCCTCCTCAGTTCCCGCGAATATTTGTCTGTCCTGTAGGTTCTGTAACATAAGCCGCGTCCAGGGTTGACATAAATATTTGTTGCGCGCGAGGCAGACATGGTTTTCATTAGGTTCATAGGTTTTGAACCCCTGCATGCAGAATCAGCTTAATAAAGCGGTGTCCAGAGACCGCGTGGCGTCAGCTAATCCGATGTTCCGGCATTTGAAAGGCTTCATGTTTTGGGCGTTCTCCCTTTTTATCCCGTTGCTTGCCTCCGAAGGTGCGTCTGCGACAGTTTTGGTGGCCTCTGTTTCGGGAGAAGTAAAAGCACTCTCTCTCGATGATGAATTTGAGGTGACTCTTGGAAAAGATTTTCTCGGTAGAGAAATCAGCGTGAATTCCGTAGTTACTACTGGCAAGGGTGGCACTGCTGCTTTGCTTTTCTCCAATGGTGTCGTGGTTAACTTGCAACCAAACAGTCGTTTGTATGTCAGGAAATTCGTACAGGCTGAATTTTCTATCGAAGATATTGACTTAACCGATTTGGAGAAGGAGCCAAGTACATCCCAACTCGAATTCCATTTGGATTTTGGAAATCTTGTGGTGAAGGCACCAAAATTGGCCAAGGGATCTTCCATGCGATTAACTAGCCCTCTTGGTACAGCGGGTATTCGAGGAACTATCTTTCAACTGGTCGTCGTCAGGAATCCCGACACCGGTGCCATTTCGGGCGGACTTAATTTACTTTCAGGTGAAATTGAATTCAGTGATCTATCAGGTAACGTCACCCCTTTAACTTCCGGTGAAGGCATGCAACTTGCCTCTGATCGTTTGGGTGCTCAAGCTCCTGGGGTTGCTGGTGAAATTGCTGATTTAGGTAGCCTTTACGTTGCGACCGCTCCAATTGGTCGACCTGACATTGTTTTGCCAGGTGAAGCTCCCCCCGTTGTTCCCGAGGAAACCATCGAAGAGGAACCATCAATCCCCCCCGTGCCTTTATCCATTCAGGAAATTGCTGCCATGATTCTTTTTGCTTTGGAGGAAGCGGAGGAAGCCGTTTCGAACTTTACTCTCGATATGCTCGAGAATCCTCTCAGTGTGGCAGCGCCTGTGCAAGGAGTCGAGTCACCCACTCCTCCATCTTTTACTGCTTCAGGAGCTGATCTTTTTGTAGATCAAGCCCCTACCGTGAGCTTGCTTGGAGACTCCGTTACCAAGATAGATTTGAGTGAAACCTATACTGACCTTGGAGTTTCTGTCGTTGATTTCCTCGGCAATGATCTTTCCTCAGACGTAACAGTAACAGGCTCTGTCGACGTGAATGTTGCAGGGACTTATCCTTTAACTTACACCGTTACGGATCTTCGTGGATTTAAATCTTCCGTTATACGAACAGTTATTGTGGGCGATTTCACCGCTCCTACCGTTTCTCTTTCTGGAAGTTCCCTAACTCATGAGGCAGGCACTAGCTTCACGGATCCCGGAGCCACTGCATTTGATGTCCTTGCCGGACAAACCAGTGACATTACCGCAGGTATTACGGCAAGCTACAATTTCGATGCTCAAACTTCCCCACCAGGCACTTATTCCATTATTTACCTTGCAACCGATGCTGCTGGAAATGAAGCGACGATCGCACGCACTGTAACCATTGTGGACACGACTGATCCAGTTATTACGCTCACAAACCCTTTTCTTGGGGGCGAAGGTTTTGATCCGATGTTCATCGATCTCGGTACTGCCGTTTCCTATTCCGATCCTGGAGCCACCGCACTCGACTCCTTCGATGGTGACATTTCCACATCCATCACCATTGATGATGGAGCCAAGACAGCTTTGGATCAAGGAACGGTTGGGGAATTTTCAATCCGGTATGATGTCTTGGACGCAGCGGGCAACAGTGCCACAGCTTATCGTTATATTACCATCCTAGGCAACGATAGCTCAGGACCCACAATAAGGCTAGCGGGCAAGGATAGTAATACCAACTCGGCGCATGATCCCTCTCCGGATAATGATTCTCATGATCCTTCGGTCGTTGCTCAAGTCACTCAAGAAGTTGGCATCGTATGGGCAGACTATGGTTACAAGGCCTTTAAAAAGCAGGGGAACAAAACATTTGATTACACCGATAGCGTGGTGGTCAGTGGATATGTCAATACCGCCACTTTGGGGACATATACCTTAACCTATACCGTCCAAGACGAATATTTGAATGCTTCCTCAACGACTCGTACGGTTACTGTCGTCGACACTACTGCTCCGAGCATTACTCCTAATGTCAGTAATGGTCTGACCAATTTCACCATTGAGGGTGGATCCACTTATACCGACCCCGGAGCGACTGCCTTTGATACGTATGATGGCGACCTCACTTCTAGCATTGTTGCAACAGGCGCGAATTTTAGCACCACCTCCGTTGGCGCTCATTTCATTACTTATTCCGTTTTGGACAGTTCTTCGAATGAAGCGAACGCCTCCCGGCAGATCACGGTTGTGGATACCACTGCACCTTCAATCACCCTTTTGGATTCAACTACAAGCGCAGCCTATTCTGGATTGGCCATCGAATACGCCGATCAAGATTTGACCAACTCCTTGACCTACACAGACCCTGGCTTTACCGCAACCGATCTCGTTGATGGTGACGTTTCGGCAAATGTTCAGATCAGTGGGTCCGTTAATCTTCAAACTGTGGGTACATATACGCTCACCTATTCTGTTTCCGATGTCGCCGGTAATGTATCGAACGCTGTCTCGCGAACCGTTTATGTGTTGGACAAAGACAAACCTTTGATTTCCCTGAATACCTCCACCCAGACTGTTGAGTTGGGAAGCACCTTTGTCCACGAGACTGCCACCGCGGTTGATAATGTGGATGGAGATTTGAGTTCCTCCGTTTCCGTTACTATCGTCAAGGACCCTGACGGCACTCCCCAACAGATTTTTTCTGGCAACCAACTAAGTGTGACAAGTGGTCAGATTGATGCTTCTCGCACAGGTGTGTCAGACATTTCGAACGTTACTGTCTACGAGTTAACTTACACTGTATCTGATAATGCCGTTGATGCCAATGGCAATCCGGCACCCAATATTGCAAATCCAGTCGTTCGCCGTGTCGTCATTACGGATAGCCTTTTACCGCTTATTCCCGCCCTGAACACCTTAGTGGTGGATGAGCAGACATTGGGCTCTCCACAGCCAGTTTTTGATTTGGACGAAGCCGTTAATGACATGCGAACCAACCTTGTTTACGATCCTCGAGGCGATGGTAACTCAGATTACTTTAATTTGGATTCATCCACTGTTGGTAATGATTTAGCCAAGCTGACCGTAACTCTCTACGATCTCGATAATACAGAAATTGCTGTCAATATGGCTACCGGAGATTTTGCCAAGGACATCAAGCAAGAGTCCGGAGAGTATACCATCAAGTACAAGATCACAGATTATTCAGGAAATGAATCTAGTGAGGTTACACGCATCATCGAAGTACGTGACAAGACGGCTCCCACGATCACTTTATACGGCAACAACCCCATCCATGACTTCTTTCGATATGACAGCTCTTCTGATGCCACTGCAAATCCTCCCACCTCAGGAACTACTTCTACTCACCCAGTCTCTGGAGACACCGTCGGTATATCAGGTTTCAATCCTAGCTTGAGCCCCTTAGTGGGCGCACACGACTTCATCCTCGCTGCCTATAATTTCACTGATCCTGGTGTTTATGCCGAAGACAACAAGAATTGGAAGTCTGCTAGCCAAAATCCCCCCGGTAGCTACCCTGATATGGATGGCGATGGTAAGGGTGAAATTCACTTCATTGAGGATATCGGCGCCCCACCTTCGGGCTCCTTGGCGAAATGGGATCGTATATATCGATATAGTGAAGTTGCAGTCAAATCCTCGAAGGAATGGCAGGAAACCTTGGATGATCCCACTGCCTTTGGTAGTGTCAGCAACGCAAGACTTCCGAATGCCAGCAGTAATTTCTTTGATGCAAATAAAACTCAGGGCAACAACGAGAACATGGTTCAGCTTACCATTTTCTATTATGTTAGGGATGAAGCTGGTAACCAATCTCAATCGACTCGTTCCGTCTTCCTCTACGAAAGCTTCAAGTTTACTGGCTATGCATTTTATGCCACACCCCTAACTGATAATGTCGGCGGTACTTTCGAAGATTTTTCGGATTTGAATTCTACGCGGGTTGACATGGATGCCGATGGACTCAGTGACTATTGGGAAATACTGGCAGGCACTGATCCACGAAGTCCTGATTCCGATAACGACGGTACTGGGGATCTGCAGGAATTCAAGAATTGGGTTGATAATCCCTCGAGCCCCAACAAAACACCCAACGATCCTTTCGCTTCGCTCTAATAAAGCCACTGCTTGTTTTATCAGCGGTTTGCCGGCCAACAACGTAATTTTTGCTAAACTGGTACCCCCACCAGGAATCGAACCTGGATCAATGGTTTAGGAAACCACTGTTCTATCCATTGAACTATGGGGGCGCCTTTGCTCTGAAAGCGTGGCGAATTAAGTCTTCGCTTGAGGTTTGAGCAACAAGATTCGTTTAATAACCTTGTCCATAATCTGCTTTCTGCATATTCCAATCCTCTTTTTTGGGTTTGTTGCTAGCTCTAGATTTTCATGGGAATCGAGTCGGTATTTGAGGTTGCGTCTGCAGTGACGCCGGTGTTTATCCTTATCGGGATGGGCTTTTTGGCTCGTGGTTTTCGTTGGCTTTCGCCAGAATCTGACGACTCCCTGCTAAAGCTTACATTTCGGTTCCTTTACCCGTGTTTCATTTTCGAAAAAGTTTTCGCTGAAGAAAGCCTTGCTGACTTGGATGTTATTTGGTGGCCGATTTCCGGAGGATTCCTTTCCATCATTCTAGGATTCGGAGTGGCTTTTGCGATAGCAACTGTTTCGAGAATTGATGATAAGGGGACGCGACGAGCTTTCGTTTTCACCGCGGGTATCTTCAATTATGGCTATTTTGCCATCCCTGTCTGTGAAGCTATTTTCGGGGAAAGCTTCGTCGGGAAGCTTTTGGTTTTTAATCTTGGGGTGGAATTAGCAATTTGGGGCGTGGGTGTTCTGTTGATTGGAGGAGGAGCATCGGGCGTTGGAAGGCTCTTCAATCCTCCCATACTCGCTTTGATTCTGGCTTTGTGGATGAATTACTCAGGGTGGGGCGCCTTTTGCCCGGAATTTGTGATTCGAGCAATTGAGATGGTTGGTGCCTGCGCAATCCCCGTGGGGCTCCTGCTCATAGGCGCTACTACTCTGGACCTTTGGAGAGATCAACGAACCTCCTCTTTGAATTGGCAAGTTACCGGAGGGGGGAGCTTGGTTCGCCTAGCTCTAATGCCTTGTATTATGATTGCTGTTGCTCGATGGGCGCCTTTTCCAAGTGACGTGAATTGGTTACGAGAGATTTTCGTACTGCAAGCCGCAATGCCCGCCGGAATTTTCGCAATCGTAATTGCCAGATATTATCGAGCAAACGCACAAGTAACTGCTCAGACAATGGCCCCAACCATTCTAGCATGCATTGTCACTCTACCCATTTGGCTCGCCTTTGGCTTGTGGGCAATTGAATATTGAGACAATTTTCTGGGGATATCGTATAAAGCGGTGCCCACAATGGCCTACTACTCCATGTTCTCTTGCGACTTATCTTCTTCGCCGCTCTCTTCACCCAATGCACCACGGTAAAAGGTCTTTGCCTGAATAGTTTCCAAAATGGACGTGATTTTATGAGTAAGTTGATCGTACTCCTCTGCAAAAACCAAAATTTGCAGGAATTTTTTAAATTCGTTGCGATCCCGTATGATTTTTAAATCAAGTTCTTCCATTTGTTGCGCAAAATGAACATGCAACTTGTCAATTTCCTGATCGAAACGCTTGTGTTCTTTGGTCAGATGTTTATGAGCGATTGTGACGGCCTTAGTTAGCCCGGGGCATGACTTGCACTCCAAACTCGAAATATTGTCGAAGTTAATTATGCCCTCTGCCAAGACTGAACTAAAGGCAGCTAACTCGAAATCAGCTCGGGCGGATTCCTTGACCGCCCAGTTTTCAAGAGTCTTGACCAGTCGGTTTAAGGATTCTTGAACGAATTCGGAATCCCGAACCAAAATTGTTTCATCATCAGACATTAAATCAAATCATTATGGGAGATGTATTTGCACCGATATTTCGTAAATAGAATCTAAAGCTTCGGAAATAAAGCTAATTTTCATTTTTTCTCTTATGAAACAAGAACATTCGGACCGACCTTTTGAAAATTTGCTGCTCAATGAGCAGCTTCGGGAAGGGACACCCGAGGAGCGCCTGATCGAATTTGGCTTGGATTTGGAGGTAGCCGCCAAGGTTCGCGAATTTCAGGAAACTCGCAAAATGAGATTGTTATTCGCATACCTGCGCTTTCGAAATCGGGCCAAGAAATATTTCCAGAAATATGGAGATTATTTTATTTTTTGAGACACCTTTTCCCTGCCTTAACCTGCAATGATGTACATCGAAAAGCTTTAGGAATCAACTAGTTGGCTTAATTTCACCACTTTTAAGCTTCTTCTCGTAATCCTCGAGATCGGTATGGACTAACTTGCTCAAGATGAACAGTCCAAGTACATTGGGAAATGCCATGCCCAAGATCATTAGATCACTGAATTCCAAGACATTGGTTGCGGTTAAGATAGACCCCAAAAAGGTGAAGAACAAAAAGATTATCCTGTAGATCTTGGAGGAATTGTCGCCGAAAAGCCATGACCAGCACCGCTCACCGTAGTAAGACCATGAAATCATGGTGGAGAAGGCGAAAAGGAAAACAGCTACTGCAAGGATAAGAGGGAACCAAGAGATTACACTTCCCATTGCGGCCGAGGTAAGGGCGCCTCCTTGATTCCCCGCGATGAAAGCTTGATTTGCAGGATCTGCGTAGGCTCCAGTTAGAATGATTACGAGAGCCGTCATTGTGCAAACTACAACTGTGTCAATGAAGGGTTCCAGCAACGCAACAACACCTTCTTCGACGTGATGCTCCACTTTTGCGGCGGAGTGCGCGATAGCCGCCGATCCAATGCCCGCTTCATTGGAGAAAACGGCTCTCTTTACTCCGATGATGAGGACTCCGAGGAAACCTCCGTACATTGCGTTAGGGTTAAATGCTTCTTCAATGATGAGTACGAATGCAGCAGGTATTTGGGTGATGTATTTCGCAAGGATGATTAGGCAAGCCAAGAGGTAAACTCCGCACATGACAGGAACGATTTTCGAGGCCACTCTGGCAATGCTTTTTATGCCTCCGAGAATGACTAGTCCGACCAATATGGTCAGGATCAGTCCGTACACCCAAGGGTAATCTTCGAGCAAGGGCACCACAGTCTTAATTTGATTGAGCGACTGGACTACCTGGAAGGCATTGCCACCACCAAAGGACCCTCCGATGCAAAGAAGGCAAAACAGACCGGCCAGAAATCCACCCAAATGCTTTAGATTCATGTCTTCCAGTCCTTTTGATAGGTAGAACATGGCACCTCCCATGAGGCGTCCGTCCGGACGGGTGCGACGATATTTTTGACCCAAAGTGCATTCAGTGAACTTGAGTGACATTCCGAACAATCCAATGACGATCATCCAAAACGTTGCTCCTGGACCACCGGTGCCGACCGCTATCGCGACGCCCGCTATGTTGCCTAGCCCGACAGTTGCAGAAAGAGCAGCGCTAAGAGCTTGGAAATGGGTGACTTCACCTTTCGCATTCGGTTTGTCGTATTTTCCACGTACCAAATCAATTGCATGACGAAATAACCTGAAGTTAACGAAGCGCATCCGAAAAGTGAAAAACAAGGCACCTCCCAAAAGCCATGCCACTACCAAGGGGAGTTTGAGCCATGGGATTTCCCAGAAGAGTACCTCTGCCAGGGGAGAAACGACGTATTCGCCGAAGAAAGAGTCTACCTTTTGTTCAAAGCTTGGTTCACTTTCCACTGTGTCTGAGGCACTTTCCGCCGACAGAAGTTGATTGGGAATTACCGAGGCGAGGACCATCCCCAAAAGAATAGGAATCACATTCAAAATAACTGATGGCTTGCGCATTTGCTTGAAGGAAGATTTGGAACTTTCTCGAAATTTACTTTGGACGTTTCCACCGAAGCAACGGTAAAACGATGAAGTTTTTTCGCAATGAGCGCGATTCGCTGCAGTGAATTTAATTGAGAGGTATGTGTTTCGAGAGTGGCTGAAGGCCTTTGTTTTGGTCTTGGGATTTCTTTGCGGGCTCACATTGTTGCAAGACTTGGCAAACAACTTGGGCGATTTTCGGAATTATGGGGCTTCCATGGAATCTGTCTGCCGCTATTATTTCTGCTTGCTCCCGGGGTATTTGCCTTGGTTGATACCCATTTCCTTGTTCATCTCGATTTTACTTTCTCTGGGGGGAATGGCTCGCCGAAATGAAATTGTTGCCTTGAGGGCTTGTGGTACTTCTCTGCCAATGGCATGTCGTTTGGTTTTAGTCGCTGCTTTGGCTTTAGCCGGGTGCGTATACGGTTTGAATTCGGAGTGGGCGCCTTGGTCCGTCGAGGAAACCCGCGAGCTTAAGGAGAGTTTTCTTCGTGATGATCAAGTTAAGCGAGGCTTGCCCGAAACCGAGATTGGCACGACTCGTAACATTCGTTTCGACAATAAGCGTAGCCATCGTCTTTGGCATATCAATCGGTTCAATGAAATAACTAAAGAAGCTTACGATCTGCAAGTTTTCGTCCGAGATTCGACGGGTGTGGAATTGTATCGTATTTCCGCTGCTTTAGCTTGGCGGGACAGGGAAAATGGCACATGGCAGTTTCGGGATGGTCGATACATGAGTTTCCGTACCGATAGTGGGCTATATCGGTATTCTGCAGCAAAAGGTTTGATGGTCTCTGGCCCCAATATCTCTCCGGATGTTAATTCCACTCAACTAATGAACCTCCCGAGAATACCTCAAATTGCCAAGACCTTTGACTTGATGGAACTTCGAGATTTTGACGAGAAACCTGAAATCTTTGCTCTCTTGAGAAAGAAGCCAAAAGATCTTTCGCTTCGTGAATTGAATCAAGCGTTGCAAGCTTTCCCATCTGTTGAAAATACTGCCTTGCGTCCCCTCGCGATTCGTAGAAGGGAAATCCTCCTTGCTCCATTGGGGTGTTTGTTTGCCGCGTTTATCGCGATTCCTTTTTCAGTTACCGGTTCCCGGCGCGGGACAGGAGTCGGCTTGGCTCGGGCTCTAGGGCTTTTTGTCTGCTATTACTTGGTTCTCACTGCAGCAAATAGTTTGGGCGAAGCGGGTGTCTTGGGAGCTGAAGTAGCTGGGTCACTGCCTAGCATAGTTATGGCTTTGCTAGCTGGTTTTCTGCTTTGGCGTTCCCGCTGACCTTATTCGACTCCGTACAATTGTATTGTCTCCACCACTTTGTCGACGGCCAAGGCATTGGTCACCGCAACGAGGCAGTCCCCAACAGCAACCCTGCCAATTGCCTTCAAGCGCTGAATCGCTTTGGAGAGCGTGATTTCAGGGTTTTCCGAGAATTCCATAAGGAAAGGATCCAAGCCCCATCGCATCTGCAGTTTTGGCGGGAGTCGCGGGTTGTCCGTAAAAACATATATGGGAACCCGGTTAGGACGGAGAGATGATAGTTTGTTCGCTAGATTTCCCGTCCGCGTGAAAACTACTATCGCGGTACCATCCATTTGCATGGCGAGACTGCAAGCGGCCCGCAGCATCTTTGCCCGTGGTTGGAGTAATTTGAGCTCTTCGGTTAGGGCTGGACTTAATTCGGCTTCTGCTCGGCGCGCTACGCGATCTAGCATGCGAACGCATGCGAGCGGGTGTTTGCCCGTCGTGGTTTCCCCGCTTAGCATTAGGGCGTCCACCTGTTCTGCCACCGCTCCTGCCACGTCGCTTATCTCGGCTCGGGTTGGCACCGGCATCTCGATCATGGATTCCAGTAGGTGAGTAGCCACGATTACTGGTTTGCCTGCTCCAATCGTCTCCTTGACGGCCCTACGTTGGATGATGGGTAGTTCCTCGAAGGCGCATTCGATTCCGAGATCTCCTCTGGCCACCATTAGGGAATCAGTTGCTTCTATGATTTCACTCAAATTTTGTACCGCTTCTTGGTCTTCCACTTTGGCGACAACTTCGGCATCAGAACCTTCTTTAACGAGGAATTTGCGGAAATTTTCCACCACTTTGGCATCACGAGTGAACGATAATGCAAAGAGATCCACGCCATTCTCGATTCCGACCCGTGCATCAGCACGGTCCTTTTTAGTGATGGATGGAAGGTCGACTTTAATCCCCGGTAGGTTGATGTGTCGACGACTTGCCAGCTCTCCTGGCGAAGTGACTTCGCATCGAACCCTTTTTTTCTTTTTCTCCAACACTTCCATCTGAATCAATCCATTATCGACCATGATAATTTGTCCAACTTTCACGTCCTTGGCCAACTTGGGATAATTCACATCTACCACGCGCACCCCTTCCGTGGTTGTGACTCCTTGTTCACGGCGGTGCACCAAGTCGATTAAATCACCCTTTTCTAGCGTCATTGTTTTCCGCAAGAAACCAGTTCGAATTTCTGGACCCTTCACATCCATCAAAATGGCTGGGTTACGCTCGCATTGGGCTGCGGTTGAGCGTATTCGCTTAATGATTTCTTCTGTCCAGCTGTGGCCCGCATGCGCCATGTTGATGCGAAAGACGTCGACACCGGATTCCAGCAGCGCCAAAATTACTTCCGGGCTCTCGGTTGCCGGTCCGATTGTTATTATGATTTTGGTTTGGCGGAAATTTTTGGTCATCCGTAAACTTTTGTTTTGTTCGCTATTGGGACAGGGCAAAGATTGCCGTTGCGAGGATCGACCACATTGAATTCGCAACCTTTACGATGAAAGCCAGAAAATGTCTCGACGACTCGTGAGACTTCATTGCAGTCCTTGCTGAGGTGCGCCAGATAGACGTTTCGCCACCGGGGAGACTCGATTGTTTCAAGGAATTCCAAGGCGTCACGATTGGATAAATGACCATGCCGACCTTTTATTCTTTGTTTAAGAGCCCATGGCCTGCGAGGGTCACGATCCAGCAATTCTTCATCGTAGTTGCTTTCTATGACGAGTGTTTGCGCGTCACGAATCTTTTCGCGAACTAGCCCGGTGCCAAAGCCTAAGTCTGTTACCCAAGCCAAGCTATCACGAGGAGCGAACAGGTCATCTCCTCCCCATTCGAAAAGAAAACCAACTGGATCATAGGCATCATGAGGTATGGCAAACGGGGAAACTTTTAACCCTCGGAACTCAAAGCATAGTCCGGTCTCGAAAATTTTCCAGTTTGCTCGACGTGCTAGGTTGGATTGTATCGCCTTGGCTGTATCTCGGTTGGCGAAGAAGGGGAGATCACTTCTTCGGCACAAGCCTCGCACTCCCGCCGAGTGATCACTATGGTCGTGCGTTAGAAAAACTGCATCCAAGTCGTCGGGGCTCACGTCTATCTCGGCCATCATGGCGTCGAGGCGTTTTCCCGAGAAGCCTGCGTCAATCAAGATTGTGAAGTCTATTGTCTGCAACAACGCCGCATTACCGGAACTGCTTGATCCTAGAATTTTGAAAACCGCCCCCATGAGGGTTCACCAAAGCAAATCTTTGTTTCTCCGCAATGCCTTTTTTCATTGTTGACGCGAATAGCTCAATCAAGCGACTTTTCAGTGTGAAAACTCCTTCACAGGAAATATTCGACATCGTTGACAAACGAGACCGAGTGATCGGACAAGCTTCTCGGGCCCAAACTCATCGGGATGGGTTCTTGCATCGTGCGGTTCATGTTTTTGCGACAGATGAAGCAGGTCTTCTTTTTTTGCAGCGGCGTGCTTTGGATAAAGAATTCGCTCCGGGATTGTGGAGCAGTTCTTGCTCGGGGCATGTGGATTCAGGTGAAACTTATGATCAAGCTGCTCTACGTGAACTGGTTGAGGAAATCGGACTGACTTTGACTGCTAGGGAGCTTCGCCTGAGACTATCGATCAGTCCTTGCCCTGATACTGAAAACGAATTTGTTCGCCTCTATACCTGCAACGCTCCTGCTTCCCTTCATCCCGATCCTGTTGAAGTCATTGATTCGCAATGGATAGACCAAGATGACTTGCAAAAGTGGATTCTTCGCGAACCGAAAGCATTTTCCGATTCCTTTCTCCACCTTTATGGACTGATTCGACTGATCGATGTCAGGCGATAACTGAAGTTTCTAGATCAAGTCCATTTGACCGGCTTCGCCAGTCGGAGTCATTCCTGAGACAGTCCAGCCTTTTTCGGTCAGAGTGCGGCCTTGGGGCGTGCGACGGAGGTAGCCTTCCTGGATGAGGAACGGTTCGTGGACCTCCTCAATGGTGTTCTCCTCCTCGTTCACTGCAATGGCTATGGTTCCAAGTCCAACAGGTCCCCCATTGTGGTTTTTACCCATGCATTGAATGATGCGCTTGTCCATCTCATCAAGACCATTTGAATCTATTGCAAGCAGTTCGAGTGCTTCCGCAGCGACTTTCGCGTTGATTGCGCCTCCAGCTCTTTGCTCGGCATAATCTCGGGTGAAATGTACCAAATTATTGACAATGCGAGGAGTCCCTCTAGCCCGTCCTGCTATTTCCGCCGCACCAGCTGCATCAATTTCCACATCCAGCAAGTTACAGGTTCTGCGCACAATTTTAAGCAACTCGTCCCGAGCATAATAATCGAGCCTTGTCTGCAAGGTGAATCGACTGCGTAACGGAGCTGTTAGAAGGCCCACCCTAGTGGTGGCGCCAATTAGTGTGAATGGAGGAATTTCCAGTCGCACACTGCGCGCGTTTGGACCTTGATCGATCATGACGTCGATTCGGAAATCCTCCATGGCCGAATAAAGATATTCTTCCACTGTTTTGTTTAGTCGGTGGATTTCGTCTACGAATAACACATCTCCTTCCTGCAAATTTGTTAGCAGACCGGCGAGGTCTCCAGGCCGTTCGATAACCGGACCTGAACTAATTCTTACTTCTCTTCCCAACTCGTGACCTATAATTAAAGCCAAAGTTGTTTTTCCAAGACCCGGAGGTCCTGAGAGTAAGACATGATTGAGGGAATCGCCGCGGTTGGCCGAGGCTCCGACCATAACTTGGAGTCGTTCGATAGTTTTTTCTTGTCCGGTGAAATCATCGAAGGACAGGGGGCGAAGCGCAGCATCGCGTTCTTGCAAAGGTCCGCTTACGGCTTCTTTTAGATAATCGGTTCCTTGTGACTCGGGTTCCGTCATGCGTCTTTCAGTTTGAAGCCAGTTTTGGGGAATTAGATTGAAAGTCTTTGGGTAAAGCTTCAGCTGGTAGCCTTTCTATTTCTGCTCCCAATGAGCGAAGTTTTTCGTCAAAAGTCTCGTAGCCTCTGTCTAGATGATAGATGCGCTGTATCCAAGTGTCTCCCTTTGCCGCCAAAGCAGCAAGAATGAGTGCGGCGCTCGCTCGCAAATCCGAAGCCATAACCGGTGCTCCAGATAATCGAGCGTGACCTTTGAATATAGCACTAGAGCCTTCGATGGCAACCTCTGCTCCCATTCTGCTAAGTTCAGGGACATGCATAAAGCGATTTGGGTAAACTCGTTCGGTGACGATGCTGGGACCTGGGGCAAGGCAGGCTAGGGCACACGCCTGAGCTTGAAGGTCAGTCGGGTACCCGGGGTAGGGAAGGGTGGTCAGCTCGATGGGATTGAGACCACTGGAAGCCAAGCTAGCCTTTATCTGATCTTGGTGCTCTTCGAATGTTATTCCAGCATCTTTCATTTTATCTAGAAATGCCCCCAAGTGAGATGAATCTGCTTCGGTTACAGTAATATCTCCCCCGGTGATTGCCGCTGCAATGCAATACGTCCCAATCTCTATTCGATCTGCGATGATTCGGTGTCTGCAACCTCCCAAGGATTGGACTCCATAGATGGTCAGGTGATGACCGCCAGTGTTCTCTATGCGCGCTCCCATCGCCAAGAGCATTCGGCAAAGATCGGCAATTTCAGGTTCACAAGCCGCACTTTCCAATTTCGTTATGCCGGGAGTGAGGACTGCCGTCATAATTGCATTGGCTGTTCCCGTTACGGTACTGCCATGGCGACCGCCAAGAAAAACCGCTGATCCTTTTAGTCTTTTTGCATCGACTACTATGTCTCCCTCCTTGACTTTAACTTCGCAACCTAGGCTTGAAAAAGCCTTTAGATGCAGATCGATAGGCCTTTGTCCGATCACGCACCCCCCCGGTAAAGCTACGCGAGCTTTGCCCAGTCGAGCTATCAGCGGTCCCAGCAAGCATACGGAAGCACGCATCTTGCGGACCAGTTCGTAAGGTGCTTTCGAAGAAATCTCACCTGCAGTTATCCTCCATGAACCTGATCCCAATTCCTCAACCTCTGCACCCAAATGGCGAAGGATTTCAGCCATAAATCGAACATCACTGAGATTTGGGACATTCTCTATGACACATGGCTCTGAAGTGAGCAGCGCAGCAGCAAAAGCAGGTAAAGTGGCGTTCTTGGAACCACTGGCCCTTACTTCTCCCCGCAGGGGTATTCCTCCGCGGATACGAAATACTTCCATTTGCTGTCTAGTGGAGGTATTACTTTGCGACTATTAGCTGTGCGAGCGACCGCCCCGATTGCCGCCATGCGATCGTTTCCGGCGCCTCCGCTTTCCATCACCACTTCGTCTTCGCTCACTCCGCCGCTTTCCATCACCACTACGCCTTCTTTTTTGCCTTTGTTTTTCCTTGGCAGTCTCTGAGGCTTCCGCCTTTGAACCTCCGAAAATCGACGAAAGGAATTTTCCCGCTTTTTCAATCAAGCCCGAGCTTTTTTTCTCAGTTCCTGCATTCCAAGTCACAGGTTTGTTGTCTTCGGAATTGCTTTTGGATCGTCTCACCCGCCTGCGAGAGCGTTCTCGTCTGCCAGAGGATTTTCCTGTTTCATGACCTCCCTGTTTGTCTCTCTGACTTTTATCTCGCTGGTCGGTATTGCCACGGTTAGTGGATTTCTTGTTTTGCGAATCATGTTTCTTCCGTCGGTCTTTTCGGCCAGCATCCCCGCGGTTTCTTTCATGATTTCCACGCTTTCTTCTTCCTCGCTGGATTTGATCGCCTTCCGGTTTCTCACGACCTGTTTTTTGACCTGGCGCGTCATTAACTTCGTCTCTACGATTGCCACCTTTTGCTCGTGCCGCTTCGGAGTTTGCAGACAGATCGTCTTTCAGGATTTCTCCTGCCCCTATTTGGATTTCGCCAATTGTTTCGGTTGAATTGGCGGCGTGGGTGGTTCCACTTTTCTGTCCGTAGCGCGAGCGGAGATTTGACGGGCGTTGAGATGGCGAGGAATTTGGAGCCACTGTTTTTCCTTCTGCTTTCAGTGGACTTTCGGCACTTGATTCGTTGCTGTCTTGCATTGTTATGTTGAGATACTGAGGTTTTTTAAGTTGCTCAACGATTTTTTTGCGAACTCTTTCTCGTTGGGAAATGCGCTTGCATTGGTCAACATGCTTTCTAACGTGCGTCAATCATGGACAAGTTGGATAAAATTTTCTCTATGCAAGAAGAATTGAACGAACGCATTGGCGTAATCACTAATGGCATGGACGAGGAGAAAAAGACTGAATGGGTGCTGAATTATTCACGAGCTATGCAACAGGAATTATCCGAACTGATTGATTCGGTGCCTTGGAAATGGTGGGCGAAATACCAAAAGTTTGACCAACAGAATGCTCGTGTTGAGGTCGTTGACCTGTTTCATTTCTTGATTTCCTTGGCTCAGGTTCTGGGAATGTCAGCCGAGGATATTCACGATGCCTACATCAAAAAGAACAAGGTTAATCACGATCGACAGGATGCGGGCTACAGCGAGAAAGATGAAACCGACTCTAGCCACATTTAAATTGTCTGGGTAGTCCATCCGGACTCTCAGAAGCATGTATGATGCTTTAAAACCGCTGCTCGCGGCTGTTGCAAAAGAGGGAAAAGGCGTTTGTGCCGCCCTTTAGGATTCCTCAGTGACTTCCGGAGTTTCTTCCGGAGCTTTGTCTTGACTGGACTTGGATGGCGTCTTTGCGCCAGCAGCGAGTTTCTTCGCACAGGCGGACTTTTTCCGCGCAGCCTTATTTTCGTGTATAATGGATGATTTGGCGGCGCGGTCTAGAGCCGAGATGAATATTGCCGAGGCTTTGCGGGCGGCTTCTTCGTCTTTACCCTCCAAACATGTCTGGAATTGCCTCTCCAATGTCTTGAGGCGGCTTTTTACATGCCGATTGCGCAAGGTGCGAGCTCGGGTTTTGCGAGCGTTCTTCAGGGCTGATTTAGAGTTTGCCATAACGGGCTAGGAATCATGTTGGAGGAGATGGTTCAGTCAATGAAAAAGGATTCCAGGAAGCTGTAAGCCGGATTCTGTAAATTCTGCCCGTAGGCTGAATTTGTCATTCATTCATCTATCGAGTTGACCTCGGTTCCCGCCAAAGCGGGACGCGACGTACCCGGAACCATTGGACGAGCAGCCCGGTCCCCTATTTCGTCTTGCATCGGATTGGGTTTACCATGCCCGCTTGATTGCTCTCGCGGCGGTGAGCTCTTACCCCACCTTTTCACCCTTACCCCCCAAGGGAGGCGGTTTGTTTTCTGTGGCACTGGCCGTGAGCTCGCTTTTAGGCGAGCTTCCCCCACTTTCACGGGGAATCCTGCCCTACGATGTCCGGACTTTCCTCTCCAATCCCCTAAAGGAAAGGAGCGAATGACCGCTTCCTGGAAAAAGGACACTGCAGTCGTGGGTTTCCCCGTTAACTTCAGCGTTCGAAATATACTATACGTCCGCATTGGTCGCAATTGCTGACTTGCCCCTCAACCAGAGCTTTGGCCACTACATCATTGGAAACCCTCAAGTTACAACCTCCGCAAAGTTGATTTTCAACAGGAACTACCCATGGAGATCTTTTGGCAATTCGCTTAACTTGTTGATAGGCACGAAGAAGTTCTGCAGGGATTTGCTCCAAGGATTCATTGTATGATTGGGTCAATTCAGCGATTTCTTTTTTGAGGAAGATTTCTCTTTCATCCAGTGATTGAAGCCGTTTATTGTGTCGCTCGATCTTTTCTCCAAGCGGTTGGCGGGCTCCATCCAATGAATCTTTTTCAACGTCAATTTTTTCAAGTAGCTCAAGTTGAGCGTCTTCTAGAGATGATATCTTTTTCGTTAGTAAATCTATTTCGGCTTGGAGCGCTTTGTATTCGTCCGGTTTCTTTACCTCGAGTTGTTGCGTTTTATAACGTATGATACGGCTCTCGATATCAGCGATGTCTCCTTCGATCTTTTGACTAGAGGTTTCCAGCTCGAGAATGGATTGGCGCGTGACCTCCATGGTTTTGTTTTCGATCTCGATTTTTTGCTGAACCGAGGCGCGGACTTCAGGCAATTGTTTCAACTCGTTTTCGGAGTTCGCCTTGCGTCGATCTCGGCTTTGGAGAAGCATCAATTGTTGTATACGCTCGTCTAGCATTTTTCTAAGGTTTACTTCTGAACAACCAAGGAAAATGAGGTAGGCGTCTCATTCGGACAAGAGAAATCGCGATCATGTGCTTGCATTGCATGGGCAAGAAGATTTTTCTCTTTCTTTGTAAATGGGATCTGATGATTTGAATTTAGTGGAGGAAGCCACTTTGCTTTTTAGTTTGGGCGAAGAGGAACATGCTGCAGTTGTTCTTAAGGATGTTACAACCAAGGCACCCGATTGCTTTGAGGCTTGGCATGCCTTGGCTGAGGTGATGTTCTCCTTGAGGAACTTGGAGGAAGCCTTGCGAGCGGGGGAGGCTGGTTTACGTCTGCGACCAGACGATCTGCATTTGCATGTCAGCTTGTCCAGAGTGTGGGCTGAAATTGGCGAGAAAGAAAAAGCCGAGAAATTTGCGGCCAAAGCTCGCATTCTGGGTTGGCAAGCGGAATTGGATAGCGATTAGGCGCTNGGGTTATGCTACCCTTGGTTGACAGGTAGGCGCCACCTGTTTATTAGCCTTCAGTTTTTCTCTTATGGAACAAGAAAAGCGAGCACTTGATTTCGAAAAACCTCTCCATGATTTGGAGCGACATCTCGCTTCCATGATCGAGAAATCCGAAGAGTCCGACATGGAAATTGATATGTCGACAGAGATCGAGTCGATGAAAGACAAGATCGAGGCCACCAAGCAAAAAATCTATTCCAAACTCACCCCTTGGCAAAAAGTCCAACTGTCACGCCACCCCAACCGCCCCTATTCTCTCGATTACGTGGAACATGTTTTCACTGACTTTCAGGAATTGCACGGAGATCGTTTGTTTGGAGATGATGCTGCTATTGTTGGCGGGCTTGCAAGATTCGAAGACAGGCCCGTCATGGTCATCGGCNAACAAAAAGGGCGAGATACCGACGAGAATGTCTTGCGTAATTTCGGCTGTCCCCATCCGGAAGGGTATCGAAAGGCACTTCGCTTGATGAAGCTCGCCGAAAAATTTGAAATGCCTATTATTACCTTGGTCGATACTCCAGGGGCCTATCCGGGCATTGGGGCCGAGGAACGCCATGTGGCTGAGGCAATTGCTGTGAACGTTCGCGAAATGAGTGCCTTGCGATCACCAATTTTAACTATTGTTATCGGCGAAGGTGGTTCCGGCGGAGCCTTGGGCATTGCTGTCGCTGATCGCGTTCTCATTTTTGAAAATGCATATTATTCCGTCATTTCACCCGAAGGTTGCGCCGCAATACTATGGAAGGACCGCAGCCATGCAGAAGAAGCTGCTGGTGCTCTTAGGATTGGGGCGTCCGACCTTATTGAGTTAGGTGTGGTGGATGAGGTTGTGCCCGAGCCCATCGGTGGTGCCCATCGTGATCCAGAAGCTTCCGCTGACGCTCTGAAGAAGGCGATAAGCAGTAATTTAAAGAAGTTGCTCCGATCGAACTTGAACAAGTTGGTCGAGGAACGATATGCCAAATTCCGCACTATGGGCGTGGTAGCGGAGTGACCTAGTGGGTTTCCTTAGCGATCTCGCCCGTCTTCTTCCTCGATGACGCCAATAATATCATTTCGAAAACGCAATCGCTGATCTTGCATAAACCCCAGCTTGTTCTCCAGTTCGGCGTTCCTGCGATCCAAGATGTTGATTTGATCAAGGAACTGTTTCTCACGAGCATCGAATTCATTTTGCTTGCGGCGAAGACTATCATTGGTTCCTCCAAGATTGTTTAATTCTACAACTAGGCGCGCTTCGGAATTAGCGCTTGCGGCAAGTTTGGTTTCAAGATCTCGGATTTGCATCCTTAAATCATTTCGTTCGTTGCGGTTTTGATCGATTGACAAAATCAATTCCTTGTTTTCTGCGTCGATGTCGGAGAGCTTGTCGCGCAAGTGCTGCTCAACGTTCGATATTTCTTGAATTTCTCGATCCATCAGTTGCACGGCAACATCGAGTTCTTCTCTGTTTTTCTTCAGTTGGGCGTTTTTTTGCAAAAGCAGATCATTCTCATATTTCGCGTCTTCGAGAGTCTCCAGATTTCGCATGTCGGCATTGGTTAGAAGGCTGATCTCGGAGTTAAGGTCACGCAATTGCTCATCGGTGATTTTCTGGTTCTCGCTATAAATTGAATTTTCACGGGCTAGAACAGCATTGGATTCCTTAAGATTTAATATCTGTTGCTTCAAGATAGCCTCGATGCCTTTTATTGAGCTTAGCTCGCTTTCAGCGTCTTCCAGTCGAGTCGTCAAACGTTCCACTTCACCACTGAGCCGCCGGTTTTCGATGGTCAGTGTTTTACTTTCTTCTTCAATTGTCGCCAATTGTCGCTTGGTGCTACTATCTGAATTTTGCAAATGTCGAAGGTCTCTTTTCAATTGTTTTTCACGTGCCTCAAAATTTTGAGCTGCCGCCTTTGCCTTTCGATTTTCCGNGGCAATGCGACGAGAGCGATCTTCNAGGGCTGCCTCACTGTTCCGAAATTCCCTTAGCTTTTCNTTTAACTCGGAATTCTCTTNTTCTAGAAAACGGTTNCGGGCGTTNAGGGTTTGACCTTGCTGGCTCGCTTGGCTGACTTTCAGTTGCGCATTTCGTAACTTGTACGCCAAATCCACGTTGGCCTTTTCCAAGCTTTGGTTCAAGGGATTGGCTACTCTGATCTCTCTCACGGTGGCCTCGGCGATGGATTGCGAGTCGAGATTCTTGCGTGCTTTTTCCACCAATGCATTGTACTGCAATGCGAGTTGGTTGTACTTCTTGATGAGATAGACCGGGTCACTCAACTGTTCGTCGTTGTCGACTTGGGAAAAGAGTGGGGATATCACGCAAGTTATCAGCAATATATTGATCGTAGGTTTCATAACGATTTCTTAAGGTAGATTCTTTTAAGGGCTTCGAATCCTCAGTCTTCTTCAAGATGTCTTTCGTTCAGGAAAAAAACAAGCGTGAAAGAAAAATCGACGAAACCTTAGTGGGCGGCGCGGCTCAGCTTATCGTTAATAGCGGAGCCAACACCTTTGTCGGGAGCTGCATGGCAATGTATTTGTTCGATCTGAGGATCGGAATCCATTTTCCTCAATGTATCGTATAGGTTGAAAGCTGCTTCGTTTAAATTTCCGGATTCGCTTAGCCACTGAACTTTTGATTTTTTAGGCCATTTTTCGTTAGGGGACGGTCTTTTCAATAGGATCACTCCAACAGTTTGAGGATTTGAGGCATTTTGGATTGAACGATGAATCGCCGCTGAACTTGGGTGCAATTGCAATGAAGTATTTGGACTGTAATGCCGGGGCAGGCTTCCCGGGGCTTTGGGAATGTCGTTGTCGGCATTAAGCTGTTCCGCCGGCAACCGACCGAGCACTGAATTTAATTCATCAGATGAAAGGGGGCCAAGCCTCAGAATCACAGGAATGGTTTCTGCAAGCGAGAGGATTGTTGATTCAATGCCGTGTTCAGTTGATCCCCCGTCCAGAATGTAAGGAGAGCTTTCCCCGAATGAGGAGACTATGTGCTCTGCCCTAGTCGGACTCACTGAGCCAAATGGGTTTGCGCTTGGCGCCGCAAGAGGTCGCCCCACCTTCTCAAGAACTTCGCGAAAGAGTGGATGAGCCGGGATTCTCACTGCCACGGTCGGAAGTCCCGAGGTTACAACTGCGGGAATGCTATCTTTCTTCCGCAGCACAACTGTCAGCGGACCTGGCCAAAAAGTTTCTGAAAGCTTTGCTAGAACTGAAGGAATGAAAGCTAGACTTTCAATTTGCTCAAATTTAGCGACATGAACGATCAATGGATCGTTATACGGTCTTCCCTTGATTTTAAAGATCGAGCCAACGGACTTTTCGCAAAATGCATCAGCTGCTAATCCGTAGACAGTTTCAGTAGGTAATGCGACGGGTGTGCCGTCACAAATCATTTTGACCACCAATTCTATATTATTGGGATCGTCTCCCTGAAGGATTTTCAAGTCCGAAACAACGTGCTTTTTGTCGATCGGAATCCTTTGACCAACGTTTTCACTTGAGCGTCTGCATATGCCGACCTTTCTTGATCAGTCGGGAAATTCTGCGCTGCTGCTTGGGGGAAAGCCTAGTGTATTTCCGAGGCAAAATCTTTCCCGTGTCCGTGACATAGCGAGAAAGAACTTCGTTATCAAGGAAGGTCAACTCGTCAGGGTTGTTGTCCTTCTTCGTTTCGGTGTTGGTTTCTGTTTCACTCATATGCAGCGTGAAAGAATGCCTTCCCTCCCTTGATTTTCAAGAATAAAAGAATGGGATTGGTTTTGTTTGCTCGTTGACAAACACACGATTGGTTTTAGGATTTATCTTTTGTCATGAAAGTAGTTTCATCAATTAAGACACTAAAGAACCGTCATCCGGACTGCAAAGTCGTTAAGAGGAAGGGTCGGTTGTATGTTATTAATAAATCGAACCCTCGATTCAAAGCCCGCCAAGGTTGATTTCGTCTAGCCCTCTTCTTTATCCTTTCAGTTTTTCATGAAAAAGGACATTCACCCAGAAACTTTCCCTACATGCTTTGTCGATGTTTCAAGCGGCAAGCAATTTTTTACGCAATCAACCATGAAGTCTCAAAAGACTGAGACTATCGATGGTGTGGAATACCAAGTTGTTGTTCGTGATGTTACTATGGACTCACACCCTGCCTTCACTGGGGAAAAACGTTTCGTTGATACTGCGGGGCGCGTAGAAAAGTTCCAAACTAAGTTCTCACGCCGGAAGTAGAACTTTTGGATTGATGATCCTTTGGTCCCAGCTAAAGTTATCTTTAGTTCGACCGATCATTTAGTGTAAGCTCAGTAATCAAAAACTGTGAATGCGTAATCTTTTGCGTGTGCCTTCGTGCGCGTGCATTACTCATGTCTATTACACAAATCAGTTTCATGTCCGATAAATGAAAATTCCCCTTCCAGGAATTGGTTTTCATTGCATAGCCTTTGCCGCCCTTATTGATCGATTGATTCGGTGGTTTCTACGAAGAGCTTTTCCCTTGGGTTTTTTCTGGCTCCCTGCAGGAAGTCACTTGATTTCTCAAGAAATGGTTTCTGTTCCCGGAGGTGCCTTTCTAATGGGGGATTCCAGTGGATTGTCTGACGAACGTCCCACCCATTTTATTTCTGTGAGCTCGTTCTTCATGGACAGGAATGAAATGACGATCGAGCTTTGGGACTTGGTTGCCGATTGGGCGGAGAAAAATGGTTATGAGTTCAGTGGCAAGACCGCCAAGGCAATGCGTGGTGCATCTTGGTCTCCGAATCCGGACACGCATCCCATGAACATGGTGACTTGGTACGATGCGGCTAAATGGTGCAATGCACGTTCGGAAATGGAAGGTCGAACGCCTGCATATTTCGAGGACGAATCCAAAGCAAAGGTCTATCGAAAGGGAGATATTGATTTGACCGAAGACAGTGTCCGTTGGACTTCAAGCGGGTATCGATTGCCGACCGAAGCCGAGTGGGAAAAGGCAGCCCGTGGCAGACATATGGGCAAGGATTATCCTTGGGGGGATCGAGCAGTTGATGGATCACTGGGAAATTATCGCTTAAGTGGGGATCCTTATGATAATGGCACTGCTCCCGCCGGATATTACAACGGAGGACAAATCATTAGTCCAGAGAGCCATAGTTATGGGGGAGAGATTGCCAAAACTTTGGATATGGCCAATGACTTCGGATTATACGATATGTTCGGCAATGTCTTTGAATGGTGTTGGGATTGGTACCATCCTGATTGGTATGAAAATAGTTTAGCGGAGAAATCTAATACGCGAGGCCCTGACGAAGCTTACGTGGATTTTCGCAT
>PAZC01000043.1 GCA_002716045.1 Opitutia bacterium
TGTTTCTAATTTTGATATTAATTGATTTTTAATTTCATCTATTTTCCAATTTATTGTATTAACAGATTGTTGTAATTTTGTTATATCTGTTTTTTCTTGTTCTAATTTTGTGATAATTCTATCATATTGAGTTGGTGTCATATTAGAACTTGTAATTAATTCTTGTATTTTTTGTTGTAAGTTTTCTGGTAATTTATTTGTCTTAATTAAATCTTTTAATTCACTATTCTTTTTATCAAGTAAATCTCTCAATCTTTTTTCACTCTTTTGTCTATCAACCAATTCATTATATCTATTAATTCTTTTTATTAATTCAGATATTTCCTCTGTTATTGATTTTATCCATTCCAGAACTTTAATTTTAGCTTCCTCAATGTCTTTTTCAGTTTTATTGTCTTCTTTTATTTCTTTTACAAATGTTTCAATTTCTTTTACAATATCTTCAATTTCTGAAAGAATTTTTGCTTTCATTTTTTCTAAACTTTCCCCAATCGTTTGTGTTTTTGTATTTATATCCGCATTTATTTCCATATTATTTAATTCATTTAATTGACTATTGAAATAATTCAAATAACCCAAATCNNNNATTATTATTATATTTAATAAATATTATTAATTTATTTTTCATAATATTTTCATAAAAATAAATTTTTTATTAATTATTTAATTATTTTTGGATTAGATTCTTNTAGTTTTTTATTTNTGTTTCTTTCAATGTTTNACNNNCNTTTNTTAATGCTTNAATCGCATTCNCAAAATCAGTGTTAGGTGCTTTATTTTTAACTTTTCTAGTTTGCATTTTATTAGGTGTTATAGCTTGAACTGGTACTATTGCATTAGCTTTACCTCTCCTCTCTCTTTCTAGTTTTTCTCTTTCCTCCTCCTTTCTCTTCTCCTCTACCTCTCTTTCTTCTTTTCTTTTTTGTTCCATCACNTCTTTTTCTTTCTTTTCTNTCTCTTCTCTTTTTTTTTGTAATTCTGCTAATTCTTTTTCTTTTTCTTCTCTTTTTTTTTTTAATTTTGCCATATCTACTTTGTCTGCATCAACATCCTTTTTCATTCCAAATAATTTCCCCATTAATCCTTCAACTTTAGCTTCANCCTCTTTTTGTTTTTTCTGATTTTCTGCATCTTGCTTTTTTTTCAATTTAGCTAGAAATTCTTCTCTATTTGGAATCTCAAATTTTACATTTTTTGCTATAAAAATATAAGAACCTACTAAAAATGACATTAATGCTACAATGCTATCAGTATCAACTTCCATATTAAATTATAGAAATATTATATTATTGTTCTAAATTACTTATATAAAAACAATTTAAACTTTAATATAAAATGGAAGTTATAATCGATAATAGGGAAACAAAAATAAAAGAATATTATAATGAAAAGATAGCTAATGACGAGAAACTAGATAAAATAAAATATGAGGATTTTATTAAATATGAAAATCTAGATCTTGGAGATATTGTAATTAAATACAAAGATGAAGTAAAATTCATATTTGAAAGAAAAACTATTAGAGATTTATCAGATTCTATTAAGGATGGAAGATATCATGAACAGAAACAAAGATTAAAATATGCTCTTTCTAATAATATTAAAGTCAGTTATATATTTGAATATTTTATGGATTATAGTAATCTTACTAACTTCATAACAGTGAACGAAATGAATGGTGAAATTATTCTTAGTGGTATTGTGAATACAACTTTAAGAGATGATTTTGGAATATTTCTTACAAAAAATACAAATGAAACTATATTTTTATTAGAGGCTATTGTGAAAAGAATGATTAAAAATCCTAATAAATATTTTAATAAAACGGAAGGCATTGAAGGTATTAATAATAGTTATATTATGAAAAAGCGAAAGAAGGATAATATAACAAAGGATAATATTCTTATGATTTTTCTCAATCAAATCCCTGGAGTAAGTGATACAATTTCCAAAACCTTATCTAGTGAATTCAAATCTCTCAATGAATTTATGTCTTTTCTAAATGATTTATCTAAAGAAGATAAAATTGAATATTTATCTAATAAAGAAGTTAAACTTAATAATAATAAAAAACGGCGAATTGGCAGTAAAACATCAAAAAGAATTGTTGAATTGTTGTTTTAAAATTTGAATACATAATATGAACAATTATGAGATAGTTAATGACATAGAACTAATGAATCGACCCATTGGAAAAATAGAAGGAGATGGTAAATTAAAAAAAGATTTTATTATAGATGAAGATACTTTTTATAATATTATAGATAATAGTGTTAATATTTGTAATAAAAAGATTGATGGAGAAATATGTTATGAATGTAAGAAGGAAATCATTCAATTTTTTGCTGATAATTGTAAAGAATTTGAAGAGAACATACTATATAATAAGTGTAAAGGGATAAGAGTAAAAAAAACTCAGTATGGTTCATTAAATTTATTTTTTGACTCAGATGAAATAAGGAAAAATTATAAAGTTATTTCATCATGGGATTTTGTAAATTTAGCATTAACTAATATATTTTTCAATAGTAGTCCTTGCAATAATATGTATTTTCGCATATCTCGTATATTAACCAAAGGTACTAAATTTAAAATGTTAGAGGATGATAAAAATTACATTAAAATATATTTAGACTTGTTTCCACAAGCAAATAATTTATCTATGAAAGGAGATGCAAATAAATTTAGTTACTTAAAAATAACTTAAAAATTTTATATAAAATTTTTTATTAAAATTTGAAATTTGAATTAAAAATAATTTACAAATATTATTTAATGGAGGAAAAAGACAAAATGAACACGGAAATAGAGGATTTCCCCTATAACAACAAAAATATTTTAATAAATGAAGATGATGTTAATAAAGTATTAAGAACATTTGGAATAAAATTTAAATGCTTAAATATAGATATTTATCGTAAAGCATTTGTACATAAGTCTTACATAACAAGGAAAAATGAGAATTATGTAACTGGTAATAAGAATTGTCCAGATGATTGTTTGCCTTTACAAGAAGATAGTTATGAAAGATTTGAATTTTTAGGAGATAGTGTATTAAGCACAACAGTGGCTAATTATTTATACATGAGATATCCAGACCAGAATGAAGGATTTTTAACAAAAATGAGAAGTAAATTAGTGAATGGTCATATGTTAGGAAATTTATGTAGAAAAGTAGGATTAAATAAATGGGTTATTATATCTAAACAAATTGAAGAAAACAATGGCAGAGATAATTATAAAATACTAGAAGATATATTTGAAGCATTCATTTGTGCTATATTTCTTGATTTTAATAATAAGAAGATGAATTTAAAAACATTTGAAAGCGGAATAGGCTTCCAAATTGCTGAAAAATGGATTATAAATGTGCTTGAAAATAAAATAGATTTTGCAGAATTAATAAAACAAAACAAGAATTATAAGGACCAATTAATAAAATATTTCCAACATAATTATATAACTTTACCAACATTTTGTGAAACAAATATAGAAATTATAAATAATAAAAAATTATTTACAATTATTGTAAAAAATGATAATCAAGTATTAGGTACTGGGCAAAGTGATACAAAAAAGGGTGCTGAGCAACTTGCTTCAGAAAAAGCTCTTAAGTATTTAAATGTAATTTAATTTATAAAATTTTTAAATTATAGAATAATATAATTATGTAATTATTTTTTATTTTTAATAATCTGTACTAATTTCTTCTTTAGGTAAAATATCACCGACTTTAGTTTTTTTAGCATCTTCTAATAAAGTTCCTAGAAGAGCAGTTTGAGAATTAGTCGGTCTAAAGGAACAATCTACACCATCTGATTTTTCACATCTAGTTTTAAGGTCTTGAACAAATCTATTATTTTTAAATTCTGCAAGAGTCATAGTACTTAATTTATTATTTAATTCAGAGCACATACCTTGGTCCATTAAACTTAAATCACCTTCCTGTTTATTTTCATCTAATTTATTAGTTAGTTGTTGTAAAAATTTTGTCATTTCGGGATTACCACCATAGTATTGATTGTAATGATTATGAACAATATTAGGCTGAACATGTTTAGTTTCATCCTTTTCTAAATCTTTGGCAGCTGTACCAGTTACAACAAGTGCATATTCTTCTGGATATTGTCTCTTTAAACTATCTAATCTATCTTTAGTATCATTTAATGCTCTTAAATTTACATATATTGCAGAACTAGCATTATTTCTTTTATCGCTTAATGCTGTAAGTGTTTGATTATCTTCTTTTTTTTCAATTGCTTCATTATATTCTAAAGTAGCCTTACTATATTCACTAGAACTATCATCATATTTTTGTTGCGCCTCTAAATAAGAACTATGTGCAGTTGTAATCATTTCAATAATCCTATTAGTTTCTAGTTCTTCTGGCGATAGAGTTGGACCAGTTCCATTTCCTTCTTGAAATTTTTCAAGAACTGGTTTATCTTTTTTAAAAACTGCATATTTCTCATCTACTGAAGCATATTTATCATCTACATATTTATTATTCATAAAATCAATGAAATATACAATTGATACTAATAATAGTAATGTANTGAGAAGAGTATCATATGGCAAACATTTTGATAAATTTAATCTTGTCTTCATTATTTAATTTAATTATATATTTTATTTTTATTAAATCATAAATTTATTTTTCATTATTTATTGATTATTTGAATTGTTATCAGATACATTAGTTTCTTCATTATCAGTAATTTCTTCATTATCAGTATCTTCATTAACATTAGTTTCTTCATTATCAGTATTTTCATTAACATTAGTTTCTTTATTATCAGTATTTTCATTAACATTAGTTTCTTCATTAACATTAGTTTCTTCATTATCAATATTTTCAACATTAGTAGATTTATCATCTACTATACCAGATTCGACATCTAAAGATACATTAATTATTTCATTTGTTGTATTACTAACATCATCTACTTTATCTTTAATTTTTTCTTCTACATTACTCAAAATTTTTAAAGTATCATTGATATTAATGTTTTTTTCAATATTACTTTTAACTGTATCTAATTTATTTAGAATCTTACTAGTAGCCCCTGTATCTATTTTCTCTTCTAATGTATCTATTTTCTCTTCTATTGTATCTGTTTCATCTGAGTCTTTATTCTTTCTTATTAAATCTAAGTTATCTTTAGATACTAAATCGGCAATAGATGTAATTTTAGGTTTAGGTACTAATTTTGTTCTAGATTGCACTGGTTCATTATTTTCAAACATATTCTTAACTTTAGTCATATCAACAACATGTGTATTATTTTTATTTTCAAAAACAGAACTTACTTTTCTAATAGTTTCTTCATTTTTAAGTATTTTATTATCACGTATTTCAGCTAATTCTAATTCAACATCTCTTCTCATATCATATTCCTTAACTTTACTATTAGAAATATTATGTGGATCTAAATCTTTAAGTTTTGTTTTTATAAAATTTTGCCTGAATTTATTAGCTGCACCTGCAACCATTTCTTTTGTTTTCTCTTCTTTGCTAGGTTTATATACTTCTATTGGACTTATATTTATTAATTCTGGTTTAATAATATGTTGAAATTTCTTATTACTTTCAAATTTATTAATAATTTTCATTCCAATTTCTGGAGATTGTTCAATTAATCTATCCATCTCATTTCTACAAATTTGTATAAAGTCTATTCCACTATAAGTTCTTTCATTTGGAGGTAATGAAAGTTCTGTACATATATTACGAGCAAATTTACCATAAGAAATACTCGCATTTCTATTAGCTTCATTTAATTCACTAACTCTTAAAAATTGGCCAATAGTAGTAATAATACCANATATTAAATTTAATGCCCCTATAAATAATGGTAAATAGACATCAATACCAGGATAAATTTGGATAATTGTACCTTGAGAGAAATTTGCAGTACCTGTTAAAGTTGATATAATAATTACTGGAATTGTGAAAAGTGCCGTTAAATATTTATATTTTCTATAAGCTCTATTATGAAGAACTCTATATGATGCTGCTTGCTCTCCCCATTTTTTTAATAAATTTACTTCGGTATCATTCCATATTTTAGGACCATCTTTCATTCCTTTATTTTTATTGTTATTATTATTCATTATTAAAATTAAATATAATATAATAAAATAATTAAAAAATAAATTTATTATCAATTAATTTAATTCATATTTAACATTTATTATCAATTAAAAAAAAAATAAAAAATTTGCAATATTAATTGAACTTACAAAATGAAATATATACTTTAAAATTAGAAAATCAAAATTAAAATAATAAAAATTATATAAATTTTTAATTTTTTTTTAATTTTACTTAGTAATGAATTTTGTATTAATTGACATTGATTCTATTTCTTGGAATAGTAATTTACAAGCATAAGGAATTCTAATTTGTGAAAAATCTGTAGTATTTCCGCATTGGGTACATTTATAAATATTTTTAGCATCATTTACATTTGATAAATTATGACAAATTTTACAAACAAATAATCTATAATTATCAGAACATTCTAGTAGTCTCTCTTTTAAGAAGGATAAACTGCCGTGTGCCCAAGAGCATTCCACTTCCATTTCTCCTAGACGAAGACCGCCTTCACGAGCACGTCCTTCTGTAGGTTGTCTAGTTAGAAGGATAATGGGACCATTAGCACTTCTAGAATGTATTTTATCTTTAACCATATGTTTTAGCCGTTGATAATAAGTAGGACCAAAAAATACATTGGTATTTATTTGTTCACCTGTGAAAGGATTATATAAAATTTCATCACAATGTTTATTAAAACCATTNTCTTGTAATATTTCACCAATATCATCTCTTTTTTGATTAACGTTTTTATATGTGAAAGGAGAAGCATCTCCTGTAGTACCTAAACTAATACATGCTTTACTCATAACACATTCTAATAATTGAGCAATAGTCATACGACTAGGGATAGCATGGGGATTTATTATAATATCTGGACAAATACCATCTTTATTAAAAGGTAAATCTTTTTCATTATATATCATACCAATAATGCCTTTCTGACCATGCCTCGAGCTGTTACCTGTCCAACAAGGTGGTGATAATAAATCTTCTTTATAATAAAACAAGTGCGTATTGGGTACTTCAATACAAGCTACTTTACCAGTATATTTTATATATTCTTCAATCTGTGCATGTTGTTTTTTAGTGTGACCATGATTGATTTGTGGTTTATTTTTTTTCTTAACTATTCTAACTATAAAATTATCATATTTAGATGTAATAATTCTATCTTTTATAATTGATACTCTACCTGCTTCTCTCCCTTTATATAGTTTAATAGTTCCAGACCATCCACAATGTAATGCCAATTTTTGTATATCATTTGCTAATATTTTACTTGAAGTACTATAACCATAACATCCATTTCTATCAATATGACCATCACCTTGTATAAGAGATTCTAATAATATAATTGATTGTTTTTGGGATAAATTCCATACAAAATTAGGTAAATATTTATTATTAGCACCCACAGATAATTTTTTAAAATAATCTACAACTTCTTTGTAAGTATTTCCAATTAGTACTCTATCACTTCTCATATTATAATTGATATTCAATTCATTTAATGCATTTTCAATAAATGTTTTTTTTCTTAGTTTAGTCATTGATATAACAATTCTTCTATGTTTATTACCTTCATCAACCCAACCATCAGACATAAAAGAACCTAGTAATTTTAAAAAATTATTCATATCATATTTATTTTTATCAAAAATCATATATTCAATATCTGGATTATTATTATGAGCATTTTTTTTAAAACGAACTCTTTTACCAAAAATATCTTTTGCTTCTATTAATTCATAATTCTTCTTATCTCTTTTTTGTATATACAATTTATGATTTTTCGTACAATATATATTTATTTGTTGTGATTGAATATGATATAATTCTTCATCAATACAATCATATTCATATTTTTTTGTGGGTTTGACATAATTTAAGTTTTCATTATTTTCAAGAGTTGCTACATAATGTTTAGTAATATCTATATCTTTTAATTGAATCCACCCAATATTTGTTAAAACATAACTAGTTTCTTTAAGACACAATTTATCACCAATCGTAGGTATGCGATTCGTTCTAATCTTCATCTTACTAAATTTATAACCTTCATTATTTGTATTCATAAAATACTTGTTATTACTATAAGTTTTATCAATAAATCCATCTTCATTCTGCTTTAAAGATACACTATTATCCTTAAATTGATAAACTTCATTATCATTTTTTTTTAGTGGCATAGTTTTTCCAATTATAATATCATTATTTTCAACATAAGTATTTTCTGTTATGAAACCAGTTTCATCTAATTTATCATAATTAAATGGTTTATAACCTTTTGTTAAATCGGCGTCAGGTTTACAATACTTTTCTTCTTCTCCAGATGAATGATTTTTATTACATTGGTCTTTATAAGTTCTAAAAAATGTAGAATTAAATAGACCCCTATCAACTGCGGATTTATTAATCATTATAGAATCTTCTTGATTAAAACCAGTAAAACAAGCAATTGCTACAATAACATTAATTCCACAAGGAAGTTTATTACAATTCGTAATATCACTAACTTTAGTTTTAACTAAAGGAATTTGAGGATAATTTAATATATTTCCTAATGTATCCATTCTATAATTAAAATTACTAGTATAAACACCAATTGCTTGTTTTCCCATAGATGCTTGATATGTATTACGAGGAGCTTGATTATGGTCTGGAAATGGTATATTACTTGCACATAAACCTAGTATTAATGAAGGATGTAATTCTAAATAATTAAATCTGCTAGGATATGTATTTCCTCTAAAACCTTTCAGTAAATCTTTAAAATTAATAGCAACCATTGATGTATTATTTTCTTCAACATCTAAAAATTCTATAATTGATTTTTCTTTATTAATATCATAACTACTTAAATCAAATAATTCAGTAAAATTTATATTATTATTTAATAATTCTAAAATATGTTTTTTATTAAATCTTAAAATATTTTTATTCTCATTATTATCAATAATATAAGTAGGGCGAATGGCACGACCAGATTCAGTATTAATATAAATTTTGTTTTCTTGATAACCCCAAGCAATAGATGTGTAAATATTAATTATACCTCTTCTTTTAAGATTTTTTAATATTTGAAATAAATATTTTGGATTTTTATGATAACCCATTATATTTCCATTTAAAATAATATGTGTATATTTATTAAAATCTTTTAAAATATTTCTATCACCTGTAAATAATATTGTTTTATATTCAGTCAAATAATTTTTTATTAAATTTGTATCAGATGATATAGAAATTGTTGCCATCATTGATAAATTTTTAACTAATCCAATAGAACCACCTTCAGGTGTTTCAGACGGACAAATAATACCCCATTGTGTCGGATGTAATTTACGAGGATTAATTAATTTACCATTCTTTTCCATTGGGGTATTAACTCTTCTCAAATGTGATAAAGTTGCCATATAAGTAAGTCTATTTAAAACTTGTGCTACACCTTGTTTGTTCTTGTTTAATTGATTTTTGATTCCCCAATTACCAGTTGCTAGAGAATATTTAAAACCTCCTTCAATAATTGAACTTTTCATAATTTTATAAATATTATTGGATTTTATAATATCTATATAATTATTATTTACTTTCCAAGAACCATGTTGAATTTCTTTATATATCATCATCTTCATATCACGAACGACTTTTCCATAATATTGTCTAAATAAATTTGACATTAGTATACCAGGTGTATCAATTCTTTTATTTATATAAGAGTCTCTATCATCTAATGGCAATTGATTAATTGAACACTTAATTAATTTATTCACCATATATCCTAAATATAAGGCTTTATTACTAAATTTCTCTCCAACATGAGGTAAAAAATCATCCTTCAAAATTGATTTTAAAATATTTAATTTTCTATTTTTATTTAATAACATTTCCTTAGGATAACCAGTAATTGATAAATAATTACTCAAATATTCCATTGCATGATTTTTATATAAACAATTATTTGCTTCTTCTATAGAACCTTTCAAATACTTCATAAGTTGTAAATTACTTTTATCTTCTAAATCATAAAGTATATATTCTACTATTTCTTTATCACTTTCGATTCCTAATGCTCTAAATAGAATAAATATAGGTATATCTTGTTTTACATGATGTATTACAACACGAATATATTTACCAAATTGTGTCTCTTTTGTAGATAATTTTAATACTGTTAATTTTGGTGGACTAAATATATTATCTGGAACTGACCTTATTTCTGCAATATAAGAGTATGTTGAAACCTTATTATCTTTAAATACGTATGTTTTGTTTTCAGCAATTCTATCTTGAGATACAATTACTTTTTCATTACCATTAATTATAAAATAACCACCATGATCATATAAACATTCATTATTTTTACGAAATTCTGTTTGCTTACTAAGAACACAATAATTTGAATTTACCATAATGGGTACTTTTCCCAAATTTATATTTTTAATTTCTTTGTCTTTACAAATAATATTATAATCAATTGTATCTGCATCTTCATCATAATCAATATATTGAACTTCTAATAACATATCTACATACAAATTACCAGAATAACATAAATTTCTTTGTCGAGCTTCATTAGGAGTCATTATTTTATATCTACCATTTTTTTCGTGTATTATTGGTTTTGAGATTTGAGGATTTTTAATCGTTATTGATAATTGATATTTATACAAATCTTTATTTTCAATATAATCACTATAAATTTCAATTGGATTAAAACCATTTATAATATCATCAATTTTTTTAAAAATAAAATCATTATATGATGCTAAAATATGTTTTATGATAAAATTACCTTTGTCTTGTTGAAAATATTTATTTATAACTTCCCAAGTGTATTTTTCAAATTCACTAGGATTTAAAGATAAATTTTTAGTATCATCTTTAATTATCATTCTAATAATCAAAGTGGAATATTAAATATAACTTATCGTTTTATTCTTAAATAAAAAAATCAAATTTTTTTTTATTTAACTTAAATCCATAATTTCGTTATTTTCAATTTCATTATTTTCAATTTCATTATTTTCAATTTCATTATTTTCATTTTTTTTTTCAATTATTTGTAATAATTCTCTCATATCTGATTTACAAATTGGACAATCTGAATTTTTTTCTAACCATTTAACAATACATTTATCACAAAACTTATGTCCGCATAATATTTTAACTGGTTCACTTTGTATGTCGCCTTTGTTCTGTGAGTTTTTTAACTTGTTTAAATTTTCATAACATACTGGGCATTCTAATGGGTTTCCATTTTCATCATTTTTTAAATCATTTTCATCTAAACTACTTATCACTTTTTCTAAATTTAAAGGTTCCGGTCTGTTAATTCTAATAAGCTGTGTTATAATATTAGTTAAATTAGTAATTGGTTCATCATTATTAATACTTTCTGTTAATTCATTTAATATTAATGGTAAATTTAAATAAATTGGATTAGAATAATTCATATTATTTCTTACTATATTAATTATATCTGAATAAGGAGATGACAATTCATGTACTTCTGTATTATTTATTAGCGGCGGTAAATCGCTAGTATCTGAATTATTATCATCATTATTATCATTATTATCATCATTATTATCATCATCATTATTAACATTATGATTAATATCATTATTAATATTATGATTAATATCATCAATTAATTCTGGTAATTCACCACTTATATTAGAGTCAGTTTCATCTACATTATTAGTTTCATTTTGACCAATATCCATTGTGTCATTTGTATTTGATTCGAATAGACTATATTCTAAATCTGATTCAAAATTAAAACTAATTGGTCTAAAACTATGATGAGGAGTTTGTGTTATTTCAAGTTCTCTTCTTCTATTTATAGAATTCATTCTAATTCTATTTGCGATTTCTCTTCTTTCTAAGCATCTTTGTGCGTGTACAGTATAATTATGAATTGCAATTTGTTGATTACATATTTCACATGGTATTGTATCAACTTCTTCATTATTTTCTGTGTTATTCATTGTTACAGAATTCATTACATTTATTAATAAATTATAAATATCATTATTTTGATTTCTTATTTGGTCTCTAATGATATCTTCTGTCGTATTAGGTGTATCTGACATACGATATATATTTAATAATGTATAAAGATTATTTATATATATTTCAAAAATAAAGTATTTCAAATTTTAAATTTAATAAAAAATTAGTATTTTTGTTTAATATTTTGGATATGATTTATTGATTTTATGTTAA
Organism: Opitutia bacterium; assembly: GCA_002716045.1. Lineage (GTDB taxonomy): Bacteria > Verrucomicrobiota > Verrucomicrobiia > Opitutales > Seribacteraceae > UBA2993. Next base: position 12,332 of record PAZC01000043.1, read on the forward strand.
TGATGGTATAGTTTGATTATTAAGTTTTTCTAAAATACTTTTAAGTGATAAATTATCTAATATATCGGAATCATTTTCAATAGTTAAATTAAAACTTTCTATATTATGATTAATATTAGTGTTTATAGTATCTGTAATATAATTGTTGTAAATAATTTGTATTTCTGATTTTGAAATATCTTTAAATTGAGATATTTTTGGACCCTGAATATTTAACAAATCAAGATTAGAAATTAAAATAGTATAATTATTATTTTGTGGTGGTGGTGGCGATGACCCTGACCCAGGTACTCTGATGGTGATGGCAATGTCATGTGGGAGAGCTTCATATGAAGGAACATATAAATAAAAATTAGTAAAACTTATTTCATTATTATCATTTTTATTAATAGTATTACTTGTAAATTTATATAATAATATCATATCAAAATCATTATTATCATCATCATTATTATCATCATCATTTAATACATTTTGTAAATTATTAGTGATTATAGCATTAATATTGTCATCAATATTATCATACAAAGCCACTAAATGATTTGTGAAATTTGTTATGGCTGAGCTGTTCTGCTCTTCGATCATGTCCCCCAGTCCGTCGCCCAGGAGGGAGCAAATATTTACACTGCCATAAATGAAATGTTCCGCGATATAATCTAATTGAATTTTAACTTCTATTTCTAATTTATATTGATTTTCTATAGAGTTATCAGTTATTAATTTTATATCATATATTATAGTAATAGGATATTCTTTAGATACCTCTACATTATTAATATGTTGTTTAGTTTGATTATTTGTCAAGTGAAGGGCATGCCCAAGCCCACATTTATTCGCTATACTAATCAGACCGTCTCCGTATGAATTACTAGAATCATAGTGAATTCTTGATTCTATACTCATTTCTAAATTTCCACTATCTAAAACTTCATTATTCTTTTGAATCGTACCATTTAATTCAATATCATTCGGTATATTATATATATTACTACCAACGCCAAATATAGTTGGTATATTATATAAATTATAAGAATCAGAACCATATTTATAATCAGAACCATATTTATCTTGACAATTTAAACCACCATAAGAATAATTCTTATTAGGTTGAACATGATGATATGGTATCATATTAATGTTTGTAGATGAACCAATATTTAAATCACAATCTTCTGGATTTTTTTCTGTTCCACTTGGAGAATTAAATAAATTTGAATTATAACTATTATACTCATTTTCACTTATATAATCATTTATATTATGATTACCAATACTATTTATAACCTGCTGTTTACTTCTTCCTCCATATCGCCCTTCTGTTATATCTGTTATTAAAAAACCTTTTTGGCCTGATTCGGTTGGAAGTGCTGAACCTAAATGAACAAAAAATGTTTCCTTAATCTCTTGTGTTGCTTTATCCTCCAATTCTTTTAATCTTCCTCTATTACATTCTGTTACTAAAGAAATGATAATTAATGTTATTATCGAAATCATTAATAATACAAAGTTATCTACTTTCATTATTAATATTAAAAAATATATTTAAATTTTAATAAAAAATATTTTTCTCGAAAATCTCACCCAAAAATTAGAGAGGATACGAACTTTTATTAAATTTAAATTTCTTCCTCCAAAAACTAAAAATAAATAATTTTAACCAAAACCATTTAAACATATTTTTATATTATTATATAAAAAACACGACCATTATGGTGGCAAAAAATAAGCAGAAGGCGAAGGATACTATTTTTTATGAATATATTGAATTATACAATAAATTTCAAAAGTTATATGGAAAAAACTCAGTTGTTTTAATCATGGTTGGTATGTTCTATGAGATGTATTCATTGAACAATAATGAAACTGGTCCGCAATTAGATGAACTTACATCATTATTAGGTGGCATTTTATTTACAAAAAAAAATAAAAGTATTCCAGATGTTTCTCCATCAAATCCTTATATGGCTGGATTTCCAATTGCCAATGTTGATAAATACATTAATATTCTAATTGATAATAAATATACTATAATTATTGTTGACCAATATGATAATGAAATGGGAAAAAATGCTAAAAAAGAAAGAAAAGTAGCTGAGATTATATCACCTTCAACTTACATCAAAGATATTACAAGTTATAAATGTAATTATCTAATGTCTATTTATTTTTACTCAATAAAAGATAGAAAAACCAAAAAAAATAAATTATATTTTGCAATAAGTGTAATTGAACTATCAATAGGAAAAGTATATTTATATGAAGATTTTAATAAAGATGAAAAACTATTATTTGACAACATTTATAGAATTATTTTAAAATATAATCCAAATGAAATTATTATATTTGGTGATGATATTGATTTTAATTTAATAAAAAATAATTTGAATATAGAAGATATTTGTATTCATAATCAAATTGATAATTATGATAGAGATATATTAGACTCATCTTATCAAAATGAATTGTTGCGAAAAGTTTATAAAAATACAGGAATGTTAAATCCTATTGAGTATATTGATTTAGAAAAAAACCAAGAGTTGCTCATTAGTTTTATGAATTTAATTAAATTTGCTTATTCTCATAATGAAAAAATTGTTGAAAAAATACATAAACCAATTATTATTGATAATAATGAACAATTAGTATTAGGTTATAATTTAATAAAAAAATTAAATATTATAAGTGAAGATGGAAATAAATATTCAAGTTTATTAAATATTTTAAATAATTCAAATACTAATATAGGAAAGAGATATTTTGAAAAATGTTTATTGAATCCATTGACTAATGTTGAAGATATTAATGATAGATATGAGAATATAGAGTTAATGTTATTAAAGGATGATGATGTTTCGATATATGAAATAATTAGAAAAAAATTAAAAGAGTGTTGTGATTTGGAAAGATTATTTCGCAAAATATTTTTATTAAAATTACAACCACAAGAATTTAGTCATATATATAATTCATTAAAATTATATTTAGTCATATTTAAAGATATTAATAAATTTGTTAAAAATGATACTCGTTTTAATAAATTCAATAAACTGAATAATATAAGAGAGATAAATGATTTAATTAAATTTTTAGAAAACAATTTGAATTTAGATAAAATTGAGGAATATAATTATGAAAATATAAATGGTCATATATTTAAGAGAGGAGTTTATAAAGAAATAGATGATTTACAAACTGAATTAGATGAGAATATAAATTATTTTACTGAATGTATGAATGAGTTAAATGATATTTCAAATGATTTCAAAAACTTTTTTAAATTAGAATGCAATGATTTACATGGATATCATTTACAAATTACACAAAATCGTTTTAATATTTTTAAAAGAAATACTTTATCAAGTTGTGATAAAGGTAATAAAGGTGATAAAGATAAAATTAAAGATATAACAACTAAGAAAGTATCAGCAAGTAGTTCAATATTAAGGATATTTTTACCAGATTTTTCACAAAGAAATGAGAAAATTATTTTATTAAAATTACAAATTAAAGAAAAGTGTACAGATATTTATAAAGTATTTTGTAAAGATTTATATGAAAATCAAATAGATAAATTTAATGAAATTATACATAATATTGAAATAGTTGATTATTCTACTACTTGTGCTTATAATTCCATATTGTATAAATATTCTAAACCTATTATCAGTACTTCATATAATAAATCTTTTTTGGATATGAAACAAGTTCGACATCCTATTATAGAAATTATTAATGAAGATATTAAGTATATCGCAAATGATATTAAACTTAGTATTGAAGATACGGATGGAATATTATTATATGGTATGAATTCATCAGGCAAAAGTAGTTTAATGAAATCAATTGGATTAAATATTATAATGGCTCAAGCTGGAATGTATGTTCCTTGTGAAAAGATGAGATACTTTCCTTATAAAAAAATATACTCTCGTATTCCAGGAGGAGATGATATTTTTAAAGGACAAAGCACATTTGTAGGAGAAATTAGTGAGATAAGAAATATTTTAAAAAGTGCAGATGATTCAACACTTGTAATTGGGGATGAACTTTGTAGCGGAACTGAAACCAACTCAGCAATAGCAATTGTGAGTGCTGGAATTTTAGATTTAATAAAAAAAAAAGCTTCGTTTATATTTGCGACTCATTTACATGAATTAGCAGAAATAAAAAGAATAAAAGATATAGCAAATCTTACAATTAAACATTTATCTGTAAAATATAATGAAGCTAATAAATCTTTAATATTTGATAGAATTCTAAAGGATGGGTCTGGAGATAGTATATATGGATTAGAGGTTTGCCGGAGTTTAGATTTAGAACCGGCATTTATTAAATTAGCAACAACAATTCGTCAAGAAATATTAGGTACAAATATTTTATTAAAAAATAAAAAATCAAAGTATAATGCAAAAGTGATTATGGATAAATGTAATATTTGTAAAAATGAAGATGCAACTGAGACACATCATATTCGTTTTCAAAGAGATGCTGATGAGAATGGATATATTGACCATTTTCATAAGAATAAAAAATTTAATTTAATTGCGCTGTGTGAAGGATGTCATGATCGTATTCATAATGGAGAATTGGAAATCAGTGAAGCAATATTAACTTCAAATGGTATTATGTACAGTTAATTCGGATTATAATATATATTATATATCCTTTTTTGATAGAGTAACATATTCATATGGTCTTTATATAATAAATGATGATAATAATTAGTTAAATTATCATCATTTTTTATTTCATTAAATATATAATGTGTTATATTATCATTAAATTCAGGAATTTTATAATTTATTCCTCGTATAAATGATATTATTTGTATAAAATACCATTCATGCATTTTATAAGTTGATGCTTTTTTAAAATTAACTTTATCAACCAATTCATCTAATACTAATTTTAAATTTTCTTTACTATTTATTTTTTCAATAATTAGACATATGTCCAATGGTAATCCAAACTCTTGTAATATAAGAGACATCTAATTAAATATAAGGCCTAATATTAAATTTAAATCAAATTTTAATTAAAGTATTTTAAAGAATATTAATATAACAATTTTCTTTTGCGATTAATATAATATTTTGTATAGATTTTATCTTGAAATTTAACAATATGAAAATGATCATTATAAATTACATGATATGTAGATATTTTATCAGTTTGTTTTGTTATATGCATATCATGTGTAAAATACTTATGACAATTACAAAATCTATCTTTTGTAAATCCAGTATAAAATCTATCTTCATAACTTTTAAATTTTTTTCCCCAATGATAATCAAAGATATTAATTAATTCTGGTAATATTTTATATTGTAAATATTTTTCATAATTTATTTTTTCAATCATTAAACAAATATCTAGTGGTAATCCAAATTCTTGTAATGTTAATGCCATTTGATTATTATTAGATTATAAATCTCAAGTTATTTTAATATAATTTTATGAAAATGATATATACATAATTAAAATTGTATGTAAACACATTAATAATCGTATTCTTTCAGATTTTGGAGTAACATCGCCATAACCAATAGTTGATGTAGTTACTAATGTAAAATATAACTTATTTATAATATTATGAATTGATAAATTAGCGTGATTTCTTTCTAAAAAATCACTATTTTTATAATGAAATTCTCTGATATCACATAAACAATATAAAATAGTAAATACACAAACTATAGTGAATATTGATAATAATTTTTCTTTAGATAAATTATCTAATAATTTATGTAACATTTATATAATAATATTTATTTTTTTGAATGCAATAAAAAATATGTTTTTTTTGTTTTTGTTTTTTTAAACATCTACAATTGGTAGATGATGGATAATTGATATTATATTTAGATGATTATATTTAGCAATTAGTAATTCACTAGTATTAATAATACTATTAAATACCCCAAGTTCTAAAAGAATTCCCACAAGAATGAATACACAAACGAATTTAAAAAGTTCATAAAATATACTATATATCAAACTTTGTTTCTGTGAAGGAGAATTAACTTGTATTTTAGTATCTTTGCTATCTATTTCTTCAATTATTTCATTTTTATCTAATTTATTCAATTCTTTAGATTTCTTCTGGATAATAATATCATTTTGTTCTAATATCTTTTCAACATTATCAAGTAGTTTAACAAAATCTCTTTGATTAAGAATGAAGATATCTTCTTGATCTAATTCAGATATATCACTATTAATATCAGTCAATTTCATATTCTGATATTTTTCACGAATATCATCCAAATAATCTTCCAAAATTTCATCAATATCTTCATATTCAACAATTTCTTTTATATAATTTTTCTTAACAAATTCTATTGTAATTTCATTCATTTTTGGACCATACTTGAGTTCAGGATATTTCTCTTTTATAGAATCAATGTTATTAGTATTAAAACTATATACATTATCATCTGTACTAACTAAGAAGTGAAAGTATTCAAGGTAAAATTTTGAAGCTTGTTTATGACCTTCTTCATCTCTTTTTAAATAGAGACGATGTAAGTAATATGCTAGAATAAAATTCTCGCGATTATGGAGAAAATTATAATATATCTTTTGAATTCTTTTTGGTAATGAATAAATATAATCTTCTTTTTTTACATATCCATAATCATCGATATTTCTACCTACATCTATTTTGGATTTAAATAACTCTAAAATTTGTTTATTTGTTAGATTGAGCTCAGTCTCCTTATTGATGGAAAGGAAATATTTTAATATCTTTTCGATATACTCTGGACTTGAGTACAAGAGACATAATTTTGAGTCTTTACCATTTTGACCATTTTGATTAGGATGAATATCATTAACTGAATTGACAGGAGTGGAATTGAACATTTTGATTGAAGAGTATTAGTTGATTTTAATTAACCTAATCAATATCTCAATTTCACATTTTATTCTAACCCATAAAAATAATCTTTATTATTATTTATTATTTTTTTAAATTTATTATTTTTTTTATTTATGTTCTAATAGAATGAAATGAACAAATACATTTATCTTTTCTATAAGGAGAACAGCATACACCATCTATTATAAAATTATCTTTGTTTATAGTTGTTATAAATTTACTTTCTATTAATTTTTTTTTTGCTCTAGCTTTCTTAGTCTCACCAGGTTTTATCCAGTTTTTAAATAGTGTCATCGTTATTTTAGCATCGTCTAATAAATTAGAAGACTCTTCTTTAATATCCAAAAGAATATTTTTTTCTTGATTTAATGTGAAATATTTATTTTTAATACTAGAACCATATTTTTTTATAGTACGAAATTCCGTTACAATATCAATATAATTTTTATAATCAATTCCTTGCTCTAAGCCAAGTCTCAGAATGTCAACATCTACATTATGACCAATAAATACGACATCTTTATCTAAAATATCTTTAAGACTTATCATTGCTTCATTATAAGATATACCTTCACTTTCAAGAATCTCCATTGTAATACCTGTAATTGGTTCTAATGTTGAAACAATATCAAATACATTTCTAGATAAATTTGGATTAATTTTTTTATTATATAATATATTTCCTGAATAATCTGTCATTATTATCCAACATGGAAATCTGTCATTATGTCCAAATCCATTCGCGATATATTCAACATTTAAACTTATATAATTCTGTTGAGGCCTTGAAGTAATCGAACAATTGGATGAAGTAGATAAAGAACGTGAAGATCTTGTTAATGATAAATCAGAAGATTTAGGAGAAGATAATGGTGATAAAGCCAATGGAGATATTGATACTGATTTAGACCTTTTCTTATCTTTATCATGATTATAGAGACAGCGTATTGCAGTACATTTATCTCCATATTTACAAGTAATTTTTGAAAGTCTATTTCGTGCTTCTTTTGCATCCCAACCAGCTGGATGATTACGATTACAAGAATCATTGCAACATGTTGTACCATATTTACATTTTATTTTTTTTTGATTTTTATTAGATTCGTTTCTTTCAATAAAATTAATAGTTGCTTTAATTTTATCCATATTGTTTTTAATAAATTCTAAATCATTTAATAAATCATTGTCATTATTATTATTATTTAATGATAATTTCATAATTAAATTGAATAATTAATTCAATATAATAATAAAAATAATTTCACATTTTATTTATATAGGAATTTAATAAAAAATGTATTATTATTATTAAATGTTTTTTTATTTTTTTATTTTTTTTCAACACATTATTTAACAAATCATCTTTCTTAAATCTTTCATACATTTCTTATTCTTCAACATTTTATCAGGTACATATTTATTTAAAAATTCATCATATGTTGGAATAGGATTATTCATAGATTCAGAATATTTCACATATTTTATCAACTTAAATTCCATATCAGAAAACTCTCTCTTTTTATAAGCATAAGCACATAAAGTCTCAAACATTGAATTATCCAAATCATATTCATCATCAAAAAGCTTGTTTATAACACTCCAAGAACACAATGCAATAAGTTGAATATCGCTTGTCTCAAATTCATTATCTTTTAAATATCTGAACATCAACGAGAAAGTTTCAACCATCAATTGTATAATCTGATCAGAGTTGTGATTATATAAACCGTGAAACATTCTCCATGTTGATAATTGAACTCCAAACAACCATTCAAATACAATATCTCTTTTGTGAGTTCCAATCACATCTTCAACACCTTCAACTTTGATATCCAAATTCTCAAGAATATTTGAAAGTTCATCTACATCATTCTCAACTTCAACAGCATTCTCAAGTTCAACTTTATCTTGAAGCTTCTTCACAGGACAAGTTCTGATATTGTGTCCAGACTTACGACACACAGAGCAAGGCATGATTCAAAATTCAAGATACGTTTGTTGATATGTATATTATCATCAATCTAACTTTCACATTTTATTATTTAATTGTTAAATGAGTAGTAATAAGGTTTATATTTTATTCCTTGACTTCGTATTATATGAAAATAATCATTATAAATTTTATGATATGGTTTAGTATATGGTAAATACATATTATGATCAAAATACTTATCTTTTCTAAATTTAGTTTGTAAATATTTAGATAGAAATCTATATTCATAATTTTGAAATTTCATTTTCCAATATTGTTCCCATTGTAATTTTAACTCTTTAAAAATATAATTTTTAAATATACGTTTGTAAACTATATTTTCAATTTTACAACAAATATCATAATTCAAATAGGATTCTAATATAAAGGCCATATAAATTTATTATATAAATAATTCTTATATAAAAATACTTAAAATAATAAGAATCACTTTTTATTAAATAATTATATCTAATGTGTGAAAAAAATGTCAATACAAATATTGAATCGATTAATATAATTTCATCTCCAATAGCTTTAAAAATAGCTATGAATATTACGAATGATATTAGTGATTTAATTAAAAATACACGAGACGCAATTTCTAAAATATTAAATAGAGAAGATAAAAGACTAATTGTTATAATTGGACCTTGCTCGATTCATGATAAAGATTTAGCATTAGATTATGCACAGCGATTAGCAGATGTTAAAAATAAATTCCCTAATTTACTAATTATTATGAGAGTCTATTTTGAAAAACCAAGAACAATTACTGGATGGAAAGGTTTAATAATGGACCCAAATTTAGATAATAGTTGTTATATTGAGAAAGGATTACGATTATCACGTGAAATTATGATTGGTATTAATAATAAAGGAGTTCCAATAGGATGTGAATTTCTAGATACTATAAGTGCGCAATATATAAGTGATTTAGTATCATGGGGTGCGATTGGAGCAAGAACTACTGAGAGTCAATTACATCGACAATTAGCATCAGGCTTATCTACGCCAATCGGTTTTAAAAATACTACTAGTGGAAATATAAAAGTAGCAATAAATTCTATACTTGCATGTAAAGAAAAACATACTTTTTTAGGAATTAATAATGAAGGAATAGCATCTATTGTGAAAACAAAAGGGAATCCAAATTGTCATTTAATTTTACGAGGAGGTGTAAATCCAAATTATTATAGTAATATAGTAAACAATAGTGTTCAAATGTGTATTGATAATAATGTAATACCTAATATTTTTATTGATTGTTCTCATGGGAATTCACAAAAAAATTATAAAAATCAGAAAGTTGTAGTAGATTCAATATGCGAACAGATTTCAAAAGGTCAAGATAACATTGTTGGAGTTATGATAGAGTCAAATATTCATGAAGGTAATCAAAAATTAATTAATAAAAAAAATCTAAAATATGGAGTGAGCATTACAGATAGCTGTGTATCATGGGAAGAAAGTCTAAATTTGTTGGAAAAATTGAATAAGTTATTTATTAATTAAAAATGAATTAAAAAAGACATTATAATTTAATAAAAAATGGATAATGAAAACATAAATGAAAACTTAGAAAGTAGATTAAGTGATATAAGAAATTTATATCAAATTATTAATAATGTTAAAAATGAAAAAAAAAAATTTTTATTAAAACACAAAATGCAAACAGAGATGGATTTTATGATTGATAGAATTGAAGAATATTATTATAAATATGTACTAAAAAATAAGAAAGAAGATAAAATAAAAAATGAGACAGAGAAATTAATATATAAATCTAGAAAGACGATGGATATGTTTTTACCATACATTCTTCTTTATAATATAACTGAATCAAATCAAGTTAATCAGAATTAATCTACATTAATATTAGTACTAACTTTAGATTTCTTGGTACTAGCTTTAGGTTTCTTGGTACTAGCGCTAGCTTTAGGTTTCTTGGTACTAGGTTTCTTGGTACTAGCGCTAGCTTTAGGTTTCTTGGTACTAGCGCTAGCTTTAGGTTTCTTGGTACTAGCGCTAGCTTTAGGTTTCTTGGTACTAGGTTTCTTGGTACTAGGTTTCTTGGTACTAGGTTTCTTGGTACTAGGTTTCTTTGTGCTAGGTTTCTTTGTGCTAGGTTTCTTGGTACTAGGTTTCTTGGTGCTAGGTTTCTTGGTACTAGGTTTCTTGATACTAGGTTTCTTGTTGTTATTTTTAATTAAATTTTGACTTGAACCCCCATTTTTAAACTCATTCTTCAACGATTTTATAATTTTTTTAGTCTTTTCATTAATTTTAGTATCTTCTATCCCTTCTTCTTTCAACAGTTTTTTCACCAGTTCTTTTAATTTACTCTCATAAACTTTTTTATTCTCCGATTGTGTAAGTTTATTGTAAATTTTCTTTCTATCTTCTTCTTCTTTTACATATGATTTAATATTGGTTTCGTATAAAACGGCAGTAGCCATATTTCTCATAATAGCCTCAATTTTTTTCTCTTCTTTTTCTGCTCTTAATAAGTACCCTTGCTTTTGAATTGATTCAGCTCTTGCCGCTTTTGAAGTGTTTTGGTTAGTGGAAAAATGGTCCTTTCCGAATTCCTCCATTATCTTTCTCTCCTTCTTCTTCTTTTCTTTCTCTTTTTTTCTTGCTTCTCTTTCTAGTTCGGATTTTTTTAATAATTCATTATTTATGAGTCGAATCGATTCAAGAGTAGTATCTATCTGATCGATAATTGTTGCAAATTCCGATCTTAAACGTATTGACTTTTCATGTATTGTTTCTCCACTAGTTTTATCATCCTCACATTTTCCTTCATTATAAGGGTGAAAATGAGCATTCATTAATTCTCTAGCTTTAATTGCCAATTTACAAACTTTTGAATATTGTTTTAATATTTTTATTATTTTCTCTATATTATCATGTTCATCGTTAACTGCTATTCCGTTGTCGTGTTTCGCAGTAATAAACTTCATTAATTTATCAATATTTTCATAATCAATTTTATTTATTTTATCAAAAATAACTCCATATCCTAATTTTCTTGATCCACGATTCTCTTTATCTTCAATTTCGTTAATTAATCTTTGTAAATCAGAATATTGATCAAAATGAACTTTGCAAAACTTTGGTAAATAGTCTTTTTGATTGATTGATTGATATAAAATCTCGTGTTCGGGTTTTATCGACTTTTTTTTTTGACTAGAGTCTAATGGTTGATTACATCTACCTAAGTTTCCATCAGGCGATTTACATTGAACGCAACATAAGAATTCTCGTTCTCGGCGTTCTTGGAGTTCTTGGTTTAAATCTGAGGATTTTATACATTCTCTAGATATATATCCTTTTATTATACCTTCTAAATGATTTAATCTACTTTTAAAAATATTAATTTGTCCTTTTATTTTGTTACTTATTTTTGGCAATTTTTTATCAAATGATATACCGTCTAATACTTTTGATGTTATCTCCTTTGAAGGTATTAAAAATTTATTGTTATTGAAATTTATAATATCTTGTTCATTCATATCCATCATTTCCATCATTTCCATATAACCATATTCATTCATCAAATGATGTTTCACATTGTTACTCATTTTATATAAATAATATTTAAAAAATTAAATAAATAAAAAATTAATTTATTAATTAATTGAATCTAATAAAGATGACCAGTCTTTACTAAGTTTTATATATTTAAAATATTTATCATTATCTAATATATTTTTAATTGAAAGTATTTCAAAATAATGAATCCTTTGTTTAAATATAAACTTTGCTTTACAATATATATCAATATTATGGCAATTAGATTTAGTAATTAATAAATGTTTTTCCTTGAAAAATACATGAATTAATTCATGATGAATTATATTTAATTTTTCTTTATGTTCTTCAAGGTATGTTTTATATATCATTAATTGTATGATATCACCAATATCCTTACAGAGAACAGGTCTCAAGGCAACCGATATGCCATTCATCTGTCTTTCAAATAAAAAATATTTTATTTTTGTTTTTTTTTAAATATATTCCTGAATTTTCAACAAAACATCAACTTGTCCATACAACACATTTTTTTTATTATTTTTAATACCTACTACAAAAGTATTAAATCCCCACTTCTTAGTTTTTTCAAGAGCTTTCACCCATGTTCTTTTCAAAGTCTTATTTCCAATAACTTTTGGATTCACATAATTTACAAGTGCTTTCTCCTTTAATTCCTTCATATTAAATGTATTAAGAAGCTCAAGTTCATTTTCATTTAACCCTTTAAGTTTATGTAATTCTTTGTTTTCTTTACTCATTAACTCTTTTTCAATGTTCTTAAGTTCTGAATATTCTTTTACCTTCTTTTTTTTCTGACTAAAAGAGAAAGTAGAAGATACCAACATAAATTCATAAAATTCCTGAGAATTCATGAAACTATTACCAATAGTCTCTCAAATAAAAAACTTTTTTTTTGTTTTTTTTTGTTTTTTTTGTTTTTCACATTATTGTTGGGTCAGGGCGATATTTAGAATTCACTACTTTTCCAGAATTATAGAAAATATCATCCAATATATATGACCATCCCCATTGTTTTTCATCAAGCAACTGACTATATCGACAGCACTCTTCCAGACGCGTGGGGCAGAAACTTTCAGGGAAATCATACCGCAGTTCTTCCATTTCGTCAAGTTCAATTGAAATTGAATCTATCTTGGATCCAATACATTTCGCAAGTTTTTTCAAAAATTCAGTGTGAATTTCTCTAAATTTCAAATTTCTTTCTTTTAGAGCATTCTCATACACAATATGCTGAATCTTTCTACCAACATCTTCGCAAAGCGCAGGTCGCAAAGCAACAGCAACTCCATCAGACATTTGATGTCTTTCAAATAAAAAACACTTCACTCCACTTGTTTTTTATAAAGTTAATTGATTTAATTTGATTTACATATATCATATATATTATCCAATATACGACTCCACTCATAATAGTCTTTCTGCAGTTCAGAATATTCAATTGTATTTGGAGAAATATCAGGGCTTTCTACCATCATATATTCAATAACACGGCACTTATCTGTAAAGATACTGAATGCTTTTGCATACAATTCTCTATGAATTTCTACAAAATGCAAACTTCTTTCTTTTAGAGCATTCTCATACACAATATGTTGTATCTTTCTTCCAATATCTTCGCAAAGCACAGGTCGCAAAGCAACAGCAACTCCATCAGCCATTTGATAGATACTATTGTTTGTTGATAACCAATAATTAATCAATACAACTTTCACATTTTAATTAAATGTATAAAACTCATTTGACATATTTTAGTTATAAAGTATAATGAGAAGACTTTAAATATGGCACCTAATGCTTTATGTGGATATGAAGGATATAGACATGTATCTATATGTGTTTGAAAAATAAGATAATAAAAGAACCAGTCAATCATATCAAATTCTATCTTTACAGATGATTTATTATAAATCATTCTTGTTATAAAATATAATGAAAATACATAACCAATTTTTTTATATGTTTCACATCTATGTTTTTCACATAGATATGTTTCAAAAATAATATAATAGAAGAACAAATCAATATTGTCCAATTTCATCATTGGATCATATGTTTTCATTGACTCGCCATTAAGTCCAATATCCATAACTCTCAATCCTTTGATGAATATCAAATCAACAATAAATCATTTCACATTTTATTACCTTTGATAACTTTTATAAATTATCAATTTACTAAATACAATTATAATATAATTATTGATGAAACATTTTATAAATTTTTAATAAATATACCTCATAATGATATATTTCACGAGAAGAACTTAAGATATCATGATCTATCTTAGCAGTTAATTGAACTATATCATGATGTGGTAAATATTTATGAAACTTTTTAATAATAATTTTCAAAAAGTTTTCAAGAATGATTTGATTATTAAAATTAAAATTTATTAATTTAAATATAAATTCTCTGTTTTTAGGTAATACTTTGAATAGATTCTTTTCTTTTCTCATATAATTTAAATGAGCAACAATATCATTATATAATATGTCTTGATAATTATTATTTTTTATTTTATCCATTTCAGAATAATCAATAACCATTTTCACTAGATTTTCTAAATTTAATAAAATTTTATAAATATCTCCTTCATTATTTTTTACTAATTTTGTAATATCTTTTTTTTCAATATCATAATCAGTTGTTAATTTTTGAACAATTTTTATAATTTGTTTATTATTTAATAAAGGACATCTAATATTTAAACATCTACTTCTAATTGCTTCAGGTATTTTTGATAAATTAGACGATATAAATATGAATAATACATTATTACTATAAATTTCCATAACTCTTCGTAATAACATATAGGAATTAAATTTTAATTTATCAAAATCATTGATAATAAATATATGTTTTTTAGTACATATATTATTAGTTTTTATAATTGGCATTATATAAAATTTTAATATATTACTTTCATTATTTAGTTTATGATATAAATTAATTTCTTTAAAATATTTATGATTAATTAATTTAAAATTAATATTATTATTTTTAACTAAAATATTCTGTTCTTGAATATTAAATTCTTGAATATTAATATTAATATTATTCAGTTTATTGATAATATAATAAGCATAAAATCTTTTCATAGAACCATCTGGTCCGTATAAATTGATATGAGGAATATCATAATCAGTTAAATTAGTTAAACAATTATCATTAATAAATTTATATAAATTTGTAATATTATTTATTAATTTATTCACAAAAATCATTTAAATTTATTTAGAAATTTAATTATAATATGAACGATTATAAAAATTTAGGTTTAAATGAAGGTGCTTCAAAAGATGAAATTAAAAAAGCGTATAAAAAGTTAGCACTAAGATTTCATCCAGATAAGAACCCAGATTTAAATAGTTGTAAAGAATTTATTACAATAACAGAAAGTTATAAAAGATTGTTAAACGATGAAATTAATGAGGATATTGATATCACATTTTATTTAAATATTTATATTGATATGATAAAGAATTTATATAATTATATAACAGACGAAAATAATATTTTTAATAAAAAATTTTTTAATAAAAAACCTAAACATAATGAAAATAAAATAAAAGATATAGTAATCACTTTAGATATACCATTAAAAGAACTATTCTCTTCTACTTATAAAAAATTAGTAATAAAAGTATTACGAAAAGAGGAGATTAATGGGAAAACAGTCTTAACTAAAAAGGGAGAAAACTTTTATATTGTATTAATGAATTATAAAAAGGAATATTTTTTTAAAGAGAAGGGAGATGAAGATTTATTATCAAATAGAGGGGATGTTAAAATTTTAATAAATATATTGAAAGGAGATTATGAATTAGATGGTTATAATGTTATTTATAATTTAGATATTAGTTATTACGAATATCTATATGGTATTAAAAGAGAAATAAATCATTTAGATAATAGTATAATAGAATTAGAACAGCAATTTTATGGAGAATTAGAGGATAAAATATATTATGATAGAGGGATTAGATTTTATGATAAAGGACATGATATATGTAAATATGGTAATTTAATTATAAAATTTAATCTAAATTTTAATATTAAAGATATTCAATATTTAGATGATGAATTATTTCAAAGTCTTGCGTTTAAATATCTTAGTTAAGACTAAAATATGAAAAATATAAACCATTTAAAGGTTTGTGATTAAAATATAATTATAAAAATGGCAAAGACTGGAGCAAAATCGGGGAACAAAAAAGTGGGGGCAAAAAAAACAACAGCTAAGAAAAAGACTACACCTAGAAAAAAGGCTACGAAAGTAAAATCTGTTGTAAAAGAAGACCCTGTAAATAAAGTTACTGAACCGGAACCAGAACCTGTAACGGAACCGGAACCTACAACTAAAAAGGAAGCAGTTTCAGATACTGTTGCGAAGAAGACACTTACTCCTAGACTTAGTGCTAGTGCGGATCTAGAAAAAGTACCTGAAATGAAATTAGAAGATAATATTACTTCTCAATTAGATACTCTATTGGGAACTGTAGTAGCACTAGTAAATCAATTGAAAACTGTACAATCAGAAGTGAAAACTTTACAAAAAAATTATGTTAAAGTACTAAAAGACCATAATAAGACTTTACATAAGAAAAAGAGATTTGACAGACAACCCAGTGGATTTGCAAAACCATCAAAGATTTCAGCAGAAATGGCTAGTTTTCTATCACTAGATCCAAAAGAAGAAGTTCCACGTAATCAAGTGACTAAATTAATTAATAAATATATTATTGAGCATGACCTTCGTAATGAAAAAGATAAAAGACAAATTCAACCAAATAAAGAATTAACCAAACTCTTAGATTTGAAGGGAGATGAGCAATTGTCATATTTCAATCTACAAAAATATATGAAGCATCATTTTATTAAAACACCATCTGTAGCAGTTGCTTAAATCAAAATTCAAAATAAATTCAATAAAAACATTTAAAATTTTTTTTATAATATATATTATTAAATGAATAATATATTTGGAGACGAAAAAGTCTTAGATTTACTAGAGAATTGCCTTAGTAATTATAGCTATGATATAGCCAAATTAGTATATTATTTATACAAGGGTGAATATGTTTGTGGAAAATTAAAGAATAAGTTATGGTATCATTTTAAAAATAATAAATGGAAAGTTACTGAATTAGGTCCTTATAATGAAATATCAAATAATATTGTAGCTTTATTTGAGAAATATAAATTAGAATCATCACATAATGAAGAAACTATAATTAAAATTGATAATTTAATAACAAAATTGAAAAATGTATCATTTAAAGAAACAATATGTCGTGAATGTATTTATTTATTTTACGACTCAGACTTTATCAAAAAATTAGATAGACAAATGAATTTAGTATGTTTCCGTAATGGTGTATGGGATATTAATAATAAAGTATTACGAACTGGTTTAAAAGAGGATTATATTTCTTTATCAATTGATGCTGATTATAATGGTGAAAGTAATAATATAGATTATATAATTAATCAATTTATAGAATTTCGAAAAAAAATAGTAATGAAAAGAATGCCTAACCATGAATTTAGAATATAGCCTTATTCATTTATAGGAGGTGCAATTTCAATATTTCTCATATTTTCAATATTTTCCATAGATATTCCCGTAACATCTTGAACTCTAACACGTCTTTTTCTTTTCTTAATATAACAAAAACTATAAATAATTAAACCAGCTAATACAGATGTTCCAGATATTATACCAATTGATTTATATTCTATTTTAGTATAATTTTTATTATAACTAGGAGAAGCTGAATGTTTAATAAATAATGATGGTTCTATTGTTGGTGTGAGTGTAGATGTAGTTGTTGATGTGGTTGTAGGTGTGAGTGCAGATGTAGTTGTTGATGTGGTTGTAGGTGTGAGTGCAGATGTAGTTGTTGATGTGGTTG